>NZ_RBZN01000009.1 GCF_003628435.1 Ureibacillus endophyticus | reverse complement strand
GTTTTGTGTGTGGTAACCTCAACTAACACCAAAATCCAGGGGGTGGCAAGTTTTTTTGCGTAAAAGACTATAAAACCAACGATTATTAGCGATTTATATATATAAGTTTTGACAATACGAAATAATATTAGGAGGGGAGAAAATGGAAACAGCTGAATTAAGAAGGATGCGAAGAAACCAATTTGCAATATTAAATGGATTGTTAATAATTGGTCTATTTCTTTTCTTTATCATTACGAACATGTATACAATATCAATTGCACATTTCTTTTTATTTTTAGGAATTTTTGTGCTCACACAAGGAATTTTTGGGTTAATGAAGGGTGACAGTACAAAATCAATTATTCCTATCGTTGAAAAAGTAGCAATCTATGAAAAACAAAAAATGGGAAAGGAATGGTACAAACACCGAAAAGTAAGCTATGGTTATAACATCGTGTTAAGCGGTATTCTTTTTTGGCAATCTTATTTAAATTGGGGTTATGAAGACAACATCTTTCAGGTCGATATGTTGTTTATGGTTACCATGTTCTGTTTTCTTTTACTACTCTCAAATATTAGTTTAATTCTCCACAATCGAAAGGTGGATGGAGCTGCCTCAGAAGTAGAGTTTAAGGGCTATACTTGGAAGGTGAATCTCCTTGCAATCATATTGGGAATAGTATTTGCCATGATGTTATTAATTACTATTTTAATACTCGTTTTGTAAAAGGGGGATGAAGTTGTTAAAGGAAAGTATTCAATTCCCACTAATAAATTTTGGGGTATTAACTTTATATCAATTTGTTATGAATAATGAAATCAGGTGGATGGATAATATCGGGGTAGGGTTTGTCACGTTCCTCATTATGCTTCTCTACAACTAGTCAAAAGTGCCATACAAATGGAAAAAGGAATAAGAGGATGAGTAAAAATAAAGTGAGGTTGAATCATTGGATACTAGAGTACAAGAATTAGTGGAGTATACAATAAATAAATTTGGATTAAATCAATACTACCTACAAAACTATTACTTCAATCGCACGGTTAATTCCTTCAATGAGACAGTTTATACACTTGGAATGGAGTTTTTTCCAAATCATGCTGAAAAAGATGATGACGATTCAAATCCAGACGGCACAGCTTGTATCGAGATTAATATTGAAAATCGAAAGTTTACTAGTGTAATTTTTGTTATGGGCAAGTCTTATACAGAAAATGGGTTTGTATTTAATGGTGAGATGGAAGAAATCATTGAATGGGTGGAAAATGAAACGGGTTTAACTTATGGGAAACATTTTCAAATACATAAAGAAGAAAAAGGGGAAGTTTATTTTAAGGCATGCATTAATAGTATCTCCGTATCCCCTTCAGGATGGATTAATATCAAGTTTAACGAAGAAGGCAAGCTAACTTTATTTTCTGTATTTGGTGAGTTTCCTTCAATAGAAGTAGCAGAAGAGTTTTCACTGAATCTCGATAAAATAGACCATTTGAAAAAAGAACAAATCAAACTAATTAATTTTCCATCTTATGAAGAGAAAAAATTATACTCGATTTATGCAGTAGAAGAGATTTATATAACAAATGATGGTACAAGAACAATTCCATTTGAGATTTTTAAGGACGAGAAAGTGGACCATATAATCTATTGGGAAGAGCCCTTGAATAAGTCCTTTGAACGAAAATACATTAATTGGATGGGGGAGATATCAGCAGAACAAGCCTTTGCAAGTGAACCTTCTCCTGATATATTCCCAATTACAGAGCTTGAACAAGAAAAGTGCATCTCAGCTGTGAGGGATTTTTTACGTCAAGAATATCCAAACGATTCAGGAAAATGGGTGCTAAAATCGCTAAGTCGTGAAAAAGGATATATTCACGCAACATTAAAAGCCAATTCACAAGATAATTATGTGTTTCAAAGGAAAATGAAAGTTTGGATTGATCCAGAGCATTTTAAAGTAGACAATTACATGGATAATGATGTTATGTTGGAAACCTTTAATGAATTCCAACCATCAGACAAAGGTACGATTACAAAAGAAGACGCATATGAAATGTTGGAAGAGTATTTCGAGCTAATACCAACCTTTGTTTATGATGAAAAACAACAACAATATGTCTTATGCGGAAAGCTAGATTGCCGTTACAGTGTAAATGCAGCAAGTGGTGAAGTAGTATCATTGGATGAAATTTAGATTCTCTGGAGAAAAAAAGAACCTCAATAATGAGGTTGGGTGCTAGATATCTAGTTGAATGTTGGGGTTCTTTTCTCTTAATTCATTTACAAATACAACTTTATCCTTAGGCGAAATTTGAACGGTTTGAAATTTCCCGTAATTAACTTCGATGCGTTGCGCGGAAAGGGAAGGGGCAACAAATGGATTTGTTGTATACCGAATAGAGCGTATTTCGTTTATATGTATCGCCTTTTTCAGAGGTCCATATGTAATGTGAAGGACATCATCTTCAATTATATAGTGAGTACTAAACCAGACTGCTGCTAATAAAGTGACAAGTGCAAGCAGAAGCATTGAACCGAACGCATTTTTTTGAATGAAAGCAGTTTGATAGAAAAGCCAACTAAATGCACCAATCAAAATCCAAATAACAATCCCCATCCAAATATCCTTTATTGACGAAAACATCATAGTATCACCTCATTTTTTCATACGTTCGATGCATTAGATTGGTTTCAAAAATTATCAAAGAAAGTAGACTAGTAAAATGAAAAAAGTTTATTTCGCTATTCTCCTATTATTTATATTTGGTGGGGGTCTAGCCTTCATAAAATTTAACCCACCCATAGAAATCGGTACTCTTGGCTATAGTGAAGATAACAAATCCGTTGTCGTCGGTATCGGGAATAATGGTTTTCGTAATTTGAAAATAGTAGAGGTTGTTGTTAATCAGCATGAAAAAGCTTCAGATGTTAAAATCCAAAAGAGTAATGCATTACAAGGATTTATCGTGACGGACGACTTCAGAAATGTAGAAGCGAAAGAATATGTTTTTACGGATATGAAACAGGTTTCAATCAAATCTGGCACTTCACCATCTGCTAATTTTGAAAAATTAGATGAGGGAATGGCTTCTGAAAATGATGAAATATATGGTATCAGCGTAATTCATCCTAATGCTATCCATACGGTTCATATCAAATACAAATACTTTGGCATGTCATTTAATGAAACAGTGGAAATATTATAAACGGGGCGGTTGCGAACAGCAATCGCTTTTTTGTGGCAAGTATAGCAGATTATCCGACACTTATAATACAAATTAAAAAGGATTAAAACATACTACTAAAGCATATTTCAATCCTTAAAATTATGAAATGTACCCCAGTTCTCTTGTCGAGCTAGTTGAGGATAAGAAGATATAAAGTGAACGATGATAAAAGCAGAATCGAGATTTGGAAATTGGTTGAATAAGTATCGATCACCATAACGGATTGCCGTCAATGCTAGCGGTAATTCCCGTTTGAAAATCTCATTTCGTCTCGTTGCTGTGGCGAAATCATGCTCTCCTTGATCGAGATAAACATAAACATCGTAATACCCATTACTATTCCAATTACCTAATACTTCATCTCTCGTCGTCTGATTGACTTTATCCCAAGCATATTGAGTGCCAATTGTTAAAAATAGTTCACCCGTGGAATCAGAGTGAGTGAGGGTATATTTTCTTTGAAGTATTGGATTTCTTGCTGTTACGCCATCTCTGTATTCAACAGAAAGTTTTTCAGCATTGAACTTACTCAAATAATCACCTCAAAACGGTTTTTTTAACAATATGCTTTTAAAACAAATCCGATTGGGTAAAAGTCACTGAAACATAGAAATGAAAAAGCTAAGTACTTGAGGGGAGTGCAATCCCAAATACTTAGCTTTAAATTGCATTAAATTTTCAGAATTGTTTGTGTACCGGGTACGTTAAATTTTAAACTTGTTCACAACATCTCTTAATTCTTCCGCCAGATTAGCAAGGGAGTTAGCAGAAGAGTTGATTTCTTCCATGGATGCTAATTGCTCTTCTGTGGATGCAGCTACTTCCTCGGAACTTGCTGCATTTTCCTGTCCTAATTCTGTAAGAAGTTTAGCGTTTGCCACAACATCCTTCACACTTTCCTGGATGTTTTCCATCGTAACCGTAATTTCTTCAATCTGTGGCGTAATATTGCGAGAGTTTTCGATGATATGCATAAATTTCTCAGCAGATGCTTCAGTAACAGTTACACCTTGATTTGCATTGCGGAGTACTTCACCCATCATTTTCACCGACATTTCTGTGTCCTTTTGGATGCTCGTAATAATTTCACCTATTAACTTAGTAGAAGTTTGTGATTGTTCTGCAAGTTTTCTCACTTCATCGGCTACTACTGCAAATCCTTTTCCGTGCTCACCAGCTCTTGCCGCTTCAATTGCCGCGTTTAGTGCAAGTAAGTTCGTTTGGTCTGCAATATCATTGATCACTTGCAAAATCTCTCCAATTTCTTTAGAACGATGAGATAAAGATTGAATGACTTCATTTGACTTGCTTACAGATTCATTGATAAATTTCATTTGCTCAAGATTCGCTTCAACGGATTGTTTTCCATCTTCCGCTTCTTTTGAGGATTTTCTCGCAAGTTCTGCAACTTCTTCAGATTGCTCTGAAATTCTTAAAATCGATTCCAATGTATTAACTAAGGATTTTTCATTTTCTTCAAGTTTTTCAGTTGATTTTTCTACACCACTAGCGATTTCCTGAATAGCTGAAGCTACTTGTTCCGTTGCAGATGATGTCTGAGTAGAACTAGCGGTAAGTTGTTCTGATGAAGAAGCCAAATGATCAATCGTTTGTTTTAAGTTTACGATAATACCATTTAAGGTGTTCACCATACTATTAAAACTATTGCCGAGCTTCCCAATTTCATCGTTTGAACGAAGAGTAATTTTTTCAGTAAAATCACCTTCTGCAATTTTTTCAGCTGCACGATTCAACGAATGAATTGGATTAGTGATTGAACGAATAATTAAAATAATGACAATGCCACCAATAATTACACTCGCAACAATGACAATAATCGTATTGATTAAAATAGGTAACGCATTTTCATCAATTTCTTTCGAATACATTGTTCCAGCTAATTTCCAGCCAGTAATTTCGTTCGTTGTAAAAAACATTTCCTTTTCGTCTTTGCCTTCATGTACATAATGGAATGTTCCATTTTCACTTTTATACAGGTTTTCAGATTCTTCATTTTCCGGCGCATGAGACCCGATTTCTTGTTGCGGATGGTAAACATATTTACGATCTGCGTCTAAAATATAAGCATAACCATTATTTCCTATCGTAATGGATTCTGTTAATTTTGCGATTTCTTCCAGATTAACATTGATTGCTATTACCCCTTGTCCATCTTTTGTTGATTTCGCAATCGTCACAACTAATTGTCCAGTAGCGCTCGATATATAAGGTGATGTAATAATCGCTTCACTTTTATTGGCCATTGCTTGTTGATACCAGTCTTGTTTTCTTGGGTCAAAATTAAGAGGATTGACAACCGTTGATGGAGCATTCATATAAACGCCTTGTTCGGTTCCAATCGAAGTAAGTTCTAATTCTGAATGAATGGCTTTATATGTTTTTAATTGATTTTCGACAGTTGTACTATAACCAAGATTCGATTTCGCTTTTACTTTCACTTCCGAAGCATTAATCGTCTCAGCAAGATATTCAATATCTTTAATTTTTGGTTCGAAAAACTCTTTAATATTTTCATTTAGATAATCAACAGATTGTGAAGCAGATTTCATCATATCGTCTTTTACAACAGATTTTGCAAATGAAAATGCAAATCCCCCTACCAAAATACTCGGGACAATAAGAATGATTATAAAAGATAGCCACAACTTTTTTCTTACTGTCATACTAGATTTTCTTCTTGCTTGTTTGTTCATGATGCATCCCCCCTCGTTACAATAACTATACAATAATAGCATAATTTTACTATTTATATAAGGTAGAAATCTACTATTAGCGAGTTTGAAAATTAGATTTTTTACTGGTTGGGAATAAAATTATCTGGGAATATTATTCTATGACAAAACAGATGAGGAGCAGAATCGTGAAAAAACTAGGATTTTTATTCATGTTTATAGGAATCGTATTAATTGCTATATTTATGTTTACTGACATACAAATAACATTTAACTCATGGCTAATTGGTTTTATCATCAGTTTACTTGTTTCTTTTGCAGGCATGGTATTATTAATTTTACATTTAGCAAAGGAAATTAAAGAGGAAAAACGGCTGAAATAAAAGGGGATTTGACATGCAGCAATTACAGTTTGAAGCATCTTGGGAAAAAGCTTTGTCTACTCAAGACAGAATGAATATTCAAGAAATATTTAATCAATCAAAACATTTTAATAGTTTGGAGATTACTTGTACGACTGTACGAGTGGCTATCAATCATCAAGAAGCATTACTAGTAACAGCATTAGTTCATAACTTTTCGAATACTATTCTTACATTTAAGGATACGAAAGTGAGTTATACGATTGAAGGGGAACTCATTGCGGAGAATCTTTTCACTCTACCAGCACTTGAAATCCCGGCAAAAGTAAGTATGCCATGGACATTTATATTTCCAAAAGGAAGCTACATCACGAAGACTTCCTATGAAAATGGGCAGATGGAGATTCATCCTGTGTATACATAAGTTGTAGATTTGCCCGAACGAATGTCAATTGGAGAAATAAGCTATAGGTGCTCAATTCTTTCTAGAATGGGCACTTTTTTAGTGGGATAATTTAATGAAGGAGCGTCTGTTTTCATATTATCCGACACTTGTAGATTGGAGAGTATATATGCAATTAAGTGAGTATCTAGATAAGAAATTCCCTGGGCTTGTGTTAAGGCCAAGTCTTTATTATCAATGGAAGAATAGTATTCATTTTGAATTAGCAAAAGGTCTTTATCAAATAAAAAGTAACTCAGATGAACTCAACCCACATTATTTCAACACAGTTTATTACCAAGCAACAACATTGTTTAATGAACTGTTCTCAGATGGTGATCAACTTTATTTGGTTACGAATATTTATCAGTATAAGAACGATTACAAGACAAGTAGAAAGAAAATGAAAGTTTATCATCATTACGTTAAAAATAAAAATCTGCGTTATCGACTAAAACAAACAAGGCTTCCATATATGTTTGATGATGAAGAAGACGCTATGGAAAAATGTACATCCCAATTCTCTTTGTACTGTCAAAAACAAGATCTTCGCTATGAACTTTTAATTAAGGCAATTTGTAACCAAGATTTTCACGAATTACAACCAAGATTACACAACCCATTTGGTTTATACGAGCCAGATATCTTTTTCATCAACACAACGAAGGATATCATTTTTTACATTTATGATGACAGAGGATGTGAAGTCATCGCAAAGGATATTGAAACAATTCGGCCGTTATATGAAAAATATATTGATTGGGTTGATGAGTATTGCTTTGGAGAGATAAGTGTACTATTTAAAAAGTTATGATATTAGTATTAATTTCGTACCGTAGATGAGCAGATTATCCGAAACTTATTCCAATTTGGAACTTTTTACAATATATACCGTCTAATAATGCAGTTGAGCATTTGAACTGTATACAAGATTTCGATGAATTCCAGTAAATGAAAAACTGTCTTCATCCAATCAATGAGTACTAAAATCACATGCAAATTAGTCTTCATACCCCGGATGAATGCAAAAATCTCAGAGAATTCGAATAAAAACCGTATTCATAAGGCCAATGAATACAAAGATGCCAAGAAAACTTATAAAAATGGTCTTCATTCCCCAGATGAATGCAAAAATCTCGGAGAAATCGAGTAAAAAACGCATTCATAAGACAAATGAATACAAAAATGCCAGAAAACTTAGAAAAAATCGTCTTTATACATCAGATGAATGCAAAAATCTTGGGGAAATTGAATAAAAAACGTATTCATAAGGCCAATGAATACGAAAATGCGAAGAAAATTTAGAAAAAAACGTCTTCATACCCCGGATGAATGCAAAAATCTCGGGGAAATTGAATAAAAAACGTATTCATAAGGCCAATGAATACGAAAATGCCAAGAAAATTTAGAAAAAAACGTCTTCATACCCCGGATGAATGCAAAAATCTCAGAGAAATCGAGTAAAAAACGCATTCATAAGACAAATGAATACAAAAATGCCAAGAAAATTTAGAAAAAAACGTCTTCATACCCCGGATGAATGCAAAAATCTCAGAGAAATGGAATAAAAACAGTCTATAATCGATGAATACAATAATGGCACTGAAAATCAGAAAAATCAGTCTTCATTGCAAGCTGATAGTGTGAATACGGCACAGTTGTTAGATTAACAGTGCCTAAAGAGGGAAGTGTGCGTATGAAAAACAAAAAATCATTTATTAGTTTAATCTTTATTACATTCCTTTTACTTGCAGGGTCAATTGCGTTTAGCCTGTTGCGGGATGATAATCCATACCGATATTTCACAGGGATGGGCGAATCCTTCGATTTATCACCCAATGATGATCAATATCTGTTTTCTTATTATTTAGATGGAAAAGAAGATATTTATCGTTCGACCATCGATGGAAAGCAAGTAGAAAAATTAACAAAATCGGAATCTGCCAATTTTCATAGTCCGAGATTTTCAAAGAATGGAACGAAAATTCTTTATTTAGCGCAAAATGCAGAAAAGATTAACACACTATATATTGCGAATAAAAATGGCGATGAGGAAGAGAAATTAACAGATGACAAAACCCATGTATCTGAAGCCGTCTTTTCAAACACTGGGGAAGAAATTTATTTTATTGCAACTCCGGCAGAAGATTATTTGAAGGTTGAAGGGGAAACTACTGAAGGCTTTGATTTATTTGTTTTGAATCTTGCAACAAAAGAAATACAACAACTGACAAACCAAGACCATTTTATGATGGAAAATTTGGCTATATCTCAAGATGGAAAAACAATCTATTACACTTTGTTCGAAATGAATAGAGAAGTTGTAACTGCTTTTTCCCTTGAAGAAAGTACTGAAAAAGATGCACCAGGCTCTAATAAGTTACCTGAAGAAAGCTATTATATCAGCTATTCACCAGATGAAAGCAAATTAGCTTATACGACGATTTCAGAAGAGTCATTTGACAGTTCGCTCTTTAAATACGAGCTATTTTTACTTGATATTGAAAGTGGAAAAAGTAAAAGGCTGACTAATCTTGAATCATCAGTAGTATCACCGAAATTCTTCAAGAACGAAAATAAAATCGCCTTTTTAGAAAATAAAAATTGGCCACTTGATCCTAAAAAGCATACGCTTCACGTAATGGATTTAGGAACGGAAAAAATCCAAACAGTCGATATCACGATAAATCTTGAAAAGTCGAGCCATGTCTTATCAAAAATAATAGATACGTTTGCCAATGGAGTGACTGTCGCGATTTTGTATGTCATTTTGTTATGCTTAATTAGCACATATTTAGCAAGCTATCATTATAAAAACAGATATTACCCAGCCATTTTTAGCGTTATTTTATCCATCCTAGTATTGATTAGCAGCTTTATTGTTGCAGCTACCGTTGACCCATGGTACGGCATTGGACTTGGGATGATAGCGGCAGCGTTATTTGGTTGTACGCTGGTGGTCGTGCTCTATTCCTTTGCTTTAAGATTTATCGTGAAAAGAGGAACGGTTGCGTAAAAAATATGAAGCGATGTATTAATGAACAGATGAATTATCAAAGTTCTACTTTTTTTAGTAGAACTTTTTTCTTGAATTAAAACCTATTCCTGAAGTGCCTCGTCTAATACATTTTCATAGGATTGCATTAAATGTGTATCGTTGGAAACAATTTCTAGTATGGGTATAGTATGATAATAGGGTGCGAAATTACGTATCCAATTTTATTTAGAGAGGTGGTTATGTATGAAACTCTACGCAATTAAGGATATACCGAAAGAAAAAGTAATCGAATTTTTTAAATTGCATTGGGGAAGTTCCAAAATGGTCATCTCCAGTGGTGTTTATGATTGTAGTACATTAGATGGTTTTACAGTTGTAAACGGAGAAGATCAAATCATTGGTTTAATTACATACGTCATCAAAGATTATGAATGTGAAATAATTTCTTTAGATAGTATAGAAGAAGGAAAAGGAATTGGCACATCATTAGTGAAAGAAGTAGAAATTGTTGCGATAAATGAAAAGTGTAAACTTGTGAAACTAGTAACAACAAATGATAACTTATTAGCCCTAAAGTTCTATCAGAAGCGCGGGTATATACTGTCCAAATTATTAAAAAATGCTGTAGAGAAAGCCAGAAAGATAAAACCTGAGATCCCCTTAATAGGTAATGATGGTATACCAATTAGAGATGAAATTGAGTTGATAAAGATTTTGAACTAATATGAGATCATTCGGTTTTTAGAAGGTGTTTGGGCTAGTAAAGGAAATTTTATAAGTTTATTGTTTTTAGTACAAAAAGTAATAATTTTTGAACTATTTACTATTCAGAATAACAATAAAATTGCTGAGTTAGATAAATGGGATCAAAAAGCTATCGATAAGCGTGTTTTAGAATTATATGATTTATTTATTCAGGTATGGTAAAAATGAGTGAACTCCAAACCCAAGAAAGGATTTGGAGTTCTTATATTTTAGCAGTGCATTCTTATAATATTATTCTTCCACCAAATAATGATAAATATCATACTGAACTGGTTGTTCCAACACTAAATTCATTGTAACAACTGGAAGCTCTTTTCCTTTTCCATCAGGCATCAGTTCATTTCTTGCACTGTCTTCTGCAATATCAACTTCTCCTAAATAGTAGAAGTCACTTCCTTCACCGTCATCTTTTTTCGTGAATAAGTAAATTTTCATACCAGATTCTTTATAGGATAAAATTGTTTTTACTTCGTTTGAATCTAATGTTAAACGGTTACGAGTGAACCATCTAAAAAGTTCTGGTGATATGAATTCATCTCCATATGCTTGACTGGTTTCGATTTCATCTTTTTTATGATAGGTCACGAAAATAGGGCAAGTGTTATATTTTGCGCGATAACCATAGATAGTAGATGAATCATCATGTGGCCAATTTAATAATCTACATGCATCACGACGAGAATACTTTTCATACAACGTCAAAGCCTTTGCTTTATCATATTTTTCATTTTTAATATATGCACATTTGATAATGTCCTCGATATATCTTCTAAAATTAGAATCCCGAATACTTTCTTGGACTTCTTCATTAAATTTATAGTTTCTATTATCTATTTCAATAATAGGTTTAAATCCATACTTTTTAATATCGTTTTGAACAAAAAATTGTAATGAGAATATAGTTTCAACTGACTTAATGGTCTCTTCATCTACGTAGGTCCCAAAGTCTCGTAATTTCTGGATATAGTCCGCTTTTGGAAGATATTCATCTTCTAATAATGATTCTATTAAAATGATTTCATGAATTCTTTTTCCATTTAAAAATTCCTTAGAAACCATAGTTAAAACTGATTGTTCATAATCATTTAGTGTTGGGATATCTTCTTTCATTTTTAATAAAAAATTATAGTAGTTATCTGAATAGCCGATAATTACTTCTGGATCTAACGAGTTTTGCTCAATAAAATTATTTAATGAAGGGATTTTTCCTAAACGATTTTTCACTTCTGTATATGCATCTTTTAAAATTTTCATTGTAGAAAGATTTGTATTATTGATTGCATCAAAAATCCGTTTCTTAGCAATCTCTTCAAAGTTAATAGTAGAAACACCACTGATATAATCAGTATTTACTGTTTTACGTCGCACATTATCCTTATTCATGGATTGGTCACCAGATAATGCAATTGGAATTAAATAATTATTTTTATAGTTTCCTATGAAATCAATTATTGTGACAAATTCCTTTGAATCATGTATACGTAATCCTCGACCAAGTTGTTGAATGAAAATAATGCTTGATTGCGTTTGACGAAGCATAACAATTTGGTTTAAGAAGGGGATATCAATACCTTCATTAAATATATCTACAGTTAAAATATATTGGAGTTCTCCAGTCTCTAATTTTCTTATTGCTACTTCACGTTCTTCCTGAGAACTATCACCAGTTAAAGCAATTGTTTTAAGTCCAGCAAGATTTAATGCAGCTGAGAGTTCATATGTTTCATCTTTTTGACTACAGAACATTAGGCCCTTAACTCGATCACCCGAATAACCGTAATAGTTTATTTTTTCAATTATGTGACGAACTCGTTCTTCAGAAACAAGCTTTCGCAATTCTGCTGCTTCGTTAATTAATTCACCGTCTTTCTCATAATCTAAAACGCCAAAGTAATGAAAAGGACACAGCATATCTTCTTCAAGTGCTGCTTGAAGACGTATCTCATAAGCAATGTTGTAATCAAATAACTCATAAATATTAAAATTATCTGTACGCTCTGGTGTGGCAGTCATACCAAGTAGGAACTTTGGAGTAAAGTAATTGATTACTTTTAGGTAAGAATCTGCACCTGCTTTATGAACTTCATCTATTAAAATGTAATCAAACTGGTCTTTTGCAAATTGTTGAAGATAGTTATCTTTAGATACAGTTTGAATTGTTGCAAATAAATATTTTGCATTAACGTTCTTAGAATTACCTGAGAGTATACCAAAATCGTCATCATAACCTCCAAGGATTTTTCTATAATCCTGCATTGCCTTTTTCAAAATTTGTTCACGATGAACGATAAATAGCATCTTTTGAGGTGCGAAGTTTCGAACATCAAAAGCAGATAAATAAGTCTTACCTGTTCCAGTCGCAGAGATAATTAATCCTTTTTTAGCTCCTGTTGCACGAAGTTCTTTTAATTGATCTAATGCAACTGATTGCATTTTATTTGGTTTTATTGATAAGGCATCGGAAAGTGAATTAGTTAAGTACTTTGTGTCTAACTCCAATGCGTTTAGTGAAGCAGATTTTACAAATGGTTGTAATTCGTGAATTTGTTTGTAATCAGCAATCCATTCCTCTGTTAAAGGTATTGCTACATCCCATGCATTTTCGAATTGATTTTTGAAATGATTTATAATTTCACCATTTTCCATGGAGGTTAGAAATACGTTCCACTCATAATTAGCTTTCAGAGCACTGTCTGTTAGATTGGAACTTCCAACAATAAGGGAGTAATAGTTTTTATGTTCAAATATATAACCCTTTGCATGAAACCCTTTTTCGCCTGTTAAACGAACTTCAACATTATCTAACTTAAGTAATTCTTTGAACATTTTTGGTTGGTTAAAGTTTAAAAAGGTGGAAGTCAGAATGCGTCCTTTAATTCCTTTTTGTTTTAAGTCATAGAGCATTGTTTTTAAAGTAGCTAGTCCACCCTCAGTAATAAAAGCAACAGAAAAGTAAAATGTCTTACAAGTTTTTAACTCTTGAAGTAATGTCGATAAGACAGATTCATGGTGTTTGTTTGTAAGTAATTTAGGTTTGAATTGCGAAGAAACTGGTTTGTTTTGATCAATAAATCCCTTATATAGAGAGTTTTCAATTTTTTGGATCAGTTGCTGTTGATTCATAAAAATTCCACCATTTCGACGAATTATTTTTCAGTTGCAATTTTTTCAACTGCCGGAACATCTGCAGGAGCAAAATTTAGTTTCATTATTTCATTACGCGCAACCCATTTTGTGTCTGCATGTTCAAGTGCTGTAGGTAATCCCTCAACTAATTTTGCCATGTATGTTTCTAAACGAACGATAACTTTCTCATATTCATAAGTCGTATCTTCAACTTTTTTTCCAACATTTATAGAGCAGTTGAATTCTTCTTGAATTTCCCGTTTGAGTGCTTGCTCAGGTGTCTCACCAGCCTCAATTTTCCCACCAGGAAACTCCCAATAGTTTGGTAAGGACATTTCTGGTCCTCTTAATGCACAAAATATTTCATTATTTTCATTTTCAATTATTGCTCCGACCACGTGTACAGTTTTTTTCATGATGTACCACCTTTGTAAATGTTAACTTATATTGGAAATAATTCTTGAACGTTAATGTACTAATTATACTAAAGTAATAGTAACTCATTAAGTGTTGAAAGGTTAAATATTAGTTAATTGTTAGTTTTTGTTGAAACTAATGAAAATTATTAAGACTAAAATTTGAATAAAACAGAGATGTGAGTAAATGAATGAAAGTTAAAGCCTATAAACTAATTTGTAATGATGGCATACCAATCAGAGATGCAATTAAGTTGGTAATGGTTTCAAACTAGTTGAGGCTGTTCTCGCTTGTAATTATTGAATAGGACAAAACTGGAAAATGTAAAAAAACCTTCCTCGTCCGTTTAAAGTATAATTTGTCAGTGTATATAAATGAAGATAAAAAAATTTGGAGGAGTATATGAAGAAAATTTTAAAAAGGGTATTTTTATTTTTACTGATTTTTGTAGCTTTTATTTTCTTAAATAACAATTCTCTCTTCACAAAAGCTCCAAACACCGAACCATTTTTGTTAGCCCATCGTGGGTTGGCTCAGACGTTCATCATGGAGGGCATTACAGGGGAAACGTGTACGGCGGAAAGAATTTATGAACCGGAACACCCTTATTTAGAAAACACCACCTCTTCAATGGAAGCGGCTTTTGAAGCAGGGGCAGATGTCGTTGAATTTGATATTCAGTTGACTAAGGATGGAGATTTTGCTGTTTTTCATGATTGGTCGTTAGAGTGTAGAACAGATGGTATAGGTCAAGTGAAGGATTATACAATGGATGAATTGAAAACTTTCGATATTGGCTATGGTTATACAGCAGATAACGGAAAAAGCTATCCTTTTCGTGGGAAAGGGGTAGGGTTAATGCCTTCCATCGATGAAGTGTTGTCCCATTTTCCTGAACAATCCTTTTTAATTCATATTAAAAGTAATGATCCAAAAGAAGGAGAACAATTAGCTGAATACCTTTCTCAATTTCCTGAAAGTAGATTAAATCAACTTGCCGTTTACGGTGGCGATTTGCCTATTGAAAGCTTGAAAGAAATAATGCCAAATGTAAGAGTGATGTCTAAGGAAACGCTCAAAAGTTGTCTTCTTTCATATATGGCAGTTGGTTGGACAGGGTATGTTCCTGCATCATGCAAAAACACTCAATTGCATATTCCTGAAAAATACACACCGCTCATGTGGGGATACCCGAGTAAGTTCCTAAAACGGATGGAGAAAGTGGATACACGTGTCATTTTGGTAGCTGGAAAGGGAAATTGGTCAGAAGGTTTTGATCAAGAACAAGACTTAGAACGTATTCCACAAAACTATACTGGTGGCATTTGGACAAATCGGATTGACCTCATTGCGCCAGCAATAAAAAAGTAGGGAACTTCAGCCATATGGAACCTTTTACCATTACGGTCGTTAATCTTTTTAAATACGAAATTTGAGAGGCCACTACAATGAGTGTATTAGATCGAACGTTTATGTTTGTATGCTACCTTCTTTTACTATGGTTTGGTTTTGTTTTGGATTAAAGTTGGTTGCTATCTCTTTTTATTATTTATAAGTGAGCTTCAAAAGATTTAGGAGGAAGTATGGCTAAAAAACCTTTTAAGATTGTCAAAAAAATTGTGGATGAATGGGATCCAATGAAACTACTAGCTATGGAGTGTCCCGAAGATGAGTATCATCCAGAAATCGAAAAAATTACGGCATTACTCCCTGAAGTGAAAAATGTAGAAGAGCTAGCAGATAAAATTAATCAAATTTTTACGTTTGCATTTGATAAAACGATGATCCATGAAGAATGTATGAAAGTAGCTGAGCGAATCTTAAAATCATTATAGGGATATAACGCTGAAGAAAAATTTAATTTACTGTATGAAGTCATCATCCCATCTACGTAATATGAAATTATAGATATTTAGTATATTCAGCGCATTTGTCATCAATTTATTTAATGTTACAATTGGGACAATTCTTGGTAAAACCATTTTAAAAAGTGTAAAACGGTAGTTACCTCGATAGAGTATATTAAAATTTCATAAGAGGTGATGTCGTGGATTTTCTATTCAATAGTAATGTAGGTATAATACTTGTTGTGGTTGCTGCTATTTTTGGTTATTGGTTACTTACAAAAGTAATTTCAAAGATATACAACTGGATTAAGTGGCAACGAATGAATCCAACTGAACGTAAATATGAAAAAATTAGACAACAAAGAAAACGTAATCATAACGCAAGTAGTAAAAAATCAAATGATTCTTTCCCTTATATTCCTTAGACGAAAAAATAGCTTGGAAAATCACCAAGCTATTCTATATTTATATCTCCGATTAAATATAATGCCGCTTTACCTGCCATCTTTACACGAGTATTTTCATATGTACAGTAAAGTGTGCCGCCTCGACTTGAAACTTGTCTTGCAATCAATTCATTTTTCTTTAGTTTTTCAGCCCAGTAAGGAACTAAACCGCAGTGGGCAGAACCACATACAGGATCCTCAGTAATCTTTAATTTTGGGAAAAATGCTCTTGAAACAAAATCAAATTCTGTTCCTTTAGCAGTGACAATGACACCAAGCCCCTCAGGTAATTCAGTTAGTTTTGCAAAATCAGGACTTAAGTTTTTTACTGTTTCTTCTGAATCGAATACAAATAATAAATCACGATTTAAGTAAGCCTCAATGGGAGTTGCACCTATAGCATCTATCATTTGTTTTGTGATAGAGATTTCATTTAAAGGAGCTGCTGGAAAATTTAACTCATACAAATCTTCTTTTCTCACAACTGTTAGAACTCCACTCATTGTATCAAAATGAATCGTTGTTATTTGGGGTTCAACATAGTTCATAATGACAAAAGCTGTTGCTAATGTCGCATGTCCACAAAGGTTAATTTCTCCACCAGGTGTGAACCATCTTAACTTATAATGTTTACTTTCTTTTACGGCAAAGGCTGTTTCAGAAAGATTATTTTCAATTGCAATCTTTTGCATTACGTCTTCGGAAATCCATTCAGCCAAGATACAAACTCCAGCAGGATTCCCTTCAAACACTTTATCTGCAAAGGCGTCTACCACATAGTATTTCATTTTTTCCTCCTCGAGTTCTATTATTAATGTAAGTCATTACCTGTAAAATTAGATATAATTGGATTATAGCATGTGGGGTGATTAGAAGAATGAGAAAATTCAGTGTAGTTATTTTAATTTTCATGATGATTTTTGGATTTTATTTTTATATAGAAGGATACCGATTTACACCTGAAGCAGCGGCTAAGGCAAATGGATTTGTGACAAATGATGATGAACTAATAGGAGAGTATAAGGATGATTCCATTTTCTACCTTTATAAAAATGACGAAAAACAGGAATATCGCACTGTACATGTCAGAAAAAACCAGTATACATACCATAGCTATGCATCAACTTTTATTGGCTACTCTCAAGATCCTCTACAAACTATAGGGGGAATGAGCGTCCGCTATGATGATGAAAAAGCAACGATATTCGTATTGCTGTCAAAAGATCCAGCAATTGATTCAATCGTTGTTCATACGGAATTTGGTGATGAAAAGAAAAAAATAATGAAAGATCAGCCTATTTATTTTCAATTTCCATATGCTCAGCAAATCGATCAAATCAAAGCGACTGCCTATGATAAAAACGGCAATGCCCTCTATACATACGGGGGAGAGAGTGAATCTATAAAATGGCATGAAATCTAGGAGGGTATGTATGAAAATAATAGAGAAGGATGATAAAGTAATAATTGATGACATGCAATTCTATGGGCATGTCGATCGAAATCAATCGTGCAATGAATGTAAGCTTCATTTAGTCTATCACGAAAAATTTGATGCGTATTTTTGTCCACAATGTAACAGTTGGATAGAAAAATCATGCAGTGATCCAAATTGTAAGTACTGCTCAAATCGACCAGAAAAGCCATTGCCATAATGAAAAAGTGCAAATACTATTTTACTAGTTTTGCACTTTTGTTTATCTTAAACGACCAAATCAGAATAGCAATTAATATTAAAGCTAAAACACCACCAATAATGGATAATGTAGCATAATTGAAATAACCTACGATGACTCCAGATAATGCTCCTCCACTAGCTCCAAATAGCGCTAACAACACGTCTACAGAGCCTTGAGTTTTTGCCCGTGTTGAAGGGTGAGTCGAATCGATGATAAGGGTTGTGCCACTAATTAAACCAAAATTCCATCCAATTCCTAGAAGAATTAAAGCAAAAATTAAAAATAGTAATGAATCTCCCGGTGCAAATGCGGCAACACATGCAGATAGTATAAGTGTCCCTCCAGCGGCAATCGCCATTACATTTCGTCCAACTTTATCAATTAACGGGCCTGTTACAAGGGAAGGTAAATACATCGCCCCAATATGAAATCCAATCACTAATCCAACCTCTCGTAATCCATGACCATGATGCTCCATATGAATAGGTGTCATCGTCATAATGGATACCATGACAAATTGAGTGAGTACCATTACACTTGCTCCTAAGGCAACACCTTTTTTATTATTTGAAGGATTTTCAACTTTATTTGATTGTTTTTGTTCCTGGGCAATAGCTATGGCTGAAGCCACAATCAATGGGTCAGGACGCAGGAACACTAACAAAACGACACCCGCCAAAATAAACGCTGCTGCACCTAAAATAAATGGACCAGCTAATGTTGGGATACCAATGGATGTTGCAAAATTACCCATCACATCAACTAAATTTGGACCAGCAACAGCCCCTAAAGTCGTAAATACCATTGCCATACTAATGGCTGTTCCGCGCTGCTTTGGAGAGGCTAAGTCCGTACCAGCATATCGAGCCTGTAAATTGGTAGCAGTACCTGAACCATATAAAAATAAAGACAAAAATAATAAAAGGATGCTATTGAATAATGTAGCCAATATGACACCACTTGCACCTAAGCCTCCCGTTAGAAAACCTGCTGCAAGTCCAAATCTTCGACCGAATCGTTGTGATAGACGACCGACAAGAAGAGCTGCTCCTGCCGACCCTAATGTAAGAAGGGCTACTGGAATACCCCCTACACTTTCGGTTCCAAGCATATCCTGTGCAATAAGTGCGCCGACCGTAATGCCTGCCGCTAGTCCCGCCCCTCCGAAAATTTGAGACAGAATAACAATGAATAGTGTCTTTTTATAAAGCTGTTGTTGTTTTTCAGGGGAATCAATATACTCCTGTATCCATAACGGTTGCTTTTGATCCATTACAATCCTCCTTTTCTAATATCGTCATATTCTAACAGATTAATAGAACCTTGGAAACGAACAAATTTAGATTGAAATTAGTAAAAAAGAAGAATAATATAAAACAGAATTTATATAAGAGCTTACGGGAGATAGAAAGGATTTATAAAATGGCAATATTAGCAACATTAATTTTTATTGTTACTTTGATTTTTGTCATATGGCAGCCAAGGGGACTGAATATCGGTTGGTCTGCTTGTGGTGGTGCAATATTGGCATTAATCTTAGGAGTTGTTGATTTTCATGATGTTTCTGAAGTAGTTGGCATCACATGGAACGCAACATTAACGTTTATCGCGATCATTATCATTTCATTAATCTTAGATGAAATTGGATTATTTGATTGGGCTGCACTACACATGGCCAGAGCTGCAAAAGGCGATGGCATTATTATGTTTATTTATGTTTCCGTTTTAGGGGCAGTGGTTTCAGCACTTTTTGCCAATGATGGAGCAGCATTAATTTTAACACCGATTGTTTTAGCGATGGTTCGTAATTTAGATTTTAAAGAAGTAATGATTTTTCCATTTATCATGGCAAGTGGATTCATTGCCGATACAACATCATTACCATTCATTATTAGTAACTTAGTGAACATTGTTTCTGCCGACTACTTTGACATTGGCTTTGTGGAATATGCATCGAGAATGATTATTCCAAACATCTTTTCATTAATCGCAACGATATCGGTTTTATTAATTTATTTTAGAAACAGTATCCCAAAAAGATATGATTTATCTAAATTAAAAAATCCAAAAGAAGCCATTAAAGATTTAAAAATGTTCCACCTTTCATGGTATGTCCTTGCCCTATTATTAATTGGTTATTTTACAAGTGAATTTATACATACGCCTGTATCCTTTATTGCGGGGATTATCGCAATCTTCTTTTTATTAATGGCAAGAAGAAGTAGTGTAGTTAATACGAAGTCCGTAATTAAAGGGGCACCGTGGAATATTGTATTTTTCTCTATCGGAATGTATCTTGTGGTTTATGGTGTGGGGAATGCGTGGTTTACAAATTCATTATCTAGCTTGATAGAAGCCTTTGCTAATAAAGGATTGTTCATTGCAACAATGGGAATGGGCTTTGTCGCAGCATTCTTATCTTCGGTTATGAACAATTTGCCAACTGTCATGATTGATGCCCTTGCAATTGCGGAAACAAATACTACTGGTCTTGTAAAAGAAGCATTGATATATGCGAATGTAATTGGTTCGGATTTAGGTCCAAAAATTACTCCAATTGGTTCCTTAGCAACATTAGTTTGGCTTCACGTACTACTCAAAAAAGACCTTAAAATCTCCTGGGGTACCTATTTTAAAACGGGGATTGTTTTAACAATTCCAATTCTATTTATTACATTGTTAGGGTTGTATATAACACTAGTAACCTTCTGATGAAAAAATGAGATTGCATCGAGCAATCTCATTTTTATTTTAATGCCGCGAATCCATAGCCAACTTTATTCCAAACCCGATTAACACAAGTCCTGTTGCTTTTTCCATTACTCTTTGTACTTTTGGAGACATCAACCATTCTCTTAAATAATTGATGAAAAATACATAAATGAAAAACCATGAAATCGAAAGAAGGGTATAGATAACGCCCATAATTACAAGTTGTTTTGTTGCATTTTCTCCAACTTTCACAAACTGCGGTAAAAAAGTTAAGAAAAACATCGCAACTTTTGGATTTAACACATTGGATAAAAGTCCTTGTTTAAAGGCCGATTTTTTTATTTCGTCAAGATTTTCTTCCTCATCACTTACCGCTTTCTTCTTTCTAGTAATAAAAGATGATACACCAAGATAAATTAAGTAAATGGCTCCGACATATTTAACAATTTCAAAGGCAACCGCCGATTTCATTAAAATTGCTGAAAGACCGAATGCTGCAGCAAACGTATGCACCAAAGAACCTGTAGTAATTCCAAGTGCCATTTGATAGCCATCTTTTCTTCCATCAGAAATCGTTCGTTTCGTTATAAGGGCAGTGTCAATGCCAGGACTCATCACAACAAATAACGATAATAGCAGAAAAGTAAAAAATTCATTCATGATCACCACTCCTTACACTAAAGGAAGATTTTTCAAATCCAGTGTAACAAAAGAGTACTAGCTTGTTAAGGGGTCTTACATACTAGTTATGTTAAACTACAATCAAAAGGGGGGCTTAGGTAATGAATGAACAAGTTATTTTCCGAGAAGTTCAATGGCCAAGGCAAATTTGGATTTGGGTGTTGATTTTATTCATCGCGGCAATAAATTGGTTTGGTTTTATCCAACAAATCCTTTTAGGAATTCCATTTGGTAATAAACCAGCTCCTGACTTTCTTTTGATTATTTTTTGGCTTGTTTTTGGAATAATCTTTCCACTTTGCTTGTGTTTCTTCATGAAGCTCATAACAGAGGTGCGTTATGATGGGCTTTATATACGTTATATGCCATTTCACTTTAATTATAAAAGGATTCCATTCAATGAAATCGAAAATTACACTGTCATAACCTACAAACTAATCGCACAATTTGGCGGAACTGGTATCCGTGTAAACATACATGGCGAGACGGGTTATATTATGAGTGGGAATAAAGGAATAAAATTAAAACTAACGAATAAAAAGGTCATCGTGCTAGGATCTCAAAATCCCAATGAGTTGATAAAGGCTTTAGATGTGGGAAAAATGAATATGTAAAACAAAAATCGATTGCCTAATATGGAGCAATCGATTTTATATGTTATCCTTAATATCATAGTTATTCTAGCAAGGGGTTTATATGAAATGCAGTACATAGATTTTTTCACGAAAAAGAAAAATGAATTAGGCGTAATACTCAATGACGTACAAAAAGAAGCGGTATTAACGAATGATGGGCCTCTTTTATTACTTGCTTCACCTGGGTCTGGAAAAACAACAACGATTATTATGAAAATAGGGTATTTAATAGAGGTACTCGGTGTTGATCCTTCAAGAATTAAAGCCGTTACGTTTAGTAGAGCGTCTGCAAAGGATATGGAAGAGCGCTTTCAACGGTTTTTCCCGAACCTACCGCTAGTCGACTTTTCGACAATCCATAGCCTTGCCTATCGAGTGGTTCGGGAATACTTCGCGAAACAACGAATTGATTATCAACTCATCGAAGGAACGAATGAAGGCTTAAATAAAAAAATGATTTTGCGGGATTTATACAAAGCCATTAACAATGAACCTATTACAGAGGATCAGTTAGAGGAATTAATCACCTTTATTAGCTATATCAAAAATAAATTAATTCCTGAAAATGAATGGGGTTCTGTAGGAATTAAAATTCCGAAAAAAGAAGAAATTATCAAACGTTACGAGACTTTTAAAAATAGTGGCACACCAAAATTGCTACTCGATTTTGATGATATGCTTATCATCGCCAACCAAGTCTTAGAAAACAATCAGGACATTTTAAGTAGATACCAACAGAGATATGATTACGTCCTGACAGATGAAAGTCAAGATACATCATTGGTACAGCATTACATCATTGAGAAATTAGTAAACAAACATCAAAACCTATGTGTTGTTGCAGATGAAGACCAGTCCATTTACAGTTGGCGAGGAGCAGAACCTGAGTATTTATTGGACTTTAAACAAATTTACCCGAATGCCAAGATATTAATGATGGTTCAAAATTACCGATCTACAAAAGACATTGTGGAAGTGGCAAACAAGTTTATTCAACAAAATAAAAAACGTTATAACAAAAACATGTTTACCAACAACCTGCCCCATAAACCGATTAAAATAAAAACTTTGCAAGATTACAAACTTCAATCTAATTATTTAATTAAGCAAATTTCAAAGATGGATAACCTTCAAGATGTTGCGATTTTATATCGAAATAATAGTTCCGCCATTTTGTTACTGGACGCATTTGAAAAAGCTAATATTCCTTTTTACATGAAAGATGTGGACAATCGTTTCTTTCACCATTGGGTAGTGGAAGATATAAAAAATTTCATGCGCCTTTCTTATAATACGAGTCGTGTCGATGTGTTTGAGAGAATCTATTCAAAATTTAATGGCTATCTCAAGTTATCCCAAATGGAAGAATTAAAAAGAGTACGAAATAACGAATCGGTTTTTGATAATCTCTTATCCTTCGTCAAGCTAGAAGAGTATCAAAAAAAGAAAATTCAACACTTTAAGAAGACATATGAGCGAATGCATGATGCAACACCAAAACGTATTCTTCAAATGATTCGGGATGATTTAGGGTTTGAACGTGTCCTTGAATTTCGAAGTGAGAAGTTCGGCTATAATTTGAACAATCTAGTAGAGATTTTAAATACACTTGAACAAATTGCTGACTCCACTGAAACAATGGTAGATTTTGTAAACCGTCTAAATCATTTGGATGCTTTAATGAAAACATCAAAATTCAATAAAGGTGAAAATGCTGTTACTTTTTCAACGTTACATAGCTCAAAAGGTTTGGAATTCCAAACTGTTTATATGATAGATTTAATCGATGGTATTATCCCTTCCAAATCAAAAGAGGAAGATGAAGGGGCAGAGGAAGAAAGGGAAGAAGAGGTGCGCCTATTTTATGTGGGCATGACAAGAGCCATTGCTCATTTAGAATTAATCTCTTATGAAAGAAAATTCCATGCTCCCGTAAAAAAATCAGAATTCATCGACCAAGTTTACAAAATTATACATCCAAACGAACAAAAGAAACCGAGCAAACAAGAGAAAAAGGTAAAAGAAAAACCTATTAATCCAAATGGCATTAAAGAAAGATCAATATTAAAAATTGGTCTTCAAGTAAAGCATATTGTATTTGGTTCAGGTGAAATTGTTTTTATTGATGATGAAATGGTAGAAATTTGTTTTGAACAATCCCATAAGAAATTTCTAATCTCAACTTGTTTAAAGCAAGGGTTCTTAGAAATAGATTAAAGGTGTCAATCTTCTAGGTTGGCACCTTTTAATATGTCATATGTTCAAAACTATTAACATAAGGATAATAATAGAGTTTCCAGTATTTTGGAGAAAATTTCACGAAGAAGGGTTGTATCTTTTATAAATAATCCATATAGAAGGATCCATACTTTTATAAAAGAGCAAATTCTAAAAGGATTTCAAATCTATAAAAATGCTGGTGGGGAAATGTATAAAGAAGATTTTCCATATTTATCGAAGGAAAGGACTTTAATTTCGAAAAGTTTTTACAGCAAAAAATTCACTTTCAATAGGAATTGATCAATTTTGGAGTTGCTTTAAAAAAGGTCAATTCTAACAGTTCATGAAATGGAAAAATAATACCCAAAGCCATGTTTCACTTTTCTTTCATTTATAAGGAGAGACAGCGCAATCAACAATACTTTGTCAGAAAATTTACCCTCTTATGCACCTCTGAGGGAACTTGAGTTAGTTCGGTATTCTATATCATTTACCTCGACGGCGTCAGCTCTTATATTACTACATATGTAAAGTAACAACATTCGTCTCTGACAAGTATATTTATAAGCTAAATATATAGAAGAATAAGCAATAAATAAAATATTTGAAATAATGGTAGAAAGTTAAGTAAAAATGAATTTTTTTTGATATGCTTAATAATAGAAAGATTAGAATAAACAAAAAAATTGGTCATGATACCCATTAAATGAATTCGATATGTAGTACTTATTTAAGGGCCACTACAATGGTCCTTTTTTCCATCTAAATAACACGAGGTGATTGTATGATGACAACCACCCCTTTTCCTAGGAATTAAAACAATAATATCATCATATAAGCAAACAAATTCGCAATAAAATGAGAAATAGCACTAATCCATACGTTATTTGTTTTGTAAAAAACAATTCCATAAAAAATACTATTTATAAAAATAAAGAAAAGATCATAACTCACAATTTCAAATGATCCTACAGCAAAGTGCCCGATGGAGAACAGAATCGAAGTAACGATAATTGAAGGTCCAACTGGCAATACTTTTAATAAATTTCTTTGAAAGAAGCCACGCCAAGCAACTTCTTCACCATAGGCAAATAGGCCAAGTTGAAAAATGAGTAACAAGATTTTATCAGGTGTTAAGGCAAACTGTGTTCTATCGTATGTATGGTCAATAAATTCTGGTAAAAATAAGATTGCAAGAGCCAAACAAAGTATGTTCATCACAAAGGGCATGAAAATCCATAACCAAATACGTTTATTTTTAAGGTTTTTTCCAATTAACTTAAAACCATCTAAGGACTCTCTTCTAATAAAGTAAACGATGATCCCGATGATGACTGCTAATCCAGCAATATTTAACCCAAAAAAATTAGCGAAAGATATTAACACCATAACAATCATTGCAATTAATGTTAACTGATTTATGTTGTTCACCTCCATTTTGGATGTATTTTACCATTTATTTGAAATGTAAACAATTCCAATTCGTGACAACTTATGTGTTTGATTTGAAAATTATTATCATTTAGTGTGAAAAAAATGAGAACAAACTATCAAACTCTCATATAATAGATATAGGAACTTAGTAGCTGAAGTTATTGCATAAGGAGGGATTTCATGAGACTACTAGCCATCGTTCTATTAAGTTGTTGTATGTTATATGGGTGTGTCGAAGTTGTAGAACCGATTGAAATTGATGAATTACAATCCTTAACGACAGAAGATAAAGAAGAGGCACAAGAAAGTTTGCAAAAGGAAAATAAAAGCATCATCACCCAAAATGAAACAATCGTTCAATCAGAAACTTCTGATGAAATGCTACAAACGATTGAACAGTATTTTTTAAATGGTAGTCCTATCGTTGAAGAATTTAACTTCGATAAGACAAAAATATATTATCTTGCTTTAGGAGATTCATTAACTCGTGGAGTGGGGGATGAAGAGAAGAAAAATGGGTATACTGAAAGATTAGCGGAGAAAATTGAAGAGTATATTTTGAACTCTGAAGTAATTTTAGATAATCGAGGGAAGCGCGGCAGAAGAAGCGATCAACTCCTGTCACTTATTAAGAAAGGCCACTATAACTCAGAGCTAGAAAATTCCGATTTTATCACCATTACAATTGGTGGGAATGATATTATGAAAATTGTAAAAAAGGATTTATTTAACTTAAAAAGGGAAGCCTTTGATCAAGAACTAGTTGAATTTGAAGACCGATACAATCAAATTATGCAAGAAATTCGCTTCAGAAATCCTGATGCACCTATCATATTAATTGGATTATATAACCCATTTTCGATTATTACTGAAGAAATCACAGAATTTGAAGCAATTATTTCAGAATGGAACGGAACAATTGAAGGTATTTCGAAAAAATATGATAATGCGTGTTTTGTAGATGTTGAAGATTTATTTGATGAAAATGCTAATTTAGTCTATCATACAGACTTCTTCCATCCAAATGGCTATGGCTATACAATTATGACAGAACGTATTATGTCGATTATGAAGTCATGCGATATTGAAGAAGATTCTGACGGATTAATCTTATTTTCTAACAATTCATAAGGTTAATCCTTTTGTACATAACAGACCAAAGATTGTAGGTGTGAATTTATGAATAAATGGAAAGTCGCCTTTTTTGCAATAACCGGACTCTTCATCATTTTAATAACCGTAATAGTTGTTTGGGCGACTTCACCAGTTGAAGAGGATCCAATTCCAGCCCCAGATAATAATGTTGCACAAACTGATAGTATTCTTCTTGTCGAAACCACTGCTGATGATTTTGAAAAGTTAGCGATGAAATATTTAGCAGATTCATTAAATAAATCTGCTCTTCCTGTAGATTTTGTAATTGGTGAGAATATTGTATTGGAAAGTGAACTAACTGTTTTTGGAGTGACCGTTCCATTTTCAATGGAGTTTGATCCAATTGTAAATGAAGACGGCAATATCCGAATGAAGCAAACTTCCATGAATGTTGGTAAACTAAATATACCGCCAATTACGGTATTAAAATTATTGAGTGATTCGGTGGAATTTCCTTCTTGGGTTATCGTTCGACCAAATGAAGAAGAAATTTTTGTGGATTTATCGAGACTAAGACTATATTCTGGTTCAAAAGTTCGCGCGAAGGAAATTGATTTAAAAAATGATCGTATTTTATTAGAAATTATCGTGCCTAATAAATAGGAGGGATAGTATGACGAATCAAGTTGCCACATTTGCTGGAGGCTGTTTCTGGTGTATGGTTAAGCCTTTTGACGAACAAGAGGGAATTGTAAGTGTAATTTCCGGTTATACAGGTGGACATGTTGTAAACCCAACCTATGAACAAGTATGTTCAGAAACGACAGGTCACTTAGAAGCTGTTCAAATCACCTTTGATCCAGAAATTTATCCTTATGAAAAACTGGTTGAGACATATTGGACGTTAATTGACCCAACTGATCCAGGTGGCCAATTTTTTGACCGTGGAGAATCTTATACAACAGCGATTTTTTATTACGATGAAGAACAACAACGTATTGCAGAAGAATCCAAATTAAAATTAGAGCAATCCGGTAAGTTTAACAAACCAATTGCTGTCAAAATCTTACCTGCAAAGCCATTTTATCCGGCTGAAGATTATCATCAACACTATTATAAGAAAAATCCAATGCATTATAATCGCTATCATATCGGCTCTGGAAGGGCAGCATTTATCGAATCGCACTGGGGGAAGAAACATGAATAAAGAAGAACGTCTAAAACAATTAACGCAAATGCAATATTATGTAACGCAACAAAAAGGAACAGAACCACCATATCAAAATGAATATGATCAACATTTTGAAGAAGGCATTTACGTGGATATAGTATCTGGTAAACCGTTATTTAGTTCAAAAGATAAATTCGATGCGGGTTGTGGTTGGCCAAGCTTCGCAAAGCCGATTGAAACTCAAGAAATTACAGAGCATTTTGATACGTCCCATGGTATGCGAAGAGTAGAAGTGCGTAGTAAAACGGCAGATTCTCATTTAGGACATGTATTCCCAGATGGACCGCGTGAACTTGGGGGATTACGCTACTGTATTAACTCAGCGGCACTACGCTTCATCCCGAAAGATCAATTAGAAGAAGAAGGATATGGAGAGTATTTAAAGATATTTGAATAAAAAACAAGGGCTGTGCCATATTTTGTGCACAGCCCTTTACTTTATTCAACAGTATTTTCAAAAGATTTTCTTCCTGACTCCATTCTCTCTACAATGATATCAACATTACGTATGGAATCCTCTGTTAATGGAATCATCCCATCCGTATGAATTTTCTTCCATACTTTCACATTATTTCGATATAATACTTCTGAAAGTCGGTAAATGTCCATGTCTTTCTCTAATGCAGCATTGTAACTTGTTAGAATTTCTTCTTTTACTTTTTCTTTAATAATTTTTTTTAATTCATCACTCTTGACATTTTCTTTATAATCATTTAGAGAACCAGATACGCTAACATGAATATCAAATTCAACATTTTCACCATTCACAATAGGCGTAATTTTGGGTTTGATATGCTGAATAACGATGGTTATTTTATGATTTTCTTTTGATTCTGATGTAATTTGCCCACGAAAAGCTTTTTTCGTAACCCATTGTATTCCATGGGCTTCATCCCCTTTAAGAAATCCTTTAAATCTTTCCTTAGAAAGGACCCCATAACCTTCAAATTTAATTGATTCACTTGGTCCTTTTTCATTTTTCCAATCATCATTTAACGTTACAGCAGGAATTTTCGCTTCATTACTAGGTTCATTTAAATCGATGATTAGTTCTCTTAAAGAGATAGGTCTCACAAAGGAAGATTGTTCGTAGGAATTTAATGGATCGGCCATCTTCGTTAACGTAATCGAACGTTCTAACAAAGGAGTAACTAGTAAAAATTCCTCTACTGGATCATTTGTACAATAAACCCATGTTTCATATCTTGTATCCCTAAACCGTGTAATTAAATTAATAACTTCGTCAATGCGGTTTTCTTTCATTGCTTCTTCACCGAATACAATGACTTGTAAATGCCCCCAGTAAACCACTTCATCAATTGCATGGTATAACTCAAAAATAGCTTCATCAGGTGTTTTACCTTTAGCCGTTGCAACTTCAGCTTGAATTGCTTCTTGGTTTATTTCCTCGGTTTTTGCTACATTGGCAAAACTAATAATTTGCATCGTTATTTCGAACATACCATCTTTATAATCAACACCGAGCCCATGTATATAGTACATTCGTTCTATTTCCCTTAAGTCCCAACAACCAGAAAGAATTGTACATAGCCAAAATAATAAAATGATTTTTTTAACTGTTCTCATTTTTTTCATTATTATTTGTCCCTCTGTTATTGTTAGTGTTCATTCTATCTGAATCTTGAGGATCTAGGTCATTAGGTCGTTCTCCATATTTATCATTTTTAACTCGAAACAGTGATTTTTTTATTCTATCCCAGCTTAAATCAGCTGTAATATCAAAATATGGCGTACCATAAACACGAGTTGTTGCCAGAAAAAATACGGTTGCATAAATACAAATGAAAAATCCAAATAAGCCTAAAAACGAAGTAATGATGATGAAAAAGATACGAGCGATACTAATAATCGTCACTAGCGATTGGTTTACCATTGTAAACGAAGCAATGGTTGATAATGCAATGATAACAACCATCGCGGGGCTAGTAATACCTGAACGAATGGCTGCATCCCCAATAATAATACCTCCCACTATACTGATTGTTCCTCCAATTTTCGTTGGAAGTCTCATACCCGCTTCACGAAGTAATTCGAACATGATTAATAAAATCAGCATTTCAAGTACTGCGGGGAAGGGTAAACCCCTATTCATGATAACCACTGTTGCCAATAATTGTAGTGGTAATTGATTTTGGTGGAAAAGCGTTAATGCAATCCAAAATGCTGGTAGAGCCACACCAATGACTATTCCAATAATCCGTAATAATCTCTCAAAAGAAGTAAACGCAATGGGATATTCAAAATCCTCGGCAGTCTTTATTAAATGAAAGAAATTAATCGGTGTAATGGCAGCGAAGGAACTGCCATCCACCATCACTAAAAATCTTCCTGATGACAATGATTGGATGGCAAAGTCCGGACGAGCTGTTACGTTGGTTACAGGTAAGAACCAATTCTTTTTATTGACGATTTCCATGACAATGGATGGACTTATAATGATATCTGTTTTAATTTCAGTTATTTGTTTTTTTAGTTCTGTCAATATGTCTTTGTTAGCGATATCGTCAAAATATAAAATGGCAACTTGCGTTTGAGACCTTGTGCCGATTGTAAATTTTTCAACACATAATGAATTCGTTGGTAGCCTTTTTCGAATTAGGGCGATATTTGTGGAAAGATCCTCAATAAAGTTATCCCGTGGCCCTTTAATTACAACTTCCATAGACGTCTCATCAGGTGTTCGGTTCGGTTTTCTAGGTATGTTAGTAGAATAGAGCAGTTGATTATCTGGAATATAAAATAGGACTTTACCAGTATATATGGATTTTATAACTTCTTCTTTATCTGTAATTTTTGTCAATTCAGGTAAAGGTAATTTTCCGATGGTATTTTCATCAATAGGTTGATTGCTGTTAAATAGCTCTTCGACATTCGGTATAACAACGGTATAAAGCATTTGTTCATCTACCATCGAATTACATTTTATAAAGAATACAGAAGATTGGCCAAATGGAAATTCCCTAAAGAGGACATCTCCAGACTTGTTAAAAAGCTCTTTTAACGTAGAAATAGTGAAGGTTGATTGTCCGCCTGTGTCCATCTATTATTCACTACTTTCTGATTGATTTTTACTACTACTATTTTCTGATTGATTGTTTTTAGGTTGATTATTGCTTTTGTTGTCATTTGACTGTTTGTTATCTTGGGTGTTATCAGATTGATTATTGTTTTTGTTGTTATTTGATTGGTTATTACTCTGATTACTAGTTGATTGATTTTTATTTTTTTTATCTGGTAACAAAGCAATTAAACTAAAAAGAATTGATAATAAGAAAAAGAATGAGAATGTCGCAATAAGCATTTCATTGCCATTTAGATGTAAAAACAGACTATCATCAAGCATAAAGACAACTAAGTTAATAATGACAAAAGGGGGAATCATGTAGTTCCATATTTTTTTTCGGTTACCTGTAAAATTAAGTATATCTGCAGCAATAAATAATAAGAATGATACTCGTATATATGTTCCTGTTAACCATTGATAAATGGATAAAAAGTCCATTTGTTCAATAAAGCGTCCAATTGAAACTAAAGCCCACTCCTCAAAGGCGGGGTATCGTTGTTTAGCTGCTTCCTCAGGCCCAAATTCTACAATTGCCCCTAAAAGAGGTCCCATTGTTAATCCCATTAAGATAAAAAGCATGATTACCAAATGGTACCATTTCAATTTTGTTTTAAAGTGTTGTTGTATAAACACTAGTAAAAATAACTCGATGAACCCGGAAGCGGGATAGACTAACCCCCGTAAAACAGGTCCAAAACCATGCTCAAAAAATGGTCGGATTAAACCGTAGTCCTTCACTTGTAGATTAACAGTGGCCACGTAAAAGCCAAAAACCACGACAAACATTAGTACAAAAGTATTTACAATCACAAAGGTTTGCATATTCGTAGAGGCTAATAAGACACACAAAGTAATATAAACTGCTAATAAAAGAATTTTAGGAGTGTACGGGAGAAACGTAGACGAAATCCATAGAATCGTTTCTCGTAAAGTGAATGCAGCCATAAGATAAATGAATATGACTACGCAATATAAAATAATATTGGTAGCGACTTTTCCAATTTTAGATTTCAACCAAGTTTTGATGGATTGATTTTTTGACTTATTTTGAATAAAAAGGATTAAAAATAACCAAGGAATTGTCAAAAAGGTAGCTAACAAAACCGCCGCCCATCCATCCCGTTTCACATGCTCCAAAACCGGTGGAAGTATCGTTACGTGGTTTTTTAACCCAATAAAAGTCATTATTAAAAAAATAACGTGCAATAAACCAATTTGCCCAATTTTCACCATATTTATGACCTCTATCAGTAATTGTTAATTTAAAGCATTGACATATAAACCAAAAACTATAAGGTATATAGGGCAAAACTTTCGGATGAGTGGTTATTGTGAGAGGAAAGTTTTTTTGCGTAGGTGAGGGGAGTGGGGGAGAAGAACTGAATTTGTTTTGACGAATATTTCGGGAATTATATTTGAAATTGACTTCATAGCTCCGATGAATACAAAAATTTCGTGTCTAAAAACATTTTCATAACCAAGATGAATATAAAAAGTACTGGAAAATCATAAAAAAATTGTTTTCATAGCGATAATGAAAACAAAAATTTGTGGACATTGTAATGAAAATGTATTCAATTCGTTGATGAAAACAATAATTCGAGAAAACCGTGTCAAAAAACGTCTTCATAGCCTTAATGAATACAAAAAAGTAAGGAAAAATCATCTGAAAATGTATTCAAATCGTTGATGAATACAAAAAGTACGAGAAAAATCATCTGAAATTGCATTCATAGCGCCGATGAAAGCAAAATTACGAGGAAATCGTGTCAAAAAACGTCTTCATAGCCCTGATGAATACAAAAATTCATTGAAATTTCATGCAAAATTGACTTCATATCACCGATGAAAACTAAAAATCACAGAAACTCCATTCAAAACTGACTTCATAAGCCCGATGAAGGACAAATGAAAGCGAAAATGCAGCTGAAAAGGTCGTCATAAGCCCGATGAAGGACAAATGAAAGCGAAAATGCAGCCGAAAAGGTCTTCATAAGCCGGATGAAGGACAAATGAAAGCGAAAATGCAGCTGAAAATGTCTACATAAGCCGGATGAAGGACAAATGAAAGCGAAAATGTAGCTGAAAATGTCTACATAAGCCCGATGAAGGACAAATGAAAGCGAAAATGTAGCCGAAAAGGTCTTCATAAGCCAGATGAAGGACAAATGAAAGTGAAAATGCAGCCGAAAAGGTCTTCATAAGCCGGATGAAGGACAAATGAAAGCGAAAATGCAGCTGAAAAGGTCTTCATAAGCAGGATGAAGGACAAATGAAAGTGAAAATGCAGCTAAAAAGGTCTTCATAAGCAGGATGAAGGACAAATGAAAGTGAAAATGCAGCTAAAAAGGTCTTCATAAGCAGGATGAAGGACAAATGAAAGCAAAAATGCAACCAAAAAGGTCTTCATAAGCCCGATGAAGGACAAATCAAAGCAAAACCCCCGAGGAAAGATCTTCATAACCGCGATAAATGATAAACCAAAGCAAAACTCCAACCGAAAAGTCTTCATAAGTTGAACACCAGTGAATTTAATCCAAAAACAAAAAACTCCACAACTAAAAAAGCCATTTCAACCTTCTCCAAAAGAGAAAGTTAAAATGACTCTAAAACAAATTAAATTTTAAATTCACTTACCACACTGCGTAAGTCGTCTGCTTGTTTTGCAAGTTCTGTGGCAGCAGCGTTTATTTCTTGCATAGATGCGGAACCTTGTAATGCTGCAGAGGCAGATCGTTCTGTATGAAGTGCGGTATTTTCCGCAATGGTGCTTACCTCTATGAAGGAAGCGGCTACTTCTTGACTTGTCTCCAACGTCATGGAAATCTTACCAACCATCGATGCAATAATATCTGTTGTGCGGTTTGTCTGCTCTAAAATATTTTCAAGCACTTGATTCGTTTCATTTGATACTTCTACACCGCGAATTACGGATTTTACACCATCGTGGTTTTGTCCAATAATTGATTTAATTTCGCCTTGAATGGACGTTACAATTTCTGTAACTTCTTTTGCCGCTTGTTCCGATTGTTCTGCTAATTTTCGAACTTCATCGGCTACGACTGCAAAGCCCTTACCATGCTCTCCAGCACGCGCAGCTTCAATAGCGGCATTAAGTGCTAATAAATTTGTTTGGCCTGCAATCGAAGTGATTGTTTCAATAATGGATGTAATTTCACCGGATTTCTTACCCAACGCTTCCACAGTAGTAGACGTATTTGCAATTGTCTCTTCAATGGACATCATCACTTCAGATGATTGTGAAACAGAACGACTTCCATTAAATGCGGCATTTTTCATTTCTTGAGCAGCTTGTTCAACTTCTTCTGCTTCAGTATTTAATTCACGCATCAATTGATCAAGAACTTGCATTCGTTCAATTACTGCTTTTGTTTGGGATTGTGTTAAATCACTATCAGCTGCGATATCTTGAGTATTGTTTGCAATTTCATCGATGGTTTTTGCGTTTTCTTCTGCAAGTGCCATCAATTCTTGGGAACTCCCAGAAACATGTTCAGCTAAGTTTGAAACTCGTTTAACTAAACCAGAAATAGATTCTATTAAGATATTAGTAGAATTAGCGATTTGAGCAAATTCATCCTTCGTTTTTACATTCACTCTTCTTGTTAAATCTCCACCAGCTTGTGCAATATCTAAAATGGATTGATTAATTTTAAAAGTATTTCGGCGAATATTTCTAAATAAGATAATTCCAAAAGAAATTGTTAATACGGTTGCAATGATGGATAAGATGATGAATCCGATCTTAGTATAATATGCAAATTGTTCTAATTCTTTTATTTTTTCTGAATTTTTATTATCCAGTAATTCAATGAATCGATCACTTGCGTCATTTATATATGAGCGAATGTTCTCACCGTCATTTTGTTCCATCAGTCTTTGTGCATTTTGAAAGCCAAATTGGTCTCTTGTATCAATAATTCTTGAAGAGCTATTTAAATAAATCAGAAAATACTGGTTAATCGCTGCTAATATTTCTGTTTCTTCTGGACGATTTTCAAATAAACTTTGTAAGTCTTTTATTTTATTAGTAATCGATTCTTTTGTTTCCTGATAATTTTTTAACGAATCTTCTCTACCGTGAATGATATATACTTGTTCATAATTTGAAAGCTTTAACATATCACTGGCTAAAGTGTTTACCTCCACTTGTTCTTGAAGGTTCTTCTCTGCAAATTCTTTTAAGTTTTGTTGAAGTTTTGAAATGCTAATGAGTGATAAAGCTTGCATCCCTATAATAATTGCAAGTAAAATGCTGAAGATGAGTATAACTCGTCCACGAATGAGATGGTAAAAACGAGATTTAACAGAACGATTTTTCTTTAAATCTTTTTTTTGTTTGGAAGATGATTTTTTCTTTGCTTCGTCTGACACATTCTTTTTATCCATTGTTGTCACCATCCTTCTTAAACTTTCGGTGTATTCAAAAATTTTACAATATATCCAATGTTTTTTCCATTATTTAGACAGAAAAAAGTCCTAATAATTATTAATTTAAGCTAGTAAGGAGTATCTATATGAAGGAAAGTTTCTATTTATTTGTCCTAACCTTTCGAGGAGGAGATTGGGCGGATCCAAAAACGAGATTTGCAGAGAGTGCATTTTTAGACCATAGTTTTCCGAAAACAAGTACATCTTTTGATGAATTATCAAGTTATATTGAAACGATAGTTCATGAGCATATGACAACCAATGCCTTTGACGAGTTGTGGGAAATTTATGAATCCAAGTGACTCGGGAATTGTGCATTAAATGTATAGAAAGGTAAATAATTGCACATTCATAGAAAAGCAAGTATATTTTAACTTGAACGAAATTTTGACTATAGAAATGAATTTTAGAAAGAGGGATTGCGAATGAGTATTCATATTAATGCAAAACAAGGAGACATCGCAGAAATTATCTTATTACCCGGAGATCCTTTACGTGCAAAATATATTGCTGAAACTTTCTTAGAAGATGTAACTTGTTACAATGAAGTACGTAATATGTTCGGATACACTGGTACATATAAAGGAAAACGTATTTCAGTACAAGGAACAGGTATGGGTGTACCATCCATTTCAATTTATGCTACAGAGTTAATGCAAGAATATAACGTACAAAAATTAATCCGTGTAGGGACTTGTGGCGCAATCCAAAAAGATGTAAAAGTTCGTGATGTGATTTTAGCGCAAGGTGCATCAACAGATTCTAAAATGAACGAAATTATTTTTAATGGACTTGATTATGCACCAATTGCAGACTTTGATTTACTATTAAAAGCATATAACGCTGGTGTAGCTGCTGGCTTAAACTTAAAAGTAGGAAATATCTTCACAGCAGATATGTTCTATTCAGATGAAAGCCAAAACGAAAAATTAGCACGTTATGGTGTATTAGCAGTAGAAATGGAATCTGCTGCCCTTTATACTCTTGCTGCTAAATTTGGCCGTAAAGCATTATCTGTATTAACAGTGTCAGACCATATCATCACTGGAGAAGTAACAACTTCAGAAGAACGTCAAACGACTTTCAACGATATGATTGTTGTTGCATTAGAAGCTGCTATTCAAGAGTAAAAAAGAAATTCTTTTGGCAAGGCTGTCTATTGACAGTCTTTTCTTTTCGGATTGAACTGAAACTGGTAATATGGTAATGACGTCTAATTAGTTAGTAAGTGTAAATGAGAGTGGTGAAAGAAATGGATGATCAAAACCAACAAAGTAATGAGCAAACAGAACCGAAAGAACAGGAAGAGCAAATAAAACCAGCCAAAAAATATTTGCGCATTAGTCCTTTCGCGTTCATCATGTTAATGGTTCTAACAATTCTATTAACTTCTGGTATTACAATCTTTGCTCTAACATTTGGAGATCAGAAAGTGGTAGAAGTAAATGTACCTGTTGAAAGAAAAGAGTTTACAAAATTTTATGATGCCTTCGATGAACTAAAAGAAAGATATTATGTAGAAATAGATGATGATAAAGTAATCTCAGGTGCTATTAATGGAATGTTTGATGCACTTGAAGACCCATATTCTGATTTTATGGACGAGGTAGAAGCAGAACAATTCAACTCAGATCTTTCTTCTAGCTTCCAAGGAATTGGGGCAGAAATTCAAGAGCGCAATGGAAATATTGTTGTCGTTTCACCAATTAAAAATTCTCCAGCAGAAAAAGCTGGTATCTTACCTGAGGATGTTATTTTAACTGTCGATGGTGAGAGTATTCAAGGAATGAGTGCTTCTGAAGCGGTATTATTAATCCGTGGTGAAAAAGGAACACCTGTTACATTAACAATTCAACGTGGTAGCACTGAAGAATTACACGAAATAACAATTATTCGTGATGATATTCCAATTGAAACTGTATACGGTGATATGGGCGATGATAAAATCGCGCACATTCAAATTACATCCTTTAGTGAAAAAACGTATGATGAATTAGTTGCGATATTAGAACAATACGAAAAAGACGGCATGAAGAGTATAATATTAGACGTTCGCCAAAATCCAGGTGGTTATTTAACTTCTGCTATTGATATTGCAAATCTATTCTTAGATGAAGGTAAACCAATCGTTCAAGTACAAGAACGTGAAGGTGAACCTCAAATCATGTATGCAGAAGGTGGAAAAAAATATAAACAACCAATTATCGTATTAATCGATAACGGTAGTGCATCTGCTTCAGAAATTTTAGCAGGCGCTTTAGGAGAATCTGCTGGTGCAAAAATTGTTGGACTAAAATCCTTTGGTAAAGGGACAGTTCAAACCGTTACTTCTTTACAAGATGGTTCAAACTTAAAATATACAACAGGTAAATGGTTAACTCCAAACGGTAACTGGATTAATGAAAAAGGAATTAAACCAGATGTTGAGGTTAAATATCCTGATTATGCGACATTAACGTATATTGATCCTGAAACAGAATTAAAAGAGGGTAATGTTTCTGCAGCAGTAAATTCAGCAGAACGTATGCTAGAGGCGTTAGGATATGATGTTGGTAAGGTTGATGATGAATTCGATAATGATACAAAAAATGCAGTTGTAAAATTCCAAGCAGATAAGGAACTAAAACAAACTGGTTCCATCGCTGGAGAAACAACATATGCTTTAATGGATGCATTAAGAGAAAAAATCGATCAAGATGATCCGCATGTAGAAAAAGCGAAACAATTACTTTCTGGTGAAAAAGAATAACTAATAATTAGAGCTGCTTTTGTTCAATATGGACAACTGTCAGCTCTTTCTACTATATAAAGGGAAGTGTAAAAGATGAAAGATGTTTATTTATTTAGTGGTTTTTTAGGTAGTGGGAAAACGTCGATGTTAACGGATGTATTACGACAGTTAAAAGAAAAGGGAATCAAACCAGCAGTAATTATGAACGAGCTGGGGAAACTGCCCTTTGATTCGCAAGCGGTAGGGGAAGACGTACCATTAAAAGAGATGTTAGAAGGATGTATTTGCTGTTCTGGTGCGGAAAAAACAGAAGCCCAAATTCAAACTTTGCTGGCAGGAGAAGAATTTGATGTGTTAATTATCGAAACTACAGGGGCTGCTCATCCAGTTGAGGCGTTAGATGCAGTGTATTCTCCTTTATTTGCAGAGCAACTCAATATAAAAGGAATCGTGACAGTAGCAGACAGTAAACTTTGGCTTGAACGAACAACTCTTACACCACAAGTTCGTACGTTATTTTTAGAACAAATTCGCCATGCTCATCTACTTCTTGCTAATAAAATGGATTTACTCACAGAATCCGAACAAGGAAAAGTAGTGTTTGAAATGCAAGGTCTAAATCCTGATGCATTTATTTTACAAACAACAAATGGACGAGTGCCTCTTCATTTATTAGAAAACTTGCAAGCAACTACAATAAATAAAGAAGTGAACCAAACACAAATTGGCAAGCATCTTCATTTAAATTCGCGATTAATTGAATTTAACACAAGTTTTACGCAAGAAGCCTTTGAAGAGTGGGTAAAGTCATTACCTAGCAGCGTTTATCGTATGAAAGGCTATGTGCCAATAGAAGGTGTAAGAAATCCATTTATGTTCCAATATGCTTACGGCTTAGTTCAATGGCTTCCTGAATATATCAAAATGCCAGCTAAGCTTGTAATGATTGGTGAAAACATTCAAGATATCCATGTCATCGGTGAGGAATAAACGTAATAAGAATGTTACAAACGAAAAGGTAATGTATTATAAAGTTTTTCTGAAAAATTGTCAATAGGTTTTGAATGGTAATTAATTATGCTAAAGGAAAATATTATGAATAAAATAAATTGATAAATTCATAGTTTTCAACGTTTTCCAGTATTGTTGGACTTGTTACCAAGATATGGACCATATATTTCAAAAATCCTCCGTTATGATAGATTGCGAGAGGAGATGACAAAATGAAAAAATGGTTTATGACATTTTGTGCTTTAGGTTTATTAGCAACTCAAGTTTCAACAGCAGATGCTGCATCTAACAAAGAGGAGGTTAAAAACGACTCAATTCCATCTTACGTAAAAGTAATTAAATTAGATCAACAGGACGTGTTTAATGCACTTTCAAATAAAGAAGATTTAAAAGATTTATCTATTAAATTACTAAAATCAAATGTAAATATTGAGCAACTATTAGCTTCTTACAATATAAAAGTAGATAAACAGCAATATACAAAATTAGTTGAAGCTAAAAAAGAAGCAAAACAAGATAATAGTAAAGTGGTAAAGGAAACAGCTGCAACACCAGCAAAACAAACAACAACAACTGTTTCAAAACCAACAACAAACAACAATAATACAACACAAAACACAACTCAACAAGCAGCACAACCAACTACGAGCGCACCTGTGAGCACTTCAGCTTCAGAGTTTGAAAAACAAGTTGTAGAGTTAACAAATGCGGAACGTACAAAAGCAGGTCTTGCACCACTTCAAATTGATAATGCGGTAATGGCTTCTGCACATGCAAAATCAGCAGATATGGCGAAAAATAACTATTTCTCACATACAAGCCCAACATACGGTAGCCCATTCGATCAAATGAAAGCTGCAGGTATCTCTTACCGTTCAGCAGGTGAAAACATTGCGCAAGGTCAACAAACACCTGAACAAGTAGTACAAGCTTGGATGAATTCAGAAGGTCACCGTGCAAACATTTTAAACTCTAGCTTCACTCATATTGGTGTTGGCTATGTAGCAGACGGTAACTACTGGACACAACAATTTATTCAAAAATAATATTTTCATAGTTTGATAGAAATCGAGTTAAGACTAGTTCTTGCTCGGTTTTTTTGTTGTTTATTTTAATTGGATTGGACTGATGAAGGACAAAACAATTGAAAAAATGGAATGAAATGACATTCATCGGGCTGATGAAGGACAAATGAATCGTGAAACTGGAATGAAATGTCCTTCATTCAAAAATATGAATACACTAAAACAGTTTTATCCAAACAAAAACGCACTTCATCCCGCCACTGAAAACAAAAGAAGAAACTAAAGCAAAACAGTCTTGCTACTTTCTAGAAACACTCATATCCCATCCCACAAACATCTTCCATTTTTATGCTCAAACTAAGAAGTATTTACCCAATTTAATGATTAAAAAACAGTAATAAATGGAAATACTGAAATGTACGAAAAGAGGAGGGGTGACTATGACTGAAGAGCAGAATCCAGAACAAGTGATTTTAACCAAACTGAAAGATAGTTTTTACAATTCTGCTGATTTTGTCGCGAAGCCTATCAGTTGGTGGGATAATGAAGTCGCCATTTTATGTTTTTACTCCTCTATAGTAAATAAAGCTGATGTCGAACGTATTATGTATTTTTTTAAAGAACATTTACGAGACGATAATATGTATTGGGGAGAATCTATTTATACATCGGTGATCCCACTAGATGAAAAACAATTAGCGAAATTTCTTTGTGATGGGGAAACGATTATTGTTCGCTTGAAAACGAGGGAAATGATTCGCATTAATCTTCCTGAAATGGCTTATCGACAAACAGACGAACCAGCAAGTGAACATGTATTACAAGGTTCTAGGGAAGGGCTAGTTGAAAATTTTGATGTTAATATTTCATTAATTCGAAAACGAGTAAAAAGTCATCGATTAGTTGTGAAGCAAAAAACAATTGGATATGAAACAAATACAACTGTTTACTATTTATATATGGAACAGCTTGTGGACGAAGAAGCACTTCAACTGGTTGAAGAACGGCTAGACAAAATAAAGGTAGATCTATTTTATAGTACAGGTCAATTAACAGATTATATGGAGGATAGTGTTTGGTCGCCCTTTCCACAACTATTAAAAACAGAAAGACCCGATCGAATTATTGCAAGTTTACATGAGGGGAAGATTGCGATTCTTTCTGACTTATCAACAACCGCAATAATCGGACCAACCTCATTTTTTTCATTTTATCAAACACCGGATGATTTTAATGGAAGAGCTGTAACGGGGTCCTTTTATCGTATACTTCGAATCTTTAGCTTCATTATAGCTATCTTTTTACCTGCGTTTTATATTGCCATTGTAAGTTTTCACTTTGAAATCTTACCATTGGAACTTTCAAATCAAATTAAAAGCGATATTGAAAACATTCCATACAGACCGATTTTAGAAGCAGTCATATTAGAGATGACGATCGAATTAATTCGAGAAGCAAGTATTCGACTACCTACTTCGGTTGGACAAACAATTGGTATTGTAGGAGGGCTTGTGATTGGTGATGCCATTGTTAGTGCGGGATTAGTCTCAAACATGATGATCATCATTGTTGCCTTTACAGCGATATCAAGTTATGTAGTTCCATCAACAGAGATGAATTCATCGATACGATTTTTACGATTTCCCTTCATGATTTTAGCGGCTTTTTTCGGTTTTATCGGAATCGCATTTGGTGCAATCATTCTGTTAATCCATTTATTGAACTTAACATCGTTAAAAAGACCGTATTTGACACCAATCATTCCTTTTAATCCAAAGGCGATTTTTAAAATATTTATCAGAATGCCTTTTTTCAAACCATCTAAACATCCAAAAAGTTTCTCACCAAATGAGGATGGGAAATCATGAATATTCAACTTACTAGAATTCAATTTTTCATCATCATTTTTACATTGTTTACTGGTTTTGTTTATATATCTATCCAAACGCCAATTATCTCCCATGGAAAACGTTCGGCATGGTTAATTTTTATCGCATCATCGATTTTCATCTATCTACTGTTAGTTTTTTATGAAAAAACCTATAAATATTTTATTTTAGGCAAAGTAACCACGATGATTTACCATTTATACTGGTTATTCCATTTATCCTTCGCTGTTGCTTATTCAATGTATATCGTGTCGACTTGGATTAGCCCATATACACCAAAAATTGCTTTGTTATTTTTATTTTTATTACCAAGTCTATACGCCAGTCTAAGTAGAGCAGAAACTGCCGTAAATGTTGGTATAGTTTTTGGGATTTTTATTTTTTTCTTTATTTTCTTTGTGCTAAATGCATACGAAGATTTTGAATTTAGGAACTTATTACCTATTGGTGAAAGCGGATGGAAGGATTGGATGTGGGGTTCACTATATAGTTTAAATGCCTATCGAAATGCAGAATGTTACCTTATTTTAAGAAAATTTGTAATGAAAGATGAGAAGATTTCGGGGATGCCATTATTTATATTTATATTTTCCCTTTTTGCCATGTTTCTCTTCTCAATTCTATCGGTTATGCTCTATTTCAGTATGGAAGAATTTAACCTAATATCAGAACCCATTTTATATCTTTTACATGCTCAAGAAGTAACCTTTGTAAAGAGACTAGATTTAATATTTGTCTTTATATGGGTATTCATCACGATTATTACGTTGATTAATTATATTTTAGTTGTGAGACTAGTCCATTTTCAGAAGGTGCGAAAATTTGCTAAGTCCCGAATCGTCATTTATCACCTATTTATTTTTGTAATTGCATACTTTATTGCTAAATTCGAATCGATACAAATGATTCGTCAATATTATTGGATTCCATTTCTAGTATTTGGATTGTTATTGCCAATTTTGATTATTTCTTGGAATAAAATAAGGGGGCGAACAATATTCGATTCATCCAAATAGTCATCATTGTGTTGTTGCTTGCAGGTTGTTGGGATGAACGTTTATATAAGGATCATACGGTCGTATCCCTTGTAGGAATAGAAGGGACATATGGAGAGATGAAAAGCTATTTTGCATATCCTGAGTTGCAATCTGGTAATTCCGAGATAACAATCATCGAAGCAAATGGTATAGATGTACGTGATACCCGTTTGAATGCTGATTTAAAAGTTGAACAAGCCATGGATTTATCCATGATGAGCACTATATTAATAAGTGAAACTACAGCAAAAGACGGATTGAATAAATACTTAAATGTTTTTTACCGAGATCCAACTAACTCCATAACGGCATTTTTAGTGTTAGTTGAGGGGAATGTGAAAGATTATATGGAGGCAAGCAAATCTTGGACAACAGAGGCTGGAGAGTATTTTGCACGATTTATTCGAAGTAAAGAAGAAGTATCAATCGTACCAAATCGGACGATTCAAACAGCAGCGGCTATCCTTTATTCTGATGGAATGGATTTAGTATTACCATATATGGTATTGAAGGATAAAGACAAAAAACGTCCAGAATTGGGTGGTGTCGGGTTGTTTTCGAAGGGGAAGTATACAGGAAGAGTTTTAAAACCAGAACAATCTAGGTTTTTAGGATTATTACTACAAGAGAGAGGACGCAAAATTAAATATTCAACACTTTATAATGAGCGACCACTTTCATTTACAATATTAGATGTGAATAGAAAATGGAAGTTTGAATCTCCTAATACAATGAAAATGGATTATGAGCTAGAAGTTGAGCTTGAAGAATTTTCAGATGTAGGATTGAGAGATGTAAACAAAATAAGTGAATTGGAGAATTTTATTAATAAAAAGATAACTGATGAAGTAAATGAAGTTATTGAAATTTTACAAGATGAAAAATGCGATGCGTTAGGATTAGGAAATTTTTTACGCGTAAAAAATCCACAAATGTTTGATGATAATTGGCATGAAACCTTCGCAAATCTAGAAATTCAAGTAGATATTAAGTCAGAAATCTTAAAAACAGGGCTTATTCATTAATCAGTCATTATTGGCTGATTTTTTCTGTTATGCCTGTAGAGACGTCGTTTATCTACATGAATTATGGTACAATAGAGAGTGATTAGTAAAATGATTTTTCATTTATAATTCATGTGAATCATATATACGAATTAAAGGTTGATTTAGATAGGAGTTTTTGTGTGAAACAAAAATCAATTATTTTAACAGGTGGGGGAACGGCAGGACACGTGTCGTTAAACCAAGCAATCATCCCCACATTAATTGAAGAAGGTTATAATGTTCATTATATTGGCTCTCATGATGGGATTGAGAAAGAGTTAATTACTCAAGCTTTTCCTGATGTGCCGTATCATAGTATATCGAGTGGGAAATTAAGAAGATATTTTTCAATGAAAAATTTTACGGATCCATTTAAAGTGCTAGCAGGAATTGGGCAAGCTTTTGCCATTATTCGAAAAGTGAAGCCTTCAGTTATTTTTTCGAAAGGCGGTTTTGTTTCAGTACCTGTTGTAATGGCTGCAAGATTAGCGAATGTTCCAGTCGTTATACATGAATCCGATGTGACGCCAGGACTTGCTAATAAATTAGCACTCCCGTTTGCATCCCATATGTTTACAATTTTTGAACAAACATTAAAATACTTACCAAATGACAAGGCAACTTGCACAGGTTCGATTGTACGGGAACAATTATTCCAAGGCGATAAAGATCGCGGCATGAAACTATGCGGGTTTGAAGAAAATAAAAAAACATTGCTTGTAATGGGTGGTAGTTTAGGCTCTGTTGTATTGAACGATGCACTTAGAAGTAATCTACCTGAACTTTTAATGGAATTTAATATTATACATTTATGTGGGAAAGGTAATGTTGACCACTCGTTAGATTCCTTAAAAGGTTATAAGCAGTTTGATTATGTAACTACGGAATTACCTGATCTTTTATACACTGCAGATTTTATCGTCTCACGCGCGGGGTCCAACTCAATTTTTGAGTTTTTAGCATTAAAAAAACCAATGCTACTAATTCCATTATCAGCAACAAAAAGCCGTGGAGATCAAATCTTAAATGCAGGAATTTTTGAAAAACAAGGTTTTGCCTTAACTTTGGAGGAAGAATTGTTAACAAAAAATACATTCATGAAATCCATTCAGAACCTAGTGAAGAAAAAAGACGAAATCATAGACGCAATGATTAAAGCAGAAAGCCCAAAAACACCAAGCGAAATGGTACAGTTAATTCTGCAATATGAAAAATAATATTAATAATAGGTTGTAATAAAATTCTAGCTAAAAAAAACGGGCACATGTGTATAACATGGTGCCTGTTTTTTGCTATTATTCTCCATTCCGCCAACACTTCAGTTAATTTATGTGACGGAAGGTATAAGAAATCGCGGCCAACCACTGTAAGCCGCGCAAAAATTAGAAGATTAGGAAGTAAAGATAAAAAGTGAGCGGACATTAACACAAGCATAAAGACAAGTCGTAAAGACAACTACAAGTTGGCTTTGCGGCTTGTGTGCTAAGTCCGCTCACAGAAGTAATAATAATTTTGAAGTAAACAATCCCATAAATATAAAAATGTAACCTATAATGCAACGGGAGCCAATTGCATTAAAATAAGAAACCGCGGCCTACCACTGTAAGCCGCGCAATATATTAGCAGGTTTAGAAGTAAAAATAAAAGTGAGCGGACATTAACACAAGCAGGTGACAAAAACGCTGTTGTACAAAGTATTGCTCCTGCGGTGGTTAACACCATCCTCGTCGCAAAAGGGGCATCTCAAAATAATTTTCAGATGCCCCTTTTGTCACCATGACCAACATCGTGTTGGCCCCAAAGACAAGTCGTAAAGACAACTGCAAGTTGGCTTTGCGGCTTGTGTGCTTAGTCCGCTCACAAAATTATTACTAAATTAGAATTTTTATCTAAGCTTCTAAATATTTACCTCAAAACTGAGTAGCTAAAAAGAGGCAGGACATGCTCTCGTCCTTGCCTCTTTTATTACATCGCTTGTTCTTCTTCTTTTGTAGATTCGTTGGCTGTTACGATATAGAATAAATCTTTCGGAATTTTATATAAGTCAAATTTCGTCTCCCCCATATTAATTTCTTCAAATAATGCAGGGTGTGACTCTTTTGCGCAAACCACATATTGTAATTTTAAACTTGCTCTTTTCGATTTTTCATTTTCACTTCGAATTCTCAAAAACACCGTATGAAAATCCTTTTCAAAAAACAACTCTGATAAGAAGTGATGTTTTGCCATTTGGTTATAGCCCATACCTTGATAAGGTACACCTATCCAAGTACCGAGGAAACCAGCTCCATCCTGTATATCAAAGAGACTTATTGTACCGATTGGTTGCCCGAAGTCTCCTATAATTGTCCTTGAAATTGTCTTACCAAGTTGTTCTTCTTCCAATAATTGTTTAGTCATAAATAAATACTCTTCAGCTGAGGAAGCTTTCTGACGGACAAATGGAAAAACGGAAGGGTGACTCATTAATTGGTACAGTTCGTTAGTTTCTGAAAGGTCTCTATGTTTTAACATGATGAAACGCCTCCTTTATAGGATAGTTGCAAAGCCAAAATTAAACCAAAATAATTGGCCGACAAGACAAAATATTAAACCCAAAGGAACAAGACGTCAAACAATTTTTTTTGTAATATTAATTTACCCAAAAATGGCAGAGAAATAACTATATTACAAAATATTTTATGATAATATCATATTATAAAAAGTCAATTTTATACAAACATTTACATATAAAAATAGGATTTTTTTTTCGGAAAAATTGTAATATATATTTAATGTTTATTCATTAATAGATTGGTTGCTTAACAATTCTTTTACACTTATGATAGAAATAAATGAATATATAGGGGAGATAGCCTATGATCTACGCATTCTTAAAAGTACATGGTTCTGGAAATACATTTTATTTATATAATACTAACGATGAAAATGAGTTAGATTGGGTTCATTTAACAAAGTGGTTATGTGATAAAAATAACGAAGGAGGGGCAGACGGGTTATTACTAGTCTTACCATCAAAAACTGCTGATGCAAAAATGCGCGTCATTAATGCGGATGGTTCAGAAGCTTCTATGTGTGGCAACGGGTTACGCTGTGTAGCAAGATATGTGTGTGAGAAACTTGGTAAAACACACGCAAATATTGAGACGATGAAAGCAACTCTACACGTAAAAGAAGAGGCACAAATTTTTGAATCGATTCCTACATATGCGGTAGAAATTTCACCTGTTTCCTTTGACTTGAGCACGTTACCAATGGTTTACAAAAACCAAACAGAAATAAAACATCAAATTATTGAGGAATTTTCACCATCGATTAAATTTACTGCGGTTTCAGTTCCAAACCCTCATTTAATCGGTATTTTAGAAGATCGCAACATTTCAGATTTTACGCATCAAGAACAACTTGCACAGTTTTTAAATAGCGAAAACGATTATTGTGTAGACGGGATAAATGTAAGTTATGTTTACCCATTAAAAAATGACACAATATTTGTTCGAACATTTGAAAGAGGTGTGGGTTTTACAAATGCATGTGGTACCGCAATGACAGCATCTGCACTAGTATCGAATTTAAATGGTGCAGTTGATGCAGAAGTGGTGACGGTTTATAACCCAGGTGGATTTGTAAAATGTGAAGTTAAACAACAAAATGACGATTTCCAACTAACTTTAATTGGCAACGCAACGTTTACAGCGGAGTACGAAATTGACATTAAACAGTTGGACTATTCAATAATTGAAATAAAAGAGACAAAAGAACAGGAGCAATATGAAAAGTGCATCAACTTTGTAAATAAAGAGCTGACTGCACTCACTTCTTAATCCGCACAAGGGGGTGCGCATATGATTCAACAAATTCTTCCGAAAGTACAATTTGACTTATTATTTGGCAATAGCAATGATTTGGTTTTTTACATGGAAAAAGTAGGAGATGACTATAAATACATTTATTTAAACGCTCCCTCTATACAACTTCTTTCGGAAGATGCCATTGGTAAAAATATATCTGATATTATGGATGAAAAATATTATCAGGTTATTCTTGAAAATTATAATCTGGCAGTTGAACGTAAGAAACAAGTTTGCTATGAAGACTATCAATATAGATCTTCAGAAGTAAAAAAATATGAAACTTCTGTTATTCCAATATTTGTTGAAGATAAAACATTTATACTAGCAATCACAAAAGAAATTACTTTCGAACGTGATTTACAAGATAAATATTTATTTATGAGATCGGTGTTCTTTAATACCTTTTTATCTACCGTTTTAGTTTCAAGTGATGGACGCTTACTAGAAGCAAACCCTCAATTTTTACAAGATTTTAATTTGAATATTGAAGATGTACGTTGGCAACATTTTTCTGATTTATCCATTTTTACTCCTAAAAATGCGAAACAATTTAAAAGGTATTTAGATGAGGCTTGCAAAGGGAAGAACCTATCATCGAAATTTTTATCCTTCGTTGATAAAGACGGTATTATACGAAGCTTCACAGCAACCTTTTCGCCGATTTTCCAAAATAATGAAGAGTCCTTCGTTGTGGGTGTTTTTGTAATTTTACAAGAAATCACAGAAATTATTAAAAAAGAAAAAGAATTAAAGAGTACTGCCACAGGGCTTTGGAATTTAAAATATGCCATAGATAACGCTGCAGATATGTCCATTACTGATTTGAATGGAATTATTATAGATGTGAATGATCGTTTTATCGAACAAACAGGTTACAGTAAAGAAGAATTGTTAGGAGCTACCCACCAAATTGTAAATTCCGGTTTTCATTCGAAGGAATTTTTCCAAAAGCTTTGGGAAACAATCCAATCTGGTACAGTTTGGAGAGGGGAACTGTGTAACCGAACAAAATTTGGCAGTATTTATTGGGTAGATACGACAATTATTCCGTTACTCGATGAGAAAGGGAATATTCAACAATTTATGTCGGTGCATTATAACATCACTCAAAAGAAACGTATGATTACTGAGTTACGTAATATTGAGCGTATGTTTAAGATGATCAATGACAATACAAATGATTTAATTGTCATTACAAATGAAGATGGAATCATTTTATATGCTTCAAGTGCATACACCCGTAAACTTGGATATCATCCAGATGAACTTATAGGACAGTGTTATTCTAAAGTATTATCGGGTGATTGTAAGGAATTATGGAAAGAAGAATTGTTAAATATTGATCATAATGTGAATTCAAAATTAGAACTAATTCACACAACCAAAAACGGTGAAGCTCTATGGACTGAATGTAATTATACCGTTGTAAATGACTATTCTCGGAAACACGGATTCCAAATTATTATGGTTGCTAGAGAAATAACAGAAAGGAAAAAAATTGAGAATCAATTATTATTCCTTGCATACCATGATTCCCTTACACAGTTACCAAATCGACGTTATATCCAGCAAGAGTTCCCAAACATAATAGAGGAAGCAAAGGCAAGAAATACCTCAATTGCCGTACTTTATGTGGATGGAGACAACTTTAAAGATATTAATGATCGTTATGGCCATGAAGTAGGGGATGCATTTCTTAATCATTTTGGTCGTGCGTTACAATCCAGTGTTCGTTCAAATGACCTTGTTGTTCGCATAGGTGGAGATGAATTCGCCATTGTTTTAACAGGGCTTGTTAAAAACAAACAAAAACGAGATAAACAAGTAAAGCAAATTATCGACAGAATAAAAGAATCGTTACAAAACGGTTGGGTCATTTCCAATCAGCAATTTTCACCTACAAGTTCGATTGGTGTATCTTTCTATCCAGATCATGGGACTAAACTAGAAGAATTGCTTCATTTGGCTGACCGTGCGTTATACGATGTAAAAACCATTTCAAAAAATAATTATAAAATTTATCAAAGTTAGTATTACACCTCGTTTTAAGGTACCCTTAGAACGAGGCTTTTTGCATATAAAATAATTGATATATTAGGTGAAGACGATGAATAAAAAAATATTAATTGTTGAAGATGAAAAAAACATCGCCCGTTTTATTGAGCTTGAATTAAAGCATGAACAGTTTAGTGTGTCAGTTACCCATGATGGGAGGGAGGGTTTAACGAAGGCTTTAGAAGAGCAGTATGATTGTATACTCCTCGATGTTATGTTACCTAGTTTAAATGGGATTGAAGTCTGTCGGCGAATACGGGCTCAATCAAATGTTCCCATTATATTAATTACCGCCCGGGATGCTGTCATGGATCGCGTAGCCGGGTTAGATGCTGGAGCGGACGATTATGTAGTAAAGCCATTTGCCATTGAAGAATTACTCGCAAGAATCCGCTCTATTTTTAGAAGGGTGGAATCTACTGAAACAGAAAAGATAGAAGATAAAATCAAAGTCCGTGAAATTGTCATTAATCCTTCATCCTACGAAGTGTATTTCGAAGGAGAAAAATTAGAATTAACTAAAACGGAATACGATTTATTAAAATTGCTATGTGAAAATAAAAATAGAGTTTGTGAAAGGGAACGTATCCTTCAAACGGTATGGGGATATGACAGTGAAGTAGAAACAAATGTAGTAGATGTTTATATACGACACTTGCGCTCTAAATTAAAAACCGATAAAGAACCGTATATCGAAACTGTCCGTGGTGTTGGTTATGTGGTGAGAGAATGAAAAAATTGGACAAGTTATTTGTTAATCAATCGCTTAAAACAAAATGGACGTTGTCAACAGCCATCGTAATCTTCATCAGCTATGCTGCAATCTGCATTGTGATTTACCTTGCCCTCTATTCTTGGCTTCTTCAAAATGAGGAAAATAATGCGATACGTACTGCTGATGACCTAACTGGATTCTTACAATCACAAAAAGGTTCAATTACAATTCAAGAAATACAAAGTAACACCGGCTTGTTAAAAGCGATTGTCAATCAAAATCAAACTGTACGAATTTTCAACTTTGATGGGTATGAAGTATTACGAATTAACGATATCTCGCCAATTGCAAAAATTGACTTGTCGGATGATAGTTTTTTAACTACAATCGTAACGGAGGATGAACTAAAAGAGGATGTATTTGTTATTAATAGATTAGTGCAAATTGGGTCCTTTAAAGGAATTCTTCAACTTATTCATCCATTATCAACTTTTCAATCTATGATGCAATATGTATTAACAGCGATGTTGATTGCGGGAATTGGTGCAGTATTTTTAGCTGGCTCCATCAGTTATTATTTAGCCAATCTCTTAATTAAGCCTTTAAAAGACTTGCGCGACTCAATGGACTCGGTACGAGACAAAGGTTTTGAAGAACAAATTAAATTCTCTTATAATGCAGATGATGAAATAGGGGACTTGTTGACAATCTATCGGAATATGATGGCTGAGCTTCAACAATCTTTTATCAAGCAACAGCAATTTGTCTCTGATGCCTCCCATGAGTTACGGACACCTATTCAAGCGATTGAAGGCCATTTATCTTTAATCAAGCGATGGGGTAAGAACGATCCGCAAGTTTTAGAAGAATCTATTGATACTTCCTTGAGTGAAGTAGCGCGGATGAAAAAAATGATTGAAGAATTATTAGATTTGGCTAGAAATGAAAAGAAAGATACTAATGCTTCTGCTAATATAGAAATCGTCTTAGATTCAATTAAAAGTGAAATGCAACTAATCTATCCAGATGCAGATATAGAAATTGAATCAAGTGGAAAGCAAAAACAAGTAAAGATTACAGAAAATGCTTTAGAGCAAATCATACGAAATATCATTGAAAATGGGATTAGATATAACGATAAGAAACCTCTAATTAACATTAAAGTAAATTATTATGATGATAAAATTATTCTAGTTATTGCCGATAATGGAATAGGGATAGCAAAAGAACATTTGCCACATATCTATGATCGCTTTTATCGGGTTGATGCTTCTAGGGAAAATAATGGGGGAACAGGTTTAGGTTTAAGTATAACGAAAATGTTAATAGAGAAATATAGTATAGATGTGGATGTAAAAAGTAGCATTGGAATAGGTACGCAATTTAGTCTAACATTTAAAATATAAATGATACCCCAAAATTCAGACCTTAAAATCATAACTGACCAAAAAAATTTGCTTATTTTGTGAAAAATAGTTGTATTTTTTGTGAAGAGTAGTAAGATTGATATGGAAAAAAACGTTCTTCGATAATAATATTTCACAAGTTTTTTTATTGTCGAAGAATGGTAAAATATGAAATAATATTTCAAGTACACAATGGACTGCCTAATGGCAATATTTGGAGGTTTTTCTCATGTCGAACAATGTATTATTTGCTGGTTCCCCTTGGTCAGCATTTTCTGGTCCTAACTTAGGATACGTAATGGAGCAATATGACTTGTACTTACAAAATCCAGAAGATGTAGAGCCTGAACTAGTTGCCCTTTTCCAACAATTTGGTTCCCCATTTGTAGAAGGTGCAGTAGAAACGGTTTCAGAAGGTACAGCAAACGTACAAACTGGTAATATTAAAAAAATATTTGCAGCAGTACAATTAGCTGATGCGATTCGTTCATTTGGACACTTAGCTGCAGATGTATATCCATTAAAAGACCGTAAATTAGATACTTCTCGTATTGAACTTGCAACTTACGGTTTAACAGATGCAGATTTAGTATCTATGCCAGCAACATTATTCTTTAATAACGTTCCTGCAAGCGTTACCAATGGTAAACAAGCAGTAGATTACTTACGTACATTATATACTGGTAAAATCGCTTATGAGTATTCTCATATTGCTGATGGTGAGCGCCAATGGATTCAAGACAGAATTGAATCTGGTGCTTATAAAGTGAATTTAACTCCAGAACAGAAAAAGGAACTATTAGAAAGATTAACTCGTGTTGAAGACTTTGAGAAATTTATTCATAAAACATTCGTTGGTCAAAAACGCTTCTCTATCGAAGGTTTAGATACATTAGTTGTTTTACTTGATGAACTTGTAAAAGCAGCAGATGACAAAAAAATGAAAGAACTACAAATCGGTATGGCTCACCGTGGACGTTTAAATGTGTTAACTCATGTTGTGAACAAACCATACGATATGATGTTCTCTGACTTTGCTCACGTACCAAATGAATATTTCTTCCCAGCTGATGGCTCTTTAGAAATTACTAAAGGTTGGACTGGCGACGTGAAATACCACATGGGTGCAGCTCATACGAAAAAATCTGGGATGAAAGTAAAACTTGCTTATAACCCATCTCATTTAGAAGTTGTAAGCCCAGTAATTACTGGTTCTACACGTGCTGCACAAGAAGATACTTCAAAACCAGGTACACCAGAACATGATCCAAGTAAAGCATTAGCAGTACTTGTACATGGTGATGCTGCCTTTGCAGGTGAAGGTATCGTACAAGAAGTATTCAACTATGCACGAACTAAAGGTTTCTCTACTGGTGGTTCAATCCATATCATTTCAAACAACATGATTGGATTCACAACTGAACATTATGATTCACGTTCAACTTTATATTCTTCAGACGTTGCAAAAGGATACGACATTCCAGTTATCCACGTGAACGCTGATGAACCAGAAGCAGTAGTAGAAGTAGCTCACTTAGCATTCGAATACCGCCAAATCTTTGGCAAAGATATTTTAATAGACTTAATTGGTTACCGTCGTTTCGGTCATAATGAAACAGATGACCCAACAGTAACAAACCCATTAACATACTTAATCGTTTCAAAACATCCAACAGTACGTGCGCTATACGGACAAAAATTAGTTCAAGAAGGCATCGTAACTGAAGATGAAGTGAAAAAACTTGATACAGAAATTTATGCAGAAATGCAAAAATCTTATGACCATGTAAAAGAAGTTGGTGCTGAAAAAGGTCACCATGCACACGTTGAAATGCCTGAAGCTGTGAAAAACGGTTACCCTGAATTAGAAACAGGAGTGGCAAAAGAAGAATTAAAACAAATCAATGATGAACTTCTTGCATGGCCAGCAGACTTCGAACCACAAAACAAATTAGCAAAAATCTTAAAGAAACGTGTAGAAGCATTAGAAACGGATAAAATCGATTGGGGTCATGCTGAAACTTTAGCATTTGCTACAATCTTACGTGAAGGTAACCCTATCCGTATGACAGGTCAAGATGCGCAACGTGGTACATTCTCACAACGCCATTTAGTTCTACATGATAAAAACAATGGTGCAGAATATACACCACTTCACCATATTTCTGGTTCAAATGCGTCATTCTCAGTGTTTAACTCACCATTAACAGAAGCTGCTATCGTAGGCTATGAATATGGTTACAACTTAGAAAATGACAAAGCCTTAACTATTTGGGAAGCACAATTTGGTGACTTTGCAAACATGGCTCAAATTATGTTCGACAACTTCATCTCTTCTGCTCGCTCAAAATGGGGACAAAAATCAGGTTTAGTTCTATTATTACCAAATGGTATGGAAGGACAGGGACCAGAACACTCTTCAGCACGTATTGAACGTTACTTACAATTATGCGCTGAAAATAACTGGACTGTAGCAAACTGCTCAAATGCAGGAAACTACTACCACTTATTACGCCGTCAAGCAAAAATGCTTGGTACAGAAGGTGTTCGTCCATTAGTGGTAACTTCACCAAAATCATTACTTCGTCATCCATTAGCTGCTGCATCATTAGAACAACTTGCAACAGGTAAATTTGAAGAAGTAATTGAACAACCAGGTTTAGGTAATAACCCAGAAAAAGTAGAACGCATTTTACTTGCATCTGGTAAAGTAACAATTGATTTAGCTGATCGTGTACAAAATGGAGAAGGATATGATAACCTTCATATTGTTCGTGTAGAACAACTTTATCCATTCCCAGCACAAAAATTATCTGATATCATTGCGAAATTCCCTAACGCAAAAGAAATCGTTTGGGTACAAGAAGAACCGAAAAACCAAGGTCCATGGAAATATGTACTAGAATATTTATTAGACCTTGCAGAAGGTAAAAAAGTGAAATATGTTGGACGTCCAGAAATGTCTTCTACTTCTGAGGGCGATATGGATTCACATAAAGAAGCTCAAGCAAAAGTTATTGACGAAGCTCTTGCAAAATAATTTATTACACATTTCAATCATTTATAGAGGATAACTACCTAAAGGGTAGTAAGGTCATGTGGGAATATTCCCACATGATAACTAAAGGAGGATATTAAAGTGGCTGAAATTAAAGTCCCTGAACTAGCAGAATCGATTACAGAAGGTACAATTGCACAGTGGGTTAAAAAAGTTGGAGACCGTGTTGAGAAAGGTGAATTTATCGTTGAATTAGAAACAGATAAAGTAAACGCTGAAATCATTTCAGAAGAAGCAGGCGTATTAACACAAATTCTAGCTGAAGAAGGCGATACTGTACTAGTTGGCCAAGTAATCGCAGTGGTAGAAGCTGGGGAAGGAGCAGCACCAGCGCCAGCAGCACCTGCAGCTGAACCAAAAGCAGAAGCAGCTCCGGCACCTGCTGCAGCTCAAACTACTCCTGCACCAGCAGTTGTAGAAGAAACTTCAAATGAACGCGTTGTAGCATCTCCTGCAGCTCGTAAATTAGCTCGTGAAAAAGGAATCGACCTTAGCGCAATCTCTCCAGTAGATCCACAAGGTCGTGTGCGTGTACAAGACGTGGCAGCGCATGGTACAGCACCAGCTGTAGCTCCAGTAGCAGCACCTACACCAGTTGCGACTACAGGTGGCCCAGTTGTATTCACACCAGCAGCTAATTCTGACCGTGTAACAATTGAAAAAATGAGCCGTCGTCGTCAAACAATTGCAAAACGTTTATTAGAAGTTAAACAATCAACTGCAATGTTAACTACATTCAACGAAATTGACATGACTAACATCATGGCACTTCGTAAACGTAAACAAGAAGAGTTCGTGAAAGCTAACGACATCAAACTTGGTTTCATGTCATTCTTCACAAAAGCTGTTGTGGCGGCACTTAAAAAATATCCATACGTTAACGCTCAAATCGTTGGCGATGAAATTCACTTAAATAACTTCTTCGATATCGGTATCGCTGTATCAACTGAAGAAGGTTTAGTAGTACCAGTTGTACGTGATGCAAACAGCAAAAACTTCGCTGAAATCGAAAAAGATATCGCGAACTTAGCGAAAAAAGCTCGTGAGAAAAAATTAGGCTTAAATGACATGGCTGGTGGATCATTCACAATCACAAACGGTGGTGTATTCGGTTCATTAATGTCAACACCAATCATGAACGGTACTCAAGCTGGTATTTTAGGTATGCACTCAATTGTTAACCGCCCAGTTGCTGTAAATGGTGAAGTTCAAATCCGTCCAATGATGTACGTAGCACTTTCTTACGATCACCGTATCATCGACGGAAAAGATTCAGTAGGATTCTTAAAAACAGTTAAAGAATTAATCGAAAATCCAGAAGATTTATTATTAAATTCTTAATATAACATTTACTAGCGGATTGTATTATCCGCTAGTTTTTTACTGTACCTTAAGAAATATAAATATTCAGATAAAAATAGTTGGGAAGTATTATTTAATTAACACCATTTAGATAGTAATTTCCTATTATCAGAAAAATGAATATTGACATTATAATATTCATATAGTAACATTTTAATAGAAATTTAATATTAAAACCTCACGTTACATGTGGGGTAGAGGCGCGATATTTATTAGTTCCTTTTGGAGTGTAGAGCAACGATGAATAGAGGAAGAAGGAAATATTGCCGAAGTATGTCAGTAGGCTCACTACTTTCATACTGGGTCTGCAGTGAATAACTGCAGGACTGTCTCAGCTGGTCTCCCAACCAACTGAGGGGTGCTATCTCAATCGGGACGTTTAGAGGATTTAGGCTATTAGAGAAATAGACGACCTGAGTTCATCTTAGGTCGTTTTTTATTCTTTAAATGCCCAAAAAAGTATGTAAAGGAGAGAGAACGATGTCTAGAAAATTCAAACTACTATTTGTATCATTGTTTGCAATTATGGTTTTAGCTGCTTGTGGTTCCTCTGACAAAGAAGACAACGCAACATCTTCTACTGATTCTGGATCTACTGAAGAAAAAGGAGTATTTAAAGTTGGTTTAGAAGCAGGTTACCCTCCATTCAACTGGACACAAAAAGATGATTCAAATGGTGCTGTAAAAATTGATGGTTCTGAAGAATATGCTGGCGGTTACGATGTAGAAATCGCTAAACGTGTTGCAGACGCTTTAGGAAAAGAATTAGTTATTGTTAAAACAGAATGGGACGGCTTATTACCAGCCCTTCAATCTAACGTTATCGATGCAATCATTGCAGGTATGAGTCCAACTGAAGAACGTAAAGCTGCAATCGATTTCACAGAAAACTACTATACAAGTGATTTTGTAATTGTAGTTAAAGCTGATGGAAAATATAAAGATGCTAAAACATTAGCAGACTTTGCTGGAGCAAAAATTACATCTCAATTAAACACTACTAACTATGCAGTTATTGACCAAATTCCTGATGTGAAAAAAGAAACTGCAATGGAAAGTTTCGCTCACATGCGTGTAGCTTTAGAATCTGGTGTAATTGATGGTTATGTTGCAGAACGTCCAGAAGCAATCTCTTCTACTTCAGCAAATTCAAATTTTGCTTTTGTTGAGTTAGAAGAAGGATTTGAAACAAAACCAGAAGATGTTTCTGTAGCAATCGGTCTTCGTAAAGGTGACGAAAACCTAGCTAAAATTAACGAAGCTTTATCAGAAATTTCTGAAGAAGAACGTCAAGAAATTATGGATAATGCAATTTCAAACCAACCAGCTGCTAACTAATGCAGTTTGGGCTATCACTGGTCTACTACAGGCCAGTGATAACTTTTTACTGAGCAAGATACATATTTATAAGTTCAATCGTGTCTAGCTACAGGCGCTTGTCTTTGAGGCGAACGAGGAAAATGCTTTCGTTTTTGCCACGCAAACAAGAACGCCTTTTGCTTATCAAACTAGGAGGATATTTATGAGTTTTGATATAATACTCTCAATACTACAAGAGAATTGGCCAAGCTATTTACGCGGCGCCTATATGACGCTTCTAATTGCAGTAATTAGTACAATTATTGGTGCATTAATCGGATTATTTATCGGGGTAATGCATACGATTCCTCTTCGTAAGAAATCTGTTAAGTCCATTTTCTTAAAAATTATCAACTTCATCCTAACAGTTTACGTAGAAATCTTCCGTGGTACACCAATGATTGTACAGGCAATGGTAGTATTCTATGGTATTGCTGCTTATGGTTATGAAATGGATCGTTTTGTTGCAGCGGTTGTCGTTGTCGGATTAAATACAGGTGCTTATATGGCGGAATATGTACGTGGTGGTATTGTTTCGATTGATAAGGGACAATACGAAGCTGCTGAAGCAATCGGTATGGGTCATTTCCAAACAATGATTCACATTATTTTACCTCAAGTTTTCCGTAATATTTTACCAGCAACAGGGAACCAATTAATTATGAACATTAAAGACTCTGCTGTATTAAGTGTAATTAGTGTAACTGAATTATTCTTTACTACAAAATCAATCGCAGGTGCGAACTTCCGATTTGCAGAATCTTATTTAATCACATGTATCATGTACTTAATCATGACTTTTGTCGCTTCACGTATTTTACGTTACGTTGAAAAAAGAATGGACGGCCAAAATGCTTATCAAGTAGAACAACGTCGAGAAGAGCAAATGTACTAATCGCGTAAGGAGATCAAAAGATGGAAAAAGTTATTGAAATCAAACATCTGAATAAATCATTTGGCAACCATGAAGTGCTGCGCGATGTAAATTTCACAGTAAATAAAGGTGAAGTGGTTTGCTTAATTGGTTCTTCAGGATCAGGAAAATCAACGCTTTTACGTTGTATCAACCTATTGGAAACGCCAACTGGTGGAGAAATCATTTATAATGGTGAAAATATTTTAAACGACAAACATGACGTTAGAAAATACCGTACACACTTAGGAATGGTATTCCAACAATTTAACTTGTTCAACAATCATAATGTATTGAAAAATTGTATGGTTGGTCAATTAAAAGTGTTAAAACGTTCAAAAGAAGCAGCGAAGCAAAATGCTTTAAAATATTTAAAAACAGTTGGTATGGACAAATACGTCAATGCTAAGCCAAAGCAATTATCCGGTGGTCAAAAACAACGCGTTGCAATTGCACGTGCCCTTGCAATGGATCCAGAAGTAATGCTGTTCGATGAGCCAACTTCAGCGCTAGATCCAGAAATGGTTGGGGAAGTATTAAAAGTAATGCGCCAATTAGCTGATGAAGGGAATACAATGCTAATTGTTACCCATGAAATGGAATTTGCCCGTGAAGTATCAGATCGAATCGTATTTATGGATAAAGGTGTAATAGTTGAAGAAGGACCTCCTGAGCAAGTCCTTGTCAATCCACAACAAGAACGTACAAAAGAGTTTTTAAAGCGTACATTAAAATAATGGTATGGAGGGCATCCAAAGTGTAATAACTCTTTGGATGCCCTTTCTCTTTGGTACGTCTCAAAGTAATTTAAGACGTATCTTTTTTATTACACTTTTCTGAGACTTGTTCGTCTATAGGAGTAGGAAAGGGGGCAGCATAGTGGATCAGTTATACCGAGAACATAATAGAACGATATTTAAATACATATTTTATTTAGTTCAAAATGAATCCGTTGCAGAGGATTTATTACAAGATACTTTTTTAAAAGCCTATAAAAACTATAACCAGTTTAGAAATGATGCTAGCGAACTAACATGGCTTAGAAAAATTGCTAGAAATGTTGTTTATGACTATTTTAGAAGAAAAAAGCTTATAGAGTTTATACCATTTCTTAAAAGCCATGAACAAACCGTAAAATCTGATGCCATTGAATTTATTTTAGAAAATGAAGAGAGAAAAGAACTGTTTGATGCATTATCGAAACTTAAAGTGAATCATCGAGAAGTTCTCATTTTGAGGAAAATTGAACAGCTTTCCATTGAAGAAACAGCTCAAATATTAGGATGGAATACGGAAAAAGTGAAAAATACACAACGACAAGCCATTAATGCTTTACGAAAGATTTGGAAAGGGGTGGAGGATGATGAATAAGAAAAAAACAATTTGGGATGATCTAAATGAATTACCACGAAATGAAGTAGCGGAAAAAGAAACATGGCAAAAAATTGAGAAGAACTTATCAAAACCTAAATATTTCATCAACGTTTTAACTGGATTTGTCACAATTGCAATTGTATTTCTTATCTTTGCCCTTTTAACGACCACAAATAAAAATGAAATGGCAATTCAGCAAGCTTCTGAACAATCGTTGGAAAGTGTATTTTTTCTGAATGATTCAGTATTTGATCAATTCGATGTCAAACCATCTTCTTGGTATACTTTTGTACAGAAAAACACTGATGAACAACAATTAAAAGAATTTCACAGTTTATTGACCGCAAATAAAAAAGTAGATACACCAAAACCAAGTATTGAGTATTTAAATGGAGCTTATGTAGATATCATTTTAAAATATAAAAATGGCGAGTTGAAAAGATATAAAGTTCTATTAACAAAACCAGGCCCAGGCTATATTTATGATTTGGATACAAAAGATTGGTTTTATAATGACCATCCAAACTTTGAAGATTCCGTCTATAAATTAACTAGGGAAGAATATACAAGTTGGTTACCAATCTTTATTATTTTTAATTTAATATTTACAACATTAGTTGAGAAATTCTTAAAAAGAAAATATAAGGTAGAAAAAATAAAATTCGGTGGAGAAAATACTGTAGCTAAGTATACGATTTATGGAAATATTTTCTTAATAGGTTTCTTTTTATTGTTAATGATTTTTAGACAGTTTGTGATCCATATTTTCTGGATATTATTATTCTTTTCGATCCTATTAACAATTAATATTATGATTGAATCGAAATATGGAAAAAATAAAGCAGGCATTTATATGTTAATTAGTTCAACTATTGGTTTACTTCTTTTCATCCTATTTTTCAGCTTGAATATATAAATTAACTGCGAGAATTCCATTCAGAAATAATGATAAAGACAATAGCGAAAACAATTGCAATAATAAAAAACCATTGAGGGACTCCGCCAAATGAAAACATGTTGAACTCACTCCTTTCTATTATAGTACCAAATTTTCTATACAAAGATGTTCTAAAAATGATTTAATTTCCACAAAAAGCAGGTTATCGGTTATAATTATAGGATGGAACAATGATAAAGTGAGGTAATTTTTATGTTAAACTTAAAATGGAAAGACGCACCAACAATTCGTAAAGTAAAATGTGTAAACACAAACGCAGAAAAATACTTAGTCTCAAACGTATTAACAGTTGGTAAAGAATACGAAGTAAAAAATGAAACAGAAGAATTCATCTTCATCATCGATAACACAGGTAACGTAGGCGGATACTACAAAACTTACTTTGAATAATTAACTAAAATTACTATTAAGCCGTAAATTCAACGAAAAGTTGGATTTACGGCTTTTGTGTTATAGAGAAATGGCAAATACAATTCTAACAAAAGCAATATTGTGAAAAAACTAACCAAATAAGAAACCGCGGCCTACAACTGTAAGCCGCGCAATAAATAAGTAGTATTAGTAAGCTAAAATAAAAGTGAGCGGACCTTAATACAAGCATGAAGACAAGCCGTAAAGACAACAACAAGTTGTCTTTACGGCTTGAGTGCTAAGTCCGCTCACAAAATCTTACTTATTAGTATTGAAATTCAAAAAAGTAACCGGAAAAGAAACGGTGGCTAATTGCTGTAAAATAAGAAACCGCGGCCTACCACTGTAAGCCGCGCAATAAATAAGAAGTATAAGAAGCTAAAATAAAAGTGAGCGGACATTAACACAAGCAGGTGACAAAAACGCCACATCGTGTGGCATTGTCACCATGACCAACATCGTGTTGGCCCCAAAGACAAGCCGTAAAGACAACAACAAGTTGTCTTTGCGGATTGAGTGCTAAGTCCGCTCACATAAATATTACTTGCTTTAGTATTTTTATTATTTAAGCTTTTCAATAGCTACCTCAATAGTAGCATGCTGTTTATTACTCTCAGCTTGTACCCGCAACGTTTCTTCAATAGACTCAATTAACTGCAACTGAGTAGCCTTAAACCTATCAATCTCTTCATGACTAATCCCTTTATTCCGCTTAGAATCCTTCGCCGTCTCCTCGATCATCCGAGCATTCTTTTGAATCATTTTATCGGACGTCTCCATTAATCGTTGACTGGCAATATTTGTCCTTCGTTGATTATTCATATTCACCAAAATCGAGATTTGAGACTGCCATAAAGGAATAGTCGACATCACAGAAGCCTGAATTTTTTCAACTAACATTTGATTCGTTTGCTGAATCATTCGAATCTGTGGAGCCGTTTGGATAGCAACCTCACGAGAAATTTGCAAATCATAAATCCGTTTATCTAACCATTCTATTGCGTTTTTTAAATCAACTACCTTTTGTTTATCCATTGGGTTCGTTGATGTCGCTAACGATTGTTCTAAAGCTGGTAATGTATGATTGATTAAATCACGTTTTTTTAATTCACCAGCTGCAATGAATAGCGTTAAGTTTTTAAAATAATCTTCATTTAATCGATATAATTCATTTAACATATTCATATCAGCTAAAAGGCCTTTTTGAGCATGTTGTAATTGAATGCTTAACCGATCAATCTGTTTACTCAATCGATTATATTGAGACACTACTTCTTGTATTGAAGATTTGGAACGTTTGAATAGTTTGCTAAAAAATCCTTTTTCACTTTCAATTAAATCATCTGGATTAATTTTTTCAAGATGCTCCATTAAATTATGTAGAACTTCACGTATTGGCGATGTATCATTTCGTTGTACACGTAATAACATGTTATGGGTGAAGTTTTTGAGTGATTGTTGAACATCTGCACCAAATTGAAGGACATTTTCATAAACAGAAACGTCAAGCTTACTAGCTAATAAGAGGGCGTGGGATTTTTCTTCTTCGTTTAATGTTTGGAAAGTAGAGATCGATGTTTCCGTCACATCAAAAAAAGAGCTCCCATTAATTGATAGTGCATCTAATGGATTATGTGAGCTCTTATTTTCTGTCATTGATTGTCACCTCGAAATTCAATCTGTTGACGTTTCTTTTCATTTTGAAGTTTTACAAAGTCCAATTCCATTCTTAAACTTTCTAAGTCGGATTCAAGGGCTGATTTTAAATCTTGTTCCATTGTACCGTGTAATTCTTTTAATGTTTTGCGAGTATCCTCAAGGGCTAGATGAATTTCTGAATCTTTAATTTGTTGTTGCGTTAACATCGTATATGTTTGAATTAACTGTACAGCAGACGGTAAATGGGAGTAGAAGAAATCTTCTACAGAATAAAACTTTTGTGGATTTGTTTGTACAATATTAATTATACGTTTCGAAAGCTTTGTCATTTCGTTTAACAATTTAAATGAACGAAGCGAACGAACACGAATATATTGTTGAGTTAAAGAATTTAAATGCCCTCTTGCAATCTTTAATTGTGATTCAATATGTTTATACTCAGAATTGGATATCCCAATTTCTTTACTTCTTTTTGATTTTTGGAAAACTTTAATTGCTTTATTACTTATAAAATATGATGCAATGGTTAATACCGGCACGAAAAAAATAGTAATGTCAGCAAGAGTAAATGACGTAACAGTTAGTACTGTGAAACTTATAATAAAATTGATTGCATGGCGGGTAATAAAACTCATGGCTCCAAGCATATTCGTACCTCCTTTAGTTCTATAATTGTATTACGAATGAATGGTTTAAAAAGTTTCACAAGTTTTGATTTATATAAGTAATATCCTACAATATATAATCGTGTTTTTGAATACTAAACAAAAATTTAGAGCCGGCTATAAAAGATCCGACTCCATCGTTACATACCCTTTTAGTTCATCACAAATTTTGATTGAGGGACTAAAGCCTTTTTGTACAAATTTTAGAAATTCCTCAATAGAACTATCTTTTCCTTCGACTTCAACCTCAATTTGTTTTTGTTCATTTACCCCGCAAAATCCTTTTAGCCCCAGGGCAATCGCTTTTTGTTTTATGAAAAAACGATGCCCAGTTTCATTAGGATTACTTTGAAAGATGATATGGGTTCGTTTTGCCATAAAATGTACTTCCTCCGTTAATTAGTTGACATTTGGTCAATTAAGTCATTTAGATAGAATAAAACTTTTTCTGAGGCAGCTTCAATTTCTTTTAAATACAATTCAGCTTGCTTTATGTTTCCATTAGTAAATTCAATTACGGCTTCTTTTGCATTATAGTGAACTTTTTCATGATAATAATCTAATTGCTCGTAAGATGATAGGTGACCAAAACGTTCTTTCGCTTTATCAGAGAAATACCATTTTCCTAATCTACATTCTTTATGCGAAGACACATCTGATGGTTGAAGCTGTTCTAATCCTAAGAACATATTATAAATCTTCCATTTCCATAAGATATGGTCTGCCTTGGATAAATGGAGAAGGGTAACGCTCGATAAATACGTATGATTATTTGTAATGACATCATTACGGAAACGATTGATTTCTTGACCAAGCATATGGATGTCATGAGAAGTATTTGAACTGTATTCTCTTATATCCTCTTGTAAGTGTAAAATTTTGTTCATTTTATCAGAAACTTCATCAATGGCAGCGGATTGTTCCTCTGTAATCGACGCCGTATTTACTACATCTTGATTGATTTCTTGTATTGTTTCTACAATATTTGTTAGAAGTGGTAATGTATCCTTTGCTTCCGAAGAGGCTGCATTAATAATGTGTGACGTATCTGTAATCGATTTTGCCACATTTGTTGAATAAGATTTTAATGAATCGACATTTGTGGATACTGTACTTAATGCAGAAACTGTATTTTCTGCTAGTTTTCTTACTTCTTGCGCAACAATTGAGAAGCCTTTACCATGTTCACCAGCTCGAGCTGCTTCAATAGAGGCATTTAGAGCAAGTAAATTGGTCTGATCTGCAATTTCATTTATAATAGTGACTACATTTTCAATATCGTTCACATGCTTTTGTAATTGGTCAAAGGAATGAACAATAGACGTAAAAGTATCACCTGTTTTGAAAATATCATTTAACGCTTGTTCAATGGCATTTTTACTATCAGTTGCATATTGTACTGATTGAGTTGTTTTTTCAGATATATTGCTTGAAGTACGTGCAATATCTGCAATAGATGCAGCAAGTTCTTCAGTAGCAGAAGTAGATGTTTGAATTTCTAGTGCTTGCTGATCTAAACTGTAAACTAAATCTTTCATATACATGATTTTTGCGTTAGCGTCCATTAAAGAGGAAATTTCACTGACAACATTTTCAATGATTTTTTCTGTTAATGTTTCCACTAATAACTCTTGATCAATATTTACTGCTGATGATAGCGATTTCATATAAGCAAAAGCTTTATTTGGTTTTAGTCCAAAATTATGTAATATATGTGTGTTCATAAAAAATGCGAGCTGATTAAAGACTACAATTAATTTACCCGCTTCATAATGATATGTTCTAAATAAATTAAAAAACTTTGTTGTATTAGCCACATACTCATCGTTTCGTTCTGCTAAGAAAAATTGATTTAAATATTGTTGAATTTCTTCGTTAGAGATATGTGTTTGTCCATCGGGTGAAATTTCTTCTAAGTAGTTTCTAAATATTTCATTCATTGTTGGTGCAATTTTTTGAAGTCCATTATAAATTTCTTTCAAATTTTCTTGATCTTGGCTAGTAAAATTATTAAATTGCAGTGTTTGTAAAAAACGGCCACTAGCTTGTAAATTAGTTCCACGAGTGAATAAAAGATTAACGTCGGCTTTCGGTTTTAATGATGAAAACATAGTTGTTGTCACTCTCCAAATCTTAAATAGATAGAATAATTTTACCATATAGCCGATTGCAAAAATAGACATATTACCAATTGTTAACTAAAATACAATAGTAGAAGGTGAGGCATTATCTATGTATAAGATTATTTATATGAAGGCAGATTACGAACCTTGGTGGAAATTTGAGGGATGGGAATCTACTATTGTATCTGAACATAATTTTGACACAAAAGAAGAGTATGATTCGGCATTACATGAATTGCTCGAAGATTTTCGAAAACGATATGAACATGAAGAATGTCGGGAAGGGAAGTATTACGCCTTTTGGTCATTAGATGAAAGAGAGTATTGCGAGGCTTGTGAAGACGATATTCAAATTTTCCACGGTATAATTCTTGAAGGGTAGTTCATACTAAAATCACACCGATCAATTTACTGAAATAAAAGAAAATTGTAAAAAAAGTTAAAGAAAGTGTTTGACAAATTGTAATATGATGGTATACTAAGGGTAACAATAAAATTGCTTGACCGGGTACAAATGATTCACATATTACAAAGAGTGATCGGTGTAATGTCGGTACTCTTCGTAATATGTGAATTTTTTATTACGGTAAAACAATCACATATTGTTAACATTTATTTTTTTGGAGGTTTTCTTAAATGAAACAAGGTACAGTAAAATGGTTTAACTCAGAAAAAGGTTTTGGATTCATCGAAGTTGAAGGTGAAAACGACGTATTCGTACACTTCTCAGCTATCCAAGGTGAAGGTTTCAAAACTCTTGACGAAGGTCAAAAAGTGGAATTCGAAGTTGTAGATGGCAACCGCGGACCACAAGCTGCTAACGTTGTTAAACTTTAATTTTTAAAATTAAATTACATTCGTTAATTCGAGACATTCCTAGAAGGGGATGTCTCTTTTCACGTGTTCACATAGCTTACTCTAATTTTTCTAAAGTAGAAGTGACAATATATTCTTCATTTGTATCTGTATAAACAGCTTTTACAACGCCAAAACCTTCGACAAGATATTTTCGATTTATATAATCCTCCTGTTGTTCCTCAATAACGACTACATTTTCAAACGATTCAAAATGAGTATCAACTGATGCTCCAGTTTCGACAATCTCCCAATTGCCAAAGGTAGTACCAACTTCAATTGGACCAGCAAAATATGGTTCGATCGCTTCCAGTTTTTCTAAGCTTTTCACTTCAGGATAAGTAATGTCATTGGGCATTTCTTCAACAAGCTTATCATAAATTAAGTCAATTCTATCCTCTAATACACGATAAATTTTCATTGTGGTAGCCCCACCATTATCAATGACTGTAGCAACATAATCGTCTGAAAGCCATTTTGTTTTTTCGGTATAAGATGCAAATTCATTTCCTTCACCTAAAAAAGATGCAGTAGAGCCATCAGGTTTAAAGAATTTTTTAAAATCAGTTTTTGTTTCTTCTACACTTACGGGATCTTTTGACGGGGGCGGGGAATCATCCATTAAAACTTGGGTACAACCAATTAATAAAATGGTGGAAAAAATTGTTAGTAGATATTTCAAATTAAATACCTCCTTATAAAATACTATAACGTTATATAATTTGAATTGCACTTATTTTCTGTCGATTTTCGTAATAAGTTTATGTTGGGTGATGGGGTATTAGAAATGTCGAATTACATAGATAGTAATTTAAAAATTGGGAATCAATTTCGTAAAAAAATCTATTTTAGTTGGGCGGATTGACAGAATATAGAGACTTAACAAAGAATAAGCATTGTCTTCAAAGTTTATGGTTCAGGATGAATACAAAAATTCAATGGAAAAATGAAAGAAAATGTATTCATATAAGGAAGATGAATACAAAAAATCACTGGAAAAAGGGAAGATAATGAATTCATAATGCAGATGAATACAAAAAATCAATGGAAAAAGGGAAGATAATGTATTCATAATGCAGATGAATACAAAAAATCAATGGAAAAAGGGAAGATAATGTATTCATAAGATAGATGAATACAAAAATTCAATGGAAAAAGGGAAGATAATGTATTCATAATGCAGATGAATACAAAAAATCACTGGAAAAAGGGAAGATAATGAATTCATAATGCAGATGAATACAAAAAATCAATGGAAAAAGGGAAGAAAATGTATTCATAAGATAGATGAATGCAAAAATCTCGTGGAAAAAGGTAGAAAATGGTCTTCATAGATAGAATGAATACAAAAATAGCGCGTACATTGTTCCATAAGTATATTTAGAAGCATGTATAAAGCAAACTTCTGTAATAATAAATGAAAATGTATGAAATAATATTATTATGTAAACTAAAATCACCGAAATAAAAAGGTGCCACAAATGTGACACCACAAAAAATTACTTAATACCTTGTGCATCTTTCCACTCTAAGAACTCATCGTAAGTTAATTGTTTATCTAAGATCGAACCGTCTGCTTGGATTTCGATAATACGGTTAGCGATTGTTTGGATAAACTGATGGTCATGAGATGTGAAGATCATAGCACCTTTGAAGCGAATTAATCCTTCGTTTAATGCTTGGATTGATTCTAAGTCAAGGTGGTTCGTTGGTTCATCTAAAAGTAAAACGTTAGCACTTGATAACATCATTTTTGATAACATACAACGAACTTTTTCTCCTCCTGAAAGTACAGAAGGGGATTTTTTCACTTCTTCACCAGAGAATAGCATACGACCTAAGAATCCACGTAAGAATGATTCTGTTTCATCTTCAGGTGAATATTGACGTAACCATTCAACTAAAGTTTTTTCAGTACCAGTGAAGTATTTGTCGTGATCGTTTTCAAAATAGCTTTGGGATGTAGTTACGCCCCATTTAAATGTACCGCTATCTGCTTCACGGCGTTCCATTAAAATGTCCATTAAAGCAGTTTTCGCATGAGGGTTTCCTAGTAATGCGATTTTATCTTCTTTATTCATCATAAAGCGGATATCTTTAAATAACAATTCGCCATCTTGACTTGCTGTTAATCCATCAACAGTTAACACGTCGTTACCAATTTCGCGGCCGATTTGGAAGTTGATGAATGGATATTTACGGCTTGAAGGACGAATATCATCAAGCTCAATTTTATCCAACATTTTTTTACGGCTTGTTGCTTGTTTTGACTTAGATGCGTTCGCAGAGAAGCGAGCAATGAATTCTTGTAATTCTTTAATTTTTTCTTCTTTTTTCTTGTTTTGTTCTTGCGCCATTTTTAACGCTAATTGTGAAGATTCATACCAGAAATCGTAGTTCCCTACATATAGTTGGATTTTTCCAAAATCTAAGTCTGCAATATGTGTACATACTTTATTTAAGAAGTGACGGTCATGGGATACAACGATAACTGTGTTTTCAAAGTTAATTAAAAATTCTTCTAACCATTGGATGGCTTTTAAATCTAAGTGGTTTGTAGGCTCGTCCAGTAATAGTACATCTGGTTTACCAAATAAGGCTTGAGCAAGTAACACTTTTACTTTCTGAGAACCTTCTAAATCTTTCATTAACATGTAGTGGAATTCATCGCCAATACCTAAACCGTTTAATAAAGTAGCAGCTTCTGAATCAGCTTCCCAACCGTTTAGTTCAGCAAATTCGCCTTCTAGTTCAGCGGCACGCATACCATCTTCGTCAGAAAAATCTTCTTTCATATAAATTGCGTCTTTTTCTGTTTTTACTTCATAAAGGCGTTTATTTCCCATGATTACTGTATCAAGTACAGTGTGTTCATCGTATTCAAAGTGATTTTGCTTTAATACGGATAAACGTTCATCTTTACCCATTGATACATGTCCTTCTTGTGGTTCGATTTCGCCAGCAAGAATTTTTAGGAAAGTTGATTTACCAGCTCCGTTTGCACCAATAAGGCCGTAACAGTTACCTGGTGTGAATTTGATATTTACGTCTTCAAATAGTTTACGATCGCCATAACGAAGACCTACATTACTAACTTGAATCATGTAAGTTCCTCCTTTAATTCTATAATTGATATTATGCGGTTTTTCAATGTTTAAATTTATATACGCAATACTTTTCATTATATCATATAACACAAATTAATTTAAACAATTAGTTAGGATTTGTATAGTTGGGAATAAAATTGAAAACAAAATGTTGAGGAGATTCTCTAATTTTTAAACTTAATAAAAAGGGTGAGCAATTAGATTGTAATCGAAAGGGGAACTAGTAATGAAAAAACTACTTTCAATTATTGCAATTGTAATATTAATATTTGGATTTTTACCAATCACAGATGCGAATGCAGCAACCAAAAATTTAAAAGTCCACTTTATTAACGTAGGTCAAGGGGATTCAATTTTAGTACAAGCTCCAGCGGGTAAAAATATGTTAATCGATGGTGGACCAAAAACGGCAGGAAAAGATGTCGTTTCATTTTTAAAATCAAAAGGTGTTAAAACTTTAGATTACGTAGTAGCAACACATCCAGATGCAGATCATATTGGTGGTTTAATCGATGTTTTAAAATCATTTAAAGTTAAACACTTTATAGACAGCGGTAGAACACATACAACAGATACGTATTATGAATTGCTTACATTAGTTGATAAAAAGAAAATAAATTATATTGTACCGACACCGCTAAAAACGTATCAACTTGATCCGAAAATGAAAACTCAAGTGTTATATTCAAATAATAAAGCTGAAGATAGTAATAATGCGTCCATTGTCCTTAAGCTAACGTATAATAAAGTTTCATTTTTATTAACAGGTGATGCTACTAAGGAAATTGAAGAACAATTGGCTTCTAAATATAAAGTAAATGTAAATGCAACAGTATTAAAAGCTGGCCATCATGGTTCAGATACAAGTAGTTCTCCTAAATTTATTAGTAAAGTAAAACCAAAAGTTGCGATTTTAAGTTACGGAAAAGATAATATGTATGGACATCCACATGCATCAGTTGTAAAAAGCTTAAAAAATGTTGGAGCCAAAATTTATAAAACGCCTATACATTGTAATATTACTGTGACAACGGATGGAAAAACTCATAAAGTAACGAATGCATGTCCTAAAGCATCAACTAGTAAAGCAAGTACAGGAAAAACAACTACTAATCCTAGTACGACTACTAAAACATCTCAAACAAAATTTAAAAATTGTACAGAGATGAGAAAGATTTATCCATATGGTGTGAAAAAAGGACATCCTGCATATGAAAAAAACATGACCGAGATGATGATGGGGTAGCGTGTGAAAAATAATGAGTAAATACACTTTAGATCGAATTGATGATGGATTCTATGTTTTCTTGTCAAAAGATGATGAATCACAGCAACGCTTGATAGCTGTATCAGAAGTAAACATCTCTCTAACAGAGGGAGACATTGTTAATATTCACGAAGATGGCACAATCGAGTTGTTAGAAGAGGAAACGAAAATTACGAAAGATAAAGTAGATGCTTTAATCGAAAAACTAAAGAAAAATAATTCTTAAGACCAGGGAAAATTCCTTGGTCTTTTCTATTTTTGAATTTTATCAAATATATTATGAAGTCGAATATTTCATGAAAATTTGCGCTTAATATACATTTAATTACATAAAAGTAAATTGTTATATATTTAGGGTATCGGCATATTATTATACGGTATTGTAGGATTTATTTTGAGACATTTAAAAAATACTTTTTTCTATGGTTTTATGGCAATTTGCAAACACATAAAGTAACTCGAATAGGGGGAATTATTTTTTGGGCTTATTAAAAGCTGGCGTTGGTTCATTAGTTGGCGTATTAGAAGATCAATGGCGTGAATATTTTTATTGCGATTCGCTCCCAGCGGATGTACTCGTAACAAAAGGGAAGAAACGAACATCAAAGCGAAGTGGGAATAAAGGAAATAATAATATTATTAGTAATGGTTCCATCATAGCAATCAATGAAGGGCAATGTATGATGATTGTTGAACAAGGGAGAGTGGTAGAGTTTTCAGCAGAACCAGGTGAATTTGTATATGATACTTCAACAGAACCTTCTATTTTTTATTCTAACGATTTGTCTTCAGGTATTAAAGAAACCTTTAAACAAATTGGTAAACGCTTTACTTTTGGTGGCGAACCAGGTAAAGATCAACGTGTTTACTATTTTAATAAGAAAGAAATTGTTGGTAACAAATATGGTACACCATCGCCAGTTCCTTTTCGAGTGATCGATCTAAATATAGGTCTCGATATTGATATTTCAATCCGTTGTCACGGGGAATATTCATATAAAATAATCGATCCCTTGCTTTTTTATACAAATGTTTGTGGAAATGTAGAAACGGATTATAAACGTGATACCATTGAAAGCCAACTAAAAACTGAACTTATGACAGCCCTACAACCGGCATTCGCGCAAATTTCTGCGAGTGGTGTTCGTTATAGTGAAATCCCTGCACACACATTGGAATTAGCAGATGCACTTAATAAAGTTCTATCAGAAAAATGGCTAGCAACTAGAGGAATTGCCATTGTCTCTTTTGGTATAAGTACGATGAAGGCATCAGAAGAAGATGAAGCGATGATTAAACAACTTCAAAGAAATGCGATTTTACGTGATCCTGGAATGGCGGCAGCTCATTTAACTGGTGCTCAGGCTGAGGCTATGACAAAAGCTGCTAGTAACGAAGGGGGAGCCATTACAGGATTTATGGGATTAAATATGGCTTCACAAACTGGTGGTGTCAATGCCGGCCAGCTTTTCCAAATGAGTGAACAAAATCGACAAGCCCAAATGGCACAACAACAACAGGCACCTAAACCTGCCCCTACTACGAATTCGAATACATGGACGTGCTCTTGTGGTGTTTCGAATACTGGAAAATTTTGTGCGGATTGCGGTGCTACAAAGCCAATAGTGGACGTTTGGACTTGCAGTTGTGGCACTAAAAATACTGGAAAGTTTTGCTCGGATTGTGGAAATACAAAACCTGCAGCGGATGGATGGTCTTGTAGCTGTGGCGCAATTAATAAAGGGAAGTTTTGTTCGGAATGTGGTAGTAAGAAACCTGAAGGCGCACTTCAATATGCTTGTGATAAGTGTAGTTGGGAACCTGAAGATCCATCATCACCACCGAAATTCTGTCCAGAATGCGGAGACCGCTTCGATGAGAAGGACGTTAAGTAGGAGGTGTAACGATGTCGATACAAGATGTAGAAAATACAAAAAATGCTTCCCTTCAATTTAATGCGGAATGTACATCCTGTGGTGCATCAATTGAATTTAACCCCACAGCTGGTAAATTAAAATGCCCATATTGTGATCATGAAACAGATATCCCTTTACCTGAGGATGAGGAAGAACGTGTTGCTCAGGAAATGGATTTTGAAGAAGCTGAAAAAACAGGGAATTTTGACTGGGGGGCAGAAAAGAAAACAATTATTTGTAAGTCTTGTTCTGCTGAAACAATCTATGATGCATTACAAGTAGCAGATAGTTGCCCATATTGTGGTTCGAATCAAGTTATGGAAGCTTCCGATACGAACTCTTTAGCTCCGAACGGGGTATGTGTTTTCGAAGTAACGGATAAGCAAGCGGGTGAAAACTTTCAAAAGTGGATTAAAGGAAAATGGTTTATGCCGAGCGAAGCAAAGCGGAGCGCCAAACCAGATAGTTTTAAAGGCGTATATGTGCCTTACTGGACATTTGATACGAAAACAAGTTCACGCTATAACGCACAATATGGGATTGATCGGAAAGTGAAGGATAAAGATGGTAAGGAACGAACGGAAACAGATTGGTATAACACATCCGGTTTTTATCAGGAGTTTATTGACGACCATTTAGTGAGTGCAACAAAAAGGTACGACCGTAAAATGATGAAAAAAGTAGAACCGTTTAACGTTTTAAATAACAAAGGATATCGACCTGAGTACGTTGCTGGCTTTTTATCAGAGCGCTATAGTCTCGGCTTAAAAGAAGGTTGGGGTCAAGCGCGGAAAGAAATTCATGATCATCTTCATGGGAGAATTTCATCAAAAATTAAGCGCGAGCACAATGCAGACCGTGTTCGGAATTTAAAACTTTCAACAACCCACGATGACATCACGTACAAATATTTAATGCTACCTATTTGGCTATCGTCCTTTACATTTAATAATAAAATCTATCATTTTATGGTGAATGGTCAAACAGGTAAAGTAGGTGGCGATGTGCCAACTTCTCCACTTCGCGTAACTATAGCAATATTAGCAGTTGCTACGTTACTATTTATTTTGTGGTATTTCTTTAGATAGGTTTATCATTTACTAGCACCATTCCATCTGAGTGCCCTTTTCTATCAATAGTTATGGGTATCGGGAGGATTCTTTGAAATGTTAATACTTTAAGAGTAAATGTCTCAAAACTAAATAGGGTTGAGGCATTTTTTGTTTTTAGTTTTCAACAAAATTTTGATTGACTGTACAAGATTTATCTAGTGGATAGTTAAGTATATTAACAGTTGAAATAATAATTATTACTAATAAACATTTCATTCAAGTTATTTAAGGTGAAATCTGTTCGTGGTATATTTATATAGTATTCAAATATAAGGTATTTTTACATATTAAAAGGAGACTTACACTGAGCATGGGTAAGTATATTGAAGAGTTAAAAAAACAACAAAGTTTATCAGCATTTGTTTCATCAACATTTAGAGATTTAATAGATGAACGAGAGATTTTGATGAAACGCGTATTTCCTCAGATTCGCAAATTATGTGCTGAAAGAGGCGTCATATGGAACGAGATTGATTTGCGTTGGGGAATAACAGATGAAGAAAAATCGGAAGGAAAAGTACTTCCAATTTGTTTAAGAAGAATAGATGATTGTCGACCAGTATTTATTGGTCTAGTAGGCGACCGTTATGGTTGGATTCCTGAAGAGTCTGAATTTTCAGATGAATTATTAAAGAAAGAACCTTGGCTAAAGGAACATATTGGCTCCTCTGTGACAGAAATTGAATTTATTCACGGTGCATTAAAACAACCTAATAATGATGGTTATGCATTTTTCTATCTCCGCAAAAGTTTGGAAAATATAGAAAATGATAATCAAGAGAGCCATAAGTTGAAAAAATTAAAGAATGAATTATACAAACGTGAAAGTGATCATTTTTTAGTAAAAGAATATTTGACTCATGAAGAGTTTGAAAGTATGGCAATAAATGATTTAACAAAAATGATCGACGAGTTATTTCCTCCATTCGGAAATGTACATCCTGCTGAACAGGAGGATTTAGTACATGAAACATATATGAGAAATCTGTCAAGAGTTTATGTAGAAAGAGCGGGGTACTTTAAAAAAATAGACGATTATGTAAGCTCTATGCAAACTATTCCTCAAATTGTAAGAGGAAATTCAGGTATCGGAAAGTCAGCACTTTTAGCAAACTGGGTCATGAAAAGACAAGAGCAATTTCCTGAAGATATTGTAATCGGTCATTTTGTAGGTGCTAGTAAAACAAGTACCGATGCTTTACAAATGGTCAAAACCATTTTACAACGTTTAAGTCTTCGCATTGGAATTGATTTAACTTTACCTAACAATATGAGTACCGCCAAAGAAATTTTTCACTTAGGCTTAAGAAAATCATCCAAATATGTAAATGGGTCAATTATTCTTGTATTAGATGGATTGAATCAACTTGAGGATAGAGATGGTGCACATGAACTAATTTGGTTACCAAAGGAACTTCCGATAAATGTTAAAATAATCATTTCAAGTCTTGATGGAAAAATTATTAATTCCATTGAAAAGAAGAACTGGAAAAAACAAGAGTTGAATGTAGAAGGACTAAATCAAGGTGAATGTAAGGAAGTAATTACGGGTTACTTGGAGTTATTCGGAAAAAAACTCCAAAGTGATTTAATTGAACTTATTATTTTAAGTCCAAATACGAGTAATCCATTATATTTACGATTTTTGTTAGAAGAACTTAGATTATATGGCAATTATGATGATTTAAAGGAAAAACTCTTTTACTATCTTCAATTTAAGGAGCCAGAAGAACTAATTGAAGCAATTTTTGACCGATGCGAAGACGAGTTTGAGGGGAATTATAAAGGACTTGTAGGAACGGCACTAAGTTTAATCTATTGTTCTAAAACTGGTATAGCAGAAAACGAGCTGTTAGAAATGCTCGCTTTTGATGGCGAACCTCTACCTTCTGCTATATGGTCTCCATTATATTTAGCATTAGAAAGCTTTCTTATTATTAAGTCGGGGTTAATTGATTTATCTCACGATTTTGTTCGGAAGGCTGTCATAAAAAAATATTTATTCTCAAATGAAAAGAAAACAGAAATACATAATAAAATTATTGAATACTGGGAAAATGTAGAAATTACCAATAAACGAGCGTATGAAGAATATCCTTGGCACTTAGCACAAGTAGGATTGTGGAACGATTTAAGTGAATTTTTAACAGATGAGTCCTTTCTTCCAACACTGTGGATGAAGAATCCTCATAATGTACTGGAATATTGGACTTTAATCGAAAACGATTCAACCATCAGAAGAGATTTCGTTTATTTGGGTCAAGATCTTTCATCAACAGAGTATCCAGTAACTTACCTACATGCTTGTTACCAGATTTTAAACTACACAGGTGATAAAGAAAATATCAAACAAATTTATCATAATATTACTTCTCGTTTATGGAGTGAAATAAGAAATTTTACTCCATTTTCATCCGTTGAAGTACTAACCATAAAGGAAGAATTGAAATTCAATCTATTTGAATTAAGTTTTTTCATGGCTTGCTTCCGTTTATTAGAACAAATAGATTTGTTAGAGGTATGTGATGAAGAAGTTATACAATATTATCGTTATATTGTAAATGATTACAATAATCATGGCATGGATTTTCAAATTGAAAACTATGTATCTATTGCTACATTATTGCTACAAGCATATAAACATACCTCTGATAATAACATTTCATTAGCAAAAGACTCGTATAATTCGTTAGAAGAAAAAGTGAATGAGTTAAATGATGATATTTTAGAATTATTTATTTTAATTGGTAGAGCAGAGCTGTATTATACTGCTAATGATTATAATGTAAGTCTGAGATTTTATAAAAGTGCTGAAAAAATATTAAATAGTATCAATAGTTATGAATTGCAATTTTTATACCGTCAAAGATATCGAACAATTTATTTAATGATTTTAGATAATCAAACCCAAGAAGAGGCTTATCGATTTTTAAAAGAAACCGAAATGGTAGCAAGAGGGAATCAGGATTTAGTTTTACTTGCAGAAATTTTATTATATAAAGGATTATTGTATGAAAGACTTCGGAAGGAAAATGATGCGTTAAATTCTTATTTAGAAGCATTGGAGATATCCAGGAATCTAGGCTTGGTAGAAGTTAGAGTTAAAGCTTTAATTAAAATTGGTGAAATATACCGCCAAAAAAATAATAGTGAAGAAGTATTAAAGTATAATTTAGAAGCAAATCCTTTTATAAACATGTTACGAGAACCTGATGTATCTTTAGAATTATTAATATCAAGGACAATGCTTTATCAAGAATTAGAGGAAGAACAACAATCCTTGGAAGTTTTCAAATCAGCATGTCAATTGGCTGAAATATTGGGATTATTTAATGAAATTCAAACGGTTTTAAATAAAGAATTGCATAAATATTCTTGGAAGTTAAATAAAAAACAAACTTATGCAACTATAACAAAATTAAAATTACTACCCGACGATATTGAAAATAGATGTGAAACAACATTTCTACGATTTTTAGGTTTTGATTTTTTACATCAGAAACACTTTAAGGAAGCTTTTTTAATCTTTCAGGATGTTGAAAAATTAGCGATAAAAAATAATGAGCAGGAAGAATTAATTTATGCATTACGACATCAGGCAGAGGCGTGTGTGGGATTGTCTGAATATGACAAAGCGATTGATTTATATAAAAAGGTAGAAAAAAATGAACGTTCATCAAATAATCAATACTTTCTAACCAAGGATATAAATTGTCAAGGGGATCTCTTAGTTTTAAAAGGAGAGTATCAACAGGCTCTATCAAAATATCAAGAGGCGGAAGAAATTGTCCGAAAAACACAACAACAATTTACGGATTTAATCAATAGCCTTAGTGGACAAATAGATGTTTATAAAACTTGGGGAGAGAGAACACTTTCGGAAAATATATTAGTAGAAATATTTAAATTGGGTCATCAAATAGGGCAACACTATGAGGAAAATGGAGCTCCTGATGAAGCAATTCTATTATATATCGAAATAGCTAAGGCGATGAGAAAACATGAAAATGACCATTACTTGCTTGATTATCTTGATAAAATAAGAAAACTAGCAGAATTTTTTGTAGATACAAATTTAATCCTATCTACAACAAAAGAAGCTGAAGAAGTTTGTAAACGACTAGGTGATGAAGAAGGAGAAAAATTATATAAATTTTTACATGCTGAATTTTATTTTGATCATGGAAAAATAAATGGGGCTGATGGAATTTATCTTAATGATAAATTGAATTTAATAGAATACTATGAGCAAGTAGGAGTTTATTTTAGTTTAACTGAAAATAAACCATTCCTTGCTATATGCTATAAAAGATTAGCAATCCTTTATTCTAATCTAGATGAAATTGGTAAAGCTCTATTTTCTATTAGACAAGCTGAAAAAATGTATTTCATTTTAGAGGATTATGATCGTTTAAATGAATGTATCACTTTACATATTACTTTTTTAAAAAGATTAGAAAATTTAGAAGAAATGTATGTGTAGTCGTTATTAATGCAGGAAGAAATTGAAGGGGATTCGTTTAATGATGAGAACATTGCCGTAGTAGAATCATTGAAACGAAAAGTGATACTGCTTGATCCAGGACATGGTGGACCTGATACAGGTGGAATTTCGAATGGATTGAAAGAAAAGGATTTAGTATTATTTACCTCTGTGTTACTGGCTGAATTATTAATTAAATGTGGAGCTGAAGTAATATTTACTAGAACAGATGATAGTCAAGTTCCTCTAGCAGAAAGAGTTAAAATAAGTGAGAAATATATTGCCGATGCTGTTATTAGCCTTCATTACAATACGGCAATTAATCCAATCAATGGTACAGAAACTTATTATGCTAATGCAGAAAAAGATATGAAATTAGCTAAATTAATTCAATCACAGCTTGTACATCATACGGGTCTACATGATCGTGGTATAAAGCATGGAGAATTCTTTGTTAATAGAAATGTAAAATGTCCATCGGTTTTAGTAGAGCTTGCATTTATTTCAAATCTAAAAGACCAACATCAAATAAAAACTCTTCAATTCCAAGAACAGTCGGCGATAGCAATCTTCAATGCACTATCAAAATATTTTGAATGAAAAAATTTGTAAAAAGTGGAGGTTGTAAAATGAGTAACATGATTGGATATGTTGTATTTACAGACTTGAAAGGGTTCTCCAAAATGAATGAACCTGAAACATTTTATGAACATACAATACGACCACTTGCAAAGAATTTAAAGAAGTATAAATATAAAGCGGAAGTGTGGAACACATGGGGAGACGCGTTGGTTGCTGTATTTGTACATGCTATTGATGCTGTTGAACTAATGATTGAGTATCGAGATTATTTTCGAAAAAACAAATTACTCGCATTACAACCCCGCATTGCTGGCCATTACGGAGAAATGCTATTATACAACGACCCGTTGATTAATAATATGGATAATGTACTTGGTGATACGGTCAATAAAGCAGCACGTATTGAACCGATTACTTTTCCTGGTGAAATTTATGTTAGTGAAGAGTTTATAAAAAAATATATAGAAGAAAAAGAAAAAGCTCAAGACTCAGAGAAAGAACGCTATAATCAAATGCGCTTTACGGATTTAAAGGAATGGGAACTACCTAAAAATGCGGGAAAGATACATTTATACCGTTTGTTTCATGAAAGTGAAGAAGCGTGGAATATTAACAGTTTATTTGTGAAAAATGACGAAGAAAATATTGATCATTTATTCGATCAATTAAACATAGGCAAGGTAATTAAAGAAGCCAGAGAACATAGTGTCATTGTACAAGCAAAACAGAAAAATTCTAAAGAAGAAATTGATAAGGTAATAAAAAGTTACTTTCAAATTCCAGAAAAGAATGACCAACTTAATTGGCAAGTGTTCGAGAAAAATCAAAATGAAATCAGTGGACCGTTGTATATTGCGTTAGCAGAGCTATATAAAAATATCGGCGAATATAAATTGGCATTGAATTGTATTAATAATGCTCAAAAATGGTCTACTGATATGTCATTGAATGATAGAGATGATAGTCAAAAGACTAAACCTTGGACAAGTTCATTGGGTGGAGTAACATTACAACCATTCTCCCGGAATAATTCAATCCTGAAATTAAAAGCAGATATTCTTTCTAAGGATGATAAATATCAGGAAGCTAAATTAATTTTAGTTGATTTATTGCAACAAGATCCTACTGATACGGAAGTATTAACGAAACTAGCTGCTCAACTAAAAAGAGAAGCGTTTAACATCGATACAAAAGTTAAACAAGGTGAAAAAGACGAACAAAAGGAATTATTGGAAGAAGCTTTATATCTTTATTTAGAGGCTTTCCGTAGAAACCGAGATTACTATTCAGCTATTAATGCATCCTATATTGAAAGTATTTTAGACAAGTCAAATGGCTGGCATTTAGCTTCTTATATTTTTAATACATGGAACCATGAAACGGGCCGTGATTGGTGGTTAGATAGTACTTTAGCTGAGACACAACTACTCCAGGGCGAATTTCAATTTTGTTATCAAAGAATGGAAAGAGCTGTTATGAAGCATAATCCTCCATTTTTTGAAAGACATGCAACCAGAGATCAAATTTCTAATTACATTAAGATAGTTCATTTAAGACGAAACAAAATACCTACAGATGATAAGTTGCGTCACGCTGCATTGTTATCAATTTTGTTGTACAACCCTAAGCTAGTAGAGGAATATAAAGGAAAAATTCTCAATAATGGTAAAAATCAATTTGAAAATATATGTGTTGATGAAAGTGAAAAATTATATAAAATCATCGTGGCTAAAAACGAGGAACTTATGGACGTATTCAATGACGTCTTTGGCGAAAGTAAAAATAATGACAAAGAAGAAGAACACCTGGAAAAGCTGGTGGAGATGTCTGGAGGTATGTAATGGAATCACAAAATAAAAATGAATCATCTGAACAATCACACTCAAAATCTAGGCTAGAAGAAATCATCAAAAATGAAAAATTACAAGTGGAAACTTTTACAGATGATAGTCAAACAGCCGGAGTTGTCAAAACGAATTATAGCAATAATGAGAATGTATATTTAAATAATTCCATACGTTTTGCAGATACAAAGGCAGCTGCGCTAGTTGCCGTCAATGGGTTGGTAGCTAAATTTGTTTTTGATTTAATTAATCAACAAGACAAAATTCTTCAAATTGAAACGATTATAGGGTTTATTTTCCTAATGGTCGGTATAGGTTTATCTGTTTTAGTAGTCTTTCCACAAAAGGAAAACAGTCGAACAAAAGGAATTATTTATTGGGAAAATATTATTCAAATGGATTTAGATGAATACATAAATACCGTTGAAGAAATGCCTCCAAAGGAATTACGAAAACAAATTTTAATTACAAACTATATTCAATCAAAAATACTGACTAAAAAATTTACGTATTTAAGATATGCATTTATTAGTAGTTTAATAGGATATTGTATTCTAGCTTTTGTAGCAGTAATTACTTTTTTGTTTAATTAGGAACAAAAGGGGCTTTTAGCTAAATTCTAGCTAAGGGCTCTTTTAGTTTGTAAACTTTTACGTGAGGGAGATTAATTTGGAAACAATTCAACTTTACCCAAAAACAATACATGAATTATTGATTGATACTGCGAATGGTGACCGAATTTTTGAACTAATTTACGGAAATCTATTAGCAATTAAAACCGACTTATGGGTAACGACGGTATATGCTGAAAATAAAGGTGAACTTTTTAACTCGATAAAAAATTTATTGGGTCTTGGAAGCAATTATTATGAGAGGAAAATAGTCCCATTAACAAATGGGGGGTATATTGGCTTCATTGATGATGAAAATCAAAAGCTACTTACGGTAAATATTGATAAAAAAGAAGGATCTATTATTAATCCAAGTGAATTTCAAGAAATTATTCAAGCGACATTTTCAGCCGTAGCTGCTTTAACATACGAAGGTTATACTTTTCAAGAAATATCATTGCCAGTAATCGGAAAAAAAGGATTACAACCACAAGAATATGAAGGGTCACTAAAATGGTTTATTCATTATGCCATCAATTATTTAAAATTCTCACAATCTACCAAGAAAATTAAATATTTTATCCATATAAAAGAAGACGTACCTTATTGGTGAACTGAACCCTATTTTATAGACAGTTTAATAAAAAGGGATATAGTTGTGTTTAAGCCGCAATAAGATGACTTCGGTAGGCTGCCGGAGTCATCTTTTTTAACGTCCATTGCTTTCTTGT
>NZ_RBZN01000099.1 GCF_003628435.1 Ureibacillus endophyticus | reverse complement strand
CGACACTTTAACAGTAGAGTGACTTGGGGTGGCTGGCAAGTCTATTTTTTTGCACTAAAAAAGTGCTAGACTCTGTACAAATTCGTTGCACTAGTCTGCACTTTTATTATGCAATACACAAGTGTAGGTTTGCCATTCCAAAACTGGTTCCGTACAGAAGTAATCTTTGCTATGAGTAAAACATTTATTATTCCAAGTGTTATCGTTATGGTAGCAAGTGTTGTATTGATGACAGTAGTATACGGCGTAATTTATGAGCGAATTCGCGTACCGTATTTAGAAGAAAAACATGCTTAATATATTAAAAGCGCTTTTTCCGACATAGTGGAATTGCGCTTTTTCATTTATCTATCAGGGTTTGCTAGAGTGAAATTATTTAACGGAAACAATTATAATACTGTTATCAATATACGAATTGAGAGGAAATTAAACGATGACTACAAATGAAAACCGAAGAAAGGTCATTTTAGATTTAGCGGTTACACTAGATGGTTTTATTGAAGGGGAAAATGGTGAAGTAGATTGGTGCATCATGGACCCAGAGATGAACTTTCTTGAGTTTTTAAATGGAATTGATACAATTCTTTACGGAAGAAAAAGCTATGATTTATGGGGACAATATACGCCTGATACTAATGCATCGATGACTGATAAGGAGTTATGGGAAGCGGTGCATAGTAAAGAAAAGTATGTGTTTTCAAGAACGAAAAAAGCAACGGATTCCAGAGCAAAATTTATTAATGATCAGTTAGTGGAAGAAGTTAATAAACTAAAAAGTTTACCTGGTAAAGATATTTGGTTATATGGTGGGGCGAATCTGATTACAAGTTTTATTCAAGAGGGACTTGTTGATGAGTTCAGATTATCAATTCATCCGGTAGTTTTAGGTGAGGGAAAACCGCTATTTGTTAATCTTCAAAATAGATTGAATTTGAAATTGGTAAAAACGAATACATTTTCCTCGGGTGTTGTTCAACTTATTTATCATTTGAAATAATATGACTAGAATTTCCTCATACTAAACTTGAGGTGGGGAAATTGACAATTGTACGTTTAGGCTATGTTGCAATGAGTGTGGAACTAAAGAATGCGTCACCTTCTAAAACAATGACGTATGCGCAATTTCAAAAAATCGGTGATCGTGAAGCAGCAATCCGTAAATTAGAACGAATTGCACTAGCTAATTTGGAAAATACCCACAGGTTGTTAAAACATAATGCTTCAAAAGATATTCATTTTTATCGTTTGACATCACGTTTAATACCTTTAGCGAATCATGAGGACCTTCCAGATTGGAATTATATAAAACCTCTCAAAGAGAAGTTGAGTGAACTGGGGCAGTTTGTTGAAAAACACAAGATGCGCATTGATTTTCATCCAGATCATTTTGTTGTCCTTAACTCAAATAAAAAGAATGTATTGTTAAATTCTTTAAAAACGTTAAAAATGCATTATCTCTTACTAAAGGGCATGAACATTAATCCGATGCATCGATGTGTATTACATGTCGGTGGAAATTATCAAGAAACAGAACAATCTTTGGAGCGATTTGTAGATAATTGGATGGAAGTTCCGCGGTCGATACAGAAAATGATTATGCTCGAAAATGATGATACATCTTTTACGATGGAGGATACTTTATATTTATGTGAAAAGTTAGGAATTCCCTTTGTATTTGATTATCATCATCATCTTGCTCACCATCAGAATGAAAATTGGATAGAGAATTGGGAACGAGCGATTGGGACTTGGAAGGAGTCTTCATTGCCAATTAAAATGCATATTTCCAGTCCAAAAAGCAAAGAACAGTTTCGACATCACGCTGATTATGTTGATGTAGAGATGTTTTTTAAGTTTTTAAAGGAAATCAAAGGGACAGTTCCTGAAATTCACTGCATGATTGAGGCTAAAATGAAAGATGAAGCTCTCTTTACTCTAATGAAGCAAATTGAAAAAAGAGAGGATATTGAAATAATTGATGGGTCGTCATTCTATTTAAGGTGATGATTTTAAAATTTTATATTAGCTTAAGAATTTTTATAAACCCTTGAAGCACAGAAGCTTTAGGGGTTTTTTTAGATTTCATATTTGGAAAAAACTTGAATATATTATTGAGACGTAATTTAAGATAAACCTTAGTATCGGCGAAAATAATTATATTTTCTCAAATTCTCTAGCATTAGATAAATTATCAAGAGATTCATTTACTGATGATTTTGAAGGATGAGTTAAATCTGAAATAATAATGTACTCAAATACACGTTTAATAAAAAAATTTAAATAGTTTTCCCCCTTTTGTACATTTTAAAATAAAGGAGGGAAAACATGGGCAGAAGAAATCGAAATAAAATACTAGTTCCCGAAGCTAGGTGTAGACGTCAAGTCGAATTTTACACTTTTTGCTCATTTCCTTTTTACACTTCTGCTGAAAATATGCTTTTCCTATTTCTCATACGATGACTTTCCTCATCTTCTCTACCATGAATGACT
>NZ_RBZN01000098.1 GCF_003628435.1 Ureibacillus endophyticus | reverse complement strand
TTTACTTTTATAACTACCAACGCTTCCAAAAACGACTCAACCACCTGGCACCGATAGAATATCGACACCAGATGGCTGCTTAGTCTCTTTTAAAGCTGTCTACTTGACTGGGGTAAGTCCAGGGACACCTCTTTTCTTTAGATATGGGAGGTTGAAAGCAATGTAATAGGGTTCATTTACGAACCACCACCGTCTTCTTCTTTACCGCCACCGCCTTCTTTACCACCACTGCCACCTTCTTTACCGCCACCTTCTCCACCACCGGAAGTTTCTCCGCTCTTTTTAATAATTTCTATCCATTGTGTTTGTAAAAGTGGGTCTTGGAGAGTTTCCATAACGACTTCTTCCATTTGTTTTCGTAATGTAGCGCCTTTTAAGATGGATTCAAGCTCCTTTTGCATATCTGCTTGTCCGAAAAACTTGACTAAATCTTCTTGATAGGAAGCATTTTTTATAAGATCCTTCATAATATCAGTTTGTTGTTCTTTCAAACTTTTTGCCATAGCTTCTTTGAATTTTGGATCTTCATATGTTTTCTTCCAAAAATCTTCTGCATCTTTTGAAAGTAATGTAGTATTGATGGCAGTTTCTATTTGATCATGTTCCAGAATAATTAGTTCTCGGAAACTTGGATCTTCTAATAGTTGACGAATGGCTTTTTTGCCGTCTTCTGTTTGAACAGCGTCAATTACCATCTTTTTAACCTCATCATATGAAAGGTTGTTATTTGTATTTTCGGAACAGCTAGCAAGCAGTAGTACGACAAACAAAAGGGAGAATATACGGTTTAGCACAAGTATCAGTCCTTTCTTAAAGACTCTCTTTCATTTATTGTTCACATTCTTGCGTATAATATGTATGCATTTATGACTTCAATAGCTTTTTTACAATTGCATTGATAAAATATAAAGGTATATTGTGAAAAGATGGAGGACGTTTTGTCGTGACAATACGAAATTGGGTTAAGTTTTTCTTTATGTGTTTAGTTGTTGGCGGTGGTGTTACAGCGATTGCAGGAATCATCATACGTTGGAACTTCTTCCAACCCTATCTAGCGGAGGGGCAAATTGGTGAATTTTTAGCTGCCTTTGTGTGGATGATAGTACTAGGATTTACTATGAGCGTTATCGCACAAGCTGGCTTTTTTGCGTATTTAACATTACATCAAGTGGGCATTGGTATTTTTAAAACGTTAACGCTTTGGAACTGGGTACAAGTTCTACTAATGATTATTGTTATTTTTGATTTAGTCGTGTTCCGTTTTGCGCCAAGTGCTGATAATTTCGGCGATTGGGTCTTTTATATCGGCCTTTTAATTTTTTTAATTTTTGGTGCGTTAGCTACAGCCATGAAGAAAGTGCAGTTAACTGGAAAAAAACATGTATTAATTTCTTCTATGTTCTTCATGATTGTAATTACCTCATTAGAATGGATTATTGCTTTAATGGGGCGCCAAGAAAATATTGATACATATGTTGCATTATTATTGTTCCCATTAATTGCGGTAAATGCCTACCAATTATTAGCTTTACCGAAATATAATCAAAAATCAGATGAAGATCGAAAAAAATTAGAACAACGTCGAAAAGCTCGAACACTTGCAAGCGAAGGTAAGTAAAGGAAAATTTCAAACGCATAAAATAAAACTCCACAATAAAAAAGGCTATTACCAATTGGTAGTAGCCCTTTGTTTTTATGGCATCTTTTTTGTTTTAATCGAATAACCAAAGACATTTTCTTCAATAGAAATAAACTTTTCCCTTTCAAGTAACTTTGAAATATCCTCAAATGTAAAAGTAGATTTTTCATGAATTGGGAAAGAGACGATTGCGCCGTTCGTTGTTTTATAATTTTTAGTATAAATAACAGAAGGGGACAATAAGTTCACCTCTTCTTTAAACACCGTTTGCATTAGTTTAGGGTTAAATTCATAATCCGAAGTCATATACCATAAAGGCTTGTTTTCAAAATGTTTCTGATAAATTGCCAAATCTTTATTAAATTTATTAATTGTATCATTATCCTCATCTACAGCCCCTTTTCCGCCTAAAAGTCCAGTTGGGATATTTCGATTTTTTATGATTTCAACAAGTTTAGGAGAACGATCAATCCAAGCTGCATCTAACATTAATAATGGATAAGGCTTGTTCACTGTTTGTAACCATTCTTCTAATCCTTCATGGGAGAAGGATATTTCCACAATAAGAGATTGTCCATAATGACCTTTAGAGATAACAATAGGATCTTCCGTCATCCGGAATACAGAGACTAATGATTCTTTTTGTGGAAAAACAACAAACAATGTTACTAATAACATTACTGTTATAGTTAGCAACAATTTACGAAACATGTATCTTCTCCTTTTTTACTAAGTTTCATATATAAAATAGTGCTTCATAAAAACCTTATGAATTTATATTGACTTTCATGATTTTTTTATTGTATTATATTTAAGTTGTTATTTATTCTATTGATTTTTTATATATAGTACTTCTTTAAATTAATGAAGTTGTTTTTTGAAAAAATATAAAAAATGTTGTTGACAACAAATGATACAATGGCTATACTAATAAAAGTTGCTTTCGACTGAAAGTAATATTGATTGATGAACTTTGAAAACTGAACAACAAAACGTTAATGAATATAGTTTCTCATTAAATTGAGGAACAAAATTTTGGACATCAATTTTGATGCCAGCAATTTTTTGAGCTTTATCAAATTCTTTT
>NZ_RBZN01000097.1 GCF_003628435.1 Ureibacillus endophyticus | reverse complement strand
AAAGAGCGCCTTCTCGTCGAAGTCTCCAGCGCGTGTCGAGCCTGAACGAGCCGCCTCCCGCATTTCTAATTGTCTAGCTGCGAACGCTAGCTCTTCGACAACTTCGGGGCAGTCTGCAAGGGCAAAGAGCGCACTTTTGCCAACCCCTCCAGTTGTTGTCAGAGCTGAGCGAGCGTTCTCCGCATTTCTTGCTAGAAAGTACTCTATTTTTCTAAAATACTATACGTTTTCTTTAAAAATTGTTATAGTTGTTTATGGACAGTATCGGATGAACTGTACCTTCATGCAGTAACTTTTTTACAAAAAAGATCTGCCCTGATCAATTAGACAGGGACGGAAGAAAACGTTGCGTTAAAATCTTTATTTTGTATGACGCTACCCTTCTGTCCATTTTGTGATAGAAGGGTATTTTTAATGTTTTCTTCTTACGATAAGGAGGAGAAAATAGTGAAAAGTACAACAGATTTTATAAAGATGAAAGAAAGGCAAGAAAAAATCGTGATGATTACTGCCTACGATTATCCTGCTGCGAAGTTTTCTGAAGAGGCAGAGGTGGATATGATTTTAGTAGGAGATTCACTCGGCATGGTAGTGTTAGGCTATGATTCTACTATGCCTGTTACAGTGGAAGATATGATTCATCACTCAAAGGCAGTACGTCGCGGAGCAAAGGATACATTTATTGTTGTTGATATGCCATTCGGTTCTTACCATGGTGATGTAAACGAAACCTTAAAAACTGCAGTAAGAATGATGCAAGAAACGGGAGCCAATGCATTAAAAGTAGAAGGTGCTGGAGAAGTACTAGAAGTTATTAAAAAACTTACAACTGCTGGCATTCCTGTTGTTGCTCATTTAGGATTACAACCACAACAATCGGGTGTACTAGGTGGTTATAAGGTTCAAGGTAAAACAGCTGAACAAGCTGAACAATTAATAAAAGAAGCAAAAGAAGTAGAAGCTGCTGGGGCATGTGCAGTTGTTTTAGAGTGTATTCCGCATCAACTGACAGCAGCTGTAACTGCTCAATTAACGATCCCAACAATCGGAATTGGTGCAGGTCCAGATGCGGATGGGCAAGTCCTAGTATTCCATGATTTATTACGCTATGGAAATCATCACATACCGAAGTTCGTTGAAAGTTTCTCATTTGTAGGTGACGAGGTAAATCGCGGTATTCGAGCATATACGAAAGCAGTAAAATGCAAAGCTTTCCCGACACTACGTCACAGCTTTACAATGAAGGAAGAGGAATTAACGCAAATTTATGGGGGCATCAAATAACATGCAAGTCGTTACAACAATCCAAGAACTTAAATCAATCATAAAAAATATAAAACAACATGGGAAAACAATCGGACTCGTGCCTACAATGGGTTATTTACATGAAGGGCATTTAACTTTAGCAAGTACATCAAAAAGCGAAAATGACTTCACAGTGATGAGTATTTTTGTTAATCCAACTCAATTTGGTCCAAATGAAGATTTTGAATCATATCCTCGTGATTTAGAACGAGATACAAAGTTAGCTGAGTCTGTCGGAGTCGATGTAATCTTTGCACCATCCGTTGAGGAAATGTATCCAACAAATGGAGGAATTGTAATACGCGCGGGAAGACAATCGGAAATTTTGTGTGGTGCATCAAGACCTGGTCACTTTGATGGAGTACTTCAAGTCGTAACGAAATTATTCCACTTGGCAGAACCTACGAGAGCATATTTTGGTCAAAAAGATGCTCAACAAGTAGCGATTATTCAAACATTAGTGAGAGATTTTAATTTCCCATTAGAAATTCGAACAGTTCCAATTGTACGTGAAGAAGATGGTCTTGCAAAATCTTCTCGAAATGTTTATTTATCTGAAGAAGATCGCCGACAAGCACCAGCGATTTACGAAGCATTACAAATCGCAAAGGAACATTTTTTATCAAGTGCAAATGTTGAAGAATCGATTCAATTAGCAGAAAACCATATAAATGAAAAAACATCTGGTAAGATTGATTATTTACAATTACTGTCTTATCCAGATTTAGCTGAAATCAAAAATGATACAGAACAGTTTTTAATAGCGGCTGCCGTATATATTGGAAAAACTAGATTAATAGATAACATAATATTTTTGAAATAAGGGGTAACGAATATGCTTAGAATGATGATGAATAGCAAAATCCACCGTGCACAAGTGACTCAAGCAGATTTAAACTATGTTGGTTCAATCACAATTGACCAAGATATTCTTGATGCAGTGGGGATGCTACCAAATGAAAAAGTACACATAGTGAACAATAATAATGGAGCACGTTTTGAAACCTATATCATTGCTGGTGAACGTGGCAGTGGTGTAATTTGTGTAAATGGTGCAGCAGCAAGACTAGTTCAAAAAGGTGACATCGTTATTATTATTTCTTACGTGTATGTGGACAACAATGAAGCTGCAAATCATAAGCCAACCGTTGCCATTATGGGTGAAAATAACACAATTAAAGAAATGATTAGCTACGAACCAGAAGCAACAGTACTATAAATTGAATATGTTAACAAATGTGAGGCATTCTATTGATTATTCAATAGAATGCCTTATTTTTGGTTAAATGAAAACCCCCTGCTATGCAGGGGGTTCCAAAAAGCTTTTAGCTATGGACAAAAAAAATACTCCAATCGTACAATAATATATGGTCTGGTCAACCAATTATGTACGAAAGGAGATCCATATGGATAATAAAAGTTTAGCACATACAACAT
>NZ_RBZN01000096.1 GCF_003628435.1 Ureibacillus endophyticus | reverse complement strand
AGTTTTGTGTGTGGTAACCTCAACTAACACCAAAATCCAGGGGGTGGCAAGTTTTTTTGCGTAAAAGACTATAAAACCAACGATTATTAGCGATTTATATATATAAGTTTTGACAATACGATAAATAAAAAGGGGAGAACGGTATGGAGTTTGAGAATGCCATTTTAGAGTATCGCTTAAAAAAGGGAAGTAATGAATTTGAGCCAATTTATTATTATCCTGATATCGATTTAGGAGAAATATTAGCTCGTAGGGAATGTGAGTTTTTTGTTAAAAATGGAACGACATATAAACAACTATCATCGGGAATAGAAAACCAGCTTTTTGTTATTTATGTTGAAATCTATGAAGAAGAGCCGCCATTAGAGAAAATAGAAATGACAAAAAGCACGGTTTCGTTAGAAATTCGGGAATTAAATGCTCGAAAAAACTATCCCTTGATTACGATGAAGCACTATAATAATCATTTTGATATTTTAAGTGTGATAGGAAGTGTATATACATATTACGACGAAAAAGAGTGGGAACGGGATTCTGCTGAAATTGATGAAGACCGAAAAACTTATATTCTGTATGTTAGTTCAACAGGTTATGAGTGTTGATTGTGGAGGTGAAATAGATGTTAAATAATACAAAGAAAATGATGATAGGTGTCCTTTCCGTTTCGTTAGTTACGTTAACCGCTTGTGGGGAAAATGGAACTCCTGAACCAACAGGCTATGATTGTGACGATTGGGATTGGGATAAAGAAACAGGTACATATTACTGTGATGATGATAATTCATCCTATGCACGAAGTTATTACCATGGCGGAGCTTTTTATAAATCAAAGAATGAACTAAAAAATAGTTCAAGTTATCAATCCTATTATTCTAATTATAAATCTGGTATAGGTAGTGGAACAAAAGGTGGATTTGGAGGATAAGATGGAGGCTTTTAAAAAGAAGAGGCAACAGTTTTATCAGCAAATAGATGAATTTTGGCATGATTTATATGACACAGAATATGCCCTCTTTGATGTACATTATATCTCCCAGAAAACATTAGAGAATATTCGTCTTGCAACAGAAAGAATTGGGTCAATCTATAAAAAAACTGCGAAAATTTTACGACAAGTGCCGGATGAAACATTGCTTCAGCTAGGGTTTCCTAAAGAAACATTGGAGTTTATTCGATACTGTCCAATTCAAATAGATAGTGTGATCGCTCGAATGGATTTAATTGTGAATCATGAGGAAATTAAATTACTAGAATACAACAGTGATACACCCACGTTTATTAAAGAATCATTTAATGTAAATGGCAAAGTGTGTGAAGCTTTCGGTGTAGAGGATCCAAATAGGGGTTATGAAGCTAAACTGGTGCAGGCTATTCAAAGAGCGATAAATCTATCCCTTCATTCTCTCAATATAAAAAGCAGACCAAATATTGTCTTTTCTTCCCATGGCGATCATGAGGAAGACCGCTATACAACATTGTATTTGCAACGATTATTTGGGCGAGAGAGTCAATATTTGAGTTTAAATGAGTTGAGGTTAATGGATACCCCTGTAATGCAAGAGGGGGAAATGTTAATAGAACCGGGCTTGTATGACAGGGAAGGTAGAAAAATCGATTTATTGTACCGACAAACTTATCCGATTGAACATTTAATAGATGATAGGGATCCTATTAGCAATGAAAATGTTGGTCGAATACTATTAAAGTTTGTACAAGACAATCAATTAGCCATCCTAAATCCACCTTCCGCCTTTTTATGTCAATCGAAGGCTGTAATGGCAGTTATTTGGGGTCTATATGAGGCGAAACATCCATTTTTGAATAGCGAAGAATTGGAATGGATTAAATCATATTTTTTACCAACCTATTTAGATGATGATTTCTTTATTAGTCAAGGTATTCCTTATGTTCGAAAACCTGTCTTTGGAAGAGAAGGAGATACTGTTGAAATTTTTAATGGTTCTGGGGAGAAAATTGATACACCAAAAAATCAGACTTATCAAGACGTTTTACAGGTTTATCAGCAATTCATTGAGTTACCGACAACACAGATACATACAGAACAAGGGAAGAAATCTGCCCATTATATGTTTGGTAGTTTTTATATTAATGGTGAAGCAAGTGCCATTGGTATACGCGCGGGAGCACAGATTACCGATAATGAATCGTATTTTTTACCGGTCGGGTTAGTGAAAGGGGACGAATAGTCATGGACATTATATCAATAGATAGTTTTTTACATTTTTTAGCTTACGTAGGAACAGGATTGTTACTGCTTGTTATTGGATTAATCGCTTTTGCTTTTACAACAAAGTTTTCAGAATGGGAACTTATTAAACAAGGAAATGTTGCTGTTGCCTACAAATTATGGGGAAAAGTAATTGGGCTAGGAATCACAATTTATACTGTTTGGGGCAATAGTATTAGTTTACTAGATGCATTTATTTGGGGCGTAGTTGGGATTGTTGCTCAAATTGTCGTGTATTTAATTATTGAATATATTTTAACTCCAAAAACAAACTTGGCAAAGAAAGTTGAAGAAGGCAATCAAGCAGTTGGATTTAGTTTATTTGCAGTGGGTATCGCTGTAGGACTAATTGTGGCAGGCAGCTTAACATATTAAGATAGAATGGGGCTTCCGGTATCGGAGCCCTATTTTTTATTTTTTTAAATAAAAGTAAAGAAGGCCGTCCTTTAATTCAGGTTTAACTCTAAACCCAAGTTTTTTCGGTTCTATATTAATTGTTGGGGTTTGCCTACAATTTATGAAAAACAAAATGCACAACATCACCTATTTTTCTATACTTGAGTTGACTAGAAACAAGCAGAAAAAGGTGAGTTGTGCATTAT
>NZ_RBZN01000095.1 GCF_003628435.1 Ureibacillus endophyticus | reverse complement strand
AAAATATGGGCGCAACCTTTTCGGAATGTTTGTCAAGAGCGATTGTCCCCTCGTTCGGAGAGTACTTATCGCCCAATACCTTGTGTTTTTCAATTTTTCATAGAAGTTTTGACACTACCGACCCAAATTTATACAGTATGACGTTTTTCTACCAAAAAAGGTTCTACTAATATATAAAAAACCATTTCACATTTCTGCAAAATGGCTTGATTCCCTTATTGTTCTGTTTGTAGCTCTGGTTTTTCCACTAGATTTTTAACCCATACGAGTACAAGTGCAATGACTAATACCCAAATAAGTGCGACACTGTAGCTGTTCATCACATCATGGCTAAAGAATAATACTTCTCTTAAACCGTCTGCATAAATGCGTAATGGTAACCAAGAAACAATGTAATCGCGATAGAAGGCGGGCATCATTTCAGGTGCCATTTGAACAGCAGACATGCTAAAGAACATGAGTAATACATAAATCGCAATGCTCGGTAATTTTAGCCAGCGTAATGTAGCAAAAATCATAAAGGTAAAGGCTGCGACACAAACCGCAATATAAAGCGCTACTCGATTAAAGTGTTCAAGTTCAAATCCTAGTAACCAAGTGGAATACCATGTCGCCACATAGCCAGCGATTAATGCATAAACAAACGGCATGATCGATTGAAGAGAATTAAATTTCACCTTATCTGCTTTTGATGCAAATACCCGTTTATTTCCAACTAAATAAAGCATTACCCCACCAATTAAACTTGTAAACCACGTTAACATTAAAAATGCAATTGGCGCATTCCCTAACCCACCTGCTTCATGGACCTTTATTATTTCAACTTGAATTGGATTTGCAAAATCTAATACTTTACTCGGTTGAATTGGAGAAATCATAGCACTCACTTGGGCTAATGGGCTACCCTCTCCTTGTGCTTGTAAAACGTCCGCTAATTGCCCCTTCATCTCATCCGTTTTCTCTTGCACTGCTATTAACATTTGAGTACTTAACTGAGTATTTAATACTGACACCATGGTAGTTAAAGCATTTTGTACCAGGGTAGCCACCGTTGCATTGGCCCCTTCATTGATATAAATTTGTGCAGTTGCTTTTTCAGGTGTTTCTGTTTGTAATGTGGCCACTTTACTTGAAAAGTCAGCTGGTACTACTAATGCACCGTAAACATCCCGGTCATCCATCGCAGTTTCTAACGCTTCAACAGAATCAAATTGTGTAAACTTTACAACGTCTGGCGCATTCTCCAATAATTTTTCTGCAAGCGTTGCACCCATTTTCCCTTCATCTGCAACCACAAGTCCAATCGGTATATTTTTTGGATTCATTTTCACCATTGGCAAAATAGCGGTCATCAAAATTAATCCTAGTACTACAGCTACCATGATTGGCACAAGAAATAATTGCTTTGAATTTCCTAGCTTCACCATTGTGTCAGCCTCCTTTTAATGAACAAAATGTCTATTTATGAATTTCATTATATTCATTCAAAAAAACGACTACCATAATCAATATTGGAGGATTTATTCATTACTCATCAAACGCAAGCAAATTGTTGATTATATTTTAATAAAAGGTCAAAATGTTGATTAAAATACACCTTGATTATAAAATTAGTAGTAATAAATGAGGTGTAAAAATGGATAGAAGACAACGAAAAACTCGAAAAGCAATATTTGATGCCTGTGTATCTCTCATCGAAGAAAAGGATTTTCAAAAAATTACAGTCAATGAAATTGTAGAACGAGCGGATATTAATCGAGGAACGTTTTATTTACACTTTGAAGATAAATACGAGATGATGAAGAGCTTTGAAAATGAAATGATCGAAAAAATCGAAGAAGTGCTTGTGAACAATATCCCGAATGAGGAACAATTCAATGAACAATTTTTAAAATCTCGCTATGATACCCTAGTACAATTATTAAATTGCTACGTGGAAAATAATGATCTTTTACAGCTTCTCTTAAAATCCGGTCACAATGCGTCCTTCCAAGCCAAATTACGAGAAAAACTGCATCATGTGTTTACTACAAAGGTTTTTCCGAATTTAAAATTAGACTATGAAGTTCCATCTGATCTATTTGTCATTTTGTTTACATCCCTTTCATTAAGTCTGGCAGAATATGCAAATCAATCAAATAAACCAATTGATATCGAACAACTAGCAAAAATGTTTTTCAATATTTTGATACATGGTCCAGCCAAAACATTAGGATTGCTGCAAGTTGATGATGTCGAAAATAAAAACAACTATTTTTAAAGGAATTACCCTTTCAAAATAGTTGTTTTTTCTACTTTTTCAATAGCATATCAATATGTGGAATACCATCTTCTAAATAAACCTCTGAGATGACTTCGAAACCAAAGGAACGATAAAAATCTTCTAAATAGTGTTGCGCCTGAATTTTCACCGTAGTTTCCTTTAATTCACTTGTAATATATGATAGAGCTTGTTCCATCATCTGCTGTGCAAGCTTTTGTCCACGATAATCCTCTTTCACAAGCACTCGCCCAATCGACAACTCCGGATAGCTCACCCCAGGAGGTAAAATACGTAAATAGGCGATAATTTCTCCGTTCTCCTCTTTAAATAGATGATATGACTGCAAATCCTTCCCATCTACCTCAGGATAAGGACAATTTTGCTCGACAACAAACACATCTGTGCGTTCTTTTAAAATATTGTATAACTCTGTTGTTGTTAATTCGTTAAATGTTTTTAGTTGGAAGTTCATTTAGTCACCCCGAATTATAAGATCGTATTGTCAAAACTTATATATATAAATCGCTAATAATCGTTGGTTTTATAGTCTTTTACGCAAAAAAACTTGCCACCCCCTGGATTTTGGTGTTAGTTGAGGTTACCACACACAAAAC
>NZ_RBZN01000094.1 GCF_003628435.1 Ureibacillus endophyticus | reverse complement strand
TGTAAGTTCTTAAAATCTTCTCTGTTTGAGAAGTGTAACTAACTTTTAGGTTAAGTTATTAAGGGCGCACGGTGAATGCCTTGGCACTAGGAGCCGATGAAGGACGGTACTAACACCGATATGCTTCGGGGAGCTGTAAGTAAGCTTTGATCCGGAGATTTCCGAATGGGGGAACCCACTGCTCGTAATGGAGCAGTATCTTGACGTGAATTCATAGCGTCATGATGGCACACCCAGGGAACTGAAACATCTAAGTACCTGGAGGAAGAGAAAGAAAATATTCGATTCCCTGAGTAGCGGCGAGCGAAACGGGAATAGCCCAAACCAAGAGGCTTGCCTCTTGGGGTTGTAGGACACTCTATATGGAGTTACAAAAGAATGGATTAGGCGAAGCGATTTGGAAAGATCCGCCATAGAAGGTAAAAGCCCTGTAATCGAAAGTCCATTCTCTCTTGAGTGTATCCTGAGTACGGCGGAACACGTGAAATTCCGTCGGAATCCGGGAGGACCATCTCCCAAGGCTAAATACTCCCTAGTGACCGATAGTGAACCAGTACCGTGAGGGAAAGGTGAAAAGCACCCCGGGAGGGGAGTGAAATAGAACCTGAAACCGTGTGCCTACAAGTAGTTAGAGCCCGTTAATGGGTGATAGCGTGCCTTTTGTAGAATGAACCGGCGAGTTACGATTACGTGCAAGGTTAAGTTGAGAAGACGGAGCCGCAGCGAAAGCGAGTCTGAATAGGGCGAAAGAGTACGTGGTCGTAGACCCGAAACCAGGTGATCTACCCATGTCCAGGGTGAAGGTGAGGTAACACTCACTGGAGGCCCGAACCCACGCACGTTGAAAAGTGCGGGGATGAGGTGTGGGTAGCGGAGAAATTCCAATCGAACTTGGAGATAGCTGGTTCTCTCCGAAATAGCTTTAGGGCTAGCCTCGTGATGAGAATACTGGAGGTAGAGCACTGTTTGGACTAGGGGGGCATCTCGCTTTACCGAATTCAGACAAACTCCGAATGCCAGATATTTATACACGGGAGTCAGACTGCGAGTGATAAGATCCGTAGTCAAAAGGGAAACAGCCCAGACCACCAGCTAAGGTCCCAAAGTAATCGTTAAGTGGAAAAGGATGTGGCGTTGCTTAGACAACCAGGATGTTGGCTTAGAAGCAGCCATCATTTAAAGAGTGCGTAATAGCTCACTGGTCGAGTGACGCTGCGCCGAAAATGTATCGGGGCTAAACGATTCACCGAAGCTGTGGATGTGCATCTAAGATGCACGTGGTAGGAGAGCGTTCTAAGGGCGTTGAAGTCAGACCGGAAGGACTGGTGGAGCGCTTAGAAGTGAGAATGCCGGTATGAGTAGCGAAAGATGGGTGAGAATCCCATCCACCGTATGACTAAGGTTTCCTGAGGAAGGCTCGTCCGCTCAGGGTTAGTCGGGACCTAAGTCGAGGCCGACAGGCGTAGACGATGGACAACAGGTTGATATTCCTGTACCACCTCCCCGCCGTTTGAGTAATGGGGGGACGCAGTAGGATAGGGTAAGCGTGCGATTGGTTGTGCACGCCCAAGCAGTAAGGCGTGGAAGTAGGCAAATCCGCTTCCTGTAACGTTGAGCTGTAATGGGGAGCTCTTTAAGAGCGAAGTACCTGATTTCACACTGCCAAGAAAAGCCTCTAGCGAGGCGGGAGGTGCCCGTACCGCAAACCGACACAGGTAGTCGAGGAGAGAATCCTAAGGTGTGCGAGAGAACTCTCGTTAAGGAACTCGGCAAAATGACCCCGTAACTTCGGGAGAAGGGGTGCTCTCGAAAGAGAGCCGCAGTGAATAGGCCCAGGCGACTGTTTAGCAAAAACACAGGTCTCTGCAAAACCGTAAGGTGACGTATAGGGGCTGACGCCTGCCCGGTGCTGGAAGGTTAAGAGGAGGGGTTAGCGTAAGCGAAGCTCTGAATTGAAGCCCCAGTAAACGGCGGCCGTAACTATAACGGTCCTAAGGTAGCGAAATTCCTTGTCGGGTAAGTTCCGACCCGCACGAAAGGCGTAACGATCTGGGCACTGTCTCAACGAGAGACTCGGTGAAATTATAGTACCTGTGAAGATGCAGGTTACCCGCGACAGGACGGAAAGACCCCGTGGAGCTTTACTGTAGCCTGATATTGAATTTTGGCACAACTTGTACAGGATAGGTAGGAGCCAGAGAACTCGGAGCGCCAGCTTCGAGGGAGGCGTCGGTGGGATACTACCCTGGTTGTGTTGAAATTCTAACCCGTACCCCTTATCGGGGTAGGAGACAGTGTCAGGTGGACAGTTTGACTGGGGCGGTCGCCTCCTAAAAGGTAACGGAGGCGCCCAAAGGTTCCCTCAGAATGGTTGGAAATCATTCGTAGAGTGTAAAGGCACAAGGGAGCTTGACTGCGAGACCTACAAGTCGAGCAGGGTCGAAAGACGGGCTTAGTGATCCGGTGGTTCCGCATGGAAGGGCCATCGCTCAACGGATAAAAGCTACCCCGGGGATAACAGGCTTATCTCCCCCAAGAGTCCACATCGACGGGGAGGTTTGGCACCTCGATGTCGGCTCATCGCATCCTGGGGCTGTAGTCGGTCCCAAGGGTTGGGCTGTTCGCCCATTAAAGCGGTACGCGAGCTGGGTTCAGAACGTCGTGAGACAGTTCGGTCCCTATCCGTCGTGGGCGTAGGAAATTTGAGAGGAGCTGTCCTTAGTACGAGAGGACCGGGATGGACATACCGCTGGTGTACCAGTTGTCTTGCCAAAGGCATCGCTGGGTAGCTATGTATGGACGGGATAAGTGCTGAAAGCATCTAAGCATGAAGCCCCCCTCAAGATGAGATTTCCCATTACGTAAGTAAGTAAGATCCCTCAAAGACGATGAGGTAGATAGGTTCGAGGTGGAAGTGTGGCGACACATGGAGCTGACGAATACTAATCGATCGAGGACTTAACCACTAACTTGAATGGTCGTTAGTCAATGTCTTTATCCAGTTTTGAGAG
>NZ_RBZN01000093.1 GCF_003628435.1 Ureibacillus endophyticus | reverse complement strand
AAAAACAAGGCGCAACCTTTTCGGAATGTTTGTCAAGAGCGATTGTCATCTCGTTCGAAGAGTAATTTTGAGCCTAATACTTTGTGATTTTCAGTTTTTCATAGAAGTTTTTACACTACCCCCTTAGATATAAGAAAAAACTAGTGAGGAGTTCACTAGTTTTTTGCATTAATGGATATCTTTCTTTCTAAAGTTACCGCCTCTTACCTCTGCTACATCATAAACAGTAACAAAAGCATTTGGATCAAGCTCATGAATAATTTCTTTCATTTTGCTATCTTCTAAACGGTTAATAACACAAGTAATCTCTTTAAATTCTTCATTTGAATATGCACCACGAACAATATTGTATGTAGCACTTCTTCCTAAACGGTCTCGAATCGTCTCAACCATTTCTTCTGGATGTGAAGTAATAATTTTAAAGGTTTTAGAACCACTTAAACCTTCTTCAACAATATGGATAACCTTTGATGCGATGAAGTAAGCAATACCCGATAGAATCGCTCCTTGAAGACCAAATACTGTAGAAACTACGATGAAAACAAATAAATTTAAGAATAAAATTAAATCACTTGTCCCAAATGGTAATTTTCTCGACAGTAATACTGCCAACATATCAATTCCATCAAGTGCTCCACCATTACGTAAAGCTAAACCCATACCAAAACCTAAGATAATCCCCCCAACAACGGTTACTAATAAAGTATCCCCTTCAATAATCGTTGGGATATGATGCATTAATGATGTTCCTACCGCTAATGTTGCTATTCCTAAAACTGAATAAATGGCAAAGCTTTTCCCGATTTGCTTATATCCTAACCATATAAAAGGAATGTTTAGAATACCAATTAGAACTCCTAATGGTAAACCAAAAAGTTGTGAACCAACGATACTTAAGCCTGTTACTCCTCCATCAGATACGTTGTTAGGAATGAGTACCGCTTCTAAACCATAAGCCGCGATAAATGCCCCAAGCATAATCATTACAGATTTTGATATGATTTTAACTACTTTGGGTTTTTGTTTTGTGTTTCCCATTAAGTTTCCTCGTTTCGACCTAGAATATATGTATACAAAATTGAATTGCTACAATATTTATTATAAAAGTATCTACCCTATTTGAAAAATCAAAAGTATAAAAATGTAAAACTTTTTATTCTTGTGGAAATTTACCCATTATAACAACCTGCAGCAACTTTTAATTTGAGTTCCAGTCAAAAATTAAGAAATAAACAATAGCTTTCAGAACCAGAAACAGTAGCCATCTATTTTTGAATTCCTGAAAGCTAATTTAAATAGTTATAAAAACCCTTTACTAATCTTCACCTAGTTGAATAGGATTAGTTATCACTGTTAATTTTTCTTCAATGGACGTACGTTGCTGTGCTTTCGGAATCATATCTGGATAACCAATTTGCATAATTCCCACAACTTTCTCTCCTGATTTTACACCAATTTGTGCATGAAAAGTTGGTGAGTAGATAGTTTGGTCTGTATTCCATAGCATACCAATCCCACGTTCCCAAGCTACTAATTGAAAGTTTTGAATACACGCACTTACCGCAGCAAAATCCTCTTCAAAGATGTTTGGTCGCGGATCTACTTGCATAACGACCACAACAAATGCAGGAATCGATAATAAGCGTTCAAACTTTTCTTGATTCATTAGTCTTGAAAACTTACCCTTTTCTTTTTCATTTTTTAAAATTTCAGCTAGGTGCTTCTTACCCTCATCTAAAAATGCAATAAAACGCCAAGGCTCACGCATCTTATGATTAGGTGCCCAAACTGCAATATCTAATAGTTCCTTAATCAATTCTAATGTCACTTGATCTTTCTTAAATCTTTTTATCGTTCTACGTGAGCGTATTACTTCTTCAATTGTCCATTTGGTTTCCATATTTATTTTCTCCTGAGCCTCATTTTTAAGCATCTGTGTTATTTTCCATATCTTTTTTAATTTTCGCGTATTCTTCAAACTCATAAAGTTCAAACTGTTGTACAAACTCAGCGATTATCTCTTGAGTTGCTTTTAACTCTCCAACAATAATCGGATTAACAGATTGTAACTCCGGTGTTTCCAATTGCTTTTTTAATGTATCTTGCTTTGTTTCTAAATGGGCTAAAAACGTAATTGCACGCTTGCGTCGAAACGTTTTCGCACCTTCTGCTTTAATTTCTACACTTTCGGCACGATGTCCATGATGTCTACCTTCATGCTGTCTATGTTGTCCTCTAAATCCTTCACGTCTCATAAAAACCCTCCTTTTGTATACAAGGGTATACAAATTATTAATCAAATTGTATACGTATGTATACCTACTCGTCAATAAACTTTGCATAAAAAAAGCACAATACTTAGCAGCACCGCACTCATGCAAAGTTTGTCGAAAGGATGACATTTTCCATTTTCAAAGGAATTCGAATCCTTTTATATTGCTCTTTGAAGATAATTTTCTTATGCTAATTTAAAGGCATTAAATATAGGAGTGGGAAACGTATGAATAGTAATATTAACAATACTAACCAACGCAATTATAATCCGCTAATTTGGATTTTATCCATTGTAATTATTGGTGTTATTTTTGCAACGTATTTTATACCAAAAAGTCCAGATAACACAATTTGGGGTGTTGAATTAACAGTATTTCCTTTGGCGAATGCAATCTTGAATAGCTTTACTTTTATCTTTTTATCAATTGCACTGTTCATGATTAAAAAGGGAAACATTAAAGTTCACCGCAATTTTATAATTGCAGCATTTGTTTCAACATTTTTATTCTGCGTCTCTTATTTAACGTATCACTCTCTAGCCGAGTCTACTAGCTATGGCGGAGATGGTATTTTGAAATATATTTATTATTTCGTCCTTCTAACACATATTGTTTTAGCAGCCGTGATTGTGCCACTTGCACTCATCACACTTGGTAGAGGATTAAATATGAAGGTAGAAAAACATAAAAAAATTGCACGTTGGACAATGCCACTTTGGTTATATGTTAGTCTTACTGGTGTATTGGTTTATTTATTGATTTCACCATACTATTAACTGCAAAAAGGAGGTGTCCAAAAAGTAATAATTTTTTGGACACCTCTTTTCTTTCTTGATAAATATCTCTTATGAATTATTGTTCCTGCGGTAGTCGAAATAAATTTCCACTATCCTCGTCACAAAGGAGTTGTCTCAAAAATGAATTTTCAGACAACTCCTTTCTTACGATTAGTCAAGTATATTTAAGTTATTTCTTTTATTTTAATGAATTAGTTTTAGAAGGGAGGGGTACCCCTCCCTTCTAAAACTAATTTTTTCATGCCG
>NZ_RBZN01000092.1 GCF_003628435.1 Ureibacillus endophyticus | reverse complement strand
ACTTTTATAACTACCAACGCTTCCAAAAACGACTCAACCACCTGGCACCGATAGAATATCGACACCAGATGGCTGCTTAGTCTCTTTTAAAGCTGTCTACTTGACTGGGGTAAGTCCAAACTTTGCCTCTTATTTATAATATTAATCAAATAATGTACTTACTGATTTGTTTTCATATACGCGAGAAATTGCATCAGCCATTAAGTTCGCTACAGAAAGTTGTTTAATTTTCGGAGATAACTTCTCTTCTGATAACTGAATTGTATTCGTTACAACTAATTCTTTAATAGCAGAGTTTTCAATACGCTCAATTGCTGGACCAGATAATACTGGATGTGAACAGCAAGCATATACATCTTTAGCGCCTGCTTCCATTAATGCGTTAGCACCAATTGTAATAGTACCAGCTGTATCAATAATATCGTCAATTAAAATACATACTTTTCCTTCAACGTTACCAACGATATTCATAACCTCAGCAACATTTGGCTTTGGACGACGTTTGTCAATAATTGCTATCGGTGCTTTTAAACGTTCTGCCATTTTACGTGCACGAGTTACTCCACCGTGGTCTGGTGAAACTACAACAATATCTTCTCCAACTAGTTTATTGTTGAAGTACTCAGATAATAAAGGAACAGCCATTAAATGATCAATTAAAATATCAAAGAAGCCTTGAATTTGTGGAGCGTGTAAATCTAAAACGATTACACGTGTAGCACCAGCCGTTTCTAAAAGGTTTGCAACAAGTTTTGCCGTAATTGGTTCACGTGCCTTAGCTTTACGGTCTTGACGTGCATATCCGTAATAAGGGATTACAACGTTAACTGTACGAGCAGATGCACGTTTTACAGCATCAACCATAATTAATAATTCCATTAAGTGTTCATTTACCGGAGCAGAAGTTGATTGAACGATAAATACGTCACAACCACGAATACTTTCTTCAATGCTAATTTGAATTTCACCGTCACTAAAATGTTTAACAGATGATTTTCCAAGCTCTACTCCCATAATTTCTGCGATTTCTTGAGCTAGTGGGTAATTAGAGTTTAATGAAAAGATTTTTAATTTTGAATCAGCGTAATGATACGGCATGATGGCCTCCTAAAAGTTTTTACAAATTTATTTTATTTTAGTTTCTTAGCGTAGTCTAGTTTATTTTCTTGTCTTGCACGTGCAATTGCAAGTGCATCTTCTGGAACTTCTTTTGTAATTGTTGATCCAGCAGCAATAAATGACCCTGCACCAATTTTTACTGGTGCAACTAAGTTTGAGTTACATCCTACAAAAACATTATCTTCAATTACTGTTTTGAATTTATTTTTACCATCATAATTCACTGTAATTGAACCACAACCAATATTTACATTACTTCCTACTTCAGCATCACCGATATAACTTAAGTGAGAAACTTTTGAATGATTACCTAAAGTACTCTTCTTCACTTCTACAAAGTTCCCAATTTTTACGTTATTACCAAGTTGTGCATCTGGACGTAAATGTGCAAATGGACCAACCGATGTATCTTCACCAACTATACTATTAGTGGCAACAGAATTTTGTACTGTTGAACGATCACCAATTTGGCAATTTACGATATGACTATTTGGACCGATAACACAATCTTCACCAATAATTGAATTTCCTTCAATGATTGTACCAGGTTGAATAACTGTATCTCTGCCAATAATAGCATTAACACTTATGTGCGTAGTTAAAGGGTTTACAATTGTTACCCCGTTACGCATATGCTTCTCGTTAATGCGATTACGCATGATACTTTCTGCTTGTGACAATGCTACACGATCATTTACACCTAATGTTTCTTCAAAATCTTCACATTGATAAGCCGAAACAATTTCGCCTTGTTTTTGCATGATTTCGATCACATCAGGTAAGTAGTATTCGCCTTGAGCATTTTCATTTTTTACAAGTTTTAATGCATCGAATAAGGCTTTATTGTCAAAGCAATAAGTACCTGTATTAATTTCTGTCACCAATTGCTGTTCTGGTGAAGCATCTTTTTGTTCTACAATTTGTTCAACCTGACCATTATTACCTCTTATTATGCGGCCATAACCAGTCGGATTATCAGCAACTGCTGTTAAAATAGTAGCTTTTGCATTTTGTGCTTGATGATGTTCAAATAATGCTTTAAATGTTTCAGTTCGAATTAAAGGTGTATCACCACAAACAACAAGTGTTGTTCCTTCTAATTCACCTAAAATCGTCTCTGCTTGTTTTACTGCATGTGCCGTTCCCAGTTGTTCAGCTTGAAGAACATACTCCGACTTTTCGCCAAGTTGTTCTTTAACTTTTTCAGCTCCGTGTCCAACGATTGTAACAATGCGATTAACATCTAATGTTTGGATATTATCCACAACATGTTCAACCATTGGCTTTCCGCAAACTGGATGGAGCACTTTATATAATTTGGACTTCATGCGAGTTCCTTGACCTGCAGCCAAAATGACTGCAAAAATGTTAGTCATTCTAAGTCCTCCATTTTGCTCATATTCTCTTTAGACTATATAGTAATTCATCTGTTTTTTCAAGGTATTCAAGCTTGACAAATCAATGACATCCCCCTTTGGAATAATTTGGCCTGTCTATTCATCCTATTAAAAAAATTTAATATTATGTGAATATAAAAAGAGCCAACTCATTACTGAGTGGCTCTACTAATTTTCATATTAAGCATTCGCTTCTTCAAGTTGTAAAGTATCTTCTTCACTAGATGCATGATATGCAGCAAGAACTACTTCTTGAAGTTTATTTCTTGTTTCAGAGTTAATTGGGTGTGCTATATCTCGGAACTCTCCATCTGGCGTTCTTTTACTTGGCATAGCAACGAATAATCCATTATTTCCATCAATCACTCGAATATCATGTACGACGAATTCATCATCTAGTGTGATGGAAGCAATAGCACGCATACGTCCATCAGTTTGAACACGTCGCAATCTAACGTCAGTAACTTCCATTCATCTCAACTCCTCTCATCTAGGATGCCTTTTAAAAAAATATAATTCTACAAAAATTTTAAAAGTCCTTCTTTTATTATAAAATATTTCTGAAAATTAGGAAGTTTTAATTTTAATTTTTTTCTACTAAATTTTGGAATATATATTAGTGGAAGCAAAACTCAAGTATATTTATACGATTTATTCCACTTTAGCTGATGCTTTTCAGAGGTACATTCTACTTGAATTTGTGAGATTATAAACTAGCATCTTCAACAACTCTCTTTTCTTTCAGGTGTCCCATCGTAGATTTCTATATGACGGATTGTAATATTAAGTGCAACACCTGTAAGTCAAAATAGAAGAAGCCCACAACGACCTCGTATAAAATGTTAGTTACCACACAAACATCAAAGGAGGAATCGTTATGAGCTATAC
>NZ_RBZN01000091.1 GCF_003628435.1 Ureibacillus endophyticus | reverse complement strand
GGTAGATAGGTTCGAGGTGGAAGTGTGGCGACACATGGAGCTGACGAATACTAATCGATCGAGGACTTAACCACTAACTTGAATGGTCGTTAGTCAATGTCTTTATCCAGTTTTGAGAGAATAAGTAAATTAATCCGAAAAAAGTATAAAAAGTACTTGATATATTTGTGGATTATGATATAATAATACTTGTCTTTCGATAATAGTTTAAATGCTGTTTGCAAGAAGATTATAAATTAAAATACAATTATTCCGAAGTAGCTCAGTGGTAGAGCAACCGGCTGTTAACCGGTTGGTCGTAGGTTCGAGTCCTACCTTCGGAGCCATCTTCTTGGAGAGTTGTCCGAGAGGCCGAAGGAGCACGATTGGAAATCGTGTAGGCGGGTAACACTGTCTCAAGGGTTCAAATCCCTTACTCTCCGCCATCTTAGACAGCCAGATAATCTGGCCCGTTGGTCAAGTGGTTAAGACACCGCCCTTTCACGGCGGTAACACGGGTTCGAATCCCGTACGGGTCACCATTTTATAAAATAGCCAGCATGGAGGATTAGCTCAGCTGGGAGAGCACCTGCCTTACAAGCAGGGGGTCGGCGGTTCGAGCCCGTCATCCTCCACCATATTTTAAACAAAATAGTATTATCGCGGGGTGGAGCAGTTCGGTAGCTCGTCGGGCTCATAACCCGAAGGTCACAGGTTCAAATCCTGTCCCCGCAACCAAGGTCCCGTGGTGTAGCGGTTAACATGCCTGCCTGTCACGCAGGAGATCGCCGGTTCGATCCCGGTCGGGACCGCCATAAAATGGGTCGATAGCTCAGTTGGTAGAGCATTTGACTGAAGCTCAAAGTGTCGGCGGTTCGATTCCGTCTCGACCCATCTTTATTAAAAATTATTTAAATGCCGGTGTAGCTCAGTTGGTAGAGCAACTGACTTGTAATCAGTAGGTCGTGGGTTCGACTCCTATCGCCGGCACCATACTATGGAGGGGTAGCGAAGTGGCTAAACGCGGCGGACTGTAAATCCGCTCCTTCGGGTTCGGCGGTTCGAATCCGTCCCCCTCCACCATTTAAAATAGGGGCATAGTTCAACGGTAGAATAGAGGTCTCCAAAACCTTTGGTGTGGGTTCGATTCCTACTGCCCCTGCCAATAACCAATTTCAACTAAAGTAATGGCGATTGTGGCGAAGTGGTTAACGCATCGGATTGTGGTTCCGACATTCGTGGGTTCGATTCCCATCAGTCGCCCCATATATCCTCAAAAATAATTAGTTGAAATAATATATAAAATTATGGCGATTGTGGCGAAGTGGTTAACGCACCGGATTGTGGTTCCGGCATTCGTGGGTTCGATTCCCATCAGTCGCCCCATTAAAACTAATGAAAACTTCATCAAATTTTTGGGGTATAGCCAAGCGGTAAGGCAACGGATTTTGATTCCGTCATGCCCAGGTTCGAATCCTGGTACCCCAGCCATTTTGCGGAAGTAGTTCAGCGGTAGAACACCACCTTGCCAAGGTGGGGGTCGCGGGTTCGAACCCTGTCTTCCGCTCCAATATTATAATGGCGGCTTAGCCAAGTGGTAAGGCACGGGTCTGCAACACCCTTACCACCGGTTCGAATCCGGTAGCCGCCTCCATTTTATTTATTAATCGGTTTATCCGATGTTTTTTTTATTATTTGACTTTGCCGGTGTGGCGGAATTGGCAGACGCGCACGACTCAAAATCGTGTTCCTTCTGGAGTGTCGGTTCGACCCCGACCACCGGTATCTTTAAATTAAACATTAAACTGACAAGAGTTCTAGCTCAATACTGAGTTAGAACTCTTTTTTAATAAAAATGATTGATAAAATTGCCCCACATTCTAACTGCACTTTATTCAAAATCTTTCAATTATATTTGCTACAAATAATTATTATTACCGCAATTATGTAGGCTTTTAGAGAGCGTTTATAAGTATCATCTCTAGTTATTTTCTTGTATGATACGTAATACAAAATATTCAATCAGCAATCGTTAAATAGTTCAGTATCTCAAATTCTTCTTAATATTAATTAAAGGAGAAAATATCTATATTATGATTAAAATAAAATTGTTATAGATATAAATGTTTAAAATCTATTTATCTTGACCACCCTTGATAGTAACAAAGAACAGTAGAGAATCAAGGAGGCTTATTATATGGGAGTTTATAAAATAGGAGAATACGATATTGCAATTAAGTTTATTGGAGTTTACACACATATGGCAGTGTGGCAGTATGCAATAAAAAAGGGGAATAAGCTGATTGCTTCTAGCCCAAATCATCCTACAGCAGAGCTTGATGAGTCAAAGGCAGTTCTTGAAATCGCATTGGACGGATTGTTATATATAGGACAGCAATTAGAGGAAATTGATAGAGGAGTACCTAGCGTATTCCACTGAGGTAATAATGAAGCCTTGTTAATGTAGAACATTCTGCATTAGCAAGGCTTTTTTTAGTTATCATCATTATATTAAAAATTCTTTTTCAGTAACAGTTTTATCTTTGTTCCATTATTGAATAAAATAAGGAGATAAAAATGTCTCTTTAGCAAATTACTTAAGGTAAAGTGTATTAAGTAAATATGCTTAGAAAGTGGGAATTCAATGTTAAGAACTAACCTTATTTCAGAAATATCGAATCGAATTCTTTGTTTAGAAAAGGATCATCCAATTCGATGATACACTGATTGTTTAATAAAAACCACTTAACTAGAAATATGACAGTACAAATAAATAAGCAACAGATTATATAATTTCGTAATGAAATGATTTAAATCTAAATAAAGAGTAATACTAGTAGTATCAAATTTTTACAAAGGAGAAGACATGGACTTATCTCTATTTTTTGTAGCGACAATTATGTGGGTTGGTATACTTTTGTTAGCAAGTTTAGGCAAAACGGGTAATTAGTAAATTATATCTCTCTGTCCCTACCAATTTCATAAGTAATGTAATTAGTCATCTGATTTAATAATTATTTTTCATGATAAATTGAAACTGGCAAGATTTAGTTAATAAATAAGGTAGAAAGAAGGGATTGAGTTATAACTCGATCCCTTTTATCGTGATTTAGTGGGCAATCATTTCATGTGCGATTGTATGTCCATCCATTTCGGAAGGGAAATATGTAGGCCAATTTGTCACTTCATTTAATAATGATTCACAATCGTCTCCCCAATATAAGTGATAATGTTCGGCTTTTGTTGGTGAAATGTTATGGTCACTGAATTGAATATATTGCGGAACATTATCTGCAGGTGCTACTAATTTGAATACATACCGTACACCACGATTTCCTGCTTCATAATTGAGAATTTCGTATCCATCTGTTTGATATTCCCCTGTATAGGCTTTTCCATTTTCGTAAAATGTTACATTGTTGCCATCGATTACAATTCGTTCTGTATTTGTTTTGTAACCCACTTCATAATACGCTTTATATTCCTCGAATGTTTTATCACCTTTATGCTCCGCCTTATGTTCAAATACTTCATCTAATGTTCCATCAAGTAAATATGGATAAACAGATTGCCAATCGCCCTCCCAATCGGAAAGGGTACGTTCTTGTACGTGACTATTGTGTATTGCATAATAAAAGTGCAGACTAGTGCAACGAATTTGTACAGAGTCTAGCACTTTTTTAGTGCAAAAAAATAGACTTGCCAGCCACCCCAAGTCACTCTACTGTTAAAGTGTC
>NZ_RBZN01000090.1 GCF_003628435.1 Ureibacillus endophyticus | reverse complement strand
ACAAGAAAGCAATGGACGTTAAAAAAGATGACTCCGGCAGCCTACCGAAGTCATCTTATTGCGGCTTAAACACAACTATATCCCTTTTTATTAAACTGTCTATAAAATAGGGTTCAGTTCAAATAATCCGCTACTCTTTTTTTATTTTAGGAGGAAATATAATGACAGGAAATATACTAGAATCATTTCAACAATGGCTACTAGAAGATGGTAAAGCAGTGGCAACAATTGAAAGCTACATGAACGACATACGAAAGTTCAATGACTATTTGGTTGAGAAAGACTGTGATCCAGAAGTGTTGCTTAGTCGATTCTATTTCACTAGCTACATGAAACATTTAGAAGGAATGGCAGTTAGCACTCGTAACAAAAAGGTAAATTCGTTAAAGGTTTACAATGACTATTTGTTCAAAAGTAGACTAGTAGATGATATTTTTATCAGCATCAAAAGAGACAAAGTGAAGGTTGCTCATGGTTCAGAAGCAGAAGTGAGTATTTTGAATGACCAGCAGGTAGAACAGTTCCTTTTCCACCTAGAGAAAGAAACACAGCGCAACAAATTGATTGGCTACCTGCTCCTCTACACAGGCATTCGTGTGTCTGAGTTGGTAAACATCAAAATCACAGACGTTGATCAATTGACTTCCCATCTAACTGTGAAGGGCAAAGGGAAATTTCGAGAGATTCCTTTGCGAAAGGACGTCCTCGAAGCCATTCAAGTGTACCTGCAGGGCGAACGAGGCAAAAGCAAGTTTCCCGAAAGCCCCTACCTGTTGGTGAGTCAAAGAGCTGGAAAGATGCACAGAGATGCGGTCAGAAGATGGTTGGAACTCACAGGAAAACGTCTTGGATTCCACATTCACCCTCACAAGCTGCGCCACACATTTTGCACTCGTCTACTAAAAAATGGTGTGGAACTTAGTACTGTGTCCAAGTTAGCAGGTCATGCAGGAATCAACATGACAGTGAAGTACTACATCAACACATCCAAAGAAGAGAAACAAAATGCAGTGGATCTTCTATAAAACTATTTGAAAGAAGGGAAACAAATGAGAATCATTCAATGTCTGAGTGATATTGAGTATCTAAGAGCTGAGAATAAATTACCTATGCCATTAATAAAAGAAATTGAACAGGACTTTCTAGGAATATATGAAGCTGAAAATCACGATAATATCTATTTACTAAACTACCGCTTTCCATTAATGCAAGCTCTTTTTGTATTGGAGAAAGGTGATGATGTGATTGGAAGGTTTAGTGATCCATTTGCATTAGAGTTCGTAGAAAAAGTTGAGATTGGTGAAGTTGAATACTATCGTTGTGGATTACGAAAAGGACCATTTATACAACTCTACTATTCTCTAATGAATAGTCACAAAGCTGAAATTGAGGAATGGCTTCGTGAACATGCGGCTTGGAATGAAGGGATTGGTGATTTCTAATGTTCGAACCAAACAAACTGTTCTACATGACAAGAGCAATTGCAGAGGAACTCCCTGTCGAACACCAGCAATTCATTGTTCAATATATCTTGAAGCATCATCAACAACTAACCGACTACCTTCAAATATTTGAATTCTACATTGAAGACGACCAGCAATGGTTCATCCAAAGACAAGAGGAACCAGAACGAGAAACGACTATCTTTGTTGAACTAACAACAGCTAGACCAATAGAACGCAAGGTGTGGATAATGGATCAAGTTGACCATGTAATGATGCTCTTTCCTGAAGATTACTAGTATCAAAGAGAAACAGCTAGCAACTATGCTAACTGTTCTTTTTTTTGATATTCAGCAACCAAATCATCAAGGAACGCAGAAATATTGGATATGATGCCATCTGCTTTTAGTGTTTTAAGGTATTCAACAGTTTCAGGCTGTAAATGTGCAGTGAATTTCTTACGTTGATCTTGATAGCGTTCAGAAGCTTCTTTTTTCGGTCTACCTCTTTTTTCTGTGACACCTAAGTTTTTGAGTCGACTCGAAATACTAGAGATAGAACGTTCTGCACGTTGGAGTCTTGCTGTGTACAGTTGTATTTCTTGTATGTTTTGTGCTTGAGTTAGTTGTTCTTGAAGTTGTTTTTGTTCAGTTTTCTTTTGTTGTAGCGATTGGGTTAGCTGAACGATCTTCATTTCGTTTTGTTTTTTAAGTTCTAGTTTTATTCGTTCTGTACTATTGGATAAGTTCATTTAATCACCTCAAAATATATACGTTACAAACATGTTCATAATTTTTGGTCGACTTGAAATTTGTAATAACATTATTAGAAGCATAATTAGTTGAGTAAAGTAATGTGAAATTACCTAGTGCAATTACTCTTGGAGAAATAAATGCGCAAGTCACTCAATGAGGTAACCATGAAGGTTCTTTATTCTTGATTTTTATATTTTGATATCTATAAAGGAAGAAAACAATAAAAATAATAAGTCTACATAGAAGTAGATCTTGATGTAGACGTAGAAAGGGTGAAATGAAAAATGGAAAAAACACAATGGGTTATTAATGGGGAAATGTTCTCTCCAAAAATTATCGATGTTGCAACTAAGCCAAAGTTCAAGGAATCGCATACAAGGGTAACAACGTATTTGGAGAATAATCTACATGTAATTATTAAGATGCTGCTGGAGCATGGACAAATTGAATCAATCTCGGGTTTTATTAATGAAAGTATCAAGTATTATTTGATGAAGGAGAAGAATGATTTCTCAAGTAATGATTATTAGTACTAATTAATATACTTCGCTATTGATTATCGAAATGACAACTGGAATCGATTACACAGTAATATATTAGAATTCTAAGCAATACTTAAAGGTGATTTTTGAAAATCCATATTTATGTCTATGGTTATGATTGTATAATAATAGAATAATATGAATTATTCAAAATAGCCCTTAAAGGTAGGTTTAGTGATATGGCATATAATTTAACTGATGTTGGAAGAGAGGCGTTCCCTGATAAAACACCAGAGTATCAAGCTCGTAAAACTTCTTCGATTATAAGGGAGTTATTAGCGACACCATGGATTGTATTTCGCAATTGAATTGTGAGCCACTTCGCAACTAAAAAAATGAGCCATTTTCATGGACAAGATAAAGTTAGTAGCAAGTTTATCAGTAGGCTTTACATGGAGCCTCTGCGGGCATGATTCGCGCTTAAAGGGTGTAGTAGCAAGGATTTAACGCCCGCACAAGGGTATCATGCCCGCCACTCCAAATAAAGCCGAGGTGTTCTTCTGGAAAAGACAGAGTGTATTAAGTGGCTCACTGGCTCAATTAACAAGTGGTTCAATATTCGGTTGCGATATACAATGGATTGATGAAACTCAATATAGAGCGGTTGGAGCAAAGGAATATTCATTTTCTAAACCTGCATTTGATATTTGGGTCTTCTTAGTGAAGCATTATAATGATTTCAAAGACTACAATGAGCAATTTAGTAGTAAGAAGGAAAAGCAAAAAATAAATCAATTTGTGCTGGACATAATGGCTTTCAAAGAGCAAATGGAAGAATATTTAAGAAAGAAAGATAAGGATGAAGTGGATAAGTTACAAAAGGAAGAGAAATTAGTTTACCAAGAATATCAGCAACTTTCAGATGGTGATTTTAAAAATGTTTATTTGTTGTTCAATGACATTTATTACTCATCTTTACAGCATAGCGATCGAATAGTAGCAAAGTTGAAAATGAATTATATGGAGCAGGTAAATAAAGAAATTGACCGAGTGTTAAAGCAAATATATGATGTTTCAGAACCAGACGACATAACAAAGCGTGCGGAGCTATATATTGTAGACGTCAAGTCGAATTTTACACTTTTTGCTCATTTCCTTTTTACACTTCTGCTGAAAATATGCTTTTCCTATTTCTCATACGATGACTTTCCTCATCTTCTCTACCATGAATGACTT
>NZ_RBZN01000008.1 GCF_003628435.1 Ureibacillus endophyticus | reverse complement strand
GAAGTCCTCACATTGCCTTATCGATTCCACTTTCTTATACACGATCTCTTGGACCCAACATACTAAACTGATTCATATAAGGATGTGAAGTTAGCCGGTTTTTTTTACGGACTCTCATACGTCCCTGGAGCTGTTCGACTTTCCTTCACTTCTACTATAAAAAAATAGTAGCACAAACCATGGCCTTGGTTTGTACTACTAATGTTAGTATGTTTTATTTTATTCAAATCTTGTCCCTTCTCCAAACCTTCCATCTCTCTTTGTAATACATTATGACTTTCTGTCGAAGATTAGAACTTAGCGAAAATTATTGTCGAATACTTTTTATTGTAAAAAGGAAACAACCTGTAGAATATGATAAAATTTAGTAACAACTATCGAGGTTACATTTCTGGAGGAAAGAACATGTCAAAGGCTCGGATAATTTTTCATGTAGATATGAATAGTTTTTATGCTTCTGTTGAGCAATCCTATAATCCGGAATTAAAAGGGAAAGCGATTGCCATTGCAGGAAATCCTAAAGAACGCCGTGGAATTATTGTTACAAGTTCTTATGAAGCAAGGGCAAAAGGCATTTATACAACCATGAATGTGGGAGAGGCTTTACGAAAATGTCCAGAACTGATTCTATTACCTCCAGATTTTCCGAAATATCGTCAAGCATCAAAAGCGATGTTTACCATCCTTAGAAGCTACACAGAATTGATCGAGCCTGTATCCATAGATGAGGGGTATATGGATATTACCGAATTATCTAAAGAGCGTCATCCTCTCGATATTGCGAAAGAAATTCAACTTCGTATTTTTAATGAGTTAGATTTGCCTTGCTCAATTGGGATAGCACCGAATAAATTTTTAGCGAAAACAGCATCTGATATGGAAAAGCCAATGGGAATCACTGTTTTAAGGAAAAGGGATGTGCCGAGCAAGTTGTGGCCATTACCTGTTATTGAGATGCATGGTGTTGGAGAAAGTACAGCGAAAAAACTAAATTCCATTAATATAAAAACGATAGGTGACCTAGCGAAAATTGAAGAAAGTGTCATACGACAACAATTAGGGAAAAATGGTGTTAGGCTGAGAGCGAGAGCGAATGGGGAAGACAGCAGAATAGTGGACCCAGAAGCAATTTATGAAACGAAAAGTGTAGGGAATTCCACAACTCTTCCCTTTGATGAAACAGATATCAAGGAATTAGAAAAAATCTTTGAAATGCTGGCAGGTAAAGTGGCGGAGCGATTAGAGGTAAAAAATCTTTGTGGTTCTACAATTAGCATTCAAATTCGAGATGCTAATTGGAATAATCATTCAAAAAGCAAAACGTTTCAAAACCCTATATATCAAAAAGAAGATATATTTGAGGAAGCCTTTAACCTCTTTCATAAAGCTTGGAATGGTGAGCCAGTTCGACTGTTAGGTATAACAGTTTCTAATGTTATAGATCGAAAACAATCTGTTCAGCAGCTGTCGATTTTTAATTTTGAAGAATATGCAAAACAAGAACCAATCTACGAACTTATTGATGAAATGGAACGGAAATTTGGTAAAGGTATACTTAAAAAGGGAGTAGAGATGGGTAAAAAACAAAGCTTTGCTTCAAAAACGAGTTTTAGTAAGGATTTTTTAGAAGATTTAAAGGAATAAATATTATAGTCAACTTCGGAGGTACAATCATTGCAACTACAATTTTTAGGTACGGGCGCGGGAATGCCATCCAAAGAGCGAAATACAAGTGCACTTGCATTAAGATTGTTGGAAGAGCGAGGGACGATTTGGCTTTTTGATTGTGGAGAAGCAACGCAACACCGTATATTACATACTACGATTCGACCACGTAAAATTGAAAAGGTTTTTATTACCCATTTACATGGTGACCATATTTTTGGATTACCAGGCTTATTAAGTTCCAGATCTTTTCTTGGGGGAGAAGATACGCTAACATTATACGGTCCAAAAGGGTTAAAGGAATGGGTTGAAAATACTTTTGCCATTTCAAATACACATATCACGTATCCAATTGAATATGTAGAAGTTCAGGACGGCATTGTGTTTGAAGATGAACAAATGATTGTAAAAGCAAAAGAACTTGAACATGTGATTCCATGCTTTGGATATCGGATTGAACAAAAACCTTTACCGGGTGAATTATTAATTGAGAAAGCTAGGGAATTGAATGTTCCAAAAGGGCCTCTGTTAGGAAAATTAAAAAATGGATTTGATGTAACATTAGTGGACGGTACGGTTGTCTATAGTAAAGATGTCACTTCACCACCGAAGAAGGGGTTTGTTGTGACGATATTAGGGGATACAAAATATTGTGAAAGTGCGATTGAATTAAGCCGAAATGCAGATATTGTTGTCCATGAGGCGACATTTGATCACTCTACCACTCACTTAGCAGCGAATTATGGACATTCGACTAATATTGAAGCAGCTACTATCGCAAAGGAAGCAAAAGCAAGAAATTTGATTTTAAATCATATAAGTGCCCGTTTTCTTGCAGAAGATTTACAAAAATTATTAATCGACGCAAGGAAAGTATTCGAAAATACTTTCATTTCAAAAGATTTTTCTCATTATCTTTGGAAAGATGAAAAAATAATAGAAGAATAACAAATTTTGATGGTAGAAACACCTTTTTTAGGTGTTTTTTTTAATGCTTTTGTGCAGAATAAAAAAGAACCAAAATTTTTGCTAAGTTAATTTACATTTCTTTTAGCAAAGATATACAGGACCGGATGAAATGAAGAAAGTTTTGAAGACTTTAGCGAGCATTCGAATAACGACAGGGAAATATAAATTATAAATAAGAACCAATTCTCTCTCTAATCGATATCAATTATAGTCGGAATATTATAGAAAAATATAGATTTTTCGAGTAATATTCGTTTATGATAGAGAATGGGGAGGGATATGATGAATCAACCGAAAATGAATCCTGCTGTGTTACGTCTTTTAGTAATATTTCCAAATGTACTAAGTTACATATTATTGTTTGGAGTAATTATTTATATAACAACAAACTATGCAAATTTAAAGGCTGCAAATGCATTAAATTTATGGCTAATTATTGCTGTAGTACTTGGACCAATGGCGATATATACAACATATTCAATTATTAAGAGAATAAAAGCAGGAGTTTTATAAAAGCTTAGTAGTAGTTTGGCAATATTATCACCCGGAAATATTGATTGCTTGATGGAAAATCTACTACGAGAAGTTCAAAATAATAGAATAAAAACAAAACGCGTGCGCAATTTTCAACAATTCGCACGCGTTTTTACTTATATTATGTTGATTTGTGTAAAAATTTGATATGAATTATATCAAGATATGCGTTTTTTCGACAAGGACAAATAGCAAAATGATGCATTTCCTAGGAAATATTACTGGATATTTAGAATATTCCGAATAGTAAGGAGATAATAGAAAAGTGATAATTTCGCTATTTTAGAAATAGCTATTCACCTTTAGCTAATTCGCGGGATCTTGCCTCAGCACTCTTAATACAAGCGGAAATTGCTTCAGTAAAATGATTATTTTCTAAAGCACGAATTCCTGCTTCCGTTGTACCACCTGGACTTGTTACTTTTCTCCGTAAAACATCAGGTTCTTCCTTCACTGATTGGAGCATTGCAGCTGACCCCGCAATCGTTTGAACCATTAGCTTACGTACAACTTCCTTCGATAAACCAAATTCAAGACCAACAGATTCCCAAGCTTCTAATAGATAGTACAAGTATGCTGGACCACTTCCTGAAAGTGCTGTAATTGCATGTAATTTATCTTCATCAACTTCGATGACAATACCAATTGCTTCTAGCATTTGTAAATATAAAGTTTTAAGCTCTTGTGTTACTTGCTCGTTAAAGGAAATTCCACTAGCAGACATTCCAATTGCAGCAGAAGTGTTTGGCATTACCCGTGCAATTGGTCTACTTCCTAATCCTTGTTCAATAGTTTCAATGGCAATTCCAGCTACTACAGATAAAATGGCTGTTTCCGGTTTTATAAAAGACTTAATTGTATCAAAAGCTGCTTTAACATCTTTTGGCTTCATTGCGAGGATAATTAAATCCATATTATAGATTTCATTATGTTCTTTTAAGATGTTAACACCATATTGATTTTGTAAATATTCTAATCTTTCATTATTTGAACGGTTAGTGACATATAGCTGATGAGCTGGAACAACTTCTTCTTCAACCCAACCATGAATTAAAGCTTCTGCCATTGACCCAGCACCAACAAATAAGATTTTTTGCATGAAATTCCCTCCATTAATAGATGTGTATGTTGTAACAATTCAACTATTCAAAGGACGAAATAAAAAAGCGCTCCGTCCTAAAACTAAGGACGAAAACGCTTGTAGTTTCCGCGGTACCACCTTTGTTTGCCAAATACTATGGCACAACTCATTAATCTCATTATCGCAGAGAATACGGCTATGTTTTCATAGCAGCTCCGAAGTAGGTTCAATGAACTTAGTGGGTTATGCTACTCACACCATATGCAGCACTCTCTTAAACCGTAAATTCATTTACTTGGCTTCATCATCGCTTAAAAAAATATTTTGAATTATTGAAATTATATTCACTCTTTTTATTTCTGTCAATATAAAGTCGTGACGAATTAGATAAAAAGGGATAAAATATGAACAGCAATTCATTATATGAGAATAAGTTCGGACTTAATTAGGGGGTTATACCATGGATATACATAAAATTATTTTACCAACTCCATATCCAGTAGGAGATGTAAATGCTTTTTTACTAAAAGGGGATTGTCTTACATTATTCGATGCTGGACCGAAGACAGAAGAAACCTTTGAGGCATTGAAATCTGGAATTCATGAAGCTGGATATAAAATGGAAGATGTCGAACAGGTCATCTTAACTCATCATCATCCTGATCATGCTGGGTGGGTAGATGCATTTCCTCAGGCACAGATATTAGGTCATGAATATGTGGACCATTGGTTGAAACAAACACCAGAATTTATTCATTATCGGAATGAGTTTTACAGAAAGCAGTTAAGATTACAAGGGGTTCCAGAACGTTATATTGAAAAAATTGTTCAAGTAAGAGATGAATTGGAAATGTTAGGTACGACACCATTAACGAAATATATTCAAGATGGAGAAGAGATCTCTGGCCATCCCGGATTAAAGGCTTATTATACACCAGGCCATGCTCAAAGCCATTTAATCTTTGTAGATGAAAAATCAAATGAAGCAATTGGTGGGGATTTATTATTAGAGCATATTGCATCAAATCCATTAGTTGAGCCACCAATCGATCTATCATTCGATCGCCCAAAATCCCTTGTTCAATATCATAACTCCTTAGAAATACTAAAAGATTTAAATATCTCTAAACTATATACGGGGCATGGTGGGGATTTAGTTAATATTAATCAACTTATTTCAATTCGTATAGAAAAAGATAAACATCGTGCAATGGAAGTATTGGAACTACTATCTACACCAAAGAACGTATTTGAATTAACAATGACTTTATATGCACAAGTGTTTAAAGAACAATTGGGTCTAACTTTGTCGAAAACAATTGGATATTTAGACTATTTAGAGAATGTAGGGGCCGTAAAAATTGAACTTATTGAAGGGGTTTTATACTATTATCGTTTAACATAAAAATTCCCCATAGCAGGTGGGTGTAGTCCTGCTATGGGGGTTATTTTTATTGTGATAGGGATATGATCAATGAGTATAGAGAGTAATTAAATTAAGCTTTTTGTAAAGCATTAACAGTCATTAATGGACCAAAGAATTCATAATGAATGTTTTCGTTCGATACATTTAATTCTTTAGCAATTGAAATTACTGATTCCATGAATGGAGCTGGACCACACACGTAAACTTCAGTATTTGGTTGGATGAATGGAGCTAAGTCTTCTTTTTTGATGTAGCCTAATTCATCTGAATAGTGAATGCGGTATGTGCCGTTTAGTTCATCAATTTTCTTTTCAATTTGCTCTTTAAAAGCAACTGATTTGTTGTTACGTGCTGATTGATAGAATGTAACGTTACGTCCAAGTTCCATTGTTTGAAGCATAGTGTTTAATGGTGTAACACCAATACCACCGCTTACAAATAATACCGGATTATTGTTTTCTACTAAAGTGAATCCACCTGCTGGAGCACTTAATTCAACTGTATCGCCTTCATTAATTTCGTTGTGAAGGAATGTTGATACAACACCTGCTGGAGTATTTTCGTCTTCACGTTTAACTGAAATACGATATTCATTGTTGTTTGAAGGTTGAGATACAGTATAGTGACGGTTAGCAAAATACTCTGATCCAGTTGGTTTTACACGTACTGTTACATATTGACCAGGTTCAAATTCTGGTAATGGTTGTCCATCTTCTGGAACTAAATAGAATGAAGAAACTTCATCATTTTCAGCTACTTTTTTTGCTACTTTAAATGGTTTAAATAAACGCCATCCGCCATTCGCTTCTGCTTTTTGATATAAATCTTCTTCCACTGAAATGAATACATCAGCGATTACTCCATAAGCTTCTGCCCATGCATTGATGATTTCATCAGTTGCAGCATCTCCAAGAACTTCTTTAATAGCTCGTAGTAAGTTTTGACCAACGATTGGATAATGTTCAGGTAAGATACCTAACGCACGGTGTTTATGTGCAATTAACATTACAGCCGGTACGATTGCTTCTAGGTTATCGATATGAGCAGCTGCTGCATATACAGAATTTGCTAGAGCTGTTTGTTGACGGCCTTGTTGTTGGTTTGCGTGGTTGAAATAGTTTAATAATTGTGGGTTTTCAGCAAACATGTTTTTGTAAAATGTTTTTGTGATCGTTACTCCGTATTTTTCTAGTACTGGTACTGTTGATTTGATAATGTCGATTGTTTGTTGAGATAACATAAAATCACGTCCTTTTAAGTTTTAAAAGATTTAGTTAACGCTTACATGACTTACTATAAATCCAGAAAAGGTTAAAAGCAATATAATAAATACATCTTTAACAAAATAGACACAAATGTAGTATGTAAAATACATCTTTTAATAACTATCTAATAATGTACAATTTCAATATCGGTTATTTATTCAAAAAAATGTTATAATGTAAGAAGAAAGAGTGGTGTCGAATATGCGTTTAACTTTATATACAGATTATTCGTTACGTGTATTGCTTTATCTTGGAATAAAAGGTGAAGATCGATTGTCAACTATCCAAGAGATTGCGGATACTTATCATATTTCTAAAAATCATTTAATGAAGGTTACATACGATCTTGGTCAATTGGGGTTAATAGAAACAATCCGCGGTCGTGGAGGCGGCATTCGTTTAAATAAAAAACCAGAAGAAATCAACATCGGTCAAGTTGTAAGACATACAGAAGAAGATTTTCACATTGTTGAATGTTTTGATAGTAATAGTAATATGTGTAAAATTTCTCCTGCTTGTCGATTAAAATTTGCATTAAAGGAAGCTCTAACAGCTTATCTCGAAGTATTAGATGGTTATACATTGGCAGATTTTTTATTGTCAAAGGACGAAATGTATAAATTATTAGGAATAGAATAAGTATCGAATTTAGGATGTCTCTAGTGGGACATCCTTTTTTACTAACAATCAATAATATGTATTATGGAAACATTGAGAAAGGATTATCCATTTTATTATGAAAAATAAAAGTATCTTTATAACTGGGGCAACAAGTGGTATTGGACGACTAATTGCAGAAAACTGTTTAAAAAAAGGATTTGTTGTATATGGTACAGGTCGTGATGAAAATGCATTGCAAAGCTTAGCTCAATTAGGTGTACATGTTTTAAAAGCGGATTTATCAGAATTAGAAGAAATTGAAGACGTTTTTAATCTACTTCCATCTATAGATGTGGCAATTTTAAATGCTGGAGTAGGGTATTTTCAAAATGCCTTTGATTTAACAGATGACGAAATTAGTTCAATGATTGATGTGAATGTGAAAGCACCCATTTTATTAGCAAATCGATTTGCGAAAAAAATGATTGCCCAAAAGAACGGTCATATTATTTTTATTGGTTCACAAGCAGGCAAGGTTGCAACAAAAAAAGCAAGTGTATATGCTGCTTCAAAACATGCAATTACAGGTTTTTCCAATGGCTTAAGGATGGAACTTGCTCCATTTAATATTTCAGTGACCACTGTTTTTCCTGGACCAATCGATACGCCATTTATAAAAAAGGCGGATTCGACAAATACTTATCGAGCATCTATCGAACGTTTTTTATTAAAACCCGAGCATGTTGCAAAGGAAGTGATAAAAACGATTGATAAACCTGTAAGAGAAGTAAATCTTCCAAGATATATGTCAGTCACAAGTAAACTTTATGCAATAGCACCTGCATTAGTTGAAAAGCTAGGAAGTAGTTTTTTCAATAAAAAATGATACATGAACGAGTCGAAGTAAACATTATAAATATCTATGTTTTTATACTAATTGTAAAAGTCAAATTTTTTATTTAAATACACTTGTATTTCGTTTTATTACATGGTAATATTCGTGTATAAACTTTTACTCAACATGTATAAAAATACATAAATGAAACATCGGAGGCACACGACAATGGCAAATAAAAAAGTAGTTTTAGCATATTCAGGTGGGCTTGATACTTCTGTAGCAATCCCTTGGTTAAAAGAACAAGGTTGGGACGTAATCGCAGTATGTCTTGACGTAGGTGAAGGTAAAGATCTTGAATTTATTAAAAATAAAGCACTTCAAGTTGGTGCAATTGAATCATATATGGTAGACGCAAAAGACGAATTTGCAGAAGAGTATGCATTAGTTGCATTACAAGGTCACACTTGGTACGAACAAAAATATCCATTAGTTTCTGCATTATCTCGTCCATTAATTTCTAAAAAATTAGTTGAAATTGCAAATGCAACAAACGCAGATGCAGTAGCACACGGTTGTACTGGTAAAGGTAATGACCAAGTTCGTTTCGAAGTTTCAATTAAAGCATTAAACCCAGATTTAGAAGTTTTAGCTCCTGTTCGTGAGTGGGGATGGAGCCGTGATGAAGAAATCGAATACGCTCAAAAACATGGTGTACCAGTTCCAGCAACAATCGATTCTCCATTCTCAATCGACCAAAACTTATGGGGTCGTGCAAACGAAGCTGGTGTAATGGAAGATCCATGGGTAGCACCACCAGAAGAAGCTTATGGTTTAACAGTTTCTGTAGAAAACGCTCCTGATACTCCAGAATACATCGAAATCGAATTCGTTGAAGGTAAACCAGTATCATTAAATGGACAAGAAATGAAACTTGCTGACCTAATTCAAGAATTAAACAAAGTTGCAGGTGCTCATGGCGTTGGACGTATCGACCACGTTGAAAACCGTTTAGTAGGTATTAAATCTCGTGAAGTATACGAAATCCCAGGTGCAAAAGTTCTTTTAACTGCACACAAAGAATTAGAAGATATTACATTAGTGAAAGAATTAGCTCATTTCAAACCAATTATTGAGCACAAACTATCTGAAGTTATCTATGATGGTCTATGGTTCAACCCAATCCGCGTTGCACTTGAAGGCTTCTTAAAAGAAACTCAAAAATACGTAAACGGTACTGTACGTGTGAAATTATTCAAAGGTCATGCGATTGTAGAAGGACGTAAATCTCCAAACTCACTTTATAGTGAAGAATTAGCTACTTATTCTAAAGCAGACCAATTCAACCATGCATCAGCTGTTGGCTTCATCGAACTATGGGGTCTTCCAACAGTAGTAGCATCAGAAGTAAATAAAAACAAAGCAGTATTAGCTAAAAAATAATCATCTTTGAAATAACAGGCTACTTGTTAAGAGTAGCCTGACACAAGGTTAGGTGTGTCCTATGACGAAATTATGGGGTGGACGTTTCCAAAAGTCAGCGGAATCTTGGGTTGATGAATTTGGAGCATCCATTGGTTTTGACCAACAATTAGTAATGGAAGATCTTGAAGGTAGTGTTGCTCATGTAACAATGCTAGGAGCACAGGGAATTTTAGATTCTAAGGAAGTAGAACAAATTCTTGCTGGCTTAGCAGAGTTAAAAAAGAAGGCAGAGGCTGGAGAACTCGAGTTCCATGTAGCAAACGAAGATATCCATTTAAATTTAGAGAAAATGTTAACAGATTTAATCGGTCCGGTTGGAGGTAAATTACATACTGGCCGTAGCCGTAATGACCAAGTTGCAACAGATATGCACTTGTTCCTAAAGAAACGTGTTGTTGAAGTGGTTGAATTAATCGAAGCTTTCCAAAAGACGATTTTAGAAAAAGCTGAGCAACACATTGAAACGATTGCACCAGGATATACGCATTTACAACGTGCACAACCTATCAGCTTTGCACATCATTTAATGGCTTATTTTTGGATGTTAGAACGAGATAAAGAACGTTTTAACGAATCAATGAAACGTATCGATATTTTACCATTAGGTGCTGGAGCAATGGCTGGGACGACTTTCCCAATCAATCGTGAAAAATCAGCGGAATTATTAGGTTTCAGTAAAGTATATCCAAACTCAATGGATGCAGTGAGTGATCGTGATTTTATTGTAGAGTTTTTATCAAATTCTTCATTATTAATGACACATTTATCACGCTTTGCTGAAGAAATTATCATTTGGTCTACAGATGAGTTCAAATTTATTGAGTTAGACGATGCATTTTCAACTGGTTCATCGATTATGCCTCAAAAGAAAAATCCTGATATGGCAGAGCTTATTCGTGGCAAGACTGGTCGTGTATACGGCAATCTTATGGGATTATTGACAGTGTTAAAGGGGACTCCTTTAACGTATAACAAAGATATGCAGGAAGATAAAGAAGGTATGTTCGATACAGTTCATACAATTCTTGGTGCATTAAAAATCTTTGAAGGTATGGTTCGTACGATGACAGTAAACACTGAACGTCTTCACAGTGCAGTTCATAGTGATTTCTCAAATGCGACAGAACTTGCGGATTATCTTGCAACGAAGGGTATGCCATTCCGTGAAGCTCATGAAGTAACAGGTAAACTTGTATTTACATGTATCCAACGTGGAATCTTCTTATTAGATTTACCGCTTGAAGATATGCGTAAGGAAAGTGAATTACTTGAAGAGGATGTTTATGACGTATTAAAGCCTGAAGCTGCAGTTCGTCGTCGTCATTCTTTAGGTGGAACTGGATTCGATCAAGTTCGCATTCAAATCGACAAAGCTAAAACGCTTGTATCAACAAATTAACCAAAACATCTATTAATGCTGCACAGTGATGCACAATAGACTTGACGCATTTTATTCATAAGCCAGAGGGTAACCGAATAAAATAAAAACTTTATATCCAATATGCAACATATAAAGTCAAATGAAACTGTCTCGGAGTCGCGGGACAGTTTTTTTGTATAAAAAATAAAAGTAAAAAGTAAATTAAGTATATTTAGCATAAACGTAAAAATAACATACACTGTTAATACTTACATAACGATTATCCGAATATCTTCCTTTGTTCAGAAAACACTATAGAAAAGGAGGTTTTCTGTTGATGAAAATGAAAATTGCAGTTTCCGTATTGCTTATTATAGGTACAGCAGTTGTTGGCAAGATAATGACACCTCCTCCAAGTGATGAAATAACAAGTGCTCAAGAAATTGCTCCCGAGTATGCAAAATGGGGAAGAATGGCGATGCAAAACGTCATGGAAAAATACCCTAATGCGAATGTCGTTGATTATCTTCACATAGGTCGAGAAGTTGGCACAGAAAATACAGTCGAAAAATTTAAGCTATGGTTAAGAGCTGATGATAATCATGAATTCGGTGTATTTGTTGATATAACATTCAATAATCAAACAGAAGAAGTGATCAATATTAAGTTCACCGAGACGGATCGATAGTCAGCAATGCCCTTAAGTAACCATCGACTAACCCGTGAATATACTATTTAATAAGTACAAATCAATTATGATTTGTACTATTTTTTTTAATCACTATTGTTTTGCATTTATCCAAAAAAACTTAGTAAATTTTATAAAACTAGGCTAATGACATCTCATTATAGGATAAAAGCACATATATTTAGCAAGACAATACAAATAGGAGGGTTATGTCGATATGAATAAAGCTTTACTTGATACAATGGTAGGGCAGGTCATTAGAGTCGATCGTGGTGGACCAAATGCGGCTGTTGGAAAATTGCTCAAGGCAGGTAACGATTACTTTGTTCTATTAACGAAAAAAGATGGTGTCATTCTTTATACAACACACCATGTAAAAAGTATTACACTTGATTCAAAAGATCAAGGTGCATCAAGTGTAACGGTTCCTGAAGGCTTAGAAGGATTATTCGATGAGGATAATTTAAAAGGTGTACTTTGTAAAATAGGTAGACGTTGGGTAAAAATTAATCCTGAAAAATTAGAAGGTGTATTAAACGAAGTATGTGACGATTATCTAACAATCATTTTTAAGGAAGAAATTATCTACGTATCTATGTTCCACCTTCGCAATATAATTATCAGTGGAACATCTTCTTCAGGTGAAGAAAATAACGAAGAAAGTGATAACAACGAATCTGAAAATAGCTCAGGTGGAAGAAGACGTCGTCGTAGATAAGTAATGTTCTTGCAAAACTCTCTGAACAGATAGGAGGGAGAGTTTGAACAACGTATTTAATCAATTTAAAAAAGAAATTGTCAAAGTAGATTTGGTAGGAAAATCAGATTTTAGAGGTACTTTAATAGAATCTAATGATGAAATAATTGTTCTTTTTGATGGCGATGATTTTGTCTATATACCAATGAACCATGTAGACAATATTTCTGTAGTACAGGATGAAATGGACACTATTCAAAGACCTTCAATTTTACCTACCTATCTGAATGGAAATGATGAAAAAGTACTAACTTTTGATGAAATGCTTAACCTTGCGAAAGGGTTTTACACTGAAATTTATTTTGCAAATAGGCAACCAATTCATGGAATAATATATAATGTTATGAGTGATTATTTTATCTTCCACTCGCCGATTTATAAAACACTATACATTTCAAAACAACATTTAAAATGGTTTATACCTTTTCTGGATCAACAACGTCCCTTTGATTTAACGGATAAAGAGCTAAAAAATCGTTCAAAAACAACATTTGAAGCTAGCTTTGAACGCCAAATTGAAAAAATGAAAAATAAATTAGTGGTGTTTAACCTAGGTGAACAATCGCATCATATAGGTAAGTTAGTGAATATGAATAATAAAATGATTGAGATTCGTACTGCTCGAGGGAATACAATATTGCTAAATCTAGAGCATATTAAATCAATGCATGAAGTCTAGTGAAGAAGGTAATCGTTAATTTAAATTAAGGATTAATTTGAATAAGAAAAGTAGCACATTAAACTGAACGTTTAGTGCTACTTTTTTGTATTCTATTTTCGGATTTGACCATTTCCACGAATAAAATATTTTGTTGAAGTTAATGCAGGTAATCCCATTGGACCACGCGCATGTAATTTTTGTGTACTAATTCCGATTTCAGCGCCATAGCCATACTCGAAGCCGTCTGTAAAACGTGTAGATGCATTATGATAAACTGCTGCTGCATCGACACTTGTTAAAAAGACATCTGCAGCCATTTGATCTTCTGTGATAATGGCTTCTGAATGATTTGTACCGTAAGTATTAATATGGTTGATTGCTTCGTATACATTGTCAACAACTTTCACACTTAACGTAAGTGACAAATACTCTGCTGCATAGTCTTCTTCGGTTGCGAGAGTAGCTTGTGGTAAGACGTTACAAACATGTTCATCACCGATGATTGTAATCCCTGCTTCGGAAAGTTGGTTTAATAGGGAAACACCATGCTCCTTGAACCAATCTTCAGCCATAAGTAGACTTTCTGCAGCATTACATACAGAAGGACGTTGAGTTTTTGCGTTTAGAATAATGTTAAGTGCCATATCATAATTTGCACTATTATCTACATAAACGTGACAATTTCCAGCACCTGTTTCTAAAACAGGCACAGATGACTCACGTACGACTAAATCGATTAATCCTTTACCACCACGTGGAATTAATACATCTAAATATTCAGTTAGGTTAAATAATTCTTTAGCAGTTTCATGGGAAGTATCTTCTATTAATTGGACAGCTTCTAAAGGAATCTCGGTTTTCTCAAGTGCACGGTGAATTGTTGAAACAAGGGCAATGTTTGAAAACTTTGCAGAAGAACTTCCGCGTAAAATCACCGCATTACCAGTTTTCAAGCTAAGTGTTGCTGCGTCAATCGTTACGTTTGGACGCGCTTCATAAATCATACCGATTACACCAATTGGAACACGGCGTTTTTCAATAAGTAATCCATTTTCCTTTGTAATTGATTCTAATTTTTCACCAACTGGATCCTCTAGCTCTACTAATTGATGAATTGCTGTAGACATCGCTTGAATTCGAGATTCATTAAGCATAATTCGATCAAGTGTTGAATCAGGTAACCCTTTTTCTTTGCCAATTGCTAAGTCTTTTTTATTTTCTTCAATAATGAATTGTTGGTCGATTAACAGTTGTTCTGCGATTTTTACTAAAGCATCATTTTTTTCTGCAGTAGTTTTTACGTTCATTGTGTAGCTTGCATTTTTTGCTAATTTTCCTTTTTTACGAACTTCACTTTCTATTACGATGTTTGTCATACGAATACCCCCTATATTTATTATGCTTTTACCCATTTATCTCGGTGAATCACTTCAATGGATTTTACAGCAATTTCATCAGAACGTTTCCCAAGTGCACATTCTAGTTCATCACTGGAATACATTACTTCTCCACGGCCTAATAGTGTGGAATTACAATAAACTTCCACGACATCCCCTTTATGAAAGGCGCCTTCAATTCTGTAGATGCCAGCTGGTAATAAACTTTTCCCATTCATCAAAATGGCTTGTTTTGCACCTTCATCAATATAAAGTTTTCCTGATACTTCAGTAAGACTAATCCATTGTTTTTGATTAGGAAGAATCATTTGTTGTTCGCTTCCTATATATGTTCCATCCCCATGACCTTCTAAGATGTCAACTAATTTATTTTCACCACTACCATTTCCGATGAATACTTTTACACCAGCTTGAATGGCAGTGCGGGCAGCTAATAGTTTGGACTGCATACCTCCAGTTCCAACCTTTGAACCAGATCCAGCAGCAAATGACAACATTTCTTCTGTTATTTCTGATAGGTGGTTAATCCGTTTGGCATTTGGATTTTTCATTGGGTTGTCATCATAAAAGCCGTTAATGTCTGTTAGAATAATTAATTGGTCTGCGTGAACGAGTCCGCTTACTAAAGCAGAGAGCATATCATTATCACCGAAAGTTAATTCGGTAATTGAAACTGTATCGTTTTCATTAATGATTGGAATAATGTTACGTTCGAGCAATTCCGTAAAAGTTGCATAGGCATTTTTGTAGCGATCTTTCTTCGAGAAATCCGTTCGAGTCAGTAAGATTTGTGCAGCAGTAATGTTATGGGAAGAAAAAAGCTCTGAATAATACTGGATTAAAAGACTTTGCCCCACTGCAGCAGCTGCTTGTTTTCCTTTTAATGTGACAGGTCGTGATGGGTAACCTAGTTTTCGGAAGCCAGCTGCTACCGCTCCAGATGAAACAAGTAAAACATCGTGACCTGCATGCTTTAATTTCGCAAGCGCATTGATATGATCTTCTAATTTATTATGGTCAATTTCGCCTTTTGAGTTAGTTAATGAACTGCTACCGATTTTAACGACAATTCTTTTTTTCTCCATTAAAATCCTCCTAAAATAAAAAAACCCTTCTCGCCCTATAAATTAGGGCGAAAAAGGTTACTTTTCCGTGGTACCACCTAGATTGAACTTGCATTTGCCAAGTCCCACTTTGTTCTCATAACGCTTGAGTCTGCGTCTAGTTTTGCTAGAAGCTAGCGAAGTAGGTTCTGCGGGCCAATTTGTACGATGTCTTGCAGCCGATGAACATCGCTCTCTTTTCAAATGGTATTCCACATACTAGTCTTCGTTCCACCAAATCTTAAATTTCTTTTAATATGCAATAGTTTTGAAACTTTGTCAATAGAATTTATAGAATGTTCGAAAATTTTAAAAGGTAGTAGTTTGTAATATGATTAAGGGATTTTCTAATTATTCGTTGTGCTGGGTAAAATAGTTGTACGTAAATTATGAGGAGCGAAAGGATTAATGAAAATAGCAGCTATACAGATGTGCTCCATTTCGGGTCAAATAGAAAAAAATAAATTGAATGGTTTTAAACATATTTTATACGCTATACGAAAAGGGGCAGACCTAATTGTGTTACCTGAACTTTGGTCTTCAGGATATCATTTAACAACACAAACAGTCATTAAATTACAACAGCCATCTAAAGCAATTGTGGAGGAATGTCAACAGATTGCCAAAACATATGGAGTGGTCCTTGTCGTTCCGTTCATTGATAAAATTGAAGATGATCTTTTTATTGCAGTAGCTATCATAGAGAAGAACGGACAAATTTTGAAAATCTATCATAAGTCTTTTCTTTGGAATAAGGAAAAAACTATTTTTAAGCCAGGGAAAATGGAGTTGGTACCTGTTCAAACGTCTGTTGGTAAAATTGGAACCCTGATTTGTTATGATATGGAGTTTCCTGAAACCTGCAGAATCCTAACATTGCGTGGGGCAGAAATCATCATTATACCGTCTGTTTTTAGCTTTGGGTCAGAAAAAAGATGGGATATTCAACTTCCAGCAAGAGCAGTTGATAATACAGTATTTGTTTTAGGTGTAAATTCAGTAGGGGAGGGGAGTTGTGGGAAAACGAAGCTAATTAATCCCAAGGGTGCATTGGTACATGAATGTTCTAGACTTTCAGAGGAAATATTACTGTGTGATATTAACTTAAATGAAATCTACAACACGAGAGGAAAAATCCCTTATTTAAACGATTTAGATTCTAAATTATATCCAAGAATATTATGACTTTGCTATCATGTTGGCAAAGTTTTTTTAATTTTTTTAATTTATAACACAGTATTTAAGAGTGGTGGACGAGCATATAGTAGGGAAAACCCGTACAATTAGGTAGGTGTCTACGATTGAAACAGTTGGTACTAGAAAACGGTTTATTACTAACAGATATGGAAGTAGAGATAAAAGGTAAGGTATTAACATTAAACCGTGTTTTAATTGATACCGGTTCAGCTTCTACGTTGATTTCGTCCGATGTAGCTGCATCCTTTGGTATTGTAGCCGAAGATCATGACCCGATATATCGTATTTATGGTGTTGGTGGATTTGAATATGTCTTTTCTAAAGTAGCCGATGCTATAAAAGTGGGGAATCAAAGTGTTAAGCATATTCAGGTCGAATTTGGAGATATGGACTATGGTTTTGCAATAGATGGAATTCTTGGAATAAATGTTTTGAAGAAGTTGAAAGCAGTTATTAATATGAATAATTTATCTATCCATACTGCAGAAATCGATAGAGCGAATATGAACTAGAATGATAGAAAGATATGCTACAATATGGTAATTAGGGTTAAAAGGAGAGATACACTATGGATTATATTAGAATCACGAGCATTGAAGATCCACTATTTGCTAGTATGCACAAATTATTAGGTGAGGTGTTCCCACCAGAAGAAGTACTAGAATTTGAGCTATGGAAAGAACCAATAGAAGATCCAAGTATCCGTGTATTTGTTGCTGTTCATGAAGGGGAAGTAGTAGGGGCAACTGAATATCGTTATTATCCTCAGTGGAATATCGCGATGACAGATTTCACGATTATCGGTCAACCAGGTTTATCACTTGGACGCTTTTTAGCCAAAAACCGCGAGCAAGATTTACATCAACTTGCAAAAGACAATGGCAAAGTATTATTTGGAATGTTTGCAGAAATTTATAATCCATACTTTAAGGAAGATTTTGATTTCGGTGGTATCAAGCCGATGAATCCATACGTTCGTCGCGAAGTACTATCCCATCTAGGTTATCAACGTCTTGACTTCCCATACTTACATCCCTCTTGGAAAAATGATGGAGAGGCGGTTAAAGGTCTGGATTTATGCTTTATGCCAACGGACGAAAATGTGAAGGAAATTCCAGCAAGTTTAATTGTTGATTTTCTAAAAGATTATTATAAAGTACTTCCGAATAAACCAAAGGCATGGCTACAAATGATTGAATACATCGAATCTTATGAAAATATAAAGTTGATGCCGTTATAGAGTTTATGAATTGGGCTGTGTAGAAGAGTATTCTTCTTCACAGCTTTTTTGATACTTTTATTTAAGTAGTGGTGCTTCTGCGGTGGTCACACCATGATATCATCACTCGTAACACATAGATTGTGCTCCTGCGGTGGTCACAACAAGTTGTCACCATCCTCGTCGCAATTTATCTGTGACAAAAGCGTAAGCGACAGTCACAATTTATCTGTGGCAAAAACGTCAGTAACAGCCACAATTTATCTGTGGCGAAAACGTCAGTGACAGCCACAATTTATCTGTGGCGAAAACGTCAGTGACAGTCACAATTTATCTGTGGCAAAAACGTCAGTGACAGCCACAATTTATCTGTGGCAAAAACGTCAGTGACAGCCACAATTTATCTGTGGCGAAAACGTCAGTGACAGCCACAATTTATCTGTGGCGAAAACATCAGTGACAGCCACAATTTATCTGTGGCGAAAACGTCAGTGACAGCCACAATTTATCTGTGGCGAAAACGTCAGTGACAGCCACAATTTATCTGTGGCGAAAACGTTAGTGACAGCTACAATTTATCTGTGGCGAAAACGTAAGTGACAGCCACAGTTTATCTGTGGCGAAAACATCAGTGACAGCCACAAAGGAGAAGTCTCAAAATATCTTTTCAGACTTCTCCTTCCATACCGTATTGAGCAAAAATTTGCAATATTCGTATGAATAGGTGATGTTTTATTTCGGAATTTAAAGTAAAATAGTAAAGTAATATAATTTGATAACGGAAGTTCACAATAAGCGTGATATTTAGTTTTCTGAATTCTCATTTAATAATTGGAGGCTACACAATGTTAGACATTACAACACAATTAACAACTAATCCTAAAGAAAAACCTGCTGCAGACGAACTTGGTTTCGGAAATTACTTTACTGACCATATGTTTGTATTAGAATATACAGAAGGTATTGGCTGGCATGATGGTCGTATTATTCCATATCAACCAATTTCCCTTGACCCATCTGCAATGATTTTCCACTATGGACAATCTGTATTTGAAGGGTTAAAAGCTTATGTAACGGTAGATAATGATATTTTATTATTCCGTCCAGAACGTAATTTTGCTCGTCTTAATCATTCAAATGATCGTTTATGTATTCCAAAAATTGACGAAGAGTATGCATTAGAGGCTTTAAAACAATTAGTGAATGTGGACCGTGAATGGGTACCAAGTGCTCCAGGTACTTCTCTTTATATCCGTCCATTTATTATTGCAACAGAAGAACATTTAGGAGTACATCCTGCAAAAAATTATAAATTTATAATCATCATGTCTCCATCAGGCTCTTACTATAAAGAGGGAATTAACCCAGTAAAAATTATGGTAGAGCAACAATTTGTTCGTGCCGTAAAAGGTGGTACTGGTGAAGCGAAAACTGGTGGTAACTATGCAAGTGCACTAAAAGGTCAAGAAATTGCAGATCGTGAAGGGTACTCTCAAACATTATGGTTAGATGGTAAAGAAAACCGTTATGTTGAAGAAGTTGGTAGTATGAACATCTTCTTTAAAATTAACGGAACAGTTATTACTCCTGAATTAAACGGTAGTATTTTACCTGGTATTACTCGTGACTCAATGATCCAAGTATTAAAATCAAAAAATATTCCGGTTGAAGAACGCCGTATTTCTATTGATGAAGTTGTAGAAGCTCACAATAACGGAACTTTAGAAGAAGTTTTCGGAACAGGGACAGCAGCGGTTATTTCACCAGTTGGCGAGTTAAAATATTTAGAAGTAAAATATATCATTAACAATGGCGAAATCGGTGAAGTTTCTCAAATGTTATATGATACATTAACTGGCATTCAAACAGGAAAAATTGAAGATACTTTTGGGTGGACAATTCGTTTATAAAATAGTGGAATCGTAGCTACTAACAAAGGTAGCTGCGATTTTTTTTATAGAGGAGAATATTCAAAATTAAAAAGGCGAGCACAAAGATCTCACCTTTTTCTAAACTATTCTCTTTTATTCGATTGTTGATCTTTATCGTGGTTTGTTGCATTGTTTTTATTCTTTACTTTAGAATCAAATTCTTCTGCAATTTCTGCCGTGTTATCTTCTGGGTTATCTTGATGACTTGTAGTGTTTCTGTGTAAGTGTTTATAAGTTTCAAATGGATTATGATTTCGTTCATTCAGCGTTTTTTTATTATTTCTATTTCTACTCAAGCTGCTCACCTCCTAATGGTTAAGGTGTGCATTGATGAAAATTTTATGCTTTTCAATTTGTTCACTATAATATACCTAAAATACCATTTACAGAGGTAACTAACTCTGATACACTTAACATCAGTAATAAAAACTATATATTGTGTTCGTTTTTAATTGGTACTACTACATGTAGTTTAATAGGGAAGCCGGTGAGATTCCGGCGCTGTCCCCGCAACTGTAAAGCTGACGAAGATTCAATTACCACTGTGCATTTTGCATGGGAAGGGAATCCGCGGATGAAGCGAAGCCAGGAGACCTGCCAAGTAAAAACACTCAAAACATTTCTTCGGGGATTGAGAAATGGAGACGGTACCATTTTTACATCAATCGTTTCCATTCTATTGCTATCTCTTTTCGAAGAGGTAGCTTTTTTTATTTCCCCTTTACGAAAAGGAGAGGGATTAAATTGATGAAACTTTATACAAAAACAGTATGTCCAAAATGCTTATGGATTAAATCAGAACTCATACGAGCAGGAATAGCCTTTGAAACTATTAACATCGACCATGATGAATGCGCAAAAGAAAAGATACTTGATGCCGGTTTTCTAACCGTACCAGTAATCGAAATGGATGGTTTATTTTCTGGTAATCTCAATGACATAATGAGCAAAATCGAGCTGAGTATTTCGTGATTGTCTTTGCAAGTCGTACCGGAAATGTTCGGTATATTGCCTCAAAATTAAACGGCGATAAACAAGAAATTAAAGAAGGTTTAGTACTACAACAACCATATTTATTAATGACCTATACCGATGGATTAGGACAAATACCTGAAAAAGTTGCGAGGTTTTTAGCGAGGAATGCTCAACATTGTAAGGGTGTTGTTGTCAGTGGCAATCGAAATTTCGGTAATAATTTTGGCGTTGCAGGAGATAAAATTGCATCCCTTTACACCATTCCATTAGTTAGAAAAATTGACTTGCGCGGATATCCTGCAGACTACGAAGCTATCCAACTGTTTTATGAAATGAGGGTTTTGAATGAAATCATACTTGAAACTAAATAATGAAGTGCTGAATCAATATAGTCGAACAGGTTTATTAGAATTAGAAAAAGATCGAGAAGCAACCCGACGTTATTTTTTAGAGTACGTAAATGTGCGTTTACGTTATTTTATTGATATAGAAGAAAAGATTCGATATTTAGTAGATGAAGGATATTATGAACGTGAATTTTTGGATTTATACGATATAAATTTTATTAAAAAATTGTATAAAAAAGCCTATGAATATAACTTCCGGTTTCCTTCGTTTATGAGTGCAAGCAAGTTTTATGACGCGTATGCCATGAAAAGTAGAGATGGGGAAGAAATACTAGAAAAATATGAAGATCGTATTGTTATTATCGCTCTCTATTTAGCGCAAGGAGATAAAGAACTTGCAGAAAGAGCAGTAGAAGCAATTATGGAAGCTTACCAACCAGCCACACCAACTGCATTAAACAGTGGGAAAAAGGCAAGGGGAGAGCTTGTTAGTTGTTTTAAATTATCAATGGACGACACGATGAATAGCATCGCTGAAAATATTGGCTATTGTTTAGAACTTTCACGACTAGGTGGAGGGGTTGGGGTTAATTTAACAGATTTACGACCATTAGGCGACCCGATTAAAGGAATCATAAACCGAGCAAGTGGGGTCATACCGGTAGCAAAACTGTTGGAAAATTCCTTTAGTTACTCCAATCAACTTGGACAACGGAATGGTTCGGGGGTCGCCTATTTAAATATATTCCATGGGGATATCGAAAGCTTTATTTCATCAAAAAAACCAAATGCCGATGATAAAATTCGTCTAGCTACTTTATCCACAGGTATTATCATTCCAAATATATTTTTTGAGTTAATGAAAAGAGATAAAGATATCGTTTTATTTAGTCCTTATGATATTTATAGAGAATATGGTAAAAGAATGTCTGAAATCTCGATAACAGAAATGTATTATGAATTGCTTGATAATCCAAATATCCGGAAACTAAAGCGACTGAATGCGCGGAAGCTTTATACAGAAGTGAAAAAAGCACAGTTTGAATCTGGCTATCCCTTTGAAATTTTTGATGACAATGTGAATGATGTGCATCCACTTAAAGCTATTGGACGAGTGAAAATGTCCAACTTATGTACAGAAATTTTACAAGTTCAACACACGAGTAACATTACTGATCAAGACGAACCCAATGAGTATGGTCTCGATGTATCATGCAATCTTGGTTCCATTGATATTCATGCTGCTACGAAAGTGAATGATTTTGAAAGATTAATTGATACTTCCATGCGTTTATTAACTAACGTTTCACTCATGACAAACATAAAAAATGTACCATCCGTTGCAAAGGCAAATCAAATGATGCATTCAGTAGGACTAGGTGTCATGAATTTACATGGCCATCTCGTCTCAGAAGAAATCTTATATGGTTCTCATGAGGCAATCGAGTTTATCGATTGTTTCATGGAAGCAGTAAACTACTATTCTCTTAAAACATCAGTGCAGATTGCAAAGGAGCGTGGAGAAGTGTTTTATGGGTTTGAGAAAAGCGATTATGCAACAGGTGAATATTTTACTGCTTATATTTCAAAAGAAGATAGAGAACCGACAAATAAAATAAAAAAGGCATTAGGTCATGTGCCAATAATTTCGTCAGCAATGTGGAAAGAGTTGTCCCATCAAGTTAAAGAATTTGGATTGTTCCATAGCTACCGATTAGCAATTCCTCCGACTGGTTCAATTAGTTATATCCGTTCATGTACAGCTTCGATTGCGCCTATTACGGAACGAGTAGAAGTGCGGGATTATGCAGATAGTCGTACGATTTATCCAATGCCGTTTATGAATAACGAAAATATGGATTACTATGTGGATGCGTACAACATCGATCCGTATAAAATGATTGATTTATATGCAGCAGCGCAAAAACATATCGACCAGGGGATTTCTTTAACTTTATATGTAACCGATCAATGGACAACCGAACAACTGGCAAAAGTTTATATTTATGCATGGATGAAAGGGATTAAAACAATCTATTATGTTCGTCAGCGTTTGCAAACCATTGAAGAATGTATTGCTTGTCAAATATAGTTTCGGAGTGTGTATGAGAGTATGAAAAACAAACCAATCCAAGCAATTAATTGGAATCGACCAACTAGTGAACTTGCTCAAGTGTTTTGGGAGCAACAATGGAAGCAAATTTGGTTTCCAGAAGAAATTGCCGTTAGTAAAGATGTAAAGCAATGGCAAGATTTTGAACATCAAGACACATATAAAAAGGTGTTAGCGGGTTTAACATTGCTGGATACCGTTCAAACGAATGTAGGGATGAATGAAATAGCAAAGTATACGCAAGACCTGCAAGAAAAAGCAGTTTTAACAGCATTCGGTGCATTTGAAGCCATTCACGCAAAATCCTATTCTTATATTTTTACAACATTATGCAAAAATGATGAAATTGATGAGCTTTTTGAATGGGTGAAGAAGAATGAATTTTTACAATACAAGGCTGAACGAATTAACGAAGTGTATTCTTCCATTCAAGAAGGGGATTCAGAATCTCTTTGGAAAGCGATGTTTTCGTCTGTTATGCTCGAATCGTTCCTATTTTATTCCGGATTTTTCTATCCGCTCTACTTAGGTGGACAAGGATTTTTACGGAATAGTGCAGAAGTTATTTCACTCATTTTAAGAGACGAATCCATTCATGGGGTAGCAGTGGGATATTTCGCGCAAAATTTGTTTCAGCAGTTTTCTTCTGAAGTACAAGATACGTTAAGAGTATGGGGGTATGAACTACTCTTAGAACTTTATCAAAATGAACTAAATTATACGAATGACGTCTATGCAGAGACAGGATTATGTCCTGAGGTAAAGGCTTATATTCGATATAATGCAAACAAAGCCTTAATGAATTTGGGGTTAGATACGATGTTCCCAGAAGAAGAAGTGAATCAAATTGTGATGAATGGGATACGAAATGAAGGGACTACGTATGATTTCTTTTCACAAAAGGGGTCTACTTATGCAAAAGCAAAAGTAGCTCCAATAACGGATGATACGTTTCGATTTGATTTTTAGAAGATAGGAAGGGGGCTGTGTTAAAAGTAAAATGACTTTTAACACAGTCTTTCTTTGTAATAAATATCTAATATAGAATTGTGCTACTGAGGTTGTCGCATCAAAATGCTACCGTCTCAAAAGTAATTTTCAGACGGCTCCTATTGCTGCAAAGCCTTTCTAAATTAATGGATTAGATGTTAATGTAGTGAATATACGTGTTGTAGGAGTGTGGTTATGTTCAATTTTATAGATGATTTGGTAGGTGCTATATTAGATTTTCTAAAACCTATAATATATTTTTTCGTTGGGCTGATGTTAGTGGGGATTCCTTTGATAGCCATTGCTAAACTTTTTGAATGGTGGTTTTCATAACAAAACGCCCTTTAAAAAAAGGCGCTTTTATAAAACTTATTTCTTAGAATTTTGTTTTACAAATTCATCTACTTGCGCCTTTAAATCTTCCACCATTTCTTTAAGAGCTTGTTTATCTTCTTCAGATAATTTATTTTTTGCTTGTTCTATGTTAACACCATTTTTTCGTAGGATATTTGTTACTAAAAGGTCTACTACCTTATTAGGAATTCCCTTTGGAGAATTTTCATTACTCACATATTTCACCCCTTTTAAAACTTCTTTAACCATCAGAATATGCACGAGTCTTTCCATGAGATACAAATAGTTAAAATAAATTCCCACGCAAAGTATACGTTTGCGTGGGGAGAACAGGACTAAAGGAGATTTTAAATAAATTTATTTATAATCCTGATATTATAAGACATCTAGTTGACCAATTAAAGCAACTAGAATTTGAATCATTGCTTGTAGGTTTACTGCGATGTCAGTATCAGTTGTTGTTACTTGAATTTCTTTGGAGTTTTCGATGATTGTTCTTTGTGAATTGTGTTGTCTTGTTCTCATGAATTGTTTCAAATCATGTGCTACTTTTTTACCTTGATTAGTGTCACCAAGTGTAATATTAATTACTGCTGCTAGGGCTGCTTGAATTCCAAGTTGTAAAGATAAAGCAACTTGCGTATCTGTTGTTTGGACATTAACATACTCGGAGTCTCTTACAATAATCCATTCATGAGAGTGTTGTATTGTTTTCGCTTTTTCAGTAGCATCTTGTAAAGCGTCGGCATCATTGTTCAGGTCATTTTTTCCATCCCAATAATCTAAAGCTCTCCATTCGTTTGCCATTTTTTTCACCTCACTTTTTTAAAATTAAGCAATGTCTAATTTCACTACTAATGCGACTAAAGCTTGTAGTAATGCTTGAATATGTGCAGAGATATCTGTGTCAGTTGTTGTAATGTTTACATCTTTTGAATTTCTCACTAAGATTTTTTGTTTATTTAATTGCTCACTTTCAAAATGTTGTAATAGGTCCTGAGTGATTTCATTTCCACGTTCAGAATCAGCAACTGTAATACTAATAATTAAAGCAATTGCTAATTGTAATGCCGCTTGAAGAGAAATAGATGCTTGAGTATCTGTTGATTGAACAGTTACGTTAATAGAGTCTTTAATCCAAATTACTTCGTTGGACTCTTGATCAATTAATGACAGCATATCTGCATCCTGAAGGAGATCAGCGTCATGATCGTATCGATTACTCATGTATCTTCCCTCCCCTTTAGGTGAATGGTAGTAATTACATTTCTTACAGTTCTTTTTTGAATCATCATTTTTACAGTGACAGAATCTACATTCCCAATTTGCCATTTAGAAACCTCCTTTCAACATGATTGATAAGTAAGTTGAAAATCCATCAACTTCTGACTATAGGATATGAACAGGTGAAAAATTGATATAGTTGTTTGTCTATTTTTAAAAATAAATCTTAGATAGTTAATAGTGATTTGCCTATTTTGAAGTAAGAAATGGGAGATTGACCTAGTTAAAAAATAGGAAAGTACCTAGTGAAATGAAAAAAATATTTTACATCATATTGAAAATGGTTCAATCATTACATACTAGGAGATAGAAGGGAGTATGAGGTAATGAAGATTGAGGTAGGCAAAGGCATTGATTTTATTGGAGATATCCATGCTTGTTATGATGAATTTATTGAATTACTAGATAAATTAGGATATCAACTTAATAACGGTTTATATATCCATCCAGATGGACGTAAGATTGTGTCTCTTGGAGATGTTATGAGCCGTGGCCCACAATCTATCAAATGTATGGAATTTTTTTTAAACCATGTAAATGCGGGGCTTGCTTATATGATAGACAGTAACCATGGATGGAAAATTGCAAGATGGTTAATGGGAAGAAAGGTCAAACTTAGCCATGGTGATGAAAATGTGGAAGAAGAGTTTCAAGAATTTGAAAAATTAGAGGGTAAAAAAGAAACGGAGAAATTAAAAGAAGAGATAAAAGAGTTATTATTAAACGCACCTTCCCATTATATTTTTACGGTAGATGGTGAAGCGCGAGTTGTTTGTACACATGCTGGTATTCGTGACGATTTTATAGGCAAAGAAAATGATAGAATTAAAAACTTTTGCCGTTATGGGGATGTTGCAGGGATGGATGAAAAGGGAAAACCGATACGAAAAGAATGGTATAAAGAACATAAAGGGGACTTACTGATTATATGGGGACACGATCCAAAACGAGAGCCATTAATTGTGAACAATACAATTAATATAGATCAAGGTGTAGTATTTGGTGGTAAGTTAACATGTTATCGATATCCTGAGGAGGAATTTGTTTTTGTAAAAGCAGCCAAGAATTATTCTGGTAGGATTGGAGAAGACAATCCAATTAATCGATAAAAATGGTTGGGACACGCTTAGCTATAAAGGTTGTCCCCAACTATTTTTATTTTTTCTTTTATATAATTTCCAATAACACAATCGTAAGGTAATATAGCAGCATCATTTTGTTTAAAATCATTTCTCATTAGCAGATGGTGAAACATAACTAAAGAAATCTCGATAAGCCTTTCGTTTTAATAGTTGTTCTCCAGTTGGGAGGTTACCTTTAGAATTTTTACCCAATCGTATGTCCTTTCTACCACAATTTGTGCATATTCCAGCCCCCATAAAACAGCTGTTGGAGTTATTAAGTTGTGGTTTTTACGTAATAATGTTTCAACCTCAGCTGTTACAACACCAGAGTAGCTAATTCAATTAAAATGGTTTCATCTTTTTCTCTTCATAGTTTCAATTCATTTAGAAATGAATTAAGTTTTTAGATAAAAAATGTAACCTTTTTCCTGTCTGAAGAGTCTAATTAATAGAAAGTAATAAATAAATGCTTTGGGTTGTATAATATTTCCAAACTTATACGATATAAAGGGTAGTACAGAATAACGTGTTTTGAGGTGTTATATAGAAATGGATCGAGAGTTGATTGCTCAAATTGCGTCTGACAATCTAAAATTAGTGCGAACAGAATATCAATTCACTCAAGAAAAGATGGCAGAGATTCTTGGGATTTCAAAGAAAACGCTTATTCAGATTGAAAAGGGGAAATGTCTTGCTAATTGGACAACGACGATTGCAATTTGTGCTCTTTTCCAAGATAGTAAAACGTTAAAGAAACAGTTAGGTGATGACCCATTAGAACTAGTAGAATTAACAATACATGATGTGATCATTCGACCTACAGAAAAAACCTTTGGAGGCGTTATTTGGTGGAAAAATCTTTATAAATATCGTGGTTTTAAATTACAGCAAAATTTACTAAGTAAACATTATCGTATTTTAGATGACGAAAATTATCGGTTACTAAGCACCTTTGATCAAAAAGTTGCTAAGGAAAAATGGGAAGATATTATCAAAAAAATATAAATACATAACTTTATTTTATTTGGAGTGAGATGAGTGCTAAATAGAATGCCGAATGAACAAATACAATGGTTGGTTTCCGAGATTCAATCTTTTTATTTAAAAGAGAGACAAGAGAAGATATCAGAGATAGAAGCGCAACGATTACTTGATTTTATTAAAGATACGATTTCCCCAATTTTATACAATGCCATTTTGTACGATGTGTTTCGTATCATTGAAAATCAATGTGATCACTTAGAAAAAGAAATATTACAATTAGAACAACCTAGCACGTTGAAAAAACTAAAATTTAATTAAAATAAATGAAAGTGCGCTCTTTATTCGGGCGCACTTTTGTTTTCCTTTAAAAAGAGTGAAGCTAGGCAACCTAGCAGTAAAATGCCGCTAAATGTTGAAAAAGAAACAAATGCATTGCTAACTTGCATTAATTTTGTCGCTAACATTGGTCCAATACTTGCACCTATAAACAAAATAAACGCGTTAAAAAGTAATGCTGTACCTCTTTGATTGGCAGCACGTTGACTTATGAGTGTAATATTAATCGGTACAACGAGTGAGATACTTGCCACGAATAATAGACTAAAAACAATGGTTAATAAGTTTGGGGTAATGGCCATTAAAAATAATGCGACTGAAGCAATACCTAAACAAGTACGAAATGATTGGATTTCCCCAAACTTATCCGAAATTTTCCCTGCAAGAATGCACATAACCGTTCCTATTAAACCAACAGCGCGGGCTAAGAATACCTGTTGTTCCGTAAAGTAGAAGGGAGGTGCAAGAAGAAAGGCTTCTAAAATGGTATACATTCCGATTAAAGAAAATAATAATATAAAGGAAAATGAAAATGATATTGATAGTTGTTTGTTGAATAATAAATTCTTTATGTTAAGAAAGTTTAAAAAAATAGAATTTTTATGTTTATTAGCAGAGTCTTTGGGTAAAAGAGTGATTGTAAGGATACTAGTTATCAAATATAGTATTGCTAGGATAATATAGATCCAATTTAACCCCAAGTATTTTTGTATGAGTGTTGCAAATAGCTGTGCAAGGACACTGGAAATGAGAAATCCTGAAGTCATAAAACCAAATGCACTTTTTCGCTTTTCAAGAGGGTAGACATCCCCAATATAGGCGAGGGAAATGGGTACAAATGCTGCTGCACCAATACCTTGAAGGATACGAAAGATAAGTAGTAATGTGTAGTTATTGATAAATGCACAAATAAATGTGGCGATGGTTAGTATAAAAATTCCAAATATTAAAAAAATCTTTCTGCCATACCGATCGGATAATGGGCCATAAATCAAACAGCATAATGCGTAAGTTAAAGAAAAAATACTGCCAATCCAAATGGCCTTTGTTTCATTAACATGAAACGTGTTCATCAATATGTCGGTCAATGGAATTGTAAAATACATACTCATTAAAATTATTAATCCTGCCCAAGAGAGGATTATCGTCATAATCGTAAATTGCAATTTTTCATTACTGAAAATCACTCAATAGACGCTCCTTTTGTCATCTTTGTACCTAACATTTTATTATGCTAGAGAATATTTATGACTGATAATTTGCGATGAGGATGGTAATCAGTCACCGCAGGAGAAATATTACATAAAAAAGAAAAGGGTGTCCAAAAAGAATTAACTTTTTGAACACCAGTATAAATAAATACAAAAAAATATATATAAACAATTGCTAAAATTGTTACGCTGCTTTATGAGAATATAAATTAAGTAAAGCATCGAGTTCTTGACTACATGTTACTGTTTTAGGGTGAGTAAAACCGAAATGATGTGCTTTTTTGTACATATCTTTTCTTTTCATTTCAATTAGTAGTCTTAATACTTGTTTGTAAAATTTACTTTTCATTTTAAAAATTCTCCCCCAAGATTTTGTATAATAGTAAATTTTCTGCTATGACTTAAGTTATTGTACTTCATTACAAGTGAAAAAAATGTCGGTTTATGACTCAAATCAAGAAGTTCGTAATTTTGTCACATTTAACATATTTTAAAGACCAAAATTAATTTCAATAAAAAATCTGTGCTAAAAGTGGTTGAGAAACCCAGTATTTATCTAGTGTCTCGAGGTTTGATAAATAATCAAGTCTTGTTTTTTTTATGACAAAGGTAAGGGAAAACTTGTATAAATCGCCAAACACCTTTCGACAATGCATCGAAAGGTGTTGAAATCTGAAAATTTAGATAATATAATATGTCAATTTTGAAAAGGTCAATTTTATAACATTTGTCTTAAAAAAACTATCTCGATATATCTTTTTTTGTGAGGGATTTATAATTTCCTAGAACGAGGGAAGTAATTTTAATTTATTTTGAAATTGAAAAATAGTGAACAAATTTCTCTAAAATGTCACTTAAATTCTAACAATACGAAAGAAATGGTTCGATTTGCAATTAGATTATTAGTATTGCTTTTATTAACCTTTCATTATGGCTCAATAAAAATATTATATTTTTTTGAAAATGTATTCGATCAATCATAAAATCTATTCTTTTTTGGAATATCTTAATATTTAATAACCTTAATTTGTTAGTTTGATTTAAAATAAGAGGTAGGATATTAAATAATTTATTAGAGAAAGAAGGATTTTATGAACCATCTAAATAATACAATGAAGCGGGTTGCATTGTATGTCATTGGTTTATTTTTATTAGCAATTGGTGTGTCATTTTCAATCCAAGCATCCCTAGGTGTTTCACCGGTGTCATCTTTACCATATGCGTTGGCACTCGTTTCAGGATTGTCAGTAGGGGTTATGACTGTCGTATCAAATATATTATTTATCGTTTTACAAGTATTTTTAACGAAACGATTCGATTTACGAGATTTTAGTTTACAATTGCTTATCTCTTTTTTGTTTGGCTTTTACATGGATTTTTCTTTATTTTTAGTACGTCTCTTACCAACACCAGAAACAATCATCATGCGGAGTATCTTTTTAATTATTAGCTTATTCATTGTGGCATTTGCATTACTTGCTTATTTTAATGTGAAATTACCATTAATGCCTTATGATTCCCTAACTTATGCAATTAGCAATCGATTTCAAATGCATTTTCCGAAAGCAAAAATTACAAGTGATTTAATTAATGTTGGTATATCACTAATCGTTTGTTTAATTTGTATACAATCATTTGGTTCCGTAGGTATTGGCACACTAATTTCTGCTTATTTTATAGGGAAGATTTTAGGCATGTTGATGAAAAAGTTCCAAGAACCACTTCTCAATTGGTTGAATAGCGGCGAACAAGAAGAAAGCACCACGGAATTGTAGTTTTTAAAAATAGTGATTTAGCTTTTTGGAGGGATGTCGTATGAAAAGTTGGACAAAGGAAATTGAAATCAATGCACCTATTGAAAAGGTTTGGAAGCTATTTAATGGATCGTTGGAGGATATGCAAAAAATCATGCCCCAAGTTGTTAGACATGAACCGGTTCATGTAACAGAAGAAAAGATCGGTACAATTTATCGTCAAGCATATCGTGAAGGCAAGCGAATTCAAGAGTATGATGTTGAGACGTTAGAATATCTTGAAACGGCTAACAAAAAAAGGGTGAAAATAGGTTTTAATCTTGCCAACATGTTTGACATTACTGCTCTTTATGAATTAAAGAAAATTGACAAAATACCACAACCCACTTTGTCTACACTACAACGAACAAGCCTTTAAAACCTATATTAAAACTTTTGCTAAAATTTGCTTCTAATAAAGTTGTTGTGCAGTTTGTCGAAAGGGTAAAAAAAGTAGCAGAATCGGAATAACCATTATTAACGCGGCTTATAAACTTAGCCGCGATTTTTTATTGGTTGGATTCAAGTAATTTATTCATCTCGTCCATTTCAGTAGAGAGTATATCGATCATTGTAATTAACTTTAATCGAAATCGTTCAAAGGATTTTTCATCCTCTTCTGAGGGTGCATTAGATAGTAATTGAAGTGTCTCTTTTAATGATTCAATTTGATTAAGAATATTCTTTTTTAATGCTAACGCTTGATTATATTTAATTTCGTATAATAATACATCATCTTCAATTTGTTCAAGATCACTCTGCAAAATGCCATTTTCATCCCTACCATCACCGTTAAAATACCAGTCTGAAAAGGTAAAAGCATATAGTTCGTCAACAGCTTGATTTAAATGATCAAAACAATCATTTGAGATGGGGAAAAACTCATCATTTAAAAATTGTTGAAATGCTAGAAACTCCTGTTCTTCATGATTCTTTGACGAAAAATCCCCAAAGAAAAAGATGACTAGGATTCCCACAATAACAACGCCAATCAATATACCATTCTTCATTTAGTTGGCTCCTTACTAATTATTAATAAAATGATGCGTACCTTTCGATTTTTCATACAATCAATTCACCAATGTACCTATTAATATAATTCGTAATTATATGTTTTACGATTTTGGACAATCTAATAGGTACAAAAAGCGAGGTGACATCATTGATTATTGAAAGGTCGTCAAATTGGCGGGAAGATTTTATTGAACGTGTGAACAATGATGGTCCGTGGGATAGTTGGACTCTATATAAAATGAGTTATGAAGTAGAAAAAATGAATTTAATTCCTGAATTTACAGGATTGCAGGCACCAAAATTTCTAACAAATCTTCAATTGTTACCACACCAAATTGAAGCTGCACAAACAGTCATCGAGAAAATGAATGGGAAAGCTATTTTAGCCGATGAGGTTGGTTTAGGGAAAACAATTGAAGCTGGATTAATCATGAAAGAATATATGATACGAGGTCTTGTGAAAAAGGCACTGATTTTAGTTCCTGCTTCCCTTCAAAATCAATGGGTGACAGAACTAAATGTACGCTTTTTTATCCCAGCAATTAGTTATCGAAGAAATACACCAATCGAACAATATGATGTCGTAGTCATGAGTATGGATACAGCTAAAAAAAGTCCACACCGTGAAAAAATCTATGAACAAGATTATGACATGATTATTATTGATGAGGCACATAAATTAAAAAATCATAAAACCCAAATCTATGAATTTGTGCAAAGTATAAAAAAGAAGTTTTGTTTATTATTAACAGCTACACCAATTCAAAACGATGTGTTTGAAATTTTCTATCTTGTTTCTTTATTAAAACCAGGTCATTTAGGTAATTATGAAACATTCCAAGAATCCTTCGCAGCAACAAAACGCAGTATTGAAGGAGAAAAATATTTAAAAGAACTGGTTAATCAAGTAATGGTCAGAAATCGCCGATCAGATACTGGAATTGAATGGACAACCCGAAAAGTTCAAACTATCCCAATCCAATTTACAAATGAAGAACGAGAAGTTTATGACATGCTTTGTGAACTAAAATCTGTTTCTTCCGTATTCGCTAGCTCTTTTACAATGGTTACACTCTTAAAAGAAATGTGTAGTAGTAAAGAGGCGACATTCTTAACGTTAAACAAAATGCTTCAAAAAATTAATGCGAAAGAAGAAATCGATTATATTGAACAAATCATTGAAAAATTAATGAAACTAGAAATTAACGCCAAAGCTGAGAAAGTATTAGAAATTATAGAAAAAGCAAACGATAAAGTTATTATTTTTACAGAATATCGTGCAACACAAAGTTATTTACAATGGTATTTGCATACGAAGGGAATCTCCAGTGTGCTGTTTAACGGGAAGTATAGCAAGAATAAACGGGATTGGATGAAGCAATTATTTAGAGAACAAGCCCAAGTTTTAATCGCAACGGAATCAGGTGGGGAAGGGATAAACCTACAATTTTGTCATCATGTTATAAACTATGATTTACCTTGGAATCCGATGAAACTAGAACAACGAATTGGACGTGTTCATCGTCTAGGACAAGAAGAAGATGTTCATATATACAATCTCGCCATTGAAAACACAATTGAACAAAAAATCCTTGATTTATTAAATGATAAAATTGATGTTTTCGAAAAAGTTGTTGGCGATTTAGATGATATTTTAGAGAAAAAAGCATAATGGTCAACTCACTAAATAAGCAAGAAAGGAGGAAATTTTATGTATGCAACTGAAATTCACGACTATTTAAAAACATTTTTTAAAGAAACCAATTGTGAAATTGTTTCAGATGAAGGATTTCAATTAACCGTCCAATTAACAATTGATATGGACAAACGAATTATGAATCGTCCATTTTATTGGAAGTATATTGAAGCAACAAATAGTGAACCGAATCCTGCACGTCTGACGTTAATCACGGACCGAACCCAGACACAAAATCAGTTTATGGGGGAAATTATTCATTATGGTTCAGGGCGATTAAATCAAATCTTTAAAGCAACTAAAGATCTAGGGTCCTTTGTTTTAATGTATGAGCAAGTCGATAATACAAAAAATCAAACAACGTTAACCCCATATTTTTGTGTGAATTATAAAGTATCTTATTACTGTGACCAAACAAAAGAAACGATTCATTCCTTAGGTATTAACTTAATCAATGGAGTTATTGAAGACAATTTTCATGAGTCGATTTGCGATATGAATTTAACAAATGAAATGCCAGAAAAAGCATTCTGTCTGCAATACATCATTAAGCCAAGTAGAGCATTGGAACGTTTAGATTTGATGATACAGAACCTCATCACACAAGATGATCACTCTTGGGCAGAGGAAGCGAAAAATAGGTTTGAGAAGGAGCTAGAAGTACTAAATTATTTTTATCAAGATAGAGAGGAAAAACCAGAAATATATGAAATCGAGAAAAAAGGCTTAGAAGAAAGATTTAACCCTAGAATTAAAGTGGAAATTATTAATGGTGGTATTTTTTATTTGAAATAGAACTAGCAGGAGGAGTCTCACTTTTAGAGATCCCTCCATTTTTATTTTTAAAAACGTGAATAGAAAGGAGCGTAAATTGGCTAATTTGATAGTAAAGAGCAATTAAAGGAGAAAGGATTATGAAAAAGAATTATGTTATTGCATACTTAACATTTGCAATTGTTTTAGCACTAGTAGCCTATTATACAATGGATACAACAGAACAAGCACCAGTCGAAAGTGAAGAGCAACTCACAGTAAATTGGTCTTATGATGGTGAAACTGGACCTCAACAATGGATGGATGTGAGTGCTGATTACGCAGCTTGCGGTAGGGGGGAGTTGCAATCACCAATTAATATCGAAGTTTCAAATACGGCCAAGGAAGAACTTGATGAAGAAGTTAAATTGAATTATGAAAAGGCATTGTTTGAAATCGAAAACAATGGTCATACAATCGAAGCAAACTCAACAACACAAGATAATTCATTAATGATTAATGATGAAGAATATAAGTTAACGGGCATTCATTTCCATTCCCCAAGTGAACATCAAATCAATGGGCAGTATTTTGATATGGAAGCACATTTATTCCATGAAACAAAAGATGGGAAAATGGCCATTATTGGATTATTTATTGAAAGTGGAGAAGAGAATAAAGAGCTAGCAGAGATGTGGGCGAATATGCCAAAAGATGGGGCAGAAGCAGTGAAAGTTTTAAAGAACCCGATTAATTTAGAGCAGCTGTTACCAGAAGAGAAAAATGTGTATCAATATGTTGGTTCGTTAACTTCGCCGCCTTGTACTGAAGGGGTGAATTGGTTCGTATTAGAGCAACCGATTGAAATGTCAAATGAGCAAATTAATCAATTTAGCTCGATTTTCTTACAAAATAACCGTCCGATTCAACAGTTAAATAATCGTGATGTTTATAAGATTGAGTTGGATTAATAAATTTTAATAAATAGCTAAATGAAAACAGGTACTCATGGAATCTTATGAGTACCTGTTTTTTTCTCGAGTCGCTGTTCTCCGTTCTAGCCGACGCTTTTCGCGGGCAAGTGGACGTCTGAAAACTTTTTTGAGACGTCCACTTTGCTCCTATTGCTTACGCACTTGTCGTAAACAAATTTGCTGTTCCCGCAGAGTTGTCCTTCATTCCAATCAATTTTCAAAGGAATTTCTGTTTCTAATGCATCCGTAAGATTAAAAAAATCTACTTATTTTCTAACCACTTCTTATTGTTGTCATATTATTCAAAACCCTTCATGATTAAAAACTTCTATGTCAATGAGTTGAGCTCCGGCTTTGTTTAGGAGGGTTTCGATTTCTTTAACTATTTCTGATGTTGCGCCTTTTGCTAATGTTACGATAATTCTTCGTAAATAGTATTTATCATCATCCATGGAGAAAACACTATGAATTCCTGATTTTTTCTTTATGCTCTTAAGGATCTTAGCTAATATGCCTTCAGTATCAGGTAGTGCAATGGTTAAGGCACAGCTGCCAGTTTTATATCCCCATGCTTCTTCAAGTAATTCAAATACTTTCGAGTGCGTTAAAATACCGGTAAAATTCTTATTATCATCAATGACAGCAAGATAAGGCAATCTTTTAATGGTAAAGAAAATTTCGAAGAAGGAGCTTTCTTCATGAATTGTGCCATCTTGATCAACGGCTAATTCAGAAATCGGAATATCTTCATCTCCATGCCCCAATTTATGTTCTAAAATATCCACTTTATAGGCATTGCCAATAAATTTGTTCCCTTGTTCATCTAAAACGGGAATACATCTATAGCCAGATTCATTCAATAAATTTAAAACTTCTGTACTCGAATCGTTTTCCTTACACCAAATAACCTCGTTTTTCTTTACGTATCGTTGTTTAACAATCACAATTTTTCTTCCCTTCCATTTGAGAAAGTCTAGGCAAACGGATTTTGCGCATAGAATTTCAAACTATTTTTAGAATATGAAACCATGTAGAGAGATATTCATCATGAAATGTATAAATGCCAACAAACTGCAAAAAATATGAGCACACAAAATGTTAAGTTGTGTACATTACCAAAAAATATTATTTGGAGGTTATTACATGGGAATTATTTACCGACTTGCATTAGTATTAGCCATTATTGGTGCAATAAATTGGGGACTTATTGGTTTATTTCAGTTTGACCTAGTGGCTACGTTATTCGGAGGACAAGATACTTTCCTATCCAGAACGGTTTATACACTTGTTGGAATCAGTGGTCTTTTATGTATTCCACTATTATTTAGAGCATTTGAAGAAGATGAAGTTGATACAGTTACAAACGATACACGCAATAGTAATGCCTATACTAATATGAATTATCAAACAGAATTTGGTGAAGAAACTGAATTTACTGAAGAAGATAGAAAACGTGCCCGTGAATTATATACGGATGATAAATAATGAGAAATCGATGGTGAAAACATTTGTCACCATCGATTTTTTGTGTAAAAGAAAAGGTTCGTCCAAAGTAAGACGAACCAATATATTTATTCCGTTAACTTTTCATATTTTTTGGGGAAAGGTACACCAATTTTTTCGAACTCTACTTTCGCTTCATTTACGCGTTCTTTTATTTTAGCTTTTGTTTCTTCATCAAGCTTATCAAATTTTTCACGCATAGGGTCTTTTGGTAAATCTACTCCGAATTCCGCTAGCTTCTCTTTTGCTTGTTCTTCGGTAATAGTTCCATCTTTCTTTTGTTTGAAGATGTCTTTTACTTGTTTCTTTTGTTCTTCATTTAAATTTTCAAAGGCTTTACAGTGTTCTTTATCTTTCTTTGTATCAATTCCCAGTTCAGAAAGTTGTTTATCTGCTTCTTCTTTAGATATTTTACCTTCTTCGGCTTGTTTGAAGATGTCCTTTGCTTTCATCTTCGTTTCCTCATCAAGATTATCAAGGAAATCATGATGATGTTGTGGTGGTTTTAATCCCCATTTTTCTAAATCAGTTTTTAAAGATTCTAATATTGTGTCTACTTGTTGCTTTTTCTCCTTATCAAGCTTGTCATAATTATCATGGAAGCTATGGTCATGAGCCAAAATTGGAGTCGCTTGTGCTCCAAAAATGCCAAAAGCTAAAATTGGTGTTAAAAAGTACACCCAATATTTATTTTTTCCCTTCATAGTATTACTCCTTTCATTTCTTTTCGAATATATTCTTCCCGATTTTTTAAATTCCATTAGTCTATTTAAAATAGATGTTTGCATAAAGTGTTTACTATACCCTTTTATAAATTGGAATAACTTTTCCTATTTCAGGTAAAAATGCGATTGTATCCAAAATTAAGAAAATGAGTGGTGGTTAAATGGGATATCTTTTAATTGTGATTTTAATTATGGCAATACTAAGTTTAATATTGAATTTTATAGGAAAAAAAATCTCTTATAGTTATATACTATATACGCCTCCCATTTCGTTAAGTGTTGGAATATGCCTTTATTTAGTGAAACTATTTAATATCGATTATCCAGTAGAAGGTTTTTCCATTATTTTTGATTTACTTGTATTAACTGCACTTATTACGGTATGGATTTTTGCTATTATTGAAACAATTATTATTGATGTAATTGAACAAGGACCTGAAATTAAAGATGACTTCTCTTATTTAGGGAAAAAACTAGTAACGTTATGTAAATTGGCTGTTGAAAGAATGAAGAGTAAGCATACAAAACTAGAACCATTCGAGCTAATGGAAGAAGAGACAGTTGAAAATGTAGAGAAAAGGGAAAAGGTGACACAGAAGTGAAAACAGCAGTATTTTTAGATCGAGATGGAGTCATAAATGAAGTACTATCTGCACGCGTAAAATTTGTGAATAAAAAAAGTGATTTATATTTCTTGCCTGGCGTTCCAGAGGCAATTAAGAAGTTAAATGCTTCGTTTGATTATATTTTCGTTGTAACTAATCAAGGTGGAGTAGGGCTTGGGTTTATGAAGGAAGCTCAGCTTGTAAAGATTCATGAGCACATGGTGAGCGAATTGAAAAAACAAGGGGCCATTATACATGATGTCGCTTATTGTGCCCATAAACCAAAAGCTGGCTGTGAATGTCGAAAGCCTGGAAGTAAGATGATTGAGGATCTTGCTAAAAAGTATGAGGTAGACCTTTCAAAATCTTATATGGTAGGGGATACAGATACAGATATTATGGCTGGGAAAAAAGCAGGGACTAAATGTGTTTACCTAGGTGATCACGATGAACTGGCAGATGCTGTTTGCACAGATCTATTACGAGCTGCAGATTGGATTATTGAGGATTTAAAGAAGAACACCATTGAAAAATGAAGCTTCATTTTCAATGGTGTTTTTATTTTTAACGTCTTTTCTTTTTATCGAGAGCAGATAGCACTGGTGCTTGTTTCTTCTTAACTTCCAACTCAACAGCGATATGGTATCTGTATCCATCTACATCGGTAACTGATAATACTGTCCCTTTTCGTCCTTTAATTTTAATTGCTGCTCCTTCTAATGGTACTTCATTAAGTAATTGACTTAATATCAGGTTATTTTTTTCATAAAAGTGAACAGCATACATAATTCATCGCTCCTCCTCAAGGATAATCACGGACAGTGCCGAAAACAAATAAGTTCAACTAGTCAATCCGTGGCGGTGAAGGGTACCGACTGATTGAAGTTTCACTTAATTCATTTTATGTCGAGGGAGGAGATATAGAATAAGTTGGAACGACCTTAAAAAATTTCAACTTCTTTATAATATTTATTTAATGTCATGAGTGCACTACCCATTCTTTCATCTTGTGGCATGATAACACGATTGACACCATATTCTTTTAAAACTTTTCCTGTTACTTTACCAACTGATAATGCAATAACATTCGTTTCAAATGCCTCGAGCAATTCTTTATTTTTGTGTTGAGCAACTGCATATTTGAATAGATATTTTACTTGAGGTGTACTTGTGAAACTAACAGCATCCAGTTCGTTGGAAAGTATCTCGTTTAATAATTTTTCTAACACTTCTGTTTGTGGCGGGATATGTTCGTACGGTAATATTTCTTGCACCGTATTATTTCTTTCAATTAACCAATCAATTAATTCTGAATGAGGTTCACCATATAGTTGAACAGCTATCGATTGGTTTGATAGTTGTTGTGCTTCTAGTTGTCGAATGAGTCCAACAATACTTCCATCATCATCCCGAACAATAGGATTTAATCCTCTTTTTTTCAATGCATTGGCCGTTTTATACCCACGAATGGCAATTTTTAAATTTTGTAATGCAGCGAGTAAGGAGTCCTCTTTTCCTGCGTCTTTTGCAATCTCAAATAATTTTTCAAAACCAATACCTGTTGTAAAGATTGCCCATTGGAATTTGCCATTAATAATTTTATCAATTTCTGGTTCGATTACTGCTGCATCAAAAAAGATTGTCCCTTGAGCAGGGCGGTGTACTGCAGAACCACCAAGTTGTACGATGATTGCTGATTGTTCTTCAATTTTTCTAGTGCCAAGTAATGCGATTCGTTTATTCTCTAATCCAGCCATAAAAGTCCTCCTTAACATTCTATTATTGATATATTAGCAAATAATAAATTGAAAAGGGGGATTTTTTTCAGAAAATAAAGTAAATTCATTGGATTTGAATGAATTGTGAACATAAAAATAAAACGGAAATGAGACAAAACAAAAAACTCAATATTTTTCATTTAAGAAAAATGTTGAGTTTTTCATGAAGACGTTCCATTGCGTGCCCAGAATCTATGTTTATTTACTATTCTTTTCGAAAAATCACTTATGTGTCAGCATCAGAAAGATTTATATAACTAGATCTACTTCCTTTGAAACCCATAGTTCTTGCAGAATGATACGAATTGTATGCATATGAGAGTTTGCATTATCTAATATGTCCATATAATCGTCCATTTTTTTATGCTTATTGATAAATTTTGATAGTTTTAATTTGTTGTGTGTATACCTAGCCAATTCCGCAACTTGAGGTGATTGAAGACATTGCTTTAAAAAGTTTAATTTAAATAACTCCAATTCTTTCCGATACTCATCTTCCTTCATTGTAATATTTACTAGTTTTAGCTGCATGATTCGATTTTGAACTTGATTTGTTAAATCACGAATATATTCAATAGTCAGCTTTTGATTCTCAGATAACTTATATACGACAGGAGCGGCGGGATAGTCAATTTCTTCAAAAGCCATTTTCAGGAATGTTTCATAGGCCTTCTTATAATCCATAGAATCACCTCTTGTATTATAGTTAATAGATTATATGCAAGAAATTTATGATAATTCGATATTAGTCATATAATCATACAACTGTATAATGAGGAAATTAATTCCAATGTTAAAGATAGAAAGTGCATTGTTAAGCATGAGAATGTTTCAAGATTCCTAATATTATTGATAATTTTTTTGAGATTTTAGGGGCTTTTTTATGAGAACAGAGATATATAAATCATATACAACAAATGTTTTCGAATATATTAATTGAGGGGTGATAGAAAATTATGGTAAAAATCGGATTTGATGCAGGACACGGTATTAATACCCCAGGAAAACGCACACCAGATGGAGAAAGGGAATGGTCATTTAATAATCAAGTGGTCATTGCATTCCAAAAAGAACTTTCTCAATATGGTGGGGTGGAGTTACGTCGATTTGATGATCCAACTGGCCAGAGGGATGTGCCATTATTAGAACGAACAAATGGCGCAAATCGATGGGGAGCAGACTATTATATCTCTTTTCATCACAATGCTCTGGCAGGACAATGGGGTAACCATACAGGTGTGGAGACATTTGTTTATACGAGTCCAAAACCAGGAAGTTTGGCCTTAGCAAATGCAATCCATCCTGCAGTAGTACTCGCATACGGTTTGCGCGATAGGGGAATTAAAAGGGCCAATTTACACATTGTTCGGGAAACAACAATGCCGGCCATTTTAATTGAAGGCGGATTTATGGACAGCACAATTGACATAAAGAAGTTAAGGGATAACCAAGTATTAGCAAATGCGGGTACTCAAATTGCACAAGCACTTGCAAAATACCTTGGATTAAAGAAAACCACGAAGGAAGGAGAATTAACCGTGGCGCAATACGAAGAGTTAAAAAAATTAATTGAAGCACAAGCTAAGCGAATTCAAACACTTGAATCAATGATTGGCTTAAACGAACGGGAAGCTTCAGCAACTCACAAAGAAGCTTGGGAATGGGCAATAAAGGAGAGACTATTGAATGGGAAGTATCCAAACCGTCCATTAACAAGAGAACAATTTGCTACTATTGAATATCGAAAAGCGAAAAAATAATAAAAATGAAGGCCTGAACTTAGTGTTTAGGTCTTCATGTTTTTTAACCAATAGTAGATTATTTTTTACTATGTTAAAATAAGCATATTGAATTATGTTTCTAGGAAAGTATGTGATAAAATCTATGAAATTTCACTCACTTGGAAAATTAGGGAATAAGCTATTAAACTCAATTATTTTTTCAGCGATATTAATTATTATAGTCGTTATACTACTCACCTTTTCCATTCGTTTTGCCTTAGATGCGAATATAAAAGGTCAACGTATATTAGATACTATTGACGTATCTGCTAATCAACTATTCCGATCCATCATTGATCAGGAAACTGGTCAAAGGGGGTATAGTTTAACGAACCATGAGGAATTTTTAGAACCTTATTATTTAGGACAGGCGGAGTTTTCTAAAAGTTCTGCCAATTTATTGAGTAATACGAAAAGTTTTGAAAAATTACAAAACAAAGCATTAGAAATTATACAGCTTGGGGAGCATTGGCAATCAACTTATGCTGAAATGTTTGTAGAACAAGGGCGTAATGGAGAAAATCTTAATATAAATTTATTAGATGATGCCAAACATGCCTCGGATGATTTTAGAACTAATTTCTTTGAATTTAGTAAGAGTATTGATGAAGAGCGGACGATTGTTCGAAATACAATGAAGTATCGAATTAATATGACATTAATTATATTAGTAGCAACAATTATTGTTATTATGTTAGTGAACCTATTGATTAATTTTAGAATTCTAAAAGAATTAATTAAACCGATTATTAAGCTAAGTAGCTGTGTACAATCTTATACAGAACATGATTTTACAAAAGAAGTTCCAATTTATAATAAACAGGACGAACTTGCTGATTTAATAAGAAATGTTGGCGTCATGCGTACTGAATTATCATCAAATATCCATTCTTTAGAGGCAAAAGTAAATTTTGATGGATTAACGGGACTTTATAATAGAAGGTTTTTTAATGATGTATTTACTAATGTATGGGAAGAATCTTTAGAAACTACAGAACCATTGTCTTTTATTCTATTAGATATTGATTATTTCAAAGATTATAACGATACATATGGTCATTTAAAAGGTGATGAGTGTTTAAAAAGGATTTCTAAAAAGTTGAAAGAATTTAATAAAGAGCCAAACAGTTATGTAGCAAGACTTGGAGGAGAAGAATTTGTAGTGCTGTTACGCAATCAAAATAAACAGCAAACCTTACAAGTGGTAGAGGAAATTCGTGCTGCTATTTTGGCATTAAGAATTCCACATCAAACCTCACTAACAAATGAATATGTGACCGTTAGTATAGGAGTTTCTACAATTACACCAACAGAAAACTTAAAGCCGTCTGACATGTATATAATGGCTGACCAAGCGCTATACGAGTCCAAAAATAATGGACGTAATCAAGTAACTAATTATGGAAAAAAGAAAGAGTATTTAACATTATAAATTCATATTTTGCTGCCTTCTTTTTAGGCAGTTTTTTTCATAGCTTGAGCCAATTTATAAATCGGTTCACAAAAATAAAAATATTAATTTATAATTTAAGGAAGACTGTACCAGTAGTGATAAAGGAGCATATATCGTGAAGGCAATAAATTTATTATCCCTGTTGAGTGCTAGAATGGATTTAAGTTTAACAAACTTTTCGAAGTACGTGACGCAATTTGGGATGAATCCGAAAATCCGTATTAGTGAAATAGATGATCTCAAATCGTTAGTAGAGGAAATGAAAAAACATACAGACCAATTCACTACTTTTCATAATTTTTATGTTGGCTTTATGATTAACCGGATTGGCAAAGAATTTGATTTATTACGAATTGGGGAAAAAAGTGTTGTTAATATTGAGTTAAAACGTGAAAGTAGTGAAGAAAAGGTACTTCGACAGCTCGTACAAAATCAATATTATTTAAAATTTCTCGATAAAGAAGTTTATAACTTTACATTCATTTCATCTACTAAGAAACTGTACTTTTTAACAGATTTGAATCAACTACAAGAAGTAGAAATGCCACTTCTGATAGAAAGACTACAAGAACAAACATTTATTCATATCGATAATCTAGACGATGTGTTTGATCCAACGAATTATTTAGTATCTCCTTTTAACTCACCGGAAAGTTTTATGGAGGATAAATATTTCCTTAGTGCTCAGCAAAGTACATATAAACGAGAAATATTAAATTTAATTCCAACTGATAAGACAAGTTTTATCGTCATAGAAGGTGGACCGGGTACTGGTAAAACGCTTTTAACGTATGACATTGCAAAAGAATTTATGAAAAATAATAAGAAAGTGCTCATTTTCAACTGTGGAAGGTTAAATAAAGGACATGAGAAATTAATTAATGACTATCAATGGCCGATAGAACCGATTAGTAATTTTAATAAAGCAAAGCAGTTAACCTATGATTTCTCTCAGTACGATTTAATCATTTTTGATGAAGCACAGCGATTGTATAAAAATAAGTTTTTCAAATTGATCGAGTTAATAACAGATTTAAAGATTAAGTGTATTTTTTCATTAGACCCTGATCAAGTACTGACAACCTTTGAAATTAATAATAATATTCCAAAACTCATCCATGAGCAGTTAAAGCCAGTGAAGTATGAATTAACAACAATTATTCGCCATAATATAGAGATTTCTTCATTTATCAATAATTTATTTGACTTAGCTCGAACTTCTGATATTCAAAAGTATACAAATGTTTCGATTCAATATTTTTCTTCTAAAAAGTTTGCAAGAAACTATTTGCAATTTATGAGGGAAGAGGGGTGGAAGATTATTGACTACACGCGATCTGGATATATTGACCAACCGGATAATGACCACTCTCATAAAGGATACCGTAGAGATGTATCCGGAAAAGAATATGACCATGTTGTGGCAGTCATTGATAAATTATTCTATTACAAAGATAATCGGAAATTATCAGCGAAAGAAGAAGGTAGAAAACCGTATTATCAACCAACAAAAATGCTTTATCAAAATATCAATCGTACGAGAAAAAAACTACATCTCGTCATTGTGCATAATTCAGAAGTGTTGGATAAAGTGTTGAAGATATTGAATTGATGAAGAGCAGGAGTAATTATTTTTGAATACTCCTGCTCAAGTTTTTTATGGTTTTAAAATAACTTTAATGCAATTGTCTTGTTTTGTATCGAAAATTTCGTACCCTCTTTTTGCTTGGTCTAACGGAATGACATGGGTAATGATATCGCTTGGGTCCACTTTACCTTCTGCAATGAGTTGATAAAGGTAAGGCATATAATGGACGACAGGTGCTTGACCAGTGCGAATGTTTACATTGCGTTGGAAAATGTCACCAAGTGGGAACCCGTTATAACGAGCACCATACACACCTGTTATTTGAATTGTGCCCCCTTTTCGAACGGCCTGACTTGCGATGACTAGGGCACCCATTGCACCTCCTTGGAGTTTTAAGCCACTAGCTAGAAACTCTAAAGGAGTCATTTTGCCACTCATTCCAACACAATCGATGACCACATCGGCACCGCCTTTTGTGATTTCCTTTAAATACTCACCACAATTTTCATGATCTTCAAAGTTCACAACCTCAACTTTATTTGTCCGTTTCGCATGCTTTAATCGGTAACCGATATAGTCAACGGCAATGACTCTTTCTGCACCCTTTAACCATGCAAACTTTTGTGCCAATAAACCAACAGGACCACAACCAAGAACAATAACTGTATCACCAGCTTTTACCCCTGCATTATCCACACTCCAATAGGCAGTTGTGGCTGCATCGGCCAATAAAACTAAGCTTTCATCTTTTACTTCACTGTTTTCTGGAATTTTAAATGGGATAAAGTTTGCGTAAGGCACACGCATATATTCCGCCTGTCCTCCGGGGAAACCGCCTGTTGTATCAGAATATCCGAAGTAGGCACCCATTTCTCCATTGTCATTGGCATTGTCACATTGGCTTTCTAGTTCATGTTTACAATACCAACATTCCCCACATGCAATATTAAATGGGATGATGACACGATCGCCTTTTTTTACCTTCGAAACACCTTTTCCAACTTCTTCGACAATTCCCATTGGTTCATGTCCAACCACATAATCTTTTCCTAAGTTTGGGATCATCCCATGGAATAGGTGAAGGTCTGAACCGCAAATTGCCGTGGAAGTTAGTTTAATGATAATATCGTCATCTTTTTTTATTTTCGGGTCCTTTACTTCTTTTACTTCAACGTTTTTAATTCCTTGAAACGTAACTGCCTTCATTCTTATCTTCCTTTATTATTTTTTTGGTGGAGTTGGGAACATTCCTTTTCGGTTCATGTTCTTTGGGAATAGGTCAAGACTGGCAATACTGATGGCGTTTTCCGCTGCTTTGATATCCAGCTCTTTTTGGTGAGATAATTCATAAGGTTTTAACCATTCTTTTTTCTTCATTAGTTCTGAAGTCTCTAAATATAAATCAATTAACACATCGAGTTGGGTTCTCAATAATTTTTGTAGGGCAGGGGAAGCCGTTTCAGTAAGTGCAATGGAAAGAGTACGGACACCGGTTTTTAAAGATAACAGTAACTCTAATGCCACTCCAGAATCTGTTAACTCCGGCATATTGATTGAATTAATAGGATCTAAATAATCTTCCATTTGAATTCCTCCGATTAATATTCTAGCTCTGATTTTTCGTAAAGTTTAATCATGGCTTTTAAGGCAGGAGTTGATAGTTTAACGTTTTTTTCTAACAAGTCTCGTAAATCATCATCAAAAACGACACCTTGACTTAATTTTGATTTTAATAAACTCGTTGTCATAAAGTTAATCACTTCATGAAATTCCATCGTTTCGTGAAGTGCAAGTTTTTTCTCAAACATGATAAAAATCCTCCTTAAAGTATCTTTCAAAAGGCTACCCGATAGGTAAACCATTTATTCAATGGAAAGGTAATGTCTATTAAATTAATACAAGTTTTGGTTTTAAGTTAACCTAAAATAAAAATAGGTTGACATAAATATTTATAATCTTTAGAATTACTAATATACAAAATTAATTTCTTGAGGTGGATGCATGACAACAGAGACTGTTCAATCTAAACCAAAACAAAAACAAAAATTAAGAACGGTGGAGCTAGTATATTGTGGGCTTTTTGCGACACTTATGATGATTGGCGCAAACATTACTTCTTTTGCACCGTTTATGGTGATCGGTGGGGTACCGATTACATTACAAGCATTTTTTGCAATTTTAGCAGGACTTATTTTAGGTAGTAGATTAGGTGCGATTTCCGTGACAGTTTATATGTTAATTGGATTAGCAGGTGCTCCGGTTTTTGCAAGATTTAGTGGCGGCTTCTCACAAATCTTAAGTCCTACTTTTGGATTCATTGTAACGTTTATTTTAGTAGCATTTTTAGTTGGCAAAATGGTAGAAAAACGACCAACAAAAACAATGTTTATTACTGCAGCGATAATTGGAACATTAGTAAGTTATCTACTTGGCACTAACTGGATGTATGCTGCATATATGTTATGGTTCGGTGCTCCAGAAGGATTTTCTTATTCAATGGCTTGGCTTTGGATGATGCCACCGCTACCTAAAGATTTAATATTAGCTATTTTTGCAGGAATTTTCGGCTACCGCATACAAAAAGTATTGAAAGTGGGGAAAACGAGATGAATTACGATGCTTTAGCTACACAAGTTTTAGAAGGCTATGAGTTAACAGATGAGGAAGCATTGGCAATATTAAATAGTCCAGATGAAGACCTATTGCCACTTCTTCATGCAGCTTATAAAATACGCCGTAAGTTTTTCGACAATAAAGTTAAACTGAACATGATTATTAATACAAAATCAGGACTTTGCCCAGAAAACTGTGGCTATTGCTCGCAATCAATCGTTTCCAAAGCACCTGTAGAAAAGTATGCCATGATGAAACAAGAAGAAATCGTGGCAGGAGCTGAGCGTGCTGCATCATTAAATGTAGGAACCTATTGCATTGTTGCTAGTGGACGTGGACCGGTAAATAAAGAGATTGATATTGTTGTAGATTCAGTAAAAACAATTAAAGAAAAACATCCTGAAATGACGATTTGTGCGTGCCTAGGAATTTTAAAACCAGACCAAGCAGAGAAATTAAAAGAAGCGGGTGTAGACCGCTATAATCACAACATTAATACATCTGCCAATCATCATAGTAATATTACAACGTCCCATACTTATGAAGACCGCGTAAATACTGTTGAATTAGCAAAAGAAGCAGGAATCTCTCCATGTTCTGGTGTAATTATCGGAATGCGAGAATCAAAAGAAGACGTCATCAGTATGGCGAGAAGTTTACGTGCTTTAGATGCCGATTCTATCCCAGTGAATTTCTTAAATGCCATTGATGGTACACCTTTAGAAGGAACAAAGGAATTAAACCCACGCTATTGTTTAAAAGTGTTAAGTTTATTCCGATTTGTGAATCCTTCAAAGGAAATACGCGTTTCAGGTGGTCGTGAAGTAAATCTCGGTACACTACAGCCATTAAGTTTATATCCAGCAAACTCTATTTTCCTAGGGGACTATTTAACAACAGAAGGACAACCTGGGGAACAAGATAAAAAAATGTTAGAAGATTTAGGATTTGAAATCGATTTAGAACCACTTAATAGGGAACCACAAATTACTTGTTAAAAGATAAACCGCCTTGTTAAACAGGGCGGTTATTTTTGTAATTCGATTAAACGTTTTAAAATTTGAATTTGACCTAAGTGTAATGATTCGTGGAATGCACCGAAAGCAGCTAATTCACCAACTGTTTTATTGCCGATAAACGGTTTTTCCAGTTCAATCTCGAATGAGTCATCGGAAATTTGGTTGATGCGTTCTAGTTGTTCTTGTAATTTTACTAGAATATCTTCAACTGAAGGTACATCATTTGTCCAATCAGCTGGTTTTGTCCCACCTGCAAAGTGTTGGCCGTAGTTTTCTGGTAGATTTTTTTGTCCATTAAACAGGAACAATTCACCAGCTGTTAAAATGTGCCCAATTTGCCAATGGATATTGTTATTAAATCCTTCTGGAACAACGTCTAGCACTTCAGGAGAAACACCTTCTAATAAACTCAAAATGTTTTTTCTAGTAACTGCGAATTGTTTTTTAATTAATTGACTACCCAAATGAATTCCCTCCTCTTTCTATTGACAATATACCAAGACCACCAATTTAAGTCTAGCAAACTATCTTCGAAATAATCAGAAAATATAAGTATCTGTTCGTTAAGATAAATAATGATAGCGCATTTGTAATTGGATAGATCATTTATGACTTCGAAAAGTATAATCTTTTTTAATAAAAATAGGTTTATATAAAACGGAAAATAATTGAAGGAAGTAATTTTGAAATAATATATAGAGGTAAAAAAAGTACTCAAGTTGAACTATTCTAATTAGTCTATAGGGATTATTTCAAAAAATATTTTGTTCAAAATTTAAAAATTATTATTTTAAAAATAATATATTTTGAAAAATATTACATATACATGTAGGGAGTTGATACAAGGAGGGATTTTGTGGCTAATCCAATTGTTGCAAGGTCATTAGATGAAATTCAATTTTGGTCTAGAATTATGAAAGAGCACGCGTTATTTTTGTCATTAGGCTTTACACATGATCAAAAGAATTTAGTAGCAGAAGCACAACATTATATTAACGTTTTTGAAAGGGTTGAGGAGAAGTTAAGTAAGTTTTCCCAGAACTCTGATATTCAACAGGTTAAAGCATTCAATACAGAGGTTTATCAACATGCGGTCAATATCTGGGCATTTAAACGAAAAGTTTTAGGCCTAACATTGCGTTGTGAAATCATTAGCAATAACTATCCATTGTTAGTTGACCATATCAGTAGGGAAGCAGCGTATTTTGCTAATCGCTTAAAAGAACTAAATCAAGGGATATTGGCACCAAGACCAGATGCGATCATTAAGGAAAATGTCTTCTTCTTAAGAATAATGGCTGACCATGCAAAATTTATTGGACATCTTTTAGACCCTTCTGAACGAAAATTAGTAGACCAAGCAAGGGAGTTTAGTCATGATTTTGATCAATTGCTGTTCCAGGCGATGGATCTTGATTCAATGCGCCCTCAATCTGAAACAAAACCGATTTTAAGTCAGTTTTTAGACCAGAACCGGGTATCCGTTAAGTCTCTTAGAGATTTTAAGAAAACGGCTCGAGAATTAATTGAAGCTTGCCGTATTAAAAGCAATATTCACCCTTTACTGGCTGACCATACATTTAGAGAAGCAGAAAGGTTCTTAGAAATTATTGATCTATATGAAGCGACTTTAAATAAAATTTAATATGTTGGTCAAAAACGTTAATTCCACAAAGGGATTAACGTTTTTCTTTTGAAACGGAACGATACTTAAGTGTATAAAATTAACCTTCTGACTCACAATAATGAGCGTGGAGGTGAATTGAAGATGGTGAAAAGAAAAAATAAACAAAATCAATTTGCGAATAACCATGAAGAGTTTGGTCTAGAAGCGGAATTTAACAACAATCGTGAAGAATTCGGCGAAGAAATTGATTTTAATCGTAGCCGTAACCGTGATGAATTTGCCAACCAAGAACAAAAACATAATAGACGTAAAAATCGTTAACTATATAAAACCTCGAAATTTTTTCGGGGTTTTTCTATGTAGAAAAGGTGAGTTTAGAAAGACTCACCGAAAGATTAAGCCATACCACCTTGATTTTCGTCCATTTTATTAATGACTTCCTCAAGGGATAACTTTTTTGAATTGTTTTTATTAGGATGTGATACAGTCATTAACCCAAATTCTTCATTTGGTTTTAAACGAACTGTATTGTTTGCTACCTCTAAAGGGTTTCTCTTTAACTTAAATTTCTTTCGCATTGTACCATCTCCTTTCTCGACTAATATGAGTATTTTTTTGAATAATTATGTACATAAAAAAGACCCTTATAAAAAAGGGCCTCAAGCATTTATGCAATAGGGAACCAACCTGGTGTATTCATGATGACTTTCCAGAAAGGATCTGGAATGACAAGTTGCTCTTGCATGTCTTTATTCAATTTCGTAATAATTTCATTTTCTTTTCCTTCTGCCACTTTTTGTACCCAATCTGGATCAATGATGAGTTCTCTTCCAAGGGCTACAAGTGGAACACCAGTATCTAGTGCTTTTTGGGCATCATCAACAGTTTGAATTTTACCAACGCCGATTAATGGGACTCTATCATTTATTGTTTCTAGAAGATATTCAATACGTGTTTTGGATGTATCATTGATGCCGCGTTTTGCAGTAGAGAAGAAGTGATGTAAGGAAACATGTAAATACGTAAGGCCTTTATCCGCTAAAGCGTCTACCAATTTAAGGGTATCTGCCATTGTAATCCCTGGAGTTTCCTTTTCTTCAGGAGAAAAACGATAGCCAATAATAAAGGATGAATCTGCATATTGGTCCACGACACTTTTTACTTTATCGACAAGCGCTAAAGGGAACGTCATTCGGTTTTCCAGGCTTCCCCCAAATCGATCTTCTCGTCGATTAGAATGAGGTGAGAAAAACTGTTGTACTAGATAGCCGTTTGCACCATGAATTTCAACGCCATCATAACCTGCTTCAATTGCGCGGCGAGTCGTTTCACCAAATGCTTCGATAATTTCTTCTACTTCCGACTCTGTTAAAGCTCTTGGAATATTAGAAGAACCTTCAGCAGGGATATTACTTGCACTAACAATTTCATTATTTGGAACAAGCTCAGGTGGACATAATCTTCCACCATGGAAAATTTGAAGAACAGCTTTTGCCCCTTGCTCTTTAATAGCATTTGCTATTTTTCGTAGACTAGGAATCATTTCATCCCGATCTCCAGCAAACTCACCATGGAATCCTTTGCCGTTAGCTGTGACATTCGTACAAGCTGTAATTACCATACTAACCCCACTTGAACGTCGTGCATAATACTTCACTTCATCTTCTGTTACTGTTCCATCTGGATTAGAGGACCAGTTTGTCATTGGAGCCATAATAATACGATTTTTTAATTCAACGCCATTTGGCAATGTAAAAGGTGAGAGTAAGTTATTCGTATTCATCTTTTTTCCTCCCTTTGTTCAATCCACTGTTATCGTATAAAAAATCTATCTGTTTGTATATTAAAATGCTTTTCTAATTTTTTTATTAAAAATATGAAAGTTTGAATTTTGCAAAAATAAGATTGCTAATTAACAAAAAGTTTCTTATTATTTTTTGTAGAACAAAAATTAGTGAGGATGAATATGAAGGAGCTAACTTTTACTTCTTTTGAGGAATATAAAGATTATATTCAAAAAAAGATGAATCAAAAAGCAAAAAATCGGGGATTGGAAGGGGAGGAAAGAGTACAATTTATCAATCAACGAATCAATGAAGCTTTAAAACTATGGGAAGAAAATAATTTTCAACAATCGATTGAAGAAGATGGCTTTGTTTTAATAACAGTTTGGCGCGATGAAGAAGGAGTAAGAAAAATTAGAAGAGGTCGACCAAAAAAGCCAGAGTGTGAGAAGTTAAAGCATTCCATTCATGTTCGGTTAGATGAAGATACATACAACAAACTACATCAATATTGTGATAGTAAGCAATTAGATAAATCTGAGGTTATTAGAAACTTAATCAATCAACTTAATTGATTGTTTTGAAGGAGGTTTAAAGAATGGATTCTGTGGATCATCAACCAATTAAAACGAAACGGTTAAAACTAGCGGCAATTTTAGGTTCATTGGCTGCATTTGCACCATTATCGATAGATATGTATTTACCTGCTCTTCCACTTATAGCAGAACAATTTAACACAACGCCATCCCTTGTACAACTGAGTTTAACCTTTTTTGTAGTTGGAATGGCATCGGGACAATTAATTATTGGGCCTTTAAGTGATGTACGTGGAAGACGAAAGCCTTTACTAATCGGTTTAATTATTTATAGTATTGCTTCATTATTATGTGCATTTTCAACGTCGATTTGGGGCTTCATTTTACTACGATTTATTCAAGGATTCTCTGGTGCTGCGGGGGTTGTTCTATCCCGTGCGATTGTTCGGGATATTTATTCTGGTATCGAATTGACGAAATTCTTCTCATTGTTAGCGTTAGTGAATGGTGTTGCACCAATTCTTGCACCGATTTTAGGTGGGATTATTTTACTTTTAGCCCCTTGGAATGCTGTGTTTATTATTTTAAGTGTCATTGGTGTAGTGATGTTTATCTTAGTTTTAACGAGTTTACCAGAATCACATGCTGAAGAATTACGAACTGAAGGTGGAGTTAAAAAGACATTCATCACATTTAAACAATTATTCTTAGATCGTAGTTTTATCGGATACGCACTACCGTTAGCATGTGTTTTTGGATTATTATTTGCATATATTTCGGGTTCTTCTTTTGTATTGCAAGAGGTTTATGGAACAAGTCCTCAAACATTCAGTCTCATTTTTGCTGCAAATGGCGTGAGCATTTCCATTGCAGCGCAAGTTACGGGTAGAGTCGCTGGACGTTTTGGGGAATCAAAATTATTAGTAACAGGTATCTTACTTGCATTCGTTTCATCGAGTGTCTTACTGTTGTTACTTATATTAAAAGCTAGTTTAGTATTCATTTTGCCACCATTATTATTAGCGGTAGCGAGTATTGGTATTGTGAGTACAACAGGTCAATCGTTAGCATTACAAAACCAGGGGAAAATTGCTGGAAGTGCTGCAGCGTTAATCGGAGTTCTTCAATATGTGATTGCTGGAACAGTTGCACCGTTGACAGGAATCGGTGGAAATCCTGCCATCGCCATGGGCTTAGTAATGGCACTTTCAAGTTTTATTTCGATTGTATTTTTTGTACTGATTGTAGGTTTAGGCAACTGGAAACTTCGACAAGATCCAAAGTCTGAATCGGTTTAATTTAGGATTTATGAGAGCGTTAATCTTTTAAAGATTAGCGCTTTTTATTATTTGTGTGGATTAAGCGGATAAAATACGAAATTTAGAGGGAGTTTAAAGAGGGATTGTATTCATACAAGCAAAGAATACAAAAATAAGTGGAAATTGAAGTAAAAATTGTATTCACTTTAGTGATGAATGCAAAATTTTAAGGGGAATAAGTGAAAGAATGTATTCATACCTGTGATGAATACAAAAATCAGTGTAAATCAAAGGGAAAATGGTATTCACTTTAGTGATGAATGCAAAATTTTAAGGGGAATAAGTGAAAAAATGTATTCATACCAGTGATGAATACAAAAATCAGTGTAAATCAAATGGAAAATGGTATTCACTTTAGTGATGAATGCAAAATTTTGAGGGAAAACAGTGAAAAAATGAATTCATACTAGTGATGAATACGTAAATCAGTAAAAATAGAAGTGAAAATGGTATTCATTCTAGTGATGAATGCAAAAAATTAAGTGTAATTAAGAAGAAATGGTATTCAATCTCAAGTTAAGCGAAAGACACAAAAACTAACTAAAGCAACTAACCAATTACCTAAAAGAGTTAGTTGCTTTTATCATTTATCGCCATTTTAGAACAATGGATAGTTTACAGCAGTCTGAATCTGCAATTTGGGATATAAATTCTAATCGTAAACTATCTGGAGTATAAAGAACATCTACATCCGATTCGATGCCAATCGATTTAATTAATTTTTTCACTTCTTCACTTTGCGATTGTTGTGCGTGGTCCATTAATTGTTTATCAAAATCTTTCGATGAAGATAGTCTTTCAAGAACTATACTAGCATCTTTCATTAATTTTTTTGTTTCGTTTGCGGAATCGTATAACTGATTTGGGTCTACTTCGGGATATGGATTTTGATTTCCTGGGTTTTGTTGATTTCCTGGGTTTTGTTGATTTCTTGGATTGGGTTGATTCATTGGTTGTTGTACAAATCTATGATTCATATTTGGTCTTTGTAGTATTGGTCGATAAGCCATTGGGTGATATGGAGAGTGAAAATACTGCGGTTGATAGAAGTAGTACATTCGCAACCCTCCTTTTCCTGTGGTAATCTCTTACAAAAGTCCATTTAAGCTTATCATATGTATTTATTAAACTATTTAATAGGACTTTCACCAATATATAGTATGAAATTAATTAATTTCCCTTTAAAAGTACGTGCTGTATTTCTACAGCACATTATAGGATTAGTGAATTTGATCATCCTCTTGAGACGCAATCACATCATAATCTTCCAAAATGGTGCTAAAGTCAAAACCTTTTTCTTCCATAATATTTTCTAAATAGGATTTACATTGGTTTAGTTGGCTTTGCATGGAATTTAACATGGCATACATTTTAAACAGTGTATTTTTATCATCCATATTTGTTTCTCCTTTCTATTAAGTACATCTTCTCCGTAAATTAAGAAATTTATGTATTTCATTTTGCCACGATTTTTAACACAAAATGTATTTGAATCTTGATAGAAATTCAAGGGAAAGTTTTATATAGTAAGCAATATAAGGAGTTGTCATCGATATGATTGGTATGAATATACGATTATTGCGCAAAAAACGTAAACTAAGTCAGGAGATGCTTGCCGAAAAAGTAAATGTATCTCGCCAAACGATTGCAAAGTGGGAAAGTGAAGAAGCTTTACCTGATATTGAAAAGTGTAAATTACTAGCTGATCTATTTCAGATTACATTAGATGAATTATCGAGGGATATGTCGGAAGAAGAAATACAACATTTAGGACCTAAGGGAAAGCACTTTTTCGGAGTTGTAAAGGTTGGAGAGCGCGGGCAAATTGTCATTCCTAAACAGGCGAGGGAACGCTATCGCATCAAACCAGGTGATAAATTAATTGTGTTGGGTGAAGATGAAACAATGGGACTTGCTATTTTAAAAAGCGAACAAATTCTAGAATTTGCTGAAATAGTTCGAAACACGAAAGCAGAAGGGGATGTAGATGAGTAAAATAGTATTTTTTTCGATTCCAGCCCATGGTCATACAAACCCAACAATACCGGTTGTTGCTGAGTTAGTGAAAAGAGGTAATGAGGTTCGCTATTATTCCTTCAACGAGTTTCAAACGAAAATCGAAGGCGCGGGAGCAAAGTTTGTTTCATGTGATGAATTTTTACCACCAATCACAGAACAAGAAATTGCTAAAAAAGCAGGAAAAGATTTTACATCTTTGATAGAGATGCTTGTTGATACTACTATTGCAATGGATCAAAAAGTGTGTGCTGAATTAAAAAAGCTACAGCCAGATTGTATTGTTAGTGATTCGTTATGTGTTTGGGGGAAACTATTTGGCAAAAAGTTAAACATTCCTTATATTTGCTCAACGACTTCTTTTGCATTTAATAAACATACAGCTAAATTAATGAAACGAGGAATAAAAGAAATATTTAACATGATTTTTGGGATGCCAAAGATTAATAAAAAAATACAATTACTAAGAAGTCACGGGTATGAAGTCGATAATTTTGTCTCCCTAATTGAAAATGATAATAATACGAATACCATCGTTTATACTACGAAAGATTTTCAACCTATGGCAGAGACTTTTTCTGAAAAGTTTAATTTTGTAGGTCCATCTATTGAATTTACTGAAAAGATGATTCCAAAAAAGAATAAGAAGGTTGTCTATATATCTTTAGGTACTGTACTTAATCAAAATGAAAATTTCTACTTAAATTGTATTCAAGCTTTTTCTAATAGTAGCTATGAAATTATAATGTCTGTTGGAGAACAAACGAACATTGCCTCACTCGGAAACCTTCCTGACCACTTCACCGTGAAAAATCGAGTAAATCAAATTGAAGTTTTACAAAGGGCAGATGTTTTCGTTACACATTGTGGAATGAATAGTGTAAATGAAAGTTTGTATTTCGGAGTGCCAATGATTTTATATCCGTTCCATAGCGAACAACAGCTCGTAGCAAAAAGGGTGGAAGAGCTTGGAGCAGGAGTTTATTTAAAAGGAATTGGTGAGAAACATTTTGTTAGCGCGGTAGAGGAAATTTTCGCAAACGAAAAATACAAAGAGAATGCTGTTAGGCTTTCGGAAAATTTCAGAAATGCTGGTGGTGTGAATAAAGCGGCCGATATAATATTAGAACTTGCTCAAAAATAAGTAAAGCATTCGCGCTCACTTACGCGAATGCTTATTAACTTTAAGCTTTACATTTAAATGGCATTGACCAATCATTAATCCAACCACGAGCTTGGAAGGCTTCTGCAATTCGTCCAACACCTACGATATATGCAGCTTCACGCATATTCACTTGCTTTTCCTCATGCATTTTGTGTACGTCTTCAAAAGCATAAATCATTTTTTCTTCTAATTTTGTATTTACTTCTTCTTCTTTCCAATAATAACCCATATTGTTTTGAACCCATTCAAAATAAGAAACCGTTACACCACCAGAGTTACATAGGATATCTGGAATGACGAAAATTCCTTTTTCATTTAAAATCCGATCACCTTCTGGGGTAGTCGGTCCATTCGCAGCTTCAGCAACAACTTTTGCTTGTATTTGTGGAGCAGTTTTTTCTGTAATTTGATTTTCCAATGCAGCTGGAACTAAGAAATCAACTGGTAAACCAAACAATTTATCACTGTCGAAGCTTTCTGCACCAGGGAAATCGACAACGGATTTTGTTTCAGCGACATGTTGTCTCAAACTAGGTATATCAATGCCGTTTTCATTATAGATACCGCCTTTAACATCGGTAATTGCTATAATTTTAACTCCAAGCTCATGTAGGAATTTTGCTGTCATACTACCCACATTTCCAAATCCTTGGATAGCAGCAGTTGCACTTTCTAATGGAATATTTAACTTTTTCGCAGCTTCTGCAATGGAAATCACTACGCCACGTCCAGTTGCTTCAACACGACCTTGTGAACCACCAACTATAATTGGTTTTCCTGTAATAAAACCAGGTACATTATATCCACGCAAACGATCATATTCATCGAGCATCCAACCCATAATTTGTGGGTTTGTATTCACATCAGGAGCCGGAATATCCTTTTCTGGACCAATGATTGGTGTGATGGCTCGGATATAGCCACGGCTTAAGTTTTCCAACTCGCACTGTGATAATTCTCTTGGGTCAACAATCACGCCACCTTTACCACCACCAAAAGGTAGACCTAGAATAGCGGATTTCAGAGACATCCACATAGAAAGTGCCTTGACTTCATCAATGTTTACTTCTGGATGGAAACGAATTCCACCTTTAGCAGGGCCCAGAATGTCCGAATGGTGGGAGCGATAACCCGTAAAGTTTTTGATTGTTCCATCATCCATTCTTACAGGGATGGATACTTCTAATACGCGAATAGGTTTTTCAAGTAATCGATATACATCCTCTGTTAATCCCAATGCTTCGACGGAATTTTTTAGAAGGGACTTTACAATTTCATAGGGATTTTCATTTGCGTTTGCAGTTATTGGAGCTTCCACTTTAGATTCAGGAACTTCTTTCATCATAGTCAAAATATATTCCCCCAATTATTGATAATTTGATAAAGGTTAGGAAACATAGTTAATCAGCAGTAGTTTTTTCATTTTCTAAAAAAATATACATTTCGTTAAATAATAATATTATGTAAACTAAATGAGTTACGGATATTTCAATTAGAAGGGGAGTTTATTGAAGTAAAATAATTTACCATAAAGTTGTGACTTTTTTGTGAACAACTCTCATATATTAATAGAAAGCTAGACAATCCAAAAACGAGCAAAACAGGGAGTGACCGAAGATGTTCAATTATTTTAGATACCTTGCTGCAACTGTTGCCATTGCTGGGGTTGTGCTTCTTGTTTTAAGTTTCTTTGTAAGCGTTTCAATATGGTTTGGGATTGAATTAGTCAAAAGCGGGATATTTCTATATATGTTCGGTTTATTTATGCAGTTGTTTGAACATGAGAGTAGTAAGAGAAGAGTTGAGAAGACTTAGGTATTTTTGGAGATGAAAAAAGAGCCAGACGAATTAGTCCGGCTCTTTTTAGTTTTATATCTAGCTACAGCACTCAGTATCTCGAGGTCACTTTTGCATTTGGTTTTACATATCCCAAATTAAGATTAGTAATGATCCAAATACAGTAACGATTGCAATTATTGCACCGTAGAAAATAGTTGTATAGATGGAACGGCCATCTTTTGATTCGCCAGCATGCATGAACACAACTAGCTGTAAAAATGCTTGAACAAAAGCGGTTACTAATAAAACTGTCATACCTACTGTAAAGGACATATCAGTGAAATACACTAATAGGGCAACTACAGTTAGAACGAGTGAAAAGACAAAGCCCATCACCTGTTTAGCAGGGAATAATTCTTTCATATTACATCATTCCTTTCAGATAGACGAAGCTGAAGATGAAAATCCAAACAACGTCTAAGAAATGCCAATACAGTGAGAAAATAAATGCTTTATTTGCATTTTGTGGTGTTAATCCACGTTTGATTACTTGAATGATAATGAATGTTCCCCAGAATAACCCTAAAGTTACGTGGGCACCGTGCGTACCTAATGTTGTCATTAAAGCAGATGTAAATGCACTAGTTTGATATGTTGCACCAATGTGGTAGTAGTGCATAAATTCATAAATCTCTACTCCAAGGAATCCTAAACCAAGAAGAAGGGTGATACCGAAAAATGCAAGCATCGCATTTTTACGACCAAGTCTCATTGCATGAATTCCAAGACCAATCGTGAAACTACTTGTTAAAAGCACAAATGTTTCAATTAATACCGGTGTAATTTCAAACATGTCAGCAGGAGTAGGGCCAGAACCCGTACGACCTGCTAATGTGAAATAGGCTGTGAAAAGTGTAGCAAACAGCATAATTTCGGCACCAAGGAATATCCAGAAGCCTAAAATATTTAATTGATTTTGATCAGTGCTATATTCTAAAGGTTGTGAGTGATCGATCTTCATTATTTAGCACCTCCCAATTTTTTTTCCGTTTCTTCGATTTCTTCAACATGGATATGGTATCCGTGATCTAATTCGAATGAACGTAGACCCATACAGATGAAAATTCCGATTAATGCGATTACTGCAGGTACCCATAATGCAAAGACAAATGAGAAACCAGCAACAAAGAAAATAGCACTCATTACAAACGGTACACCGCTGTTATTCGGCATATGAATTTCTTGATATTCACCTTTGAATAATTGGTGTCCTTTTTTCTTTGAATCCCAGAATGCTTCACTTGAATTAACTTGTGGCATTCTAGCAAAGTTATAAACAGGAACTGGAGTATGAGTTGCCCATTCTAAAGAGCGAGCGTCCCATGGGTCACTACCAATATCACGTGGTGAGTTTTTGAAACTATAGTAGATGTTCCATACGATTGTTACGAAACCAAGTGCCATTAAACCAGCACCAAAGAATGAAACCATATTTAATGGACCGAAACCTGTTGCTTCAGAATATGTGTACATACGACGCGCTTGACCGTCTAAACCAGTGATATACATTGGGAAGAAGGCAAGTACGAAACCGATTGATAATAACCAGAAAGTCGATTTACCGATTTTTTCATTTAACATAAAGCCGAAGAATTTAGGCCAGTAGTATGTTAAACCAGCTAACATCGCGAATACTACACCAGGAATAATCGCGTTGTGGAAGTGAGCTACCAAGAACATTGTATTATGGTATTGATAGTCCGCCGCAGACATCGCAAGCATAACCCCTGTAACCCCACCAATTACGAATAGTGGGATAAATCCGATTGAGTAAAGCATTGGAACGGTAAAGCGAATTTTCCCTTTCCACATTGTAAATAGCCAGTTGAATATCTTAACCCCTGTAGGAACAGAGATAGCCATTGTTGTAATAGAGAAAATACTGTTTGTAAGTGCACCTTGACCCATTGTGAAGAAATGGTGAGTCCATACTAAGAATGATAGTAGGGAGATAATAACCATCGATGCAACCATTGATTTATAACCATAAAGGTTTCGGCTTGAGAACGTTGAAATAATTTCACTATATAAACCGAATGCAGGCAAGATTAAGATATATACCTCTGGATGTCCCCAAACCCAGAAGAAGTTTGCCCAAAGCATGTCCATACCACCGTTACCAGTAGTAAAGAAGTTCGTACCGAATAAACGGTCAGTTGTACCCATGATTAACGCAACTGTTAATACAGGGAAGGCGAATACGATAATTACGTTTGCGATAAACGCAGACCACGTGAACATCGGCATTTGCATTAATTTCATGCCAGGAGCACGCATTTTTAAAATTGTCGTAATCATATTAATACCAGTCATTAAGGAACCGATACCAGAAATTTGAATCGCAATCATGTAGTAGTTCGTACCAACGGAAGTACTGAAATCATTCCCAGCAAGAGGGAAGTAAGAAGTCCAACCAGCGTCAGGAGAACCACCGACAACGAATGAAATATTAAATAACATTGCACCAAAGAAGAATAGCCAGAAGCTTAGTGCATTTAAACGAGGGAACGCTACGTCACGTGCCCCAATTTGTAATGGAACGATTAAGTTCATGAAGGCGAAGATAAAAGGCATCGCCATGAAGATAATCATAACAACCCCGTGAGTTGTAAAGATTTCGTTATAGTGTTGTGCGTCTAACAGTTTAGCTTCAGGTGTAGCTAACTGAGCACGCATCATAATGGCATCTGCGCCACCACGGAAAAGCATGAGAATCGCAGAAAGTAAATACATAATCCCGATTTTCTTATGGTCAACAGTCGTTAACCACTCACGCCATAAGTAACCCCATTTTTTGAAATATGTTAAACCAACAACAATCCCAATTGAAACTAATGCAATAGCAACCATTGAAGCGTAAATCGCTGGACTTGGATGAGGTATGGCGAATCGTTGAAAGAATTCCATTCCTTATATCTCCTTTCAAGAGAAATTACTAATCTATAAATCTCGTAACGAAAAATTAGTGATGAGCATGATCTGTTTCTTCGTGTGTTTCGTGAGTTTCGTGTTGGTCATGTTCAGATGAATCTTCTTCTGAATGATGGTTATGTTCAGGAGCAGGACTAAAGTCTAAATGTGTTCCTGTGAATGTCATTTGACCAAGGTGACCAGGTTCTAATAATGTTTCAAATTCATCTTCTGTTATTGGGTCTGCTGTTTCATGTACTTCTTCAACCCACTCGTCAAAATCTGCTTGAGTCATTGCTGTTACGTTAAATGTATTTTCAGCAAAACCTTTACCGCTGAAGTTTGCATTTCGACCTACAAATTCACCAGGTGCGTCCGCTGCTAAATGTAATGTCGTAACCATGTCAGCCATTGCATATTTTTGTCCACCAAGTTGTGGAATCCAAAAACTTGTGATTGATCCAAATGAGTAAAGCTTAAATTCGATTGGACGATCTGCTGGAATGTAAAGATAGTTTACTGTTTCAATTCCTTGTTCAGGGTAGCTAAAGTGCCATTTCCAATCAGATGATGAAGCATAAACAACTAGTGGTTCTTGATCTTCATATCCTTGTGGAGTGGATTCTACAATATAGTTACTTTTTACAGATACAAATGATAGAACGGCAACTATTATTACAGGGATACCTACACAAATTGCTTCTACCCAAATGTTCCCTTCTACATGAGGCGGTTCATAATCTGCAGGTAATTTTGAAGCGCGATATTTCCATAAAACATACACTAAAATTGCCATAACAACGATTACAATTCCTGCCATAATATAAATTGACAGCATTATGTCACTAGCTTGTCGTGCCGCTTGTGGACCTTTAGGATCTAAAACTAATAATGGTTCACATCCTGTTAGAAAAACTACAAGTGCTGTAAGTGAAGCTAATAGTGACCACTTTCTTTTCATAAAGATGCTCCTTTCTTGTCTCGAGCAAATTCGTCATGTAAGACCGTTCTCGAAAACCTTTATGCTAATTTATTTTATATAACTTCATGTAAGATAGACATATTTCCACTATGAATATAGTGTTTAATTCACAATTTGTTCATAAAAAAGATATAAAGTTGTCGCAAATAAAAGCGGTTTCACAAATTATTCATTAGTTTGGAAAATAGTAAGGCTTTATACTTGATTTATTCATAGAAAGGTATTTGAATATAATGAGTTTTTATGGAAATTCCTTGGTAGAAATGGAAGTAGATACTGAGTTAAGGGGAATTTATACAAAATGGCAAGGGTTTTGGCGAATGAAAAGGTTATATGTAGTATAATAAACGAGAAAATCTATTTACTTATACTAGAATAACATATTTAATAAAGAAAAATAAGTTTTTTTTAGAATTTGTGTGATAATTCGAGGAACTTGATTCTAGAAAGAAAAAATACCCGCTTAGTGTTGATGAACTAATCGGGTATTTTTATTATTATTCATTTTGAAAATTTACTTCAATTGATTGAGAAGGTTGATTATAGACAACTTTTCCTCCTAGATGTCCTGTTATGATTAAAGCAGTTATCCCAAAAATACAAAGCAGTACTATTAATATAGAAGAAACTCCTTTTATTATCGCACCTTTTGACCACTTAATCTCTTTAAGTATTGAATGTTTGAAAATCAACTTTAATAATAAAAGGATAAAAAATACTAATAACGATAACCCTGCATAAAATTCGTGTAGTTCAATTGTTTCGTGAACGGATTTTCCCCAAGCATTTTTTGCAAAATGTTCAGCATTCTCACCACTTAAATAACTTCCAACACCTGTAACAATCCCTATAATCATTAATAATGTGCCAAATTTGTTCAATGTTTCTTTCTTAACAAAAACATTTACTACTTCGATAATGGCAGCAACAAAAAGTAAAGCAATTGGAAAATGAACAACTAATGGATGTAATGGCATAATCATAACTCCTTTTTTATTTTTAACGTTCACATGGAAACTGAAAATACTCTGAAATTGTTCTTGCTTTTTTTAATTATTTTACAAAAATACTTGATTAGTTAATGGAAAAAATAACCTATAATAAGACTATCTAAGCAATCACGAAAGTAGGATGTTGTATGAAAATACTTTTAGCAGAAGATGATCAACGGTTACAAAAAAATATGGTTCATATGATTAAGAAACAATACCACCAAGTGGATGCTGTTGATAATGGACAAGAAGCTTATGAATATACGCTATTTGAGGATTATGATTTATTAATTCTAGATTGGATGATGCCACAATTATCGGGTATCGAAGTTTGTAAAAAACTTAGGGAAAACGGGTTTTCAGGTGGAATCTTAATGCTTACTGCAAAGGATAGCTGCCAAAATATTATCGAAGGATTGGACGCTGGAGCAGATGACTATATCATTAAGCCCTTCAAAACAGAGGAATTATTAGCGAGAATGCGGGCAGTTCTTCGGAGAAAGGATAAACCCGTTGAAAATACGATTGTTATTGGGGATTTGGTATTGCAACTAAATTCTCGGATAGTAAAAAGGGGAGACGAGGAAATTCCGTTAACAAAAAATGAGTTTCTTCTATTAGAATACTTGTTCATTAATAAAGGGCATGTCTTAACGCGGGAACAAATTTATTCACATGTTTGGGGCTTCGAAGCTGAAATTTCGGATAACGCCCTCGATGCCCTCGTAAAATTAGTAAGAAGAAAAATAGATAAGGACCGTAAATGTTCCATTATTCAAAATGTGCGTGGCATCGGTTATCGAGTGAGAGAAGACAATGTTTAATCAAACACGAAAAAAATTATCATTATTTTATGCTAGTTGTTTTTTCTTATTTTTTCTTTTCTTTATTCTGATACTTTACTTTTCAATTGTCCATTTAGTAAAGCAGGGGCAAATTGAGGAATTAGAGAGTTATTATCATGAACAAAAACATGATTTATACAAGCATTTCAATGATCAGTTTAAATTATTCTACGAACCAAATCGTACTTACTTTTATTACATTTATACACCAGACCATCAATTAGTCCATGGTGATGAGTCTTATCAAGGATTATCTCGTGAAATTGAAAAAATTTATGGTACTGAAGTTATAAAGGATAGTCAAATTAATAGAGTAAAGTTTGAAGGACATCAATTTTTATTATTGTCAAAGCCTATATCAAACAAACAGAAGATTGATGGCTATATGATCTTAGGAAAGAACATTACTTCACAATATCATTTCATAAAGAATATGGTTTTGTTATTGATTGTTTTAACTGTTATTTTTTCAATTTTTATTGCATTCCTCAGTTACTTTATGGCGGGAAAAGCTATGATTCCGATTAGAAAGTCTTTTGACAAGCAAATGAAGTTTGTTTCAGATGCTTCCCACGAATTACGTACTCCTTTAAGTATCTTTTACAGTTCATTGGACATTTTGGACGAAGATGAAGGGGAGAATTTAAGTAGTTTTGGAAAGGAGCTAGTTGAAGATTTAAAACATGAATCTATATTAATGAAGGAATTACTGGAAAAACTATTATTTTTGGCAAGGTATGATCAAAAAAATTGGTCTAATCAAAAGGAAATCATTCAACTTTCTGAATTACTAACTTCAATTGGTTCAAAATTTGAGAGAACTCTTCCAGATTCAATCAGACTTCAATGTACGATTGAAAAGGGTATCGAATTTGAATGCGATCGCACACAAATACAACAACTGGTTTATATACTTTTAGATAATGCATCTCGATACACAGAAGAGGGAGAAATAACCTTATCATTGAAGAAAAATAATGATGACTACATTGTTATTTCTGTGAAAGACACAGGGGTAGGAATTAGTAAGGAAGAATTACCGAACATATTTGACCGATTTTATCGAAGTGATGAAGTGCGTAAACGTGATGGAACAGGCTTAGGGTTGTCGATTGCTAATGCAATTACTGAACTTCACGGAGGAAAAATTACGGTTGAGAGTGAATTAGGAAAAGGTTCAACCTTCTCTATTCGATTGCCATTTGAAAAAGGCGTATCCTAAAAAATTAGGACACGCCTTTTTCTCTATGCGTAGATAATCTTTGATGTGAAAATGCTCTTAAAAGTAACAGTAAAACAACGGCACATACCGAAATTCCGTAGAAAACAGTAATCATTGGACGTTCTGAATCTGTTCCAAGAAAAATGCCATGAAGTAAAGAGAATATCCAAGCTGGGAATACGAGGAAATGAGACTTTTTCCATAATGAAAATCCTAATTTTCGTATCCATAAATCTGAATTGAAAATAACAAATAAAAATAGATAGAAAGCTATGGTACCCAACGTTGAAAAAACAGTCTCATAATCAGCTTTAAACGGTATTAGGAGTTCGCCAATTGTGAATGGCTCAAATTTATCAAGTATTAACAGTAACATGTGGCCTATTAGAGTGAATAAACCCATCCAAGAAGCAACTTGATGAATTTGAAAAACTAAATTTTTATTCTTTTTTATAATTATTGATTTTCTAAGAAGTCCAAATACGATTGAAATAGTAAAATTAAAATAGGCTAAAAATCCAAGTAGCCTTATCCATTCCCAATTACTAATGAACATATGTTTTCCCCCTAGGTGTAATCCAAACTGGTTGTTCATTTTCACTAATAATAAATCGAGCGGATAAAATGTGATGTTTTTCCAACCAATGTTGGTGTTCTAAATTGTTCTGGAGAAAACAAAGTTTTACAGCTACTTCAGCATCCGAAAGGCTATTTGTGACAACTGTTGCTTGTACGATTGGGGATATTGCTATTTCTCCAGTTTGACCGTTCAATAAATGATGCTTTTGTTTTCCGTTCATCTGCCAACTTCGATATACTCGATTAGAAGTGGCAATCGCTCCGTTTTTAATTTTAATAGAAGTGATTTCCTCGTCTTCTTTGAATGGGTCCGAAATCCCAATAATCCATTCTTTTTCACAGTTGGACCATAACTTCATATCACCACCACCATCGACAATTCCAAATTCTTGTGAAATATTGTACTTTAACCAATTTGCCACTTTTTCAACGATATATCCTTTTGCAAAGCCTCCTAAGTCAATTTCCTCATTTGTGATTTTTAAAATCCTTTTATTCGGCAAGAAAATGATTGGGTTAAGAAGGGGCTTCTCAAATTTTTCAGAAGTTTTATCCACTTTTTGAAATGGAAAGGATTTTTGATATCCATGAGATTCTATCTGTTTTTTTAAATATGGTGAAAATAATCCATCTGTTAAACAATAGTAACAATGTGCTTTGTATAAACAATCGTATAAATCTTCTGATATTGTTAAAGTGTCACCAATACGTAATTTGTTTATCTTTGATAATTCATTATTATCGTCAAATCTAGACCATTGTTTTTCTATTGTTTGAAGCCAATTAGTGACATGATCCTTCCATCGTGTATTTGAGTTAGACGAAAGAGAGATGTAAAATTCTGTATTCATTACCTGTAAAGTTAATGTATCCACTGTTCCAACTCCTTCTACGATCTCTTCGTTTTTCTTTCACTTTGAAATGATTGTGACGGAATGACTATTTCAAAATTGGACCAATCTAATTGAGCTAGTTGTTTTTCTCGTGATGACATATTTTCTAGTTGGTTTACATTGAAAGTGGTTATTTTTGTCTCAGTATTTTCAGTAGTATTGCTTATTTGTGTTAATAAGATAGCAGATAGCACGACACCGGATGAGCCAACTATCCATTTAGCCTTTTTATCATCATTCATTTCTGTCACCTCTAGTTATTAAATTTTTTAAAGATTAAAGTATCGTCTTGCCATTCAGCAATAAATCCAAGTCCATTGGATATCACGCTTATAGGAAGATAAAGGTCTTGATTCATGTAAAATGCTTTTGCTGGAATAGGTGTTTTTATATTATTTTCATACGCTACGTTTGTACCTGCACGGAAGATCAATTCAGTATCAATAGTCGTCAGCTCTAATATTTGACTAGTCGGATAAAATATTGATTCTGCGCCTAATAAACGTGCTATATCTTGTCCTGCTACGAACAATTCATTTTCACTTGGTATAACATAGGAAAGTAATTCATCAGAACTGTTTTCACACTTTAGTAAAACTTTTCTAGCTTCTGTAAAGGGAAGTTCGCCTTTTGTGATGGACGTTTCTCTTAACCAAATATTCCAGGTGCTATTTTGTATAGGAATTTCGTAGTAATCGTAATATTCTTCATAATCATGATGATCATCATCGTAATCTTCATGGTCTTCATAATCATCGAAATCCTCATAGTGTTTATGTTCTTTGTATCTTTCATGTTTGTGATGATCATCTGCATCAGCATTGACAAAATACTGACTGAAAAAATTACCTCCAAGCAAGAAAAGCATTAAGATTACTGTTTTTTTTAACATACTAGTTCCTCCTTTGCCCACTAAGTGTATAGATAAAAAATGAGATTAATCTGAAATTTTGTATAAATATTAAATCTTTCTTGTTGCCTCTCATTGGAAGTACACAATTGAATCTTATTGATAATTACATATTATCCGACACTTTGATTTATAATATTTCTGACTTCCCGCAACTTAATCAAGATAAAACCAGTTATAATCACGCAAATTTATTAAGTTAAAATAATTGTGTTGAAACCTTATTTTGATATAATTAATAAATCGAAAAATATTTAGAATACAGTGTAGAAAAATTGTAGATTAATAGGTATAGTTAAAAAGGCAGTAATTAAATGATTGGGTTAACGTAACAACATTTTTTATGGTTGTTTTCATTGCTCAGTGATTATAGGGTATACTTTTTATATATCTATGATGGTACAAAAGAGGGACAGGTTTTATCCTTTTACACGACAGTTTTATTGGAGGTTTAATATGAATTACAGAATTACAAACAAACCGGTATTTGAACAAGCACAAGTACGTTCTGTAGCAGATGTTGTTTTTACAGAAGAAGAATTAAAAAATGGAATGAGACTTGCTGTAAGTAAAGCAGATCCAACATTAGAATTGTATTTAATTGACGTAGATGGTCAAAAGAAATTTGATGTACGCTGGGACGATTCATCTGAAATCTTTGTTGGTTGGTTCTCAGCATGGGATAATTTCGTATGGTGTTTAAACACAGCTGAAAAAGAAAAACAAGCAAATACTGCACCACAAGAATAAAAGTTAACCGAAAGCAATTTTACATTGTTTTCGGTTTTTTAGTTTTATTAAAATAAAAAAGCCCCCAAAAATGGGAGCTTGGATTATTGGCATAACAATATTTGTCGTTCAAATTGCATTTTTTTAGCAATACAACGATCTTTAATAATAAAACCTGCTTTAATTACAAATACATCGATTGGCTCGACCGTTACAAATACGACTTTATCCGCTATACGGCGAGCGTTTTGGATTAAATCGAATTGTTCATCATCTGTTATATGTGAATAAATATTATAGGGTAAGTCTACTATGGCAACATCATAATGTTCAGTTACTTCTGCAATCGGCCCCTTCGTAATGTTGCTTTCAAGACCGAAATAGCTAATATTTTCCCTTGCCCCAACACAAACTAGGGGACTGATATCTCGTCCAACAATGTTCATTCCCATTGAAAGGCCTTCAACGACAACCGTACCAATTCCACAACAAGGGTCGATTATTCGAAGATTCTCAGGTTTTGGAGCAGCAATATTGGCAACAGCTCGAGCTACGCGAGTATTTAGAGCTGTGGAATAACTATTGGGCTTATGTACGTGTTGACGCCAAACCGATTCACTTTTTTCATAAATTCCAAAATACCATCGTTTTTCTAATAAAAGAATACCAAAAATTTTATCAGGATGATCTAGTTCAGGTTCACCATCTATATTCAATCCCACTTCGCGTTCAATTTTTCGACGTTCTGGATGTGGGATTTTCTTTGTATCCCCAATATCAAATTTGTTTAAATTGATTACTTTAAAAGTGGAACTTACTTGAACAGTTTTAGCAAAGTTTGAAATTTCGTCAAGTTCGTTACTTTCAAATAAAACTTCAAGTCGTTCCTCAATGAAAGGGCTACGACTTGGGTCAACCTTTATATCACTAATTAGAAAATTTGCTTGGGTATCGAAACCAAAAAATGAACGCATCTCCATTCTACAAAGATCATGTTCATCATGATGGTGTACATAGGTATAAATGTAAGTAGGTTTCTTCTGTATGTTCAGGTCGTTTCTCCTCAATTCTAGTTGTTTTGCTCAAGGGCAGATAATAATTTAGTCATAAAATTAGATGTGATAGACAGTGTTTCTTCAATTGTCGTCTCTTGGAAACCTTCCATCATATCTATTGGAATGTTTAAATCCCATAATCCTTCATCTCCAGAAAACATTGCGCTGAAATTTTTAATTTCTCCTCCATGCAAGTTTTCATTTAAGAATGATTTAATAGTAGATGCATGCTTTTTTTGGACTTTTAAGCCAAGTAACACCATATACGTTTTAAAAACATCATCGACTTCAAGGGATAGTGAATCTGTTTTAAATGTCTCAAAGGATGGTGATTCGATATAAAGAAATTCATTTTGGTGTTCCTTTAAATAAGTGATTGGTTTACTTAAAAATGAAGCATCTGGTTTTGATAATGTTTCCTCTGTTTCTTTATCACAAAGTTCAATATATACATTGTTTAATTCCATATTTCCAGCCTCCTTAAGGTTAGTATATCCTTAACAGAAATAAAAAATAGACAACCAAGAAGGATGCCTAATTATGAATTATAGCACAATAAAATTTTTTTGAAAAAGAACTTGCAAATATAAATATATTACTCTATAATAATATATAGAATACAAGAGATTCGAATGAACAACCGTTTCCGTTAGGTGCTGGTAACACTTAACATGAGGAAGCGGTTTTTCTTTTGCCTGAATGGTTCAAAAATAGCTTGCTAAATCAAATATATTACTTTATAATAATATTTAGAATACAAGTGATTCGAATGAACAACCGTTTCCGTTAGGTGCTGGTAACACTTAACTAAAGGAAACGGTTTTTCTTTTGTCTAAAATTGGTTCAAACGATATATTAAAAATCGTTCAAAAGGGTTTTTATCATATAAAACCGGCAAGGGCACTTCTTGTACTAGTTCGAAGTTCGTGCTGGTCTCTAAAAAATATCGATAGTCATCGGAAGCGTAATATAAAATGATGTCAATTTCACGTGGAGCAGCTTCTACTGATCGTAAAATATTATTCACCACTTTCATAAACACTTGAACTGTAAATGGGTTGAAAAAATAAAACTTATTATGTTCAGCTTCGATTTTATATTTTTCAGCATAGCAATTAACAAACTGAATTTGCCCAGCATGATATTGATAATTTTTTAAATTATCGAATGCATCATCTAAAAATTTCTGATTCATTTCAATTCCGATACACGATGCATGGAATAAATAGTTCGTAAAAAAATTTAAACGTCCTTTCCCACACCCAAAATCTACTAATGTATCACTGCTTTTTATTGGATAGTGTTTAAATAATTCTTCTAACGCACTGTAGGGTGTAGGTTCATATGGGTGGTAATACACAGAATGATTAACTTCCACTTTTTTTTGACGTGTATTAATCTTCAATAATTTATCGTAATAATATTCTTTCACAAACTTTCCTCGTTCCTAGTAACAATGTACGTTTATTATACCTCTTATTGTCTTCAAAATTGTGGTCCTTTTTATTTTGTACAGTTTGATTAAGATTCTGCAATCGAATGAGCTATACTTGCTCTTTTTTTCCAATTTAACCAAAAAGAAGTGAGATTTAATTAATTGTTATTTTTTTCAAATAAGCAACATAAATTTATCTGGGCAGATATCCTTATATGATTTTCACTAGGATAGAGGTACCGAAAAGCAAAAGAGAATTTAGTGAAAAAAATCTATCACTCAAAATAATCTAAGGGATTCGGGGGATTAAAATGAAAATATTACGATTAGGTCATGCAATGTATGTGTTAACAAGTAAAAAGGGGAATCATTATTTAATCGATCCTTTCTTTGACATGAATCCAGGTTGTCCAAGTGAGTATCAGACAGAAGAATTTTTATCCACCATCAAAGGGGTATTATTGACACATGGTCACTTTGATCATAGTAGTGGTTTTAGATAAATTACGAAAGGCAAACCCAGATTGCTTAGTTTTAGCCCAATATGAATTGGCGTTAATTTTAGGTAAAAAAGGATTTAATAATGTTTATCCATTAAACTTTGGAGGAAGTTTTGATTTTGATGATATGAGAGCAACAATGGTACAAGCTAGACATTCTTCAAGTTATGGTGAATTGGAAGGGATGCCGATTTATGCAGGAGAATCTGCTGGATATGTACTCGAATTTACAGGAGATCGAACAGTTTATCATTCAGGCGACACAATGATTATGTCCGATATGAAATTGATTCAAGATCTATATCAACCATCCATTGCAATACTTTCTTCATCAGGACAATTTACAATGGGTCCAAGAGAAGCAGCATATGCAGTGGAAAATTTACTCGATGTTGACTACGTTATTCCAAGTCACACATTCCCGAGTGAACAATCAGCCATTTCAAAAGACGTATTAAATGGATTGCTCCAAGCTTTCCCAGTTGTTGGAAATATGATTGAAAAAGATATAGAATTAAAAGATTACCTATCTAATCAAACGAAAACGAAAGTGGTAGTTTTAGGTTATGGTGAAGAAGAAACATTTTGAATAGCTCAAACAATAGACCACGAGTTTTTCGTGGTTTTTTGATATATTATGAATTCGAAATCACTTGTATTGTTCCGTAGTTTTTGGCAAAAATGTGTAGTATTAATGCTAAAGTGAGGGACGTAGGGTGATAGAGCGTAACGTATACAATAGTCGTAAGTTGCAGTTGCCGAAAATACCATGGATTATGAAACAAACTTGGGAAAACTCTTTATTCATCCATTACCCTGTAAGAAAAGAAGTTCTCGAACCGTTGATTCCTTGTGAACTTGCGTTAGATACCTATGATGAGGTAGGGTGGGTGTCTATTGTACCTTATTATATTCGAGATTTACGTGGAAAAGGGTTGCCACCAATTCCTGGGACAAGTGAATTTCCAGGGTATAATCTACGTACCTATATAAAAGGAAAAGACAAACCGGGTATTTATTTCTTTTATCTGGGTGCCGGGAATTTTCTTGCTCCAAAACTGGCGAGACCTTTTTTTCGTTTACCTTATATGCAGGAAAATCTAAAAATGTGGAAGGGCGTTGACGGGATAAGGTTTGAAGGTGAGCAGTTATCATGTCATTATGTTCATAAGAAAAAACCATTTAATCCAAAAAAAGGATCGTTGGAGGAATGGTTGCTTGAAAGATATTGTTTTTACACATTGATTAAAGGGAAAATATTTCAATGCAATATAGTCCATCCATCATGGGTGATTTATGAGGCAAATGCAGAATTTCATGAGAACAGTTTACTATCAAAATATAAAATTGATCCACTAATGTATAAGCCAATATTGCATTTTTCCAAAAGGGCAGAAGTCAAAATATGGCCATTAGTACCAGTAAAAAATAATAAACACTTCTCCACTTAATGCATTTCATGTACGCTAAATGAAAAGTGCTAAGAGGAAGTGTATTTGTTGATGTATGCAGCAATTTTATTTATTTTAGCTGGCGTCGCTGAAATTGGTGGCGGTTATTTAATTTGGCTATGGTTACGAGAAGGCAAACCATTTTATTGGGGAGTATTTGGTGGACTAGCACTCGCAATTTACGGTGTAGTTGCTACGTTCCAAACATTCCCATCTTTCGGTCGAGTCTACGCAGCTTATGGCGGTGTCTTTATCGTGTTGTCAATATTATGGGGATGGGGAATCGATAAAAAAACCCCAGACCTATTCGACTGGATCCGTGCAGCCATTTGCTTAGTAGGGGTAGCAGTCATGCTAATCCCACGTTCTTAGTAATAGTGATTTTAATTAATGTGAATAAAATGATTTTCGAAATAAGTACAATTCCCCAAATAGGTGAATTGTATTTTTTTGTATTAAGTAGTTGTACTTAATATAAGAAAACGCGGCCTACCACTGAAAGCCGCGCAAAAAATCCAGAAAATGTAGTAGCCAGTATATTAAAGTGAGAGGACTCTACAAAAGCACAGTGACAAGTCGTAGAGACAACAACAAGTTGGCTCTGCGGCTTGTGTGCGGAGTCTTCTCACTAATCAGTACAAACAATTTTTGAAAATATATTTTAATAAAAATTTTGAGAGGCAAAAAAATTAGAAAACGCGGCCTACCACTGAAAGCCGCGCAAAAAATCCAGAAGAATTAGTAGCCAAAATATTAAAGTGAGAGGACTCTACAAAAGCACAGTGACAAGTCGTAGAGACAACAACAAGTTGGCTCTGAGGCTTGTTGTGCGAAGTCCTCTCACTAAACAGTGCAAACAATTTTTGAATTTATTTTAATAAAAATTTTGCGGAGGGATTCACTTTAAATAATTAAGCAAAAATTTATGAGGCAAATAAAATTAGAAAACGCGGCCTACCACTGTAAGCCGCGCAAAAATCCAGAAGAATTAGTAGCCAAAATATTAAAGTGAGAGGACTCTACAAAAGCACAAAGACAAGTAGTAGAGACAACAACAATTTGGCTCTGCGGCTTGTGTGCGAAGTCCTCTCACAAAACAGTACGAACCATTTTTGAATTTTATTTTAATAAAAATTTTGCGGAGGGATTCACTTTAAATAATTAAGCAAAAATTTATGAGGCAAATAAAATTAGAAAACGCGGCCTACCACTGTAAGCCGCGCAAAAAATCCAGAACTTTTAGTATGCAAAATATTAAAGTGAGAGGACTCTACAAAAGCACAGTGACAAGTCGTAGAGACAACAACAAGTTGGCTCTGCGGCTTGTGTGCGAAGTCCTCTCACAAAACAGTACGAACCATTTTTGAATTTATTTTAATAAAAATTTTGCCGAGGGATTCACTTTTAATATTTAAGTAAAATTTTGGGTGGCTAATAAATTAGAAAACGCGGCCTACCACTGTAAGCCGCGCAAAAAATCCAGAACTTTTAGTATGCAAAATATTAAAGTGAGAGGACTCTACAAAAGCACAGTGACAAGTCGTAGAGACAACAACAAGTTGGCTCTGCGGCTTGTGTGCGAAGTCCTCTCACAAAACAGTAAATACTATTTTTGAATATATATTAGAATAAATCGTTTAGCTTAACCTAACTGCAACGTAGCAAATATTGGAGTTTTGCCATTACGGAAATATGTTAATAAAATCCCTTTACTTTCCACAATCTCACCATTTGCAAACTTAGCATAATCAATCGCAAATGGAACAAGTAATGAATGCTTATAAAAATCTTTCTCCGTCACATTCAACTCTGCATACTCTTCACCAGCTAAAAGAGGATTCTCTTTTAACATAGTGAATATCTCCTTTTGCTCACTTGACGAAACGCGTTCATCCCACCACAATTTACGCGGTTGGAATTGCTGTCTTGCTAAATAATCCAGCTGCATCAAACTTCGTACAACAGGCAGATTAATATGTGACTGCGTTGCTAAAAACTCCTCAAGCCTTCTAAATAAATCCTCTAATTGATGCCCGATACGAGACCAACCTTTTTCTTCCCAATACGTACCAAAATTTTGGAAGAAATCAAATGGCGTTTCAAAGCCTTCTGTCACTAAATATTCAACCGTATTGTCCATACGATGGTCATTCCAATACTTTTCAAGAACATCCTCAGCATGTTTAATTCGAATAATTTCATCAAAGGTTAAAACATTGTTTGCAAAAATTTCATATGGCGCAACATCTACATACGTATAACCGTATTTTTCAGCTTCAATTCGAAGTCCAGTGCCACGCAACAATTTTAAGAATCCAAGTTGTAATTCTTCTGGTCGCATCGCAAATACATCATTAAACGTTTGACGGAAACTGTTATAGTCCTCTTCAGGAAGGCCAGCAATTAAATCTAAATGTTGATCGATTTTGCCGCCTTCTTTCACCATTGTTACCGTACGTTTTAATTTTTCGAAGTTTTGTCGACGTTTAACAAGTTCGTTTGTTAAATCATTCGTCGATTGAACTCCAATTTCAAATCGGAAAAGTCCTTTTGGTGCATTGTCATTTAAAAATTGAATAACTTCTGGGCGCATGATGTCTGCTGTAATTTCAAATTGGAATACAACACCTGGTACGTGCTCATCGATTAAGAATTGGAACATTTCCATCGCATAGCTCCGGCTAATGTTAAAAGTACGGTCCACGAATTTGATTGTTTTTGCACCATTAGCCATTAAATAACGGATATCATCTTTAATTTTTTCGCGATTAAAGTAACGAACGCCTACTTCAATTGAAGAAAGGCAAAATTGACAACTGAACGGACACCCGCGACTTGTTTCGATATATTGAATTCGTTTCCCTAGGTGAGGGAGGTCTTCTTTAAAACGGAATGGACTCGGTAGCTCACGTAGGTCAATTTTTGCGGGTTGGGCATGGATTTTAACTTTTCCATCTTGTAAGTAGCAAATCCCAGGAACTTCCTCTAGCGGAATATCACCTTGTAAATGCTCTAATAATTTTTTGAATGAGAATTCTCCTTCGCCCATAACGATGAAGTCAATTTCTTCAACACGTCGCAACCATTCATGAACATCGTATGAAACTTCAGGCCCTCCAAGTACAATTTTGATGTTTGGTGAAACGGCACGAAGCATTCGAATGACACGAATCGTTTCTTCAATATTCCAAATGTAGCAGCTAAAGCCAATTACATCTGGTTTGTATTGATATAAATCTGAAACAATATTGAAAGCAGGATCTTTAATTGTATATTCCACAATAGTTGGGTCAAACTCTGGTTGAGCAGCAGCTTTTAAACAACGAAGGGCTAAGTTTGTATGGATATATTTCGCATTAAGCGTTGTTAAGACAATATTCATTAAGTTGTAGTTCTCCTTTAAATTACACGATACTTCAACTTATGATTGTAGCAGTATTATTGGTTTTCTGCCACTTAATAAAAAGGAGGCGTCTAAAAATTATCAAGACGCCATATTAAAACTAAACGATCTTGCTATATTTATTTAGTAACGTATCCAATTCCTGACTAAAATTCACCACATCTGGGTGAGTGAAACCTAACAAGTTTGCCTTTTTGTACATACTTTTTCTTTTGAGTTCGATTTGTAGTATAAGTGTTTTTTTAATAATGAAATTAATCATATATACTCCTTCTCTTCTCAATATGGTTTATCAATCGGTAGTTGATGTTTGTATTATAAATCATCGAAAATAAAAATGTTGTCGTTTTATTTCAAATATTACAAAAATATTAAAATTGTTATCACGGGTGCATTTAATGGTATTTTTCAATGGGAAATAGAAAAAGACAGGAATTTTTGTTTAGCTAATTGGGGTATGTTTTGACGTATTTTGGTGGGAAATGAAATATGCTGGCGAAAACTTTTTTGTAGTCGACAATTTATTTCCCAAACTTTTTGATCTGCATAGCGGAAGGTGAAAAGGGAACACTAAACTTGATTCTATATTAAGAGGAGTGTTGAAGTTGAAAAACAAACAGCCACATCAACAGTTAACAGTGCAAGATAACCAGTTAACAAAAACACAAGAAGTATTATACCAAAAAGATTTTAAACGAGCAGATAGAGCAAGAGGAAAAAAACGATAAATTACTTTGCGCAACCTTTTCAGAATTTTTAAGGTTGCGTTTTTAATTTGAAAAAGAATACAACTTACATATTTATGTCTAGTAATTTTTCTTATTGAAATCAGAAAATTAGCTAAATTATTCAAAATCTTTTAAACTAAGTTTTAAAATAATTGAAAAGGGAAAGTTATTTGGTAAAATAAGAATTTATAAAGGGGGAAGCAATAGTGAAGTTAAAAGAATGGCTAAATAGTGAAGTTCCAAATATTGCAAGTGAACTAATTGATGTTCATAATAATTATTTCTCAATTGAAAAATCGATTGGGTTTGAAGGGCAAGAAACAATTTATAAAATTTTGCAAAATTTCCGTTCTGCTCTTTTCCCATGTTTATGTGATAAATATTCAAGTGACGAAACAAAAATAAATATTAGCATTGGTAATAATTTGAGAAAATCTTCAATTGATTTAAGTGAGTTAATCGAAAAAGTCCTTGCTAATGAAAGTTCGCTAAATGAAGCAGATAGTAAACGAAAAGCTGAAGAGATAGTTATTAGTTTGATTAAAAAATTCCCTGAAATACGTAGAATGTTACAAACAGATATTCAAGCAGCTTATAATGGAGATCCAGCAACAACTTCTACAGAAGAAATTCTTTATAGCTATCCGTCAATTCAAGCAATAAGCATACATAGAATTGCACACGAGTTATATAATTTAAATGTACCTATTATTCCTAGAATCATGAATGAATATGCGCATCGATTAACAGGGATCGATATTCATCCCGGTGCTTCTATTGGCGAATATTTCTTTATTGACCACGGTACAGGTGTTGTAATTGGCGAGACTTGTACAATCGGTAAAAATGTGAAAATCTATCAAGGTGTAACATTAGGTGCAAAAAGTTTCCCATTAGATGAACATGGAAATCCGATTAAAGGTATTAAACGCCATCCAAATATTGAAGACAATGTTGTTATTTACGCAGGCGCAACGATTCTTGGTGGAGATACAACAATAGGCAAAAACTCAGTAATCGGTGGTAATATTTGGTTAACGCAATCTGTTCCAGAAAACTCTCGAGTATATAATTCTCAACCATTACCGAATATTAAATAAGGTCAAAAAGGGCTGTTCAGTAGGTAGAACTGAACAGCCCTCTTCTCATATCGTTAAAAATTTATCTGAGATGATTGGATAGTGCCTTAAAGGAAGTTTCTGACACTTCCTTTATAATTGATTTTCCATTTCCAATCTTTGATATGCAAATTCATATGTTTTTTCTAACATACGATCAGTTATTGTTATAAGTTCATTAGGATTTACTCCAAAGTAAGTTACTAAGAAATGTACCATGTTTTGACGTTCTTTTTCAGTTATCATTTAATTTATAACCTCCTAATTATTATATAACAAATATATGATGGGTTTATCTGATATATAACAGACAATCGCCTATCAAATTCATTTTTTCATTGATTGGAGGTCATTTTTAAAAAGCATATTACTTGCACATGATGATATTTTGAAGTAGTATATGTTCATACATATGGTTTTGATTTAATCGGCGCTCATAATGATAAGTGAGGGTCTTTTTTGCGTGCCAAAAATTTCTATGTTTAATTTTTCGATTTTAAACCAATCTAAACTCACACTGATAAACCAATCAGTGAAAAAAATACTCTAAAGGAGGCAATCAATATGGCAAGCAGCAATAACAATAATAAGTTATTAGTAGCAGGTGCGCAAAACGCATTGGATCAAATGAAGTATGAAATTGCATCAGAATTTGGAGTACAACTTGGACCGGATACATCTTCACGTGCAAACGGTTCTGTAGGTGGGGAAATCACAAAACGCCTTGTACAAATGGCGGAAAGTCAATTACGTGGTACACAACAATAATTAGTGTACAAATGAACAAAAAAATAGGTAAGTGAAATCAAATGGGAAACCCGAAATACTGGGTTTCCTTTTTATTTTTAGAAAATGCAAAGTATTTAATATCATCCTTAACAAGTTTGCTTTAAAATATATATAGAATTAATTGGAACTTTTACGCATCCTAAACGTAAATAATTAGGACAAAGAATTTGAGGTGGTTAGTATTGGAAAAAGAAACAAATAAAAATGAATTAATGGAATGGATAAAAGCGATACTTATCGGTATTGTAATCGCGTGGGCAGTTCCATTTTTCTTGTTTATGCCAACAGAAGTTCAGGGTGCTTCAATGATGCCCACTTTTGAAGATGGAGACAAGGTTGTGGTCAATAAAATTGGACCAAAGTTAACAGAGTATAATCGATTCGATGTGATTGTTTTTAAAGCCACTGAAGAAGATAACTATATTAAACGTATTATTGGTCTACCTGGTGACCATATCGCTTATAAAGACGATGTACTTTATGTAAACGGGAAAAAATATGATGAACCATATTTAGATAAATATAAAGATGAATTAATTGATAATGGGACGTTAACACAGGACTTTACTTTGGAAGAAACGTTGAACGAAACCGTTGTACCGGACGGACACTTTTTTGTATTAGGGGATAATCGCCGATACAGTAGAGATAGCCGTGACCCGAATGTTGGATTTGTCTCTGAAGAGCAAGTGTTAGGAACAGTAGATGTTCGAGTGTGGCCATTAAATCATCTTGGACTAATAAAATAATTAAAAGCCCGCGAAAACTCGTGGGCTTTTTTCATGTATAAGATTCCAAAAATATTCCAAACTAATCATTAATCTTATTGTCTTGATATTCAATTTTCTTAAGCGCTTTTTCAAAGTTTAATTCTTGTGAAATTTCTTCACGATTATTTTTCTTTTTCGGTTTTTTCATTTTACGAACAGAGTTTCTTCCGTGCTTTTTCATTGCTATTCACCTCCGTATTAATATTTTGTGCAGCTTTATCAAAGACATGCTTTTGAATCCAGTTGTTCTAAATGCCATTTAATTCATTTGCCCTCACAACATTAGCGCTCTTTTCATTTATTAGAGGAAGGGGGGCTATAAATATGGGTGAGCAGCAATCTTCAAAAGAAAATTTAGAAAAAGACTGTAAACAACAAATCGAAAGTGAGGTCATTCGTGATCATAATTCACTGATCATAAGCCAAACTTTTTGTGTAAATGCAATTGTTGGGGCAGCACAAAAATTAATAATAGAAGAAGTTATCATCGAAGAAGTTGATGATGAGGTGGATGAATTAGAAGATGAAGATGAATCAATGGATAATGGTGAACAAGAAGTAGAGATTGAAATTGAGTTAGATGATTCAACCATTCGCCAAGATTATACGCTCATTTATGCTGCACCTGAAACTCCAATGCGTTCACCAATATTAATGACCATCATTGCACGGAATTTATCAGAAAATGATGTGTTAGTAAGTATTGAAGATGATTCTGAAGTGATTGTTGAAGAAGTTGTCCCTGCAAATTCAGAACTTGCTTTAACTGCTCAACATGCATGTTTGGTTAGGGCGCTTGCGTTAGCGGAAAGTAAAGTTCAATTTGTCATTAATGTTTTTCACCCGATTAGTTCGATATAGTTTCTTTAAGAGCACTTTGATATGGTGCTTTTTATTTTTTTCAAAAAAAATAAGTAGATTCTATTTTTGAGAACCTACTTGAAATAACTATTATGCTCGTCCATTTTCTTTCATAAAGTCATTTTCCATCATAACGATGAACATTCCAATAATGAAGAGGAATACACTACCTTTTACCATTTCGATACCAATCCAATGGGAAATTTCAGTGAAAAAGCTTAATCCAAAAAGTGTTAATCCAATTGTTAGAATCGTTGCACATAGGGTGATAAAAAATTTATACATGTAGTAAACCTCCTTAAGTTCGCTTCTATTGTTAACAACATTGTAACATAAAGTTCGTAAATTGTTCACATTTTATCCAATTTAATGACACAAATAAAATAAATAAATAATTAGAACTAGTTATTGATAAAAATTAAACAAACAAAAAATATCTATTTAAATCAAAATTTCTCTTATTAATGTATAAATATCATTTTCGATATTTTTGTTATTAATTAAAAATAAGAATTAAGCACTATCGAACGATTTGTGAACGGAATTAAAAATGGAAGCCAATTTGATGTATATCAAACTTGACTTCCACAATATTAATAATTTCTCTTTTTCGATGATTGTTTTTGAGCTTGAATATTCTGTTCTGCTCCAAACTCTTCTTTCGTACGACCAATTTTTTGTTCTGCTTTATTATTATGAAGTTGACGGTCATCGTAATTTGAGTATTCGTCAAAATCCTTTTTTTTCCATATTGTCATCTCCTTTCGCTGATGTTAATATGAGAACTTTACATATTAATTATGTAGCAATAATTTACTACGGAAAAATGTTGCTCATTGTCAGAAAATAATAGATAATTAAATCTATTAGAAATAGAGATTAGGAGTGTAATTTGTAATGCAACTTGAGCAAGGAAATATCGCATTAAAAAATAAAGATTCTAAATTAGATAACCGCGCAATTTTATTAGTAAAATGTCCTGATAAACCAGGGATTGTTTCTGTATTATCAACATTTTTATATAAACATAATGCAAACATCATTGAGTCAAGCCAATATTCAAGTGACCCGGAAAATGGAAAGTTCTTCATTCGCTTGGAATATCACTGTGATAACCTTCAAGCAAAAGCTAAAGAAATGGAAGAAGAGTTCGTTCAAATCGCTAAGGACTATGATATGACATATGATTTCTATTATCGTAAAGAACGTCAACGTACAGCTATTTACGTATCTAAAGAATTGCACTGTTTACGTGAGTTACTGTGGGAATGGCAAAATGGTGACTTAGATACAGATATTGTTGTTGTGATTAGTAACCATGAAGATGCTCGACCAATTGTAGAGTCATATGGAATTCCGTTCTACTACATCCCAGCAAATAAGGATATTCGTAAAGAAGTAGAAGCAAAACAAATTCAGTTAATGGAAGAATATAATGTAGATTTATTAATTTTAGCAAGATATATGCAAATCTTAACACCGGACTTTGTTGGTCATTTTGAAAATCGTATTATAAACATTCACCATTCATTCTTACCAGCATTTATTGGTGCAAAACCGTATGACCGCGCACATAAACGTGGTGTAAAACTAATCGGGGCAACTTCACACTATGTAACAAATGATTTAGATGAAGGGCCAATCATCGAACAAGACGTAGAGCGAGTAGACCACCGCGATGATGTAGAAACATTGAAGAAAATCGGTAGTAAAATTGAACGCCGTGTTCTAGCAAGAGCGGTTAAATGGCATTTAGAAAACCGTGTTATTGTGGAAGGTAATAAAACGATCGTGTTTCATTAGAAAAGCGAAGAACGCTCGCCCAGCTCTTGAAGGCACTGGCCGACAAAAACGCCCCATCACGTGGCATTGTCGGCACTCGTACTTCCGTGTACTTCGGAGACTACCGACGAGTGTGTCTACACGCGACGGAGGAAGTTGAAGTGTCCGAAAGAGCTAGCGTTCGCAGCTAGACAATAAGAAAAGCGAAGAACGCTCGCCCAGCTCCGACAACAACTGGAGGAATCGTCAAAAGGGCGCTTTTTGCCCTTGAAGAAGATTCTGAAGTTGTCAAGGAGCTAGCGTTCGTAGCTAGACAGTAAGAAAAACCTTCCTTATAAAGCGAACTTCGTAAATTGAACCGAAGTTCGCTTTTTCCTTTAATTTTTTCTAGTAAAATAAGGATATTTATGTAAAAATTAACCTAAAGATTTGCCGAAAGGAATGAACAATGAGAATTTTAGTATTTTCTTATTTATTAGCCATCTGTTCGGGTATACTCATGTTTTTAAGTATGCCGAGCTATAATGTTGGTATTTTAGCATGGTTTGGGTTAGTTCCTTTATTGATTGCATTAAAAGACAAATCCTCCTTGCAACAATATCTCTTAATCAATGTGACCTGTATTATTTGGTCATTTGGTACACATATTTGGTATCCCGCGATTTTTTCAGGTTGGGGCTACCTCATTATGATTGGGGCTGGACTTTTCTACGGTGCTTTTTTAAAGATGGGGCTAGATATGCAAACTCGGATCAATCGCTGGTACGGGATATTTGCCATGCCGATTACATTTAGTGTTTTTGAGTGGCTGAAAACAATAATTCCATTTACAAAAACATGGTGGATTGAGGTTATCTCTAAATCACAATGGATGATTCCTGAAACTTTGCAAATTTTATCTGTAACAGGGTTTATTGGTTTGTCCTTCTTGATTTTATTAACGAACGTTGTTATTGCTGAAATCATAAAAAATCAATTTTCGTCTAAAAACATTCGAATTTTCACGTATTCTTTATTAGCATTGCCCATCGTAAATTTCATCATTGGTACAGTTATCATGAATGAAAATGATAAAAAGGTAAAGGAACAACCGATTACAATTGGTGCGACAGTGGACCTTGTGAATCAAGACGAAGAAGTCCTTGCATTAGGGAGTGGGCAAACAGCAGGGGATGGATATTTAGCAGATACATACGAAATGAAAGAAAAAATATTTGAGATTAATCAAGACTTATCCAAAAAAATTATTGAAGAAAAACATGCTGATTTTATCGTGTGGGGAGAAAATGAATTTGTAAACTTAAATGATACGGAGCTCATTAATCAATATCGGGCATTAGCAAAATCATTAAATACGAACCTAATTGCAGATACAGTTTGGGAAACAAAAGACACGATGTATGATACAGCCTATATGGTAGGGGCGAATGGGGAAGAAATTGGGAAAACACCAAAAATCTTTACACTATGGGGTGAAGAAAGTTACGGATTTTCTCCAGGTCCTAGAGATTATACCGTGTACGAAACTCCTTTAGGAAAAGTAGCCCTTGCCGTATGTTGGGACCGCCATGATCCATCGATTTTAAGAAATTATGCAAAAAACGGTGCTCAACTCGCGATGATTCCGGCTGATGATGATTTTTATGGAGATAAGAGATTTCCATATTTCGCAGCAAGTGATGCCGTATTCCGTGCGGTAGAAAATCACCTTGCCATTGGTTCTGGTTCCACTTCAGGGATTGCTCAAGTTATCACACCATATGGGGAAATGACTGCGATGAGTGATGTGAATACACGTCAATATATCGTAGGAGATACGTTTACTTTAGAGAAGCAAACGTTTTATACAAGATTTGGTGATGTGTTTGCTTACCTTTTTTCAGTAATTTTCTTAGTGATGCTTATTGTTTCTGAACGGAATAAACGAAAAATGTAAGGGGCGGCCACAATGACTGCCCCTATTTTTATTCGTAAATAGCCTCGTCTAATTGGTGCATTTTGTCATAAATGCGGCGTTTACGGTAAAGCATGATACCCGCCTCTGATACATCTTCAATCATACCTTTATTGGCAATTGCTCCAAAAATCATCCCCGCAATCGGAACCATTTGGAATAACTTTTTCCATCCAAAATGATCTCGGTAAGTAAAGAACACTTCTTGCCAACCTTTTAACTGACTAATCATATCCTGAGATTTATCATTCTTATCATTTTTCATTGATAATTCTTTTAAAATCGCTTCTTTCCCAACGATATCTGCAGATGCAAATTGCAAACATTTTACGATAAACACTCGTTCTTCTTTGTCATTTGGGTCATAGCCATGGATAATCGCAATTTCTTGTAATGTTTTTAAAGCTGTTCCAAGAATTACGGGGATATCAATCGCTAACGTAAATAACCCGCCAAAACCTGTTGAAGCACCTTGTACCGTTGCAAATTTCGCACGATTACTCTGCAAGTTTGTGCTTAATGATATCATACTTTCAATTGGTAAATTCCCAACATCCTCGAGGGTTTCAATTGGTACGGAAGTCTTCTTTTCAATTTTTTTCAACATAGCTTGTTTACTTATTAAATATTTTCCACCTGTCTGAATGTAACTACCCAGTTCATTGACTAGGACTCCGATTTTTTCTTGAATAAATTTCGGTGTGATTTTATCTAATAGCTTAAAGGGTAGTCGGCCAAGCTTTTCCCAAAAAAATAACCCTTTTTGGTCTTTTTCCCACTTTTCGATTTCCAGTAAATATGATGAAAGCTGCTCTTTAGTTTCCAAGTATAGTTACTCCTCTTATTTTTTAGTTACTTCTTTTACGTTAGTTAGGTTTTGAAAGTTTCATCTTTTCCATTCAATTTCGTATTTCAAGATTTTAGGTGCGTATATTGAATAGTAAGGGAGGGGGAATGAGAATAGTTGAAAACGAATCAGGATGCTATCAATCAATTTCGAAACACACTGATCATTGATAAATATGATCCGCAAATTGTCCAATGGGGAACGAGAAGATTTCGCCATGACGGTAGTGAAAGTATGGAAGATGCAATGGTTTGGAATGTTTTTCGAAGTTTACGACAAATTAATCCGCAACTTTGGGTAAAGCAACTCTTTAAAAAAGCATTTGAAAAAGACTTTCCATATACAGTAGATGAACTTGAAATTCATTTATGGAAACGTGTACCCCCTCCACGAGATATTTCAATACCAGAATTGGATTATGAAATTGATATCATTATTGAAACGAATGATTTCGTTTGGTGTATGCTAGCAAAATATAAAAGTGATATTCGAATGAATACTCAACAAAACAATCCAATCATTCGAAACATCGATGTTGGATTGCAATATACAAAACAACGAGATTTTTATTTTTCGTTATTATTTTTAGATACTTTCTATACACCTTATGGTCAAATTTTAGTTAATCAATATCGTGAATCCGAGAAATCCATCTTACAAGAATTGCCTCATCGTACTACGGAAATTACTCGGTTAAGTGGTGTTAGTATTTTAACGTGGAAGAATGTTCATCATCTTTTAAAAGATATTTATTTATATAACAGAAGTTCATTTGAACGATTTATTTCAAGCCAAGCAAGCGATTGGCTTTATACAAAGATATCAGGGAGCGATTAAAAATTTGCGTACTATCTCGACATGGGGGAGGTTATACTTAAAGGTATGAAACGTGGAACCAAAAGGAGGACATTCCATGAATATAACAATTGAATGGACTTATAAATCGAAAAATGGAGTAGAAACAGTATTTCGCTCTGATGAGATGCCACCCGCTCATGCATTAGCGATTGCAGAAGATCTTGAAAAAACCGGACGTGTAAAAAATATAACGTTTATTGACCAATACGATAGTACGTGGATGGCGAAGGAATTAAAGAAATATATTAAAGAAGTGGAAACAGAACCGCATAATGTACGTGTTTATTTTGACGGTGGTTTTGATATACAAACGAGTTTTTCTGGCCTTGGTGTGGTAATTTATTACGAACAAAATGGGAAATCCTACAGACTACGCCGCAACGCTCCAGCTCAAGGTTTGGTTTCGAACAACGAGGCAGAATATGCTGCATTACATTTAAGCGTTGTGGAATTGGATTTATTAGATGTTCACCATCAAAAAGTGAAGTTTATTGGTGATTCCCAGGTAGTCATAAATCAAATGAGTGGGGAATGGCCAGCGTATGAAAAGGAATTAGCAAGTTGGGCGGATCGCATTGATGAAAAATTAAAGTCCCTAGGCATTACACCAGAATTTGAGCTAGTGCCACGGAAACAAAACGATGAAGCAGATCGTCTTGCCACTCAAGCATTAAAGGGTGTCGATATTACAGGACAAATCGAACTGCAATAAGAGTCGAAAGCATTTTTCAGTTTTGAGAAATGCTTTTTTTAAGATGAATAATTGTTTATTACAATCAAATATTGTAGTATTGTGAAAGTGTGATTGTTTTAATGTTAATAGTATTGAGCAAACATTGTACCTAAAAAGTAGAATAAAGTTTTCTTAGAAAAATAAAGATATATACTGGGTAATAACTTAAAAAGCGATTACAATGGGTAGTAATCGCTTTTTTCATATAATGAAATTACTTTCTAAAGGAGAAGTTTAATGATAAACAAAGTACGGACAATTGAAATTGTGGATCAGTTCATCGATAATTTACCTGAGGAAGTACAGGAGATTACGGTTGAATTACGCAAAATCATTTTAGATTCTTCGCCTTATTTAAAGGAAGAATTTAAATGGTCTATGCCAAACTATACATATAACGGACTTGTCTGTTATATCCAACCGGCGAAAACCCATGTAAATTTAGGTTTTCATCGAGGAATTGAACTGAAAAATAAAGAGTGGGGTCACTTTTTACAAGGTACAGGAAAATTAATGAGACATATACAAATTAACAGTTTGCAAGATATTCAAAAAGACATTTTTTCCTCATTAGTTAAATCTGCTGTTGCATTAAATCACGATTAAATGGAAGGGGGGCGGAATTCATGGAAGTAACAATTACTCAAAAACGAATTATTGAACTGTGTGGTACCGTCTCCTATAAAAAAGGGGATTCTTTTTTTCGTGGAAACAAAGTGCAGATCTTAAAAAATGAGACGGATTTTTGTGAATCGGTTGTTCATGGGGTGGAGGATTTCCATGTCACATTACAAAACAAAAATGGGAATATCCAATCAAGTTGTAGTTGTTCATCCTTATTAACTTTCAAAAAAGCTTGTCAACATGTTGCAGCTACGTTAATTGCCTTAAAAGAACAGCAACATGATGTAACCAATCAATTTATGTCTCTTTTTGAAAATAAACCGAAACAAAAAAGGGGACATCAACAATTTTTTGAGACAAGGGAACAATTAGATGGACAGTTTATATTGAGGCTGATTCGTAAGGGGAACGATACTTTCTTTGCATTAGAGATGTTCATTGATGGGTTTGCTATTAATGTACGGGAATTGTTACAAAGAGAAGTGTTTCACATTGCTTCACATTTTACATATGACCCAACGATTCACTATTTTTCGAAGGAAGTTGATGAAGTATTATCAATATTACATCAGATCATTAAGGATGAAATTGACTTTGAAAATCCTTATGTGGTTATGATTCCGCCATCCTCCTTTGATCGTTTGCTTCCTTTAATAAAAAACACTTCGATTTTTTCACTTCAGCATCAGCCGATATCTGTCATCGATGGCCCCCTTCCTATTTTGTTTCAGCTTGATAAAACAAAAGAAAACTATTGTTTGAGCGTAAAGGGATATGAGGCTTTAACCGTTTTTCATAGTTATGGCTGCGTGTTACAGTACGGGAATTTATATATATTACAAAAAGAGGATTTTGAACGTTTCACAGAGTTAGTGAAATTGATTCCTAATGATCAACTTGTTATCGAAAAAAATCAACTGGAGTATTTTCTAACTAATGTGGTTCCCAAAATAAATCGGATAGGGGAATTTCAAATATCGAGCGCGGTTCAAGCTGAGATAGGGAAAACACCTCTTGTTGCGAAATTGTATTTGGATCGCTTAAAAAATCGTTTGCTTGCAAGTATTGAGTTTCATTATGAAAATATTATGATTCAGCCGTTGGAAAATCGTGAATTTCCACAAATGATTTTGAGAGATTTGAAGAAGGAAGAAGAAATTCTTTCAATCATGAAAGAAAGTGGCTTTACGATTACAGAAGGCGGCTATTATATGCAAAATGAAGAACTAGAATATTATTTTTTATATCATGTTCTTCCAAAATTACATCCGCTCACACAAATTTACATGACGACTGCAGTTCGGACACGGATTGTAAAGGAACATGTTTTTCCTAAAATTCGTGTAAAGGTTCAAAAAGAACGGACGGATTGGCTTGAATTTAAGTTTGAAATGGATGGCATTAAAGATAAGCAAATCCAAGAAATATTAAAAGCATTAAAATTTAAACAAAAATATTACCGTTTGCCAAATGGCTCACTTTTATCGTTAGAAACGAAAGAAATGGAAGAAATTCATCGTTTTTTAAATACCATTCCTGAACAAGAGACAGACTATTGGGCAATGTTTAACATGCCCATAACGGAAAGTTTAAAGTTTTTGGATTTGATTGAAGAAAGTGATGTTTTTACGGCAGAGCAGTCTTTTCGGGACTTTGTTGACAACTTGCTTCATCCTGAAACGCTGGATTTCGAAGTACCAGATAGCCTAAATGGGATTTTAAGGGATTATCAAAAACATGGGTACAAATGGATGAAGGCTTTGGCTCATTACGGATTTGGCGGCGTTTTAGCTGATGATATGGGGCTTGGCAAAACGTTACAAAGTATTACGTTTATTGTTTCAGAGCTTGAGAGCATTCGCAAAACAGGACAACCAGTACTCATCGTTTGTCCATCTTCTTTAACCTATAACTGGCTCGGTGAACTTTCGAAATTTGCACCCGAATTTCAAGCAATTATAATAGATGGGAAAAAGGATGAACGGGAACAACTTCAAAAGGAACTTGAGAACATTGATGTTGTGATTACTTCATATCCATTACTTAGACGAGATCGTAAGTGGTATGAAAAGCAGAATTTCCATACGGTGTTTTATGATGAAGCTCAAAACTTTAAAAATCCAATGACGCAGACCTTTAAAGTAGTGAAAAGTATACAGGCTACGAACCGTTTCGGGCTTACTGGCACGCCTATCGAAAATTCATTGGAAGAACTTTGGTCCATTTATCATGTTGTGTTTCCACATTTGTTCCAAAAGTTAGAGGATTTTAGTTATTTGCCACGAAAGTATATTGCGCGGAGAGTTCGACCTTTTTTACTTCGCCGAACAAAAAATGATGTGCTCACGGAATTACCTGGAAAAGAGGAAACGATTGTTTTATCAGAGCTTGAAGTAGAGCAAAAAAAGCTGTATGCCGCACTGTTATCAAGATTACGATATGATGCGTTGAAGCACCTGAATCAAGATACGTTTCAGCAAAGTCGCATTCGCATATTAGCTGGAATTACACGGTTGCGACAAGTTTGTTGTCATCCAGCTCTGTTTGTAGATGGCTATCAAGGAAGTTCTGCTAAATATGAACAGCTCCTACAAATCCTTGAAGAATCTCGATTGTCCGGTAGACGTGTTTTAATTTTTTCCCAATTTACAAAAATGCTTCAAATGATTGGGAGAGAATTAACGAATAATGGGCAAAACTACTTTTATCTTGATGGACAAACTCCTTCAGAAGAACGAGTAGAACTTTGTCATCGATTTAATGAAGGGGAGCGAGATGTTTTCTTGATTTCATTAAAAGCAGGAGGTACCGGGCTTAATCTTACGGGGGCAGATACAGTTATTTTGTATGATTTATGGTGGAATCCTGCCGTTGAACAACAAGCAACCGATCGAGCTTATCGAATGGGGCAAAAGAATGTAGTGCAAGTCATTAAAATGATTGCTAAGGGAACTATCGAAGAAAAAATTAATGAGCTACAAAATAAGAAGAAAGATTTGATTTCTAGTATTGTCGAACCAGGAGAGGCAACTTTAACCGTGGATGATATACGAGAGATTTTAATGATTTAAAAGGAGAAGGATGTTGAAAGTCCTTCTCCTGAATTCTTAGTGCTCAATTAAGTCAGTTACCGACACTTCTTGTTCTTTTTCAGGATCATCAAGGGGATAGATACGAGCTGTCTTTTTGTCTGGATCTACATGTTGAATATAAACTCGTTTACCATTAAACATAATATTTGGAATTTCTCCGGACTGTGTTATTTCTTGGGCTCTTTGAATATTCATTGATGAATCCTCCTCACAAAAGTTATGCCACTTTATTATTCACATTTCCCTCGAAAAAATTCTGTTTAAGTATAAATGTTATAAACAATACCAAACTAAAATTGTATTTTGAAAATGATTTTAGGGAGGTTTTTAGGATGAAACAAAACCCACAAAAAATTGCTGGCAGACCGAAAAAATTTGTGAGTAAAGAAGAAATGATTGAAAATACATTGGATAATATGCGTGAAGCCGAAATCAGCATGGAGTTTGCTGGGGAAGAAGAGTTAGAAAATTTACAAGAAAAAAATGAGCGTCGTAAACATCAAATTCAAAGAATGAAAAACGAACCTCTGACTTAAATGATTCCTGGCTGTGTTAAAGAGTTAACACAGCCCTTTTTAAAATGACAGAAAGGTTGTGCGGCAATTGAACATTCTCATTGTTGGTGCAAATGGTCAATTAGGGAGGTACTTGATTAAATACATAGTTGAAAGCAACGATTATTCGGCTGTTGCTTTAGTCAATAATGCTGTGCAAAAGGCGTATTTTACTGATATGGGGGTTGAAACATTAACATTTGACCTGAACCAAAAATTGACAAAAATTCTAAAGCAGCTCAGAAATATTGATGCCCTTGTAATTACTGGTAGCCTTGATGAAAAGAACAAGGAGACACTGACTGAAATAGATGAAATGTTAAAACTGGTGGATGCTGCAATCTATGCAGGTGTTTCACGAATCATTTATGTTAGTACGTTTGAAACCCAAGCATTACCACTTTATTTTCGATCAACTTTCGTGAAAAAATATTATATTGAAAAATGGCTAAAGTTATCGGGAAGTCATTTTACGATTATTAAAGCTGGAACTCTTGTTGATAAAAAGGGCACTGGGTTAGTTGAGATTGGTTCTAATGTTAAGAATAAAGAAACTTCAAAAGAAGATATTGCACAATTTATTTTAGCTTGTTTAGAGAATGACGCAACCATTCGTAAAACAATAAAAATTGTATCAGGGAAAACCCCGATACAACAAGTTCTTAGTTCATTGAAGTGATTCCTTTCATCACTTGCTCAATTAAAGAGTCGATATAAGTAGAATCAACATCCTTTTTATAAATTAATATTCGAAAGTAAACAGGACCATAAAACATATCTAAGACAATATCTAAATTGATAGAGGGTTGTATTTCACCATTGTCAATTGCTGCTTGTAACAGCTTCCGTGATTGCTCTCGGCGAGGTTTTAAATATTCCGAAGTAAATTTGTTCGCTAATTCGGAATCGGCTCCACTTTCAGCAACTAATGAGACAATCGTTCGCCCTAAAGAACTGTTTAGCATGGCTGAAAGGGTGTTTAAATGTTGTCTAAAATTTTCTCGGAATGTTGTATTTTCATGGAATTTTAAATTTGTTTCCACCGTTAATAAAAAGGCATCCAGTACTAAAAAGGTTTTATGAGTCCACCAACGATAAATAGTTGCTTTTCCTACGCCAGCAACATTCGCGATGGATTCAATTGTTAAATCAGAATAGGAAGTTTCTTCTAGTAATTGAATAATTGCTTGTAATATCGCTTTTTTGGCTGCTTCACTTCGCGGTCTTCCAACTCTCATCTTCACACCTCACTCGTCTTCCAAACGTGTTCAAAAATTAGAGCAGTTAGTAATCCTACCATCACGCCATTGCTAATTACATATTGTAAAACTCCAGGAAATGCTGAAATGACAACTTCCGGTAAAAACATGACACCAATTCCTAAAGATAAAGAAATACTCAAAATCGTTAGTCGTCTTTGATCGAGGGGTTCTTTTAATACCGTACTTATACCAATTCCCGCCATCGTTGTATAGGAAGCAAGCATAGCACCATTTGCAATCGGGCCAGGTAACATTGCAAAAAACGAATAGATTGCAGGGAAGAATGCGATAAATGCCAGCAAGAAACTCGCAATAAAATAAGGTTTCATACGTTTTTGTCCTGTTAATTGAACAAAACTGGCCGTTACTGTATAAGGAACAACCCCGACCACAGAGAAAACAGCTGAAAGGATAGTGTTAACTCCGCTAATCAAACCGGAACTTTTTAGAGTCCCTTCCTTACGAGTACCATTTGCACTTTGCATACTTAATACATGTTTCATTGCTGCGATACTTGCAATAATACTTAAGATTAACACGATGGCTACGAGTATTGCCGAAACAATCATACTCCCATCGATTTTAGGGGTTCCCCAAGCAAAAACTTCTGGTAAGGAAAAAATTGCGTCTTTTTTCGGAAATGGATGAGACCCATAAAAAATAACAAAAAATATAGAACCAATCACAATGCCAATGAGTACCGCATAACTTTTTAACCAACCTTTTCCCCAAACACCAAGATAAAGAACAAGGAGAAACGTACTGAACGAAAGAAGAACTACGCCCATTTCGATTGATATTGACGTTGGTTTTACATCAAACATTCCTTCTAAAAATATCCCGCATAATTGAAAACCAAGGATAGTTAAGTAAACGCCATTGACTAATGGTGTAAAGTAGGAAAGTAATTTTTCCATCCAACCGGTAATGCTAACTATCAATAAAATGATTCCCGCTAGTAACATCGAACCTTCTAATAACTGTAAAGAATTGCTGAGGTTTGTTATCCCCTCAATCATTGCCACTTGCCCCATTAAAGTGAAGACCGCAAGCCAAATACCGGCAGGGCCATCTGAAATAGGGAGGCGGTGTCCGAAATACCCGGATAATAAACTAGAGAGGCCAACAATAAAAAATGTTCTTTGCATTAACCCGGAGATGTCTTCTGGTGAAAGTTGAAACAATTGCCCAACAATAATCGGGATGGTTAAACAATTGGCGAGTAAAAAAATAAACCATTGTACTGCACCAATTCCTGTTTCTAATTTGGAAATTTTCATTATGGTATCCTCTCAAAATTGGAAAGTTTACTCAATTATAAAACGATACGTTTCGTTTTGTATATATTTTAATTTGAAGATTAATAGATAATTATATTATGTCTACTAACTTGTTGATTTCCCACATATGGAATCCTTGTTACAATAAACTATATGAAATAGAAGAAATGAGGATTTTTATGTTTAAAACGATTGGGGTACTTGCTCATGTCGATGCTGGTAAAACTACCTTTTCAGAGCAGCTCCTTTACCATACACAAAGTATTAAAGAACGAGGACGAGTGGATCACAAAGATGCTTATTTAGATAATCATAGTATTGAGCGGAGACGGGGGATTACCATTTTTGCTGAGCAAGGACGCATCCACTTTAATGGCGATACTTATACTTTAATTGATACACCAGGACATGTCGACTTCTCCCCTGAAATGGAACGTGCCATCAGTGTGATGGATTATGCCATTTTAATAATTAGTGCAGTAGATGGCATTGAAGGGCATACAGAAACCGTTTGGCACTTGTTACGACAACACCACGTTCCAACGTTTATTTTTATTGACGGATTGTAATATTAAGTGCAACACCTGTAAGTCAAAATAGAAGAAGCCCACAACGACCTCGTATAAAATGTTAGTTACCACACAAACATCAGAGGAGGAATCGTTATGAGCTATACTCATCTTACCATATCTGAACGTTCAAAAATAGAAACTTACTTTGAGTTAGGTTATTCTATTCGCCAAATTGCAGAATTTCTCAAGAGAAGTCCATCTACAATTTCAAGAGAGTTACGACGACATCTAAATTGTTCTCCTGAAGAGGCTCAAGCTCGATATCATAGTAATAAATCGAAGTGTGGAG
>NZ_RBZN01000089.1 GCF_003628435.1 Ureibacillus endophyticus | reverse complement strand
TTGTGTGGTGTGGTAACCTCAACTAACATCAAAATTCAGGGGGTGGCAAGTTTTTTTGCATAAAAGACTGTAAAACCAACGATTATTAGCGATTTATATATATAAGTTTTGACAATACGGAACAAGAGCTAGGGGGAAATTTATGAAACCATTAAAAATTGATGCGAATGGCGCTTTGTATATATCAGCTGAAGAATTAAAACAACCTTGTGTAGTAGTTGTATCGGAAAAAAAGGTAATGTTACAGCCTTTAAATCCATTCGGAACACTAGAAGTCATCACTCAGAATAATAAGGTTTTGCGAATAAACAACAATGAATCTATATTGTTTTGAGGTATAATTAGGAGTAGTAAAAAGAATATTAGTCTATCGGAAAAACCGAGGACAACAAATGTGTTTGGGACAAGGTGTCTCATTCTGTTTGTTGTCCTTTTTTTATTTCTCATATTAGAAAGGAGGTGGATCTATGAATGAAGCACAAAAGCAAGCGATCAATAATCAATTTGAAGTTATTAAAAAGATTGTAGAAGATGTAAATAGCTTCGTTGAGTCATCAAACCGTGTATTAGAGATTTTAGAAATGGAATTAACTCGGCTAAAAGAGTTGAAAGTGAATGAGAGTTATGAAGAAGGGTTTTTAAAGTATCTAGAATTAAAAAGGTCTATTAAAGGAAAAGTCTCGATATTAAAAGCAAGTATAAAAAATCTTGAAAAGACAATCAAGAAAACGCCTTTACCTCAAATAAAAGAACGAATGTTACTGGATCTTAACATAGCTAAAAATAAATTAAAAACATTGAATTTGTAGAAGGGAGGGGATTACGATGGCGACTATACGTACAAATATCATGGTGAATGACATGATGTCACAACAATTTCGTGCTATGAATATGGCAATGTCTACGGTCATTGATAGTTTTCATACTTTACATGATGCAACTGGTCAGGCGGTTGATGTAGCTGCATTAGAAGCTGCGCAAAGAGAGTTGCAACAAGTAGAAGCTAGTTTAAATAGGATGGATGATGAAATTCGGAAAGCTGAACTTGCACAAGATAATTTCAACGGAGAATTGCGAGAAAGTACCGGTATTGCAAACGGATTACTTGGAAAAATCGGAGCCATAGCAGGGGCGTATCTTTCCTTTCAATCCGCGCAAGGGCTTATTGGATTATCTGATGAAATGACTAATACGAATGCGCGGCTGGAGTTAATAAACGATAATTTAATAACGACTAATGAATTGCAGAAAATGATATATGATTCTGCTCAACGTACTTACGCTTCATATCAAGCGACTGCAGATATGGTTGGTAAATTAGGTATGCAAGCAAGAGCTGCCTTTAATAATAATAATGCTGAAATTGTTGCTTTCGCTGAACAGATCAATAAGACATTTTCAATCGCAGGTACATCTATAGAGGGTATTAATTCTGTAATGTTGCAATTAACACAAGCAATGGCAGCAGGTAGACTTCAAGGTGAAGAATTAAATGCAATACTCGATAATGCTCAACCGATTGTGGCAAATATTCAAAAGTACTTGGAAGATGTTTATAACATAGATGCAAGCAACATTAAAGAACTAGCATCCGAGGGTGTGATAACCGCTGAAATTATTAAAAATGCAATGTTTTACGCAGCTGCAGAGACGAATGCAGCATTTGAGTCTATGCCAGTAACCTGGGGCCAGTTATGGACCTCGATGAAAAATAGCGCTATTAACTCAATGGAACCTGTGTTACAGAAATTAAGTGATATTGCTAATAGTGATAGGATGGATAATTTTATAGAGGATACCACCACCTCATTAATGACCATGGCGACAGTAGCGTTAGTTGCACTAAATATGATGGCTGATACAGGAGCATTTATTTACGATAATTGGGGATTAATTGCTCCAATATTAGGTGTTGTAACAGGGGCTTTAGGAGCTTATGTGGGAGCTTTATTATTAGCTAAAGCCGCCACTATAGCAACAACAATATGGACCGGTGCAAAAACTTTAGCTTTAGGATTGATGACCGCTTCAAGCTGGGCTGGTGTACAAGCAACCATGGGTCTTACTGCGGCACAATGGGGATTGAATGCAGCTTTAATGGCGAATCCTGTGTTTATCATCGTTTTAGCGATAATTGCATTAATAGGAATATTATATTTAGCGGTTGCTGCAGTGAACCATTTTGCTGGCACTTCTATTAGCGCGACAGGAATTATTGCAGGAGTGTTTATGCTTTTATATGCGCACATCTACAACATTGTAGCGAATTTATGGAATATCTTCTCAGCGTTTTGGGAGTTCTTCATAAACGTAGGGGAACATAAAACTTATGCTATGCGAAAGCTATTCTACAATTTAGCTACTAATTTTATAGATTCAGCGCTTTCTATGGCTGATGGCTGGGATGGATTTGCAACAAACTTTGTAAATGCATTTATTTGGGCAGTAAACGGAGCGATAAAAGCATGGAATTGGTTTGTAGGGTTATTACCCGCTGAAATTAGTTCGAAAATTGGACTTCAACAAGCAGATGAATTTAACTATCGCACATCATTTACAAGCGATTTAAAAACCATTAGAGGTGCCTTGGATAATTGGCTTGGTGAAGCACCGGAAGGTTATAAGGAAGTAGCGAAAATGGAATATATGAACTATAGTGATTCCTGGAACACCGGTTATAATTGGGGAGCTGATTTATTCAATCTTGGAGCAGATAAGTATCAAGTAAATGATAGTTGGATGAAAGAACAAGAAGCTCTTATGAAGAGCCTAATGGATTCAGTTGATGCAGGGAATAGTGCTGGTAAAGATACGGCAGGCAATACAAAAAAACTTGCTGATAGTGTAGATATGGCGACAGAAGATCTAGCTTATTTAAGAGATATAGCAGAGGGTACGGCTATAAACCGTATTACGAATGAAATAAAAGTAGATATGAAAAACGAAAACTACATCAATAGTGAAATGGATATCGACGGTATTATTGATCGATTTGCAGAAAAAATGGAAGAGGCCGCAAGTTGTATGGCTGAGGCAGCTGATGCAGATGATATTTAGTAAAATTGAAGATGATTATGCTCTTCTTGCCAATAAAATAGGCGACATGTTAGTAATGCGTGTCGCTCATAAATTAACTGGTGTAGTTATTTATACAAAACGTAAGAGAGCAATTAACGATTTACAAATCAAAAGTGAACTTTATTCCTTTCGCGAAGATATGTTAGAGCGGAATGGATTAAAACAAGCTGTTTTAGATTACTTAGCGAAATCTCACGGCATCAGTACCGAGGGGAAAGATTTAAGAACGATTCTTAATGAAGTAAAAGAACAACAAGATAAAAAGGGTTATTTTGATGTAACCAGCGATGATATTGCTGATATAAAAGATAAAGTGAATAATGGCACAGAATTAAGTGATGTTATAAAAGAAAAAGGACTGAAAAAGAAAGCTATTTGTAAATAAAAGCTAGTTTGATATATTATCCCTAATAGAACGTATAAAGGGGATATGTCTATGTCTAATACGGTAATTAAAGGTGATTATTTAGGGTATACAGTAATTAATAATGGCATTAATATCAGTTTGAATAAATTGTTTAAAAATACAGTAATTCTAAATGAAAATACAGTAGAAACATACGAGGTTATAACTGAGGAATCGAAAACAAGTGTTTCTAGTGCAGCCTTGCGTGGTGGAGCAGGTGCAGTATTGTTAGGTCCTATAGGATTAGCAGCAGCTTTTACTGCAAGGAAGAAAGGAATTTACACTGTAGTAATTGTGTTCAAAGATGGGAAAAAGTCCGTGGTGGAGTTGAAAGAAAAGGAATTTAAAACATTTAGGATAACACACTAGCGTCGCATTAAAATAATTTGGCGCAATATTATAATCTGAATTTTCTGTAACAACATATATGCATAAAAAAATCCCTTATAATGGTTGGAGGTAGTAACCGATCCAAATCCAAAA
>NZ_RBZN01000088.1 GCF_003628435.1 Ureibacillus endophyticus | reverse complement strand
AGTTTTGTGTGTGGTAACCTCAACTAACACCAAAATCCAGGGGGTGGCAAGTTTTTTTGCGTAAAAGACTATAAAACCAACGATTATTAGCGATTTATATATATAAGTTTTGACAATACGAGGATTGTCTAGGGGGTATTGATATGAAAATTGGATGTATTCAAATGAATGTTGGATTTGGGAAAGTAGAAGAAAATTTTGAGCGGGCAGAAAATTTAATTCGAGAAGCTGCAAGTAAGGGATCGGAAATTGTTGTACTTCCTGAAATGTGGAATACAGGTTATGCGTTAGAAAAATTATCAGAGCTTGCGGACCGCCATGGGGAACGCACGAAAGCCTTCTTACAAAAATTATCAAGTGAACTAAATATACATATTGTTGGTGGGTCGGTTGCAACAGAAAGAGACGGCAAATTTTACAATACAATGTATGTATATAATCGTGAGGGCGAATTAGTAAGCGAATATAGCAAAGTTCATTTATTCCGACTTATGGATGAAGAAAAATATTTAGAAGCAGGCGATAGTATGAATCGTTTTGCATTGGGTGAAATCGAAGCGGGGGGAGTTATTTGTTATGATATTCGTTTCCCAGAGTGGCTTCGTGCCCACGCATTAGCTGGTGCAAATGTGTTATTCGTCTCTGCACAATGGCCAACACCGCGCATCGATCATTGGAAAACGTTATTGCAAGCACGTGCCATTGAAAATCAATGTTTTGTCATCGCTGTAAACCGAATTTCGCGCAATCCGGATAACTTTAACGGCCAATCAATGGTTATTGAGCCATGGGGTGAAGTGTTATGGGTAGGTGCTGAAGATGAGGAACTTGCCATCATTGATGTAGATTTCTCTAAAGTAGAAGAAGTGCGCAGCCGCATCCCTGTCTATGATGATCGTCGTCCTTCACTCTATACGGGTGTTGTTGAGGACGTGTAAGGATAATCTATATAATAGAAGAAACAGGAATTTTGAAACTATAATTTGAAATTTACAAAATATTTTTAAAATTATTGGCAACAATTGATAATCTTTCACATATTCTATTAACAAGACTCTCTGGAGCAGCATAAAGCGGCTTTGGGGGGTTTTTGTTTTATACAAAAACATTATAAAATATAAGAGAATGTCACTTAATAGAAGGTATTTTATGATTAGTAGTTGGTAAATTAGCTGAAGAATCTTTGAATCTACCCGTTTAATTTCAAATTTGATTATATTTATGAAAAAGATTTGTATCCTTTATGGAACTATACTTATAGAATTCATTTATAATGTTAAGTAAAAAATGGTAGGGGGATACTAAATTGGGAAAAGAAGCATTAATTATTGTGGATATGAGCAATGATTTTGTTGCTGATGATGGTAGTTTAACAGCAGGTAAGCCAGCGCAAGAAATTGTTCCATATATTGTGGAGCAGGCAAATAAATTTTTAAACGATGGGCAAGTTGTTGTAGTGGCGATGGATGCTCATGAAGAAAATGATGAACATTTTGAGTTATGGCCACCGCATAACATTGTAGGCACTAAAGGGCAGCAGCTTTACGGTGATTTATTTACCTGGTTGAACGAACATGAAGCTAATCCGAATGTACTCGTCCAACCAAAAACAAATTACAACGCCTTCTTCAATACAGGCTTAGCTGAAAAGTTAAGAGCATTAGATGTTGAAAAAGTTCATGTTGTTGGAGTATGCACGGATATTTGTGATTTTTTAACGGTTGCCGGTGCAGATGCTGAAGGCTTTAAAACTACAATTCATAAAAAGGGTGCAGCTACTTTCACTGACTTAGGTGAAACATTTATTAACCATATGAAAACATGTTTCTTTACGGAAATTATTGAATAGAACTCATTTTAAGCTTCGTATCATCTCTGATTGCGGAGCTTTTTTTCATGCTGAAGGATTTTTCTTCACAGCTTTCATCAATTTTTCGTCCAAAATCCCCAGAAAACACCTCTTGTCGTCTCAACTGTCTCATTTTAGAATGAATTAAAGAACAAACGTTCGCATATAATACATTGTAAATTGGAGGTGTTGTAATGAACGAGAATGCACTAAACGTCAGTACAAAGCATACAGAACAACACGGCATCTATAAAAATGCACCAAACAAGCCAATTATGTGTATTGATATGCGCTGTTTTTATGCAAGTTGTATGGCAATGTTAGAAAATCTAGATCCCTTCGAAGTTCCAATTGCTGTTGTAGGGAACTTTAAACAAAAAGGGAGTGTCGTACTCGCCGCATCACCGCCAATGAAAAAACGTTTTGGTATTAAAACAGGATCCCGTCTTTTTGAAATTCCAAAACATCCTGACATTAAATTATTCGAGCCGAAAATGGAGTTTTTTGTACGAATGTCTATGGAAATTACAAATTTAATTAATCAATTTGTGCCGAAAGAAGCAATTCACGTTTATAGCATTGATGAAAGCTTTGTTGATCTAACAGGGACGGAAAAGCTATGGGGTTCACCTGAAGAAACAGCCAAATACATTCAACACTGCATTTACAATCAATTTCAAATACCGAGTGCGATAGGAATGGGACCGAACATGCTTATGTCAAAGCTTGCGTTAGATTTGGAGGCAAAAAAAGATGGTTTCGCCAAATGGACCTATGATGACATTCCCGACAAGCTTTGGTCAGTTGCACCGCTTTCTGAAATGTGGGGAATTGGGCGGCGGACACAAAAAACATTAAATAATATGGGCATTTATACAGTTGGGGATTTAGCCCGAACAGATTTAAAAATGTTAGAAAAGCGTTTTGGTATTATGGGCAATCAACTCTATTATCATGCGTGGGGAATTGATTTATCTCCTCTCGGTGCCCCACTTGCAGAAGGACAAATTAGTTTTGGAAAAGGCCAAATGCTGATGCGAGATTACCGGAGCCGTAGTGAAATTTTAGCCGTCATTTTAGAAATGTGTGAAGATGTGGCAAGAAGAGCAAGAGAAGCTTACCAAGTAGGTAGAACAATTTCTCTTGGTATCAACTATAGTAGGGATGCTTTTGGGGGAGGTTTTTATCGCGCACGAACAATCGATGAACCGACAAACGATACAATGAAAGTTTACAAAGTGTGTAGAGAACTATTGGATGAATATTATGCAGAGCGCCCTGTAAGACAAATTACCATTAGTATTTCAAAGTTAGAATCTGAAAATTCGATGCAGCTTAGTTTATTTGATGATAAGAAGTGGAGGAGACGCAAGCTGGGGGCGACAATGGACTATTTACGCGCGAAACATGGATCGACAGCTATTTTGCGCGCGGTTTCTTATACAGAGGCTGGTACTGCCGTTGCCCGTGCTCAATTAGTTGGTGGTCATAAGAAATAGTTTATCAATAAGGATTTATTGCGAGGTGATAACATGATTCGAGATCGTGGGAATATTAAATGGAATGCAATGATGCTGCCGGAGCACGTAAAACTATTACGTGAATGGCATGAAAAGGATCAATATGTAAAAAAGCCAGAACTAGACGAATGGGCATTACAAGAGTTAAGTGAACAATTAGGAATTGCTTATACAAATAAGATTGAAGTGGAATTAAGTATTTGGAAAGAAAAAGAGATTTTCAAAGTAACGGGGAAAATTGCAAAACTAAACGTAAATAATGCATTGCTTTATTTAGAGGATGGTCGACAATTTCCATTTCAATCTATTTTTGGTGTTGCGTTTATTGCGATTGACTAGTCGATAGGAGTGACAAAGGAAGTGTGTCTATGTCATTGAGAAATGGTATAAAATTAATGATTCATACTTATGTAATTTTAGAATTAGCTATAAAATCGATTGAACATGATAAAAAGCTATTTAATTCATTTCAGTTTAAAAGATCTTATTTGCCTTTAATGGATGCGTTTTTAGAAAGCCTTACAGAAGAATTTAAACAAACCTCAAAAAAGCTTTATAAAGAAGGTATCAAGAAAGAAACATATCAACGAATTAGTGATGAGAAATGTTTATATACCTTCTTATGTAGAGGTGAGGTTCTACCGTTTATTTATCAAAGTGAAGACTTGAAAAATCAAGTACAACGAAAAATCGAAACTATTTTAAAAAAATTATAAAAAAAATTCCTCTCATCACAATAGAGTGGAATTTTTCTTTTAAAAAATATCATTAGCGTCGCATTAAAATAATTTGACACCTTTATTAAAACTGAATTTTCTGAAATATATTCTTCGCACAAAAAAAGCCTTTATAATGGTTGGGCGGTAGTAAACCATCCAAATCCAA
>NZ_RBZN01000087.1 GCF_003628435.1 Ureibacillus endophyticus | reverse complement strand
TGAAATCATATGTGGATTAAACCCCTGAACTATAGCTAACTTGATATCACTAGTAAATTTAGTCATAAAAAAACTACACCTCCAATTGTTAGATTGTGTCTAACAATTGGGGTGCAGTTCACCATGATTGCTTTTTTATTTGTTCAGCTATTCATAATTAATTTCCTTACTCATTAGAATCCTGTTTCTTTTCTGCTAAATGATGTTCCCAATTAGTAACTTCATCTTCTTCATCAAATAATAGTGAAACTTTCGTAACCCCTTTTTGACTCATAATCATTTCGACTAAATGATCTCGAACATCATCTAAAAAGGCTAGGGAGAGATTAGGGTCTGTTTCTGCAACAACTGTTACATGAAGAAATTCTCCTTCTTTAATTACTTCTAATCGACGGATATCCGTTACGTGTGGATCTTCCATCACTAAGTTACCTATATGAATTTGCATTTCTTCATCAGTTTCCCCAATGACACCACGAGCATTATCAAGAAATACTCTACCAACTACATAGAACATCATTATTCCGATAATCATGGAAACTAAACCTTCTAATGCTGACCAACCTGTAAAATAGGCAATGACAATCGCTAGAAAGGCAAGGATGTTACCGGATGTTGCTACTAAGTCTTCCATCCAAACAAGTTTCGTAGCAGGCTTTGCTCGATTTAAATACGCAACAGACTTTGGTACGGCTAAGAAACCCTTATTCTCAACTCCCACTTCATGCAGTACTTCTTGTGCCGCTTTATGCAATACAGTTCCTTCTAATATAATACCTATTGACAACACTCCAAGAGCGATCAGTACGCCTCCAGAATCTTCAGTTGGATGAATAAAATGATGCCATCCTTCTTTTATTGTTTCATATGACAGGATTGCCACAATTAAAACTGCACCTAAACAAACAAGGTTTACAACACGCCCAAAACCATTGGGGAATTTTGCAGTAGGGGCTTTTTTCGATAAAGCCGAGCCAATAAAGACGAAGAATTGGTTTGCAGCATCACCAAGGGAGTGCATCATCTCTGCGAACATTGCTACGTTACCTGTAAAAAAATAGGCAACACCTTTAATTATTCCTAAAAATAAGTTAACAAGTGCTGCTATAAGAGAGGGTTTATTTCCACCCTTTATTAGTTTAAATATTTCGCCCATGTTTGTTCCTCCAATTTTATCCTAAGTTTTCTATCTCAATTTTGTGTACATAAGGTAGTGTGTGCAAAGTAGTGTAAATTGAAATAGTATCTTTTTTATATAATGTGGAAAATTTAATATCAACTTCAAATAAGACCTGTTCTGTTGATACGGGTATATCTTTAATACGTATATGTTCAATGTACATTTCATTTTGCTTCATAAAAGTAAGGAGGTTTTGAATATTTTCTTCCTTTGACAATCTTGCCCTTAACGATAGTTCTTTCATGCGTAAACGTTTTGGACCTATTTTGGACAAGAATGGTGCAATCAATTCAATTCCGATTACAACAATCACAACTGTTGCAAAAGCCTCGATATAAAAACCAGCTCCGACTGCGATTCCAATTCCTGCAGCACCCCATATCATCGCGGCAGTAGTTAAGCCTGTGATACTATCGTTTCCTTTTCGTAATATGACACCAGCACCTAAAAATCCAATACCACTGACAATTTGTGCTGCTAAACGTAGTGGATCCATTGTAATATTAATATCATCCCGAGGAGGAGTACTATACGCTGCTTCAATTGAAATGATTGTAAGTAAACAACTGAATGTCGCAATTACTAAGCTAGTTTTTAATCCAACAGGTTTCTTTTTCAGTTCCCGTTCAATCCCTATAATTAAGCTCAAAGTAGCAGCAATCACAAGTTTAATAACCACTTCATATGAGAATGGTTCATTAAGTATAGTAATATTCAATTGTTGTTGTACCCCCTTTTTAATGATTGAATTCCACTGCCTATTTGTGACAAAATAGAAATATATATACTATTTTATAAATATAGCAAAAATAATATAATGGGGTTATAAAAAAATGGAAAAACCTAAAATACACCCATATATACCTATTCTTATTGGTGTTATCTCAATTTCTTTATCTGCAATTATTGTTAAATTAACGGAAGCGCATAGTAGTGTTATTGCGTTTTATAGAATGTTATTTTCTATACTAATTATGAGTCCCTTATTTTTTTCGAAATATGTAAATGAAATTAAAATACTTTCAAAAAAAGATTGGCTCTTTTCTTCCGTAGCAGGAATCTTTTTAGCATTTCATTTTATTCTATGGTTTGAATCACTAAATTACACATCAGTAGCAAGTTCAACTGTTCTCGTAACATTACAACCTTTATTTGCTTTTATTGGAACATATCTATTTTTTAAAGAGAAAATTACAATAAAAACAATTGCTTCTGGAGCGATTGCGGTTTTAGGAAGTTTCTTGATTAGCTGGGGAGATTTTAGAGTAAGTGGTAGTGCATTATATGGAGATATCCTCGCTTTAATTGCATGTGCATTAATTACAGGTTATTTACTATTTGGACAAGATGTACGAAAACGTATTTCCCTCATTACTTATACAATGGTTGTTTATTCGATAAGTACGGTTTGTTTATTCTTTTACGTATTAATAACAGGGGAATCTTTTGGTCCATATCCGACAATGGATTGGGTTTGGTTCTTGCTTTTAGCTATTATTCCGAACCTTCTTGGTCATACTATTTTCAATTGGGCAGTTAAATGGGTAAGTACTAATGTTATTTCGGTAGCTGTGTTATTTGAACCTATCGGTGCTTCTATCCTTGCTTATTTTATTTTTTCAGAAAAGTTGATGACTACACAAATTATAGGTGGAGTAACAGTTATAATAGGTATTATGCTGTTTATAATAGATTTGAAAATTTTAAAAGGTTTTTTGAAAAAAGTACTTGATTAAGCATTTAATCTGATGTATATTATTACTTGTCCTTAACGACAAACAAAACTTTTAAGAGTAAAGTTCTAAGTTGAGGATAAGTTTTTCAACGATAACGATATAAAAAGTAATTGACTAATTTCGAAAGTAATGATATTATATAAGAGTTGCTTTTGAAAAAGTGAATAAATAAGTGAAGTGATGATGGCAAAGAGGTCACACCCGTTCCCATACCGAACACGGAAGTTAAGCTCTTTAGCGCCGATGGTAGTTGGGGGCTTCCCCCTGTGAGAGTAGGACGTTGCTTCGCTTATATACCCAGGAGGATTAGCTCAGCTGGGAGAGCACCTGCCTTACAAGCAGGGGGTCGGCGGTTCGAGCCCGTCATCCTCCACCATATTATGCCGGTGTAGCTCAGTTGGTAGAGCAACTGACTTGTAATCAGTAGGTCGTGGGTTCGACTCCTATCGCCGGCACCATTATTTAGAGCCATTAGCTCAGTGGTAGAGCATCTGACTTTTAATCAGAGGGTCGAAGGTTCAAGTCCTTCATGGCTCACCAGTTTTATATTGCGGGTGTGGCGGAATTGGCAGACGCACTAGACTTAGGATCTAGCGCCGCAAGGCGTGGGGGTTCGACTCCCTTCACCCGCACCATTTAAATAAATTATAATTTTAAGCACATGCGGAAGTAGTTCAGTGGTAGAACACCACCTTGCCAAGGTGGGGGTCGCGGGTTCGAACCCCGTCTTCCGCTCCAAATGTGCCGGGGTGGCGGAACTGGCAGACGCACAGGACTTAAAATCCTGCGGTAGGTGACTACCGTACCGGTTCGATTCCGGTCCTCGGCACCATTTTGCAAATCATAATATAAAATTTTTATTTGGGGCCTTAGCTCAGCTGGGAGAGCGCCTGCCTTGCACGCAGGAGGTCAGCGGTTCGATCCCGCTAGGCTCCACCAAATAAATTAATAATTTGGCGGCGTAGCTCAGCTGGCTAGAGCGTACGGTTCATACCCGTAAGGTCGGGGGTTCGATCCCCTCTGCCGCCATCTTTAGGACCTTTAGCTCAGTTGGTTAGAGCAGACGGCTCATAACCGTCCGGTCGCAGGTTCGAGTCCTGCAAGGTCCACCAATCGTCATAACACGGAGGAATACCCAAGTCCGGCTGAAGGGATCGGTCTTGAAAACCGACAGGCGGGTTAAACCGCGCGGGGGTTCGAATCCCTCTTCCTCCGCCATTCTTTATATGGTACAATGAAGTGTAAGTAAATTAATAATATTATCGCGGGGTGGAGCACGAACGAATAATCTTCGTAGCAAAACTTCAGCCTAACGATTTCGCAAGCTTCTTGAATTTACTAAACGAAATCGTGACGGTTCGATAATAGTTAATGCGTAAGTTTTTATTATATTTCTAACAATAACATTATCGCGGGGTGGAGCAGTTCGGT
>NZ_RBZN01000086.1 GCF_003628435.1 Ureibacillus endophyticus | reverse complement strand
TGGATTTCTAGAAGGCATTAATAATAAATCGAAGGTAATGAAACGAAATGCTTATGGTTTTAGAAGTTTTAAGCATTTTAAAGCAAAGATTTTATTAAATGATTTATATAAAGAAATCGGGGTTCATTTAGGTTAACAAGGGTGACGTGCAAGAACACATCACCCCAACATTTGACTAAGAACCATATTTAGGGGATTAAAATGAATAAAAATAATCAAGAGTATCAATTTTTTCTGGAAAAACAGCTTGAATGGTGTAAAAGCCAGGATAGAATCTTAGAGGAAATTGAGAACAAGCTTTACGAAATGAAGGAAATAGCAATGTACGCTCGTGATCATGAAGTAATGCCAATGGTGCTTAATAGATTAAATAATCAACTTAATACATTGAAACAGGACATTCTTTTTCTAGAGAAACAACTGCAATCTATAGTGAATTAAGATTGTGGTGTTTCTCTTTTTAGTGGTAAAACGAAAAAAGGAAATTGCGCCTCGAAAGCTATCTACAAGCAACTAGACCTTTTGCACAAAGAGTCTTAGCCGCTAAAAATACATAATCATTAATAATCTAATACTCGGACATATATTATATTTAAAGAATGTAAGTTGATTCTTTGACTACTAGAATTGAGTAGAAGTTTTTCTATTTAAGGAAGAAAATAAATGCAGTTTATTATAGATGTATAGAAGATATTGTCAAGAACTCTACTTTTGTTGCAAATACAAGAGAGGAAGTATTCTTGTGAAGTAACAATATCGTGATGAGTAAATTCAATTCGTTGATTCTGATTTAGTGCCAATGGACCTCTATGTAATTGATTATTATGTAAATTTTTATTACATTAAACGCTCTAGCAATTCTAGGGTCTCTATTTTTATTTTAAGATTATTGTTATATTTTTAAAAGGGCAAATTATAAACCTTAGAAAATTTTATTGATACTGTAAAGTGAAATTGGTAATGGAAAAAACATTATTGAATTTATATTTTTTTGATGATAATAGCATGCAAAATGTGAAGGCAACCATTCAAATGACAATTGTGTTCTTAACCATGATTATTTTTTACTAATTTAGGTATCAAAATTTCATAGCAAAATACCGATAAACACATAAAGGAGGAAAAAAATGAGAATAAACCATAATATCACAGCGCTGAACACACATAGGCAGTTAAATTATGCTAATAACTCTCAATCTAAGTCCATAGAAAAGTTATCTTCGGGACTACGGATTAATCGTGCTGGAGATGATGCAGCAGGACTTGCGATTTCGGAAAAAATGAGAGGTCAAATTAGAGGATTAGAACAGGCATCTCGTAATGCGAACGATGGCATCTCAATGATACAAACTGCAGAAGGTGGGGCAGCTGTAATTCATGAAATGTTGCAACGAGGTAGAGAACTAGCTGTCCAAGCAGCAACTGATACATTAACAGATGAGGATCGACAAAATCTAAATGATGAAATTAAACAATTAAAGGAACAGATAACACAAACAGCAAATAGTACAGAATTTAATACAAAAAAACTATTGAATAAGGGGTCTGTTTCAGGAACTAGCGCAACTTTAATTCCAGATATTAAGGATAAATTAGAATTTTGGATTGATGATGCTCTATCTACAATAAATACTTATCTAGGTGTTACAACTGGATATGGTGCACCTAAGACAATGAATGTAGAATTCTTTGAATCGCCTACTGGTGCAGCTGCGACAATGGGTACGTCAGATGGCGGAAATACGCTAACGCTTCGATTAAATTTACAACAAATTGGTAATATTTTAGATAAAAATGATGATGGTTGGGGTCAAGTCGATGCCTTAGTTGCCCACGAGGTTGTACATGCTGTACAGTTTACGAAAATGCCTGCAACGCTTATTAACGGTGTACCAGATTGGTTCACGGAAGGGTTAGCTACTGCGATTCAAGGTGGAGCTCCTTTTCTGAATGCTACAGGTAAGGACAATGTTTTACTTACAGATACTTGGAATAGTGATTACGGCTCTGCTTATGCAGCCGTTATGGTATTGCATGAAGCAACAGATGGTGGAATACAAGCGATTGTGGACGAATTAGAGGCTGGTAAAACATTAGATCAAGCTTTAGCCGCTACTACTCAAGGGGATACTGGTGAAATAGCAAACGTTCCTGATTTTACAGATGCAACAACCTTTGTGAATTGGTTTAATACAAGTGCTGATGTTAAAAATTATTTGAATAATACTATTGATTTTGCTGATGGGGTTGGGTCAATAGACAATGCTCAAGGTACATCACGTACTTTAACAAGTGTAAAAGATGTCATTACCAATAATACAACAATTGAAAATCCGGACCAATTTCAATTGGTTTATAAGGATACAAGTGCTGAAGGAGAACAAATAGTTTTCCAAGTAGGTGCTAACACTGGACAAACAATATCAATGTCTACATATGATTTATCAACAGAAGGACTAACTTTAAGTAGCCTTGATGTTTCAACTCGAATTGGTGCAAATAAAGCGATTGAAATGTTCGATTCTGCTATTTCAAGAGTGTCAAAAGTAAGAAGTAATTATGGTGCTCTTCAAAATCGATTAGAACATACGATTTCTAATTTAAATAATTCAGCTGAAAATTTAACTTCTGCAGAATCGCGTATTCGCAACGTTGACATGGCGAAAGAAATGATGGACCAAACAAAATTCTCTATCCTTACTCAAGCTGCACAAGCTATGTTAGCTCAAGCTAATCAACAACCTCAAGGTGTACTTCAATTATTACGTTAATATTTATTATACGAGAGAGGCTAGGACATAAGTGATTTTCAAAAAGATTATGCATATTATTATTGTTGAAAATCTGCTTTCCTGAAAAAGTTGATTGGAACGAATTGTGACGACTCTTGCGGGAACAGCATTTATTTGCGACGAAAGCGTAAGTGACAGGTGCACCAAGCCAAAAATCAGTTGAGGCCGTGCCCGCGTAAAACGTTCACACGAAATGGAGATCAACCTTCTCTTCATCAAAAAAACAACATTTTCACTTCAGGAAAATGTTGTTTTTTATGTTTCAACCTCTTCATTTTTTTTCTTAGGATGAATTGTAATATTAAGTGCAACACCTGTAAGGCAAAATAAAAGAAGCCCATAACGACCTCGTGTAAAATGTTAGTTACCACACAAACATCATAGGAGGAATCGTTATGAGCTATACTCATCTTACCATATCTGAACGTTCAAAAATAGAAACTTACTTGGAGTTAGGCTATTCTATTCGACAAATTGCAAAATTTATAAAAAGAAGTCCATCTACGATTTCAAGAGAATTACGTCGACATACAAACTGCTCACCAGAAGAAGCCCAAACTCGTTACCAAGTCAATAAATCTAAATGTGGGGCGAAGTCTAAGCTCACACACGAGTTAAAAGAAGCTGTTCAAGAAAAGTTGGGTGAAACATGGTCACCCGAACAGATTGTCGGGCGTTTATATCAGGGCAAGCTAAGTTTTAAAAGTATCTACCGCTGGATTTATAACGGTTTACTTGAAGTTCCACTTACTGTACTTCGCCAAAAAGGAAAACGTCAAAAGCCGCGTGAAACAAGAGGTCGCTTTAATATTGGGACGCCTATTTCAAAACGTCCAAAAGAAGTACGTAAACGAGAAATATTTGGGCACTGGGAACTCGATACGGTTGTTTCGGGACGTGGGCAAGCAAAAGGTTGTGTTGCCACATTTATCGAACGTAAAACACGTTGGTATTTTGGCGTATTAATTCCAGATCGTTCCGCTACATCAATGGAAGCTGCCGTAAGACGGTTACACAAGCAGTTACCTCAAGGCGCTATCCAAACCGCTACAACCGACCGAGGCAAAGAATTTAGCTGTTACAAGGTGCTTGAAAACGACCTGAATATCCAATTTTACTTTGCGGATGCCTATTCTTCGTGGCAACGTGGCAGTAATGAAAATGGAAATGGTCTCTTACGTGAATTTTTTCCAAAGAAAACAAACTTCGATCAAGTCACAGAAGATGAGATGAAACAAGCACTTCAATTCATCAATCATCGACCAAGAAAATGTCTTGGTTGGAAAACTGCACATGAGGCGTTTCAGGAAGAAATGTTGCACTTAATTTGACAAAGTATCTTAGTTAAAAACTAGAATGACATTTTTATAGGATGATATAGTAATAACCCGTAATAATTTAGTTTATTTAATCATATTCCCTAAATCAAGAATTACAGATAAAATTGATTGATAATTAAATATAATTTGACGAAAGGAGGACTTTATAACGCGTAATTAAAGACTTTTATATACATATTTTTAAACTCTATTTAAAAATCACTACCGTCGCATAAATAAGTTCTGAATTTTCAGTTTATATTTTCTGGCGTTTTAGAGAAAAAACGAAAACACCAAAGCTAAGGTAGTAAACATCCATTTTTTTACTATAACCAATGAC
>NZ_RBZN01000085.1 GCF_003628435.1 Ureibacillus endophyticus | reverse complement strand
TTTTTTACGGACTCTCATACGTCCCTGGAGCTGTTCGACTTTCCTTCACTTCTACTATAAAAAAATAGTAGCACAAACCATGGCCTTGGTTTGTACTACTAATGTTAGTATGTTTTTTATGTTTAGAACTACATAATTGCATTGGATAAGCCATATACGTTAATAAACCATCAAAAAAGGTGTGAACGAATGTGGCTTTCTGCTTTTCTAAGTACTTTTTTTGGAATATTCATCGGTGGTAGTATCGCATTACTTTTAAAAGGGTTCCAACAGAAGATAGATATTATTTATGCTATTTGTGCAGGGCTAATTTTAGGGTTAATCAGTATCGAAATGATGCCAGAAATGATTGAAATGAGTGGATGGTTTAATAGTTTACTAGGGGTATTTTTAGGAATAATTTTATTTAGAGGGTTCCACAGCATATTTCACTTCAATCAAACAGAGAATCTATCATTAAAGGAAAATTTACATATTCAAACTAGCTTACTATTAATGCTAAGTATATCGATACATAATTTTCCGATGGGGATTATGTTCGGAACCAACTTAGACTCTGATCTGAAAAATACATTATTGCAGGCTCTTTTCTTTCATAGTATCCCAGAAGGTGTCATATTATTTACGCCATTAATGCTTGTAAAGCGCAATCACTATCTTTGGATATTTTTTTCATTTCTTGTATCTATCCCTGTTGCAGCGGGGGTTTATATCGGTAAATATATCGATCAAGAGTTTTATCTAATTTCATCTTTTATTATGAGCTTTACAATTGGAATGATTTTCATGGTTACCATTAGTGAAATTCTTTTTGTATCATTAAAAAATTCTTCTGCAATCAAGATCGTTTTCTTTGCATTAATGGGGTTTGGGATGATAGCGCTGTATTTAAAACTAATTTAGAGTGGGTGGTCCAGGAGCTTTTTGGTGAAGATGCCTAACCAATGATTATTTACTAGAATACAATCTCAGTATGAGTAAATATAGTTGGAAAGGAATTATGCATTCATGAATAAGATGAACATGGAACTGCCTAATGAGCTTTGCCAAGAATTTGCACGAATTTTAGGATCTACGCCTTCTATCATTAATGGAGTTTGTACAGCAACACGATCTAGAACGAATATTCATCCAACAGTTTTAGGAAGGAATGCGCAGTCATTTATGTTTGTACCGCAAGCCTTTTCCTTTGAAAATTTGGATGCTACGGGAAAAGCATTGTGCTTAGGGGAGACAGTAGTGCTTGAAGAAGAGATTAACCCATTTATTTCGTGTTTAAGAGAGAACGGGATAATTGTTACGGCATTACACAATCACTGGTTATTTGAAGAACCTCGACTCATGTACATTCACTTCCAATCGATTGATGAACCGCTTTCCTTTGCGCGGAAAACAAGAAGAGCGTTAAGGGTATTAACTAAAAAAGATGTAGGGAAGTCCCATAAAGATTGTGATAATACACTGGGCATGGCAGAAAAATTTTGCGAGAAATTTCATGACATCCTTGGAGGAATGCATACATTTGAAGATGGAGTTTGTACAGTAATGGACTCTCGTTTAAATATTAAACCACGTGTAATGGGGAGAAAAGGAAGATCATTTTTATTACTTCCTCAAATGTTTGTCTTTGAATCACTAACAGAAGACGGAAAAGCTCTATGTAGTGGGGAAACGGTCATTCTTGAAGAAGAGATAAATCCTTTTATTAGTAAACTTCGCGAAAGGGGTATTTTGGTAACAGCTTTCCACAATCATTGGTTATTTGATGATCCAAGGTTAATGTATATCCATTTTATAAAAGTAGACAACCCGGTCCATTTTGCTGAAGATGTAAAGGATGCTATGAAAGTATTAACAGATAATATCGTGAAATGTTAAAAATAAGAAATCGCCTCTAACTTTAGGGGTGATTTTTTGTTTTCAAAAAATCCTAAATTTTAACTTAGAAAATGTTGACAGTTATTTTGTGAGATAATATTATTGAAATAAATTAACCTACCTAACGTTAGGTAATAACATAAGAGAGGTGAATCAATATGTCTTCCTTAACAAGCATAAAAGATGCAGCAATTACACTATTTTCACAAAAAGGATATGAAGCAACGACACTCAACGAAATTGCTACAAAAGTTGGAATTAAAAAGCCTTCTTTATACGTTTACTTTTCCAGTAAACAAGAGCTGTTTCTAACGATTTTTGAGGAATTACTTGAAGAGTATAAAATGCGTATGGAACAAATTATTGAAGAAGTAGACAGTGCATTTGAGGAAGAGAAACTTTTTATCCTATTTGAAAAGTATGTCTTTGCATTTGCAGATGAACCAGTCAAATCATTATTTTGGAATCGTGTATTCTTATTCCCCCCTTTAGATTTAAAAGAAGAAATCCTTGGGAAAATTTCGAAGGTAGAATCTACTTTTATCGAAAAAGAATCCACTTTAATAAAAGATTTAATTGTGCAAAATATCATTCGGGATATCTCGGATGAATCAGCCTTACTAGCATTTCGAAGTTTACGAGAGGGATTACTTATGACTTATCTAATAAACCCACATCTTGAGCGAAATAAAATAAAGGAAATTTGGAAAACGTACTGGCATGGATTAAAGAAAGGAGAATAGTAGATGAGAGTTGTTCATTGTAGTGGTACTGCTTATGAAATGGGAAACCAAATAGGTGAAGCTTGTGGAGATGTATTGTCAAAAAGTATTGATACAACACTTGGTATATTAAGTCGTGGCCATCAAACTACCGTTGAAGATGTTATCCGAACTGCAAGTAAATTTATAGAACCAGTTCGTCAATATGACCCACTCATTATCGACCAATTACAAGGGCAAGCAGATGCATTGAATATACCTTTTGAAAAAATGTTTACTTTACGCTGTGTATTTGAAATGTCTTACTACTATAAGCAAATACAAGGTCTCTGTACATCGATTGCCGTTACAGGAAAAGCAACAGCTGATGGAAAAACAATATTAGCACAAAACATTGATTGGCTAAATAGTTATGAACCGTATTTACTGCACATGCATTATGAAGATGGAACACGAATACTTGCACTTTCACTAAGTGGTATGGTGGAGTATTCTCTAAGTTCAAACGGATTTGGAAACTGCGCAAATTCATTATTTACGAAAGGTGATCACTACCGTTTTTCGTTGCCATTAGGATGCTATTTAACAAAAGTAATGAGGCAATCCTCGGTAAATGATGCAATGAATCTATTGAAAGAGGTTGCAAGGGGAGTAGGATATTTTCATCTAGCAGACAATAAGGGAGCAATGTTTGGGATTGAGAGTACTTTTGAGGATGTTGAGGTTATCTCTCCAATTAACGATGTACTATATCACTCGAACTGCTATTGTACGGAACGTTTTCAACAGGAAGATCTAGCGCCAATTATTTTACCTGATGCATTATTAAGAAGAGAGAGAGTATCAGCACTAATAAAAGAAGCTTTTGGTAACATCACGATAGATACAGTTAAAGGAATTCTTACAGATCATGGAAACCCACCATATAGTATATGTCGTCATAGTGATATAGAAAAGCCAGCCGCTTGGGAAATGACTACTGTAGCTTCATTTATTATGATTCCAGAAGATGGCGTTATGTATATAGCAAAAGGATCTCCGTGTGAGAATTCATATGTGAAATACATCGTATAATTTGTTGAAAGGGCTTTTCATTAGAGGAAGTCATTTTATAAAAGAGAAAGTAGGAAATCCATTGAAAAAGCTCTTATCGTTAATAGCACTACTTAGTATTGTTTCAGGCTGTTCATATGAAAAGTCTGAAGAAGAACAAAATGTAATGTATTTTGGGGTAGGAGAAGACTGGTTTGGAACCTATACAATTTCCAAAGTACATTCATCCTTTTTTGAATCGCTCTATATTCAGCGTATTATTGATCGTGAAAATGAGCCAACTCTTATAGGAGATGTGGGAGAAATTGAATATGTACTTGATGCAGGTTCCTCAAAATTAAAGAGCAATTCGCCACAGCCATTAAAAGGAATTGGCAACTTCCATACTGCAACAGAAACAAGTGGATTCCTAGTCGAAGGTGAATACCCAGAACAAGCCACTTTAACGATTGAATGGAAGAATCAAACTGAAGAGATTATTCTTACTAAACAAAATTAATAAGGTTCCATATTCTCTTTTATAAGTATAATATTTTTGGAATGTCACAAATTATTAAATACTGACTTGAACTCCTCGCTAGAACTACAAAGGATGTTGGTATTAATGAATTTTCTACGTGGTGACGCTCATAAAATATACCGTCATTTAAAAAAAGACCCTCAAAATATTAAGAACCATAAATATTTAAGGGATATTCAAGAGATTCAGCAATTTTATGAATCAATTGATAGTGACATATTAAAGCTGATATATTATCGACTTATTAAAGAAAGTAATGGTTCGGGTATGATTCCAATATATGTTTCCTCCATTCCGTTTTTATTTTTAATCTTCTCTCAAAATCTGCAGGCAATTCTTTTTGAAAGTGGGAGTAGGAATTGGATGATTTTCATTTTAATTTATATTATTGGTATAACCTTTAGCTTGTATTTACACTTCCGAGAAAAAGCCTGGGCTGCATCACATATTGAAATTATTCAAGATATCCTGAAAAACAGGAAAGTTGATTAGAGTCTGAACTGAACCCTATTTTATAGACAGTTTAATAAAAAGGGATATAGTTGTGTTTAAGCCGCAATAAGATGACTTCGGTAGGCTGCCGGAGTCATCTTTTTTAACGTCCATTGCTTTCTTGT
>NZ_RBZN01000084.1 GCF_003628435.1 Ureibacillus endophyticus | reverse complement strand
AAAATATGGGCGCAACCTTTTCGGAATGTTTGTCAAGAGCGATTGTCCCCTCGTTCGGAGAGTACTTATCGCCCAATACCTTGTGTTTTTCAATTTTTCATAGAAGTTTTGACACTACCATTATTTACGAATGAATACCTATTTTGGCCTCACTTTTTTCCAAATTATATTGTAGTAGGCAACTTTAACAAGAGATTCAGTCTTCTGGCGGTGTTCTTCTCCCCCTTGGAATCGTTAAAATGTTGTCAGAAAACTAAACTTTGGTAAAGGACTATAAAATATGAAAGAAATTGTTCGTGATTCACGTTTCCGTTTAATTTTACTTGCAAATATTGCTTCTTCTATTGGTTCTGGGATTACGATGATTGCGATTCCATGGCTTTTAGTGACGAGTGATAGCGGGAATGTTTTGTATGGGTATATTACGCTCGGGGTGACGTTAATTAATTTTTTCATTACCCCATATGTTGGGAAATTGATTGATCTGGTATCGCGAAAAAGACTACTAATCTTTAGTGAGATTTTTTGTTTACTTGTAATATTATTATTTGCCTTATACGGATTTACTGGTCACACGTATTCGATTTGGCATTATACAGTGATTTATATCATTGGAAATCTCTACTACACGATTTTTTATCCAACGATGTTTGCACTGAATCAGGAAATCTTTAATAAGGATCAATATAAGTCTTTGAATGGAACGATGGAAGTACAAGGTCAGCTCTCTAGTATGATTGCAGGTGCATTGGCTAGCTATTTACTCGTACATTGGGAGCTACAATCCATATTATTACTAAATGTCATTTCCTACGCAGCGGCAACTTATTTTTATTTACGATTACCGTATATGAAGAACAAACGCGTTAAGGATGTGTCAAATCGTCAGGATGATTGGTCGAGCCTCCAGTACCTAAAAGAAAATCCGAAATTGTTCGTTTTTCTATTTTTCTCTACTATGCCGTTCCTTGGTGTATTAATTTCAAACTATTTATTTCCTGTTTATTTATCAGATGTGATGAATACGACTGGGGACATTTATGCTTTAGAAAATATGATTTATGCTATTGGGGCAATTTCTGCAGGTATGACTATCCCGATCATCGCTAAAAAAATCAGCAATGAATTTACGGTTATTGCTGGAGTGGCATTGTATTGTATCGCTATATCCATTATAGTTTTCGTTCCACTACCCGTATTTTTAACCCTCTCTTTCTTCCTTGCCCTAGGTAATAGCGGTACAAGGGTGGCGAGAAATTCCTTCATGATGGATGAAATACCGAATGAAATCATGGGACGGGTGGACGGAATGTTAAGAACAGCTGGATTACTCTTTAGAATCATTGTCATAGCTTTATTTACGAAAATGATCTCTGCAAGTCTGATTATTATTTGTTTTATTATTTTGAGTGGAGTAATGGTGATTGCTGCTTTGGCTGTTTTATTTAGTGTACCCGGTACAAAAACAATTCTGAAAATTTAATACAATTTAAGCTAGTCATTACGAATGTGACTAGCTTATTATTGTTTTAGAAGGCAGCAGAATCTGACTCAATTTAAAATAGTTAAATAGTAACTTATTTTGACACAAGTTTAAATAATTGTAGAATACTATTGAGTATTGCTTTATATTCGGTAATATATCGGTAGTTTATATTTTTATCCTACTTATTAAAGATAAAAGATCAAATAACCATAAAAAATGAGATAATTGATATACTAAATTAATCTAATACTATACGAAAATAGAATCATCTACTTAGGAGTGTGAAGAAAATTGTGGAATATATAAAAAACGTTAGCCCTAATAGAGAGTATTCAATCGAACAGCCCCTTTTTGAATTGATGCGAGCAGAAATCGAAAATACACGACACGAAATTCTTGAAATCATGAAGCAACAACAGGGGATGATCTTTAATTTTAAAAAAGAAAATGGTCAATTTATCCATACGTTTTGCGAGGGAAAATTAGTTTATCGAATTGGATTAACGCCAAAAACAGTAATTGGTAAGGCACTAAAAGAAATTTTCCCACTAGACTATGCCGAGCAAAAGGGTAAATTCTATCACCGAGCTTGGGAAGGTGAAGAGAATGTGACTTATATAGGTAAAGTTAATGATATTTATTATATCGCTTCCCTATCCCCTATTCGAAAAGACGGCAAAGTCGTATCCGTCATTGGATCATGTGTGGAAATTACAGAACAAAACGTTTTGAAGAAGAACTGAAAATAAGAAACATTAAATATGAAATCATCTCAGATGGTATACAAGACTTAGTTGCATTGTTAAGTTACGACGGTGAAATCCTTTATAACTCATCTTCCTACGAAAAAATATTAGGGTATCGAACTGATAGTATTATAGGGAATAACATACTAGAATACATCCATCCCGAAGATATTTCACTAGTAAAAGAACAATATAATTCCATGATTGAAACAAAAGCTCCTAGTCTCATCGAATTACGGTATCGACATGTCAATGGTAGCTGGATTTATATTGAGGAAAAAATTTCGCCTGTTTTTGATCAGTATGGAAAAATTGAATGTTTCATTTTGGTCGGAAGGGATATTACTGAGCGAAAAAGAGCGGAAGAATTATTACGAAGATCTGAAAAACTATCCATCGTTGGTCAATTAGCTCAAAGTATTGCTCATGAAATTAGAAACCCTTTAACTTCAATTAAAGGTTTTGTCCAACTTCTTCAAAATGAAGTAAAAAACCCTCTTTTTATAGAAACGACATTAGACGAAATCTATCGAATTGAAGAGGTTATTCAAGAGTTTTTACGTTTTGCTCAACCTCAAATATCTACAATGGAGAGAATCGATGCAAAATTGCTTATTAGTCAAGTATTAACATTAGTCTCTACCCATAGTAAACAACAAAATATCAAGATTATAGAAGTATACGATCAAAACCTTTCAGATATATATTGTGATGAAAATCAAATGAAACATGTACTCCTTCAACTACTTCAAAATCTAATAGAAGCAATGCCTAATGGTGGGAATATCAAAGTTCAAGTATGTAATTATAAAGAAGAATACATCAAGATTAAGATCATCGACAGTGGAACTGGTATTAGTGATGAGCGACTAAAAAAAATCGGTGAACCTTTCTACTGTTATAAAGAAAAAGGAACGGGATTAGGCTTAATGATCAGTCATAAAATTGTTCAGGAGCATGGTGGAAACATTGAAATAAGAAGTAAAGTGAACAAAGGAACTTCTGTTAGTGTAATACTGCCAATTAAATAATCTGTAAATTCAGATATGCGGAAATTTTAAATTAACCTTATTCAAAGAAGAATGTATATCGCAACCGAATATTGAACCACTTGTTAATTGAGCCAGTGAGCCACTTAATACACTCTGTCTTTTCCAGAAGAACACCTCGGCTTTATTTGGAGTGGCGGGCATGATACCCTTGTGCGGGCGTTAAATCCTTGCTACTACGCCCTTTAAGCGCGAATCATGCCCGCAGAGGCTCCATGTAAAGCCTACTGATAAACTTGCTACTAACTTTATCTTGTCCATGAAAATGGCTCATTTTTTTAGTTGCGAAGTGGCTCACAATTCAATTGCGAAATACAGAAGAAGAACAAGTTGATATTCCAATCACTTGTTCTTCTTGTTTTTATTTCTTTCAGACGAAATTTTATTTTGCCAAGGATTCATCGTTCCCCAAAACGTTTAGCAAATGGTGACATATAATGTGTGTTTGTTTGGACATATGGATTTTTTGGTTGAGGTGGCTTTAATCCTGTATATGCAACTAATAGCGACTTTGCTTGTTTTAAAGAAACTTGCGCTTTCGGGTTTCTATGTTGATCCTCCAGGTCACCTAGGTGAGGTAAATTTTGAAAGTCTTCTTTTGAAGGAAGTTGATGGAACAAGTAGTCTCCACATTCAATTAAAACCGTTGAAGTTTGTTTTGAAAGTTTAGGGTTTTTCGAGAAATGCAAGCCAATCTTTTGTGCTTTCCCTTCTGCTAATAGTTTTTCAATTGTTTTTTTCTTTAATTCATATAAAAATTTAGGATCAATAGCAGTTTTTGCGTGTTTATTTACAACAAATAGAGCTTTTGATAAATTTTCTACTGTAAATTTGTTAGAGTTCATTCATTCATCTCCTTCAACTAACAATGATAGTGTATCACTTTTTTATATTTTTATTGTGCTATTTTTTATCCTACTAAAAGATTAATACGATAAAAATCCACTATTTCCCTCTTTTCCGAGATTAAAAAGTGGCAACTTTATAAATTTTTACCTTTCCAATTGTTTTAATATGAACTTTTTGATATGTTCGCTTAAGATAATAATTTCTGGAGGCTTCAACATGAAAAAACTATTCGTCCCCTTAGCTTCAGTATTTCTTATACTATCTGCTTGTAGTTCGAAAGAAGAGAGCCATGATGCAGAAAAGCATGAAGAGAGTCATGCATCCGAGGAACACACTTCACACAATCATTTGTCAGGGGATCTTCAAGAAGTAACTTCTTCTGCTTCTGAAATACCAAAGTTTTTAGATTCCCAACACGAAGACATTCGTTTAGTGTACGCAGCAGCAGGAAAAGCAACGGAAATTTTAGAATGGATGCCTTGCTATTGTGGTTGTGGCGAATCAGCTGGTCATCGTAGTAACTTAAACTGCTTTATTGCCGAAACACGTGAAGATGGGTCAATCGTTTGGGATGATCACGGTACACGTTGTCTCGTATGTTTAGAAATTGCCGTTGAATCCATTCAACTTTACCAAGATGGCAAATCATTAAAAGAAATTCGCAACATCATAGATACAAAATATCAAGATGGTTATGCTACACCAACTCCAACTGAAATGCCAGCTTAATCATATACAGTAGCAAAGACAAAAATATTACAACACCATTTTCTCGAGCGAAAATGGTGTTTTTGTTGATAACTTTTGTCCCAACCTGTTCATGCTTTATTTGAATCGAACACCGTTTCGGATAATTTCTTTTTCCCAATCATAGGTGATGACAAAACCATTTGGCTCACCCTCAATTATTTTCATGTCCCCTTTTTTCTCTACTACTTCTTCACCTATCGTTAAATTCAAGGTATATGCAACAACATATCCTTCTCTATCAGAATTGTCTTCTAGACGATCAATTGTAACATCATTCAGGGTCATTCCAAGCCACTAACACTTACATAAGTTCGTGGGAACATTACTCGTTTATCTTTTTCATTCCGTTCATACCAATCATCATTCAGATATGGTTTTACTTTTTCTAGCACATTTACTTCGTATGCCTCTTCTGGAACAGGAACATTATGAGTAATCATTTTAAACTCCATAATAAAATCCTTCACTTCTGTTTCAGACACTTCTTTTTTTACTTCTGCTTCGTCACTCTCTTGACAAGCACTCAAAGCAAAAATCAATATACTGAATAACAACAATAATATTTTTCTCATTTTCCCCCTCCTATTTGTAAACGCTAGAATAAAGTTGACAGTTTTCGCTTGATTAGATTTTACACTTTTGCTCTATCAGCCTAAAACTTTAGTAAAATAGTTTGTGATGTTATTTTACTGGAGGTTAGGATTTTGG
>NZ_RBZN01000083.1 GCF_003628435.1 Ureibacillus endophyticus | reverse complement strand
TCAGATACTGATGTGACATTTGGATTCATTTCAATTAGGCTGCGTTGATGTTCGTTAAAAATAATGTTACTCATGATGTTCTCCCGTTCATAATTCGTAAAGTTAGTATAACGGGGTTTCTTCACTCTGAAAATAGTAAAACCCCGAATAGGTCCACTTTTTTTAAAGTGTCCACTATTCAGGGTTCAGTTCATGGAATGAAGCGATTACTCAATTATTTACAAAAAACGTAATGGATCCACCTAATAGTAAACAGTTTTCAGCATCAATCAAAGACGAAATTGTCACGTTAATTGATACATTTCCTAAAATTAGCCGTTTGTTTGTTAAAGAAATTCTTGATGTTTTGAGACAGGAATTAAGTAAGCGTGATTCCCTTAATTATACACTGCTTCTAAATAAGGCAGATGAATTGGTCGATTGTATACTAAAGGATTTATATAAACTCGATGGAATCGTATGTTCGATGCCAATGCCGATATATCGATTATCACGAGAACATTTAATGGAATTGCAAGAGGCGGAGCTTATTCCGGATGGGTTTTTTAATTACTTCATAACCATAAGAAATTTAAAAAATATACGTTACTTCCAAACAGACATCGACATTGAACGCCATTCAGATGAAACTGTACTTTTTTTACTCTTACTACAAAGAATTATTTCATTTTATCAGGAGTTTTATAGGAAATTTTATTAGAAGGGAGTGTTTTGGATGAATGAAATGATTAATAGAGTAATCATTGAATCAAATCGTGGTGATAAGTCCTTTATTCTAATTAAAGGAAATCTGTTACGGGATGATGGAGATTTAATTGTTGTAAATACATATGAAGATATGAATGGGAACATTATTGGAGATTTTTCTCAAATAGTAAAAGAGCAATTCCATTTAGCTAATGCCAAAGAGCGCACCATTTTTTTTCTTGAAAATGGTGGTTCCGTAAATTTAATTGAATCATCCTCTGATACTTCTATCAGAATATTAATTCTCCATTCTAGATTAAGAGAAGGAGAACCAATTTCTAAAGAATTATATGAGAAGTTAATTAAAGGTCTATTCTCTGCACTTGTTTCTTTGGAAGTTTCTGGTTACCGCTTTTCAACGATTTCATTACCAGTGTTATTAAGAAAGGGCATTAGTCATATCCACAATGAAGCAGCTGCTATCTTAATTCAACATGCAGTGAAATGGTTAAAGACTTCTAAATATACAAATACCATTCGTTACTATGTTTATGAAAAAGGAGATCAAAATAAATGGAACGATGCGATTGAGCAGACATTAGGGCGGAGTGTCGTTAATGCTACAATTGATGAACAGGTAAGTAAGCTAAGAATTTATCTTCTTGCCTTAATCTACAGTTTCCCAAAGGATGAGGCTGTTTATCAAGATACCTTAGTACCATTGCAAAATGCGTTAAATCGAGAGTTAATCAGTCCTGAAGTTGTCGCAGCATTTGGTCGAAAATTAGCAGAATCTCTATGTGAAAAAATGACTGGAAATACAAATGTATCCTTCAATGTGAATTTGTCTACACTAAAAAAAGAAGGCAATCTGGATCCGTTTTTTTTACAATGTCTCTATCAAATTAAAGCATATGGCAACACATCCATTCATCGCTCGAACCCAATATATGGATCAGATACTTTAACATTAGATGATTTAAAAATATTATTAATTATATTAAAGAAAATACTCTTAGCGTATCAGCTTCAACTATCTCCAGCTAGTGGGGAAATCTAAAGTGAGGCGAATACACAATTCTCCATAGAGTAACTAAGGTAATTTTCACCATTTTATGATAGAGTAAAGAAATAAATCTACTATTTCTAACAATTACACCATTATTGATAAATGAACTAATTTTATGTTTTTAGACAAAGGAGCGATTTGATGGCCTATTCACCGAAACCAATTGATACTTCACAGGTTGAATTATCACCTGAAATATTAGAATTAACTGAGTTACTAGCGGAGCATATACATGATGTATGGGCACAAGAACGAATGAAAGATGGGTGGCAAGTTGGGGAAAAACGAGATGATGATAAAAAGCTTCATCCAGGTCTAGTTCCGTACCATGAACTATCAGATAGGGAAAAAGACTATGACCGTGAGACTGCACTACAATCGTTAAAAGCAATTTTGGCACTAGGTTATAAAATAGAAAAAAAGTAATTCAACTAAAATATTAGTCGTGTCTTTTCAAAATTACCCATCGAACTTAGATGGGTAATTTTTTGTACTCCAAAGTGTAAAACATAAATTAGAATCTACTTTGCTTTTTAAGAGATTTGTCTGTCACTCATAATACCCCAACATTTCTGATATCTCTTTTGCCAACCTCTGAATTTCCGCAATCATCTCTTTCTGTATAGGAGAATCGTTAATCGTTTTATTTTCCGCGATAACTGCAATAGATGAAACGACTTCTCCTGAATAATCTTGAATGGGCGCGGCATAGCTGGTATAGCCAACAAAAAACGTATCCTTTGCAATGGCTATTTTCTTTCTTCGTATCTTTACCATCTCTTCGTTTAATGCCTCCACATCCGTTAATGTGTGTGGCGTATATTTTGTTAATGGTTGACTCAATACGTGATCAATCATCTTTTTACTTTTAAATGCAAGTATTGCTAGCCCCTCTGCCGTACAGTGTAAATCATTTCGGCGTCCGATTTTTGTAACGAGCTTTCTTGGTATTTCTCCTAATTCCCTCATTAAATAGACAACATGCAATTGTTCCATCACACAAATGTGTACAGGTAAATTAAAATGATTTGCAAATTCTTTTAAGAGCGGTTCCGCATCTAAATATAATTCTTTATGACTTTGTACAACACCACCTAACGCAAGTACAGAAAAACCTAGTTTGTATTTTGATTTTTGTTCATCTTGTATTAAAAATCCTTCTGCAACCAGTTCTTTCAATATTCGGTGAACCGTTGATTTTGGAAGATTTATTATTGTGGCGATTTCTGTAACAGAAAGCAGTGGTGTTTTTGGTGTAAACAATTTTAAAATTCTTAAAGCATTTTTAACAGATTGAACAAAATATTTTTCATCTAGTGCATGTTTCATAATCGATGACTCCTTATGATTGTTTGATGAAATCTGAAATTTCGATGCTTGTTTTAATAACCTGGTCGATTATTTTCTTCATTTGAGGGCGCATTCGTTGGCGTAGTCCTGCAACACTAATGGAAGCAAAAACTTCACCATCCTTATTAAAAAGTGGTGCTCCAATAGAAAGGACATTCTCAACCATTTCTTTATCACTGATAAAATACCCCTGTTTTCGTCCTTCTTCTAAACGCTTGTTTAATTGAGTAATCGATGAAATTGAATATGCAGTTTCTTGATGAAATCCATCTTTATAGAGCATTTCAATCTCTTCATCACTTAAATAGCCCAAAAGCGCAAGACCAGAAGCGGTGCAATGTGCTGGGTTACGTCGACCGATATGTGAACGTAATTGAACGCGGTGTTCATTATCCTCTTTTTTCAAATAGATGACTTCGTTTCCTTGTAAAACTGCAATATGTGATGATTCACCAGTGACTTTCGTTAAATTTTTTAAAAAACTAGTCATGTCTTTTAATGAATAAAATTGTTCTAGCAAAGTGTTAGAAAGCGAAAGGATTGATGATCCAAGGGCGTATGTATTATATCGAGTATTTTGAGTAATAAATCCTTCGCTTTCTAAGGTTTGAACTAATCGACATGCTGTGCTTTTTGAAATAGCAATTTGTTCTGCAATGTCATCTAGGGTTAATTCAATATCATCTACTGAAAAGCTTTTTAAAATGCGTAGTGCGTTTGTTAATGAACTATTTTTTGTACGTGTCATATAACAGTTCTCTCCTATTTAAAAATATTCTGAAATAACAATCGTAGAATTAGATACATAAATAATAAAAATTGATAAATCCAAAATTAAGTAATTCGTTCCATATAGCAGAATAAAAGCCTTTTCAAAATCTATTAATAACATTACCATAGTTTTAAGATTAATAATTAGAAATTTTCTAAAAAAAGAAAATTATTTATTTGGGAGGTATACTATGACAGTTCATCATGTTTATGAAACAGAAGTTGGATTGCGACAATATCAATTCCAACGATTAAATCAACTACTAGTTTTTATATCAAATTTTAATGAATTTTATAAAGAAAAATTACAAGGTGTTCATTTACCGATTAAAGATTTTGAAGATTTAAAACGTCTTCCTTTTACAACAAAGAAAGAGCTAGCTCAAGATCAAATTGATTATGCGCCATTAGGACGTAATCACTCTTATCCGAATGAAAGCTATATTCGTTACCATCAAACTTCAGGAACAACTGGAAGACCATTGAAAGTTTTAGATACTCAACAAAGCTGGGATTGGTGGGCAAGTTGCTGGACTGAGGTATTAAAAAGTTCAGGCGTTACCAAATCGGATAGTTGTTACTTAGCCTTTTCATTTGGACCATTTATTGGTTTTTGGGCAGCACATGAAGGAATTCGTAAATTAGGAGCTTTGGCTATTCCAGGTGGGTCAATGTCTTCTGAAGAGCGTCTGAAAAGTATGTTAGGCAATAATGCGACCGTACTTTTATGTACACCAAGCTATGCATTGCATTTGGCGGAAGTTGCAGAAAAGTTAGGTTTAGATATTAAAAACTCAAGCATTCGTACGATTATTACGGCAGGCGAACCAGGTGGATCAGTTCCATCGACTCGTGCGCAAATCGAAAATTTATGGGGTGCAAAACTTTACGATCATATCGGAATGACTGAGATGGGCGCTTATGGTTTCTCTTGTAAGGAACAAAAGGGGATTCATGTAAACGAAAGTGAATTCATTATGGAGGTTATTAACCCAGAAACATTGGAACATGTTCAACCAGGTGAACAAGGGGAATTAGTACTTACAAACTTAGGGCGCTTTGGTTATCCGATGATTCGTTATCGTACGGGTGATGCAGTTATTTATCAAAAGGAAACATGCTCATGTGGTAATCATTATCAGTTCCTTCCTGGAGGAATCGTTGGCCGTACAGATGACATGGTTGTAATTCGTGGAGTCAACATTTACCCTTCATCAATAGAGGCGGTTGTTCGTGAAGTAAATGAAATTAAAGAATTCCGTATCATTTACTATATTGAACATGAAATGCACCAAATTAAATTACAAATTGAAGGTCCTGAGAAAGCGGTTACAACTCTTTCAGCATTGTTACGTGAACGAATTGGTTTACGAATCGATGTAGAGCGTGTAGAGGATAATTCGTTACCTCGCTTTGAAATGAAGGCAAAACGTGTTGTTGATCAACGGTAGTAAAGCATCTAGAAGAGGAGCTGAATAAATGGATTATCGTTTTAAAATTAGATTTGGAGATACAGATGCAGCTGGTATTGTGTTTTATCCGAACTATTATCGTTGGATGGATGAGGCGACCCATGAGTTTTTTAATAACTTAGGGTGCCCAACTGATCAACTAATGAAAGAAAAATTGGCCACTCCATTATTAGAAGCACATTGTGTGTTTAAATCACCAGGTTTCTTTAACCATGAAATTGTGTTAACGACAAAGGTTGAATATATTCGCGAAAAAGTATTTAAGCTTGTTCATTGTTTTAAAGATGGGGAGACAGTTTTAGCAGAAGGTTATGAGGTTCGCGCTTGGGTTTCACTTGAAGGAGGGCTACCAAAGTCACAGCCAATACCAGATGAAATAAAAGAACAAATGCAAAAACATTTAGGTAGTGTCAAAACTTCTATGAAAAATTGAAAAACACAAGGTATTGGGCGATAAGTACTCTCCGAACGAGGGGACAATCGCTCTTGACAAACATTCCGAAAAGGTTGCGCCCATATTTT
>NZ_RBZN01000082.1 GCF_003628435.1 Ureibacillus endophyticus | reverse complement strand
AAATATGGGCGCAACCTTTTCGGAATGTTTGTCAAGAGCGATTGTCCCCTCGTTCGGAGAGTACTTATCGCCCAATACCTTGTGTTTTTCAATTTTTCATAGAAGTTTTGACACTACCCAAGTAGATATATTACATATAATTTCCATTAATGTAAATATTTTGAAAATAGTACTGTCTCATTATTTTAAATATACAGAAATTATTTTTCATTAGATTATAGTGTAAAAGTTTTAGAAACCGAAGTAATTTTTAGCTCTATTAGATTATATTTATAAACCTCGGACCAAATAGAAAATGTAAGTCTCATGCTATAAAATAAAAAGCATCTCCAAATTTTAGATACTTGTCTATATTTGGGGATGCTATTAAATTGTTTATCAGTTAACATTATTTCTTATACTTAAATAAAGATTATCTAAACCATTTCAACACATTTATTATATTCATATATTTTCTCTTCATAATTAAATTACATGCAAACTAAACAAACTAATACATTTAATAGTTTGTAGCTATTTATAGTTTTCGAAGTATTTTCCTTTTTCGATGATTTCTTTTGGACTTATGCCTGTCCACTCTTCTGGTGTTATGTTGGGATTGAGTTCAAGATAGGATTTAATCATCTTATATCCCTCACTATAACCATAAGACCTCGGCAAATCCTTTCCGCCCACTGTAATTTCTATCGCACGTTTGGAGTCTTTTTTGTTTAGATCAGGTTCAATTTTAGACCATAATTCTTTGTCGTAATCCAAATACACTTGGGTGCTTTCAAGATTAGGATATACGGTTTTCTCGAACATGACTGCTTTTCCTTCAAAAATTAGATTATCTAAAACAGTTCCTGAAAAATTATTTAAATTCTTTTCTGCCCAAACACTGTGATGATATTCATGTGAAACACCGACTTTGATAATATCGTCTTTGTAATATCCAGTATATGGGATAACGATCTTCCCAGCCCCCACCGTAAGCAACGGCATATTTGAACGGCTAGAAGGAAATACACACACGGTTGTATCTTTTTTAGTGGGTAGTAATGCTGCGGATTTCAAAAGGGATTCTTGAATGAGAGCATTCATCTCATCTTTACGTGTTTCTAGTTCTTCATTTATTATTTCTAATTCTGCTAAACTATCAGGTGCCGAGTTGAGAAGTTCATCCGCCATATAGAGGAACTCACCCTTCTTGAAACATTTGTTGTAAATAGGATCAATGACTTCCTCTTCATAAACTTCTAAAGTAGCTTTGCTTGGATCGCTCTTAACTTTTTCAATATAGTTGTTAAATAATGGACTTACTTGAATAATTTCAAACTGCTGTTTGGTATCCGGGTCCTCAAATTTAAACGATAGTTCTTTACTTGTTTCATTTTGTGCACAGGAAGTGAGCATTAAAAGCATTAGAAATAGAATTATAGTTGTGCATTTTTTTCGAGTGTATTTCAATTTAATCCCCCTATATAAAGAAACTTTAAAATTTTAATCAATTTAATATAGTAATTCACTGCTTATTTTTTAAATTTTCACGGATAATTAGAAAACTGATTTAGCTGATAAGCATCGTTACCATCTTTTATTATTCTTATGAATCTTTTTATAGAGGTAAACTTCAGTATCGGTACCTGTCCAATTACTTATAAAGCTCATAAGCAACATTAAAATACCAAATAAAACAAAAGTCACTTTGTAATGGCCTAAAAAAAGTAATACAAATGCTGAAACTATTAGTAGCATTATTAAAAATATTAAGAATATTTGGAACTTACCTTTCCTCTTTTCATTCATATGTACAACCCTCCAATAAATCGCTCACATTCTACTAGTTGTTATTTTTGGATAATTGTACCATATCAATTGTGTCAAAAATACCTTATGGAAGGAAACTGAATCCATTCAACTACTTAATAACCCTTTTAATGGGTCTATTTTAATAAATTTATTAATTTGCCTATTGACATTTATTATAGCCAGCACATAATCTTCCCAGATTTCTTTCTAAACGTTATTCAACAATCTTTAGCCCTTTAATGAAAAAAGCTCCTTCCTTATTTGGAAAGCGCTCGATTGTTGAATAACTTTATATTAAAAGAATCTATAAGTTCCCCTTCTAACTTATGTACACTATAACTCCTCAATTTTTTCAAAAACCTCTGTATAAAGAGCATTTATGTCCTTTTTATCATTTAAATAAAAATACCAAGTTTCAAACTTATTCGCATTAATGTTATGTAAATAAATGGTAGTATGTGAGCCGTTGTCTAAAACATCGAAATTAGCAGTTTCATAAGTTAGACCTTCATTCACGAATGGATAGTGTCTTTTATTCGAATCAAAGAATATGATTGGGAGCTCTAAACCTTTATATACTTCTATATATTTATCATCCGACGCTGCTTCAAATACATTGGGTGTTAACATAATTGCATCAAGATTTGTTGGAAGCTTTGATATATCCTCATTTACTTTTTCTAATGATAATGATTCAAAATGAATTTTTTCATTTTTCAATTCAGGAATATTACCAATTACTGCAATGTTTAATGGAGCTCCATCATATTTCACTTTATTGATAGACACTGAAAGTAAAAACACCATGGCTACTAAAATCAAGCCTATGACCACTACACCTATAATTAAACGTTTCATTTAATCCCCCTTGCAACAATCTACTCCCATATTATAACAATTTCAATTCTCTTATTAAACTACTCCGTTATTTGAACCTTTAATGAAAATAGACGCATTCCTTATTAAAGAAGGTAGTGACCCCTTAAAGTTAGAGTTTTTATTATGCAGCTAATTGGCTGGCGTGTATTCGGTAATTTACCTGACTCATGCCGGCCAGTTTTTGTTTAATGCGATCGTTATTATAATAATTGATATACTTCTCTATTTTCTTTTGCAGTACTTCGTAAGAGATTAATTGTTCCCCATAATACATTTCCTGTTTTAGTATGCTGAAGAAGTTCTCCATGGCCGCATTATCTGCGCATGTCGCTTTACGAGACATGCTTTGGAAAATCTTGTTCTGCCTTAATGTTTTTACCCACGTATTGTGTTGATAGTGCCATCCTTGATCGGAGTGAATCGTTGCCCGATATTCAGCACGTTTCTGAATAATTGGAAGTGATTGCTTAAGTGAATCTAACACAAAATCTAGGCTCGGCCGTTTTGACATACTAAACCCAATAATCTCACCGTTATATAAGTCCATGATCGGGCTTAAATATAATTTCTCATCATCTGTACATTTAAATTCGGTTACATCAGTCACCAATTTTTGAAGGGCATACGGTGTGCTGAATCTACGATTCAAAAGGTTTTTAGCGACTTTTCCAACCGTTCCTTTGTAGGATTTATAGCGTGATTTACGTACAAATTTTACACATATCAATCCTAGCTTTTTCATAATTCGTTGTACTTTTTTATGATTAATTGTGTACCCTTGCGCTCTTAATTCCGCATGAATACGACGGTAGCCATATCGACCTTCATGCTTTTCAAAGGTCTCTAAAATCAAAGTTTCCCATTTTCCATTCGAATTTGCTTGTTTCATTTGTTTCATCTGATAATGATATGTCGCTTCTGGAATACCCACTTGTTTTAAGACATCTTTTAATCGAAATCCTTCTTGTTTAAGTTCGAAGGCGATGGCTGCTTGTGCTTTTCGAGGAAGGTATTTGGATTCTCTCGAAAAGCCTTCAACTTTTTTAAATACGCCACCTCTAAACGAAGAAGCTCATTTTCGCGTTCTAGCTGCTCCTCACGTGACATTGTTTTTTCTTGGTTATTCGCTGTTGATTTTTGTTTCTTAGACATAGACGGGCGCCCCTTTGATTTTTTTTGCAGGCCCTCTATCCCTTTTTTTAAGAATCGACGATTCCAACTAGTAATTAAAGTTGGATCATTCAAGTTAAAGTGAATCGCAGTATCTTGATAGGAAGCACTTGTTCGTTTCATAAAGTTTAATACATCTAATTTAAATTGAACAGAATAAAACTGCTTCGTTTTCTTAACGGATAAGCCACTATGCCCAAACTCTTTAAAAGCACGTACCCATCTCCTTAATGGAGAATCACCTATACCATATTTCTTCGCTATCGCTCGATATCCTAGAGAGCCACTTAAATATTCTTGAACCACCATTAATTTAAATTCTTCATTATATTTAGTCATAAAAAATCACCTCAAAAGTTAGTTTTTCACTCTAACTTTTGGGGTGCAGTACCGAAAAGCGCCCGATTGTTAAGGTTCAAGATAGTGGTTACTGCTTATTTGTTAAACTAAAACCTCTTTTAAATTAGAAAATATATGTTCCAAATAAATCATTCCCATAAATAATAACCAAACAGCACAAGGAATTGCTAGACTTTTAACTGAATGTACCCAATTGAATTTATAGTTACTTTTTTGTATTAATTTATCTGTAATTAAGAACAAGATTGCTGCACCCAAACTAAACGGAAGTAAGATAAGACCAAAAAAAACATGAAAAATAACTGTAAGTATTACTTCAATTTTCTTATTATTATTTTTTCTAGTTATTAAATTGCTTATTATATCACTAACTATGGAGGTTAAAACCCCATAGATTAATATAACTGGGAAGCTGTACATCAAATAAACAGGTGTAGCTAATATAAAAGTGAATATGTAATCAGTAATGGAACTTATACTTTCTCCAAATGCATTTGGAACAATTAAAGCGAGCAATATAGCAAAAAGTGATCCAGATATAGATGCTGATATAATTTTCCTCCATATTATCGCACTCATATAAAATAACCCTCTTTTATGTATCCTATTTAATGTATTTAGTGTAAATCTCAACCATCTTTTATTCAACAATCTGGCCCGATTGTGGAATAGTATAATCCTGCACCAGAGAATTTTTTTATCAAACTAGATTAATGTTCGATCTTTGTTTTAAATAATTGAACTTTGTTTTAAATGTTTAATCTTATATATAAAACTACAAAAGAAAGGCTTTTAACATTCCATGTCCGTGGGCTATTCATTTTTCCCACAAAACTAAGTAGCGTTACAAAAATTTACTTAGATTTACCAAATATGATATTGTATTGGTAATTAGTTCATATGGAGGTTTTATTATGCCTATTGATTTTGGAAGATTTAAAAAAAGAGAGGATTCGCAACGCGAAACCCACCCAATTAAGATTTATGATGGTCTTTCAAGAAGTGGCCGATTAAATGACTTATGGAGAGGACAATATTTAGCTTTAGAAGAATGGGAAAAGGTACGAAAAGACAATGACCTTGTTGTTAGTTTAAACACTGGCGGCGGGAAAACTGTTATTGGATTAATACAAGGCCAGGCACTAGTTAATGAAACAGGTGGTAGAGTATTTTATCTTTGTGGGTCTATCCAACTCATTAAACAAACCGCTGAAGTAGCCTCCCTTATGCCGTTAAAGGTGGCTACTTATTATAATCGACAATTTGAAAATGAAGTCGACTTTAATAAAGGAGAAATCCTTTGTATAACCACCTACCAAGCTTTATTTAATGGGTTTAGCAGATTCGCTAAAGAAGAAATCGCTTGATTAGTCTTTGATGACTCACACGTTGCGTCTCATATTATTCGAGATCATTTTTCCTTGCATCTGGATGATGCTAATTTCCCACAAACATATTCAACACTTGTAAATACAATCAGAGGATATTACGAAGCTACTCACTCAATTCAACTATTTGAGCAAGTCGTTAGTCAGAAATTGGATCCTACTGTTTTATTTGTCCCTACTTTTATTTGGGAAGATATAAATAAAAAAATTATTGAAGTTATAATAGCTGAAGGTGTACCAACTTCAAACTCTACAAAATATGCATGGGAGCATCTTCGCGATAATGTCGATTTATGTGCAGTCTTTTTGACATCTAATTCAATTGAGATTACCCCATTTTTACCCCCCGTTCATTTAATACGTATTGTCAAAACTTATATATATAAATCGCTAATAATCGTTGGTTTTATAGTCTTTTACGCAAAAAAACTTGCCACCCCCTGGATTTTGGTGTTAGTTGAGGTTACCACACACAAAA
>NZ_RBZN01000081.1 GCF_003628435.1 Ureibacillus endophyticus | reverse complement strand
AAAAATATGGGCGCAACCTTTTCGGAATGTTTGTCAAGAGCGATTGTCCCCTCGTTCGGAGAGTACTTATCGCCCAATACCTTGTGTTTTTCAATTTTTCATAGAAGTTTTGACACTACCGATTGTTTAAGATTTAATAACTGATTTTGATGCATCTGCCCATGTGCTATTTGTCCAACCATGAAGATCGTAATCGTCTAATGCAGAGTCAACGAATTTTATTTGCTGCTCAGCTGCACCTGTTGCTTCAAAATGGAATAATGCTTCCATATTGATGTTTTCATGGTTTCCAGCATAGTTCACTTCATATAATTCATGGCGTCCACCAAATTCAGTACCGATTGTATCCCAAACCATTTTCAGTAACTTCACACGTTCTTCGGCACCGATTCCTGTACCGCGATAATACGTATCTAAATATGGTCTTAAATCTTCATTTAAGAAATCTTTTGAACTAGATGGTAATTGAATTAATCCACCTGCTACCACTTGCTCGAAGATATTTTTCACTTTCACCCATGCTCCTGGAGCTAATGCGCGGTATGCAGCACTCGAATATGAATTTGGAATAACTAAACCATTTGGTCCTGGCTCAGGATCTGTTGCCATTGCAGTAGAAAGACCCCAGAACATATTTCGTAAAGCAACCACTTCACCAATCTTTGATTGAACGCCACGGAAATTTTTCGTGCCTGCTCCTTCAGTTGCTTTCAATAATAGTCCCGTCATAAAATCTAATTTCACTGCAAGACGTGTACAACCATGGAAAGTAAAGCGTGGAACGAAACCACTTCCTGTTACAAAGTTATTGGAAACTTCAACATTGCGGTATGCCAACACATTTTCCCAAGGTATGAACACATTATCGAGCACAATCACCGCATCATTTTCATCAAAGCGACTAGATAATGGATAATCAAAAGGTGTACCATTTTGGTGTGCATTTAACTCATATGATTGACGGCTAATCATACTTACGCCTTCAGCATTCATCGGCACAAAGAAGATTAGTGCATGGCTATCATCGCCCCCACCTAAATCTTTCGGACCATAATTTGCTACGAAGTTATAATGAGTTAATGCAGAAGCTGTACCAACCATTTTGGCACCGCTTACAATAATGCCATCATCGCGCTCTTTCACTGCACGTACAAAAACATCTTTATTTTCATGTAATGGTTTTGAACGGTCTACTTGTGGATTAATAATTGTATGGTTAATGAATGGTAATTCTTTTGTTGCTTTTTTGTACCAAGCTTTTGCGTTGTCTTCAAATCCTTCGTAAAAATGACTAAACGCATTTAAGCTTCCTGTAAATGCTGCTTTATAATCTGGTGTGCGGCCCATGAATCCATAACTTAACTTAGCCCATTCCGCAATTGCATCTCTTGCCTCTAGTAAATCTTGTGCACTCGTAGGAGTTTTGAAGAACTTATGTGTTCGGTCACCAAATTCTGTAGTTGCCGTTAAAATATCACGTGTAGCTGGATCATGTAGAGCATCGTACATTCTTGCATAGGAACGAGCAGCATTTCTGTAGGCTGGATGGGTTGTAACATCCTTGATTCTTTCCCCATTTAAATAGACTACCCTTCCGTCATTTAAGCTTTCTAAATATTCTTTTCCTGTGTACATTCCCCTCAACTCCATTCAAATGATAGTTACTACTTTTTGGTGATTTTTACGTCAATCACTATGTTTATATTAATTTATCTGAAAATTCTTAACAATGACACCGAGTGTTAGATATATTTAAAAAAACTGCCATCTTATGTTAGTTAGTGGACATAAAAATACAACCTACTGGATAAATCCAATAGGTTGTACTAAATAGTAAATCAAAGCAATTTTAATCTATTTGAAGTTGTTTAATTTTATCATGTTCCACAATTTTGAATGCTTTTAGTGCTAACATTAACTGAAATTGTTTCTGAGGATTGCGCAAATCACAATCTAGAAGGCAAGTAATCTTGTTTAGTCGATAGCGCAACCCACTTTTTGAGAGTGCCAAATTATCCGCTGTTTGATCTAAATTACCGCCTTGTTCAAGAAAGTGATATAATGTTTCAATTAAATCCAGCTTATTGTCATCGATATTTTCATACAGTATCCCCAGTTGCTCTCGAATGATTTTTTTAATGGATTGCTCGTTTTCGTTATTGATTAAAATACCAAGCACGCCTAAATCACTAAATAGCGTAATTGGCTTATCCCTTGAAGATAGTCGTACTGCTGAACACGCTTCATCCAATGCGACCCTTGTATCTACAATATTACTATTTTTCGAACTAATTCCTGCTAAAAAATATGCATTTTTTATTTGCTTTTTTAAATTAGAGATTAATGCTTTAATTACTTTTTCGATATTATGTTGTACTTGTTTTTCTGTAATGAGGAGGATTAAACTTTCAGGTTGTTGGCCAATTAACACATTGATATTTTTTTCTTCCCGAAAATAAGTAGATACCATTTCAAGGATTTTTTTATAGAACGTGAATTGCGTTTCAGCATTTGAATTCATAAATTTGTAGGTTAAAGTCACAATATAAAAAGAATCGGAAAGATTTAATTGAATAAAATCTGCTTTTCTAGTTATCTCTTGCTTTGTATATTTTCCACTAATTATCTCTTCCAGGAAGTGTCCCTTCACTTGTTCCATTGAATCTATTTCTGTTTTTTCTTTTAAAAATAAAAGTGAGCAAATAGAAGCCAATCGATCAAGAATCATGGAATCGATTTCATAATTAGGGACTTTTTCATCTTCATAGATGAAGTAACAGTATCCTACAATTTGTCCTAAAAGATAAATAGGCGTTTTTAAACTGATTCCATTTGGAAAAGTAAATATCTTAACCTTCGTGTGGCACTCATTAACGACTGAAAACTCTGAAAATTGATTAGATACTGTAATAAAATTCTCAAGTGTTATTCCTTTAGAAGCAATAACATGTTGCCGACTATCTTCAATTACAATTGGTACATGATTTTGTTTATATAAAATATTTAAGATGGAATTAATATCATTGCCTTTTATTAGCTCATTGGTTAAATCATTATACGTCTTGGACACAAAGGCTAAATTATTTCTTTCTATAATAAGCTTTTCATTGGTTTGTTCTAGTTCCTTTAAAATCGGTAGTTCTTTACTGTAAGAAAAGAATTCTTCTGCCTCCTGCTTCCATTCAGACAGTAAACGTCCCTCCCAAACACAACAAGGGGCACCATCTCCTTGGCATTGCAATTCTTTAAAAAACACATCTTCACCAATGACTTCTTTTACAAAACCTGTTGCATAGCCAGATAACGTATAACAAACAGGTCCTTGTCTATTTCCAAAATTTTTAAGATGTTGTTCTGCTTCATAGGAATTTTCCCAAACACCTTTAAAATACAAGGATGTCACTTTGTTTCCTTCAACTTTTAGTTCGCTTTCTGTAATACGGGATTTCGTGTACCCCTTTAATGCATGGATAATCGGACCAAGTTCAATTTTCTCCATTAAGCTTAGCGTGGGGTTATTTTTCACGATATCTTGGGCATCTTCCATTCCCAATTGAAAACCATACTTAAAGAAAAAAGCCTTTAATCGATTAATCCCAATGTTCTCTATTAAATCCTTTTGCAGTGCTCCGAAAGCTCTCGTCGATACAAAGACAGATCGTTCATTGTTGATAAACCATAATTCATTTTCTTGGCGAATTGTTAATAAGTCATTTAATTTAATCCCTTTCATACATTGCTCCTTTATTTCTTTTTTAATGAAGAAAATAATATACAAATGCTATGAAAATTTGGTTTTGACTTATGCCTTTCTAGAAGATTGGTAGTTTTTATTATACTGAAGGTAGTATGGAATGAAAAGGTTTTCACAGTAAGAATGGGTAAAATGATGTAAGGGAAAATTCCTGAACCCTCACTAATGTGCACATTAAACTTTTGAAGATTCAGGATTTACTTTTGAATAGCCCACACCTAGTAGTACAACTAGGCAACCAGCCACTATGAAGACAATAATCAAAGTTGTAAAATGCTCCATATTAAACTGAGCACCAAATATTAAACCTAGTGAAACAGCCGACAGAATAGAGCCAAAATGTCTACATGTTTGATACAATCCTGTTGATACACCAACAATATGAGCCGGACTAGCTTCAAGCATAGCCGCCTGTAATGTAACATTTCCAAAACTACAGCCAGCTGCAATAAGAGAAATAATTAACAACATTACGATAATTGGTACATGATCAAAGAAGACCCAAAGTAATATAGCACCAATAACTGTTAACAAATTCCCTGTCATTATTGGAAAATTCACTCCTGATTTATCGACCCAACGACCAACTAACGGTGCTGTGATTATTCCCATTCCTGTTACTAAAAGCATTAACAAGCCACTATATGCAACACTTAAATGTAGACCATCTTGAAAATAACTTGGTAACCCAAAAAATAAACTATAGTAAATGAAATTTAGAACGATATATTGCAAAAACACTAAAGTTAATTTCCGATTGGAACGAAATAATCGAATATCAATAAATGGAATTTTAGTTTTTAGCTCATACCAGATAAAACAAATTAAAGAGAACGCTCCTAAAATCCCTGCTACATAATTGACCGTTTCTTTAAGGGATAATAAAAATAATAAAATACCGACCATTGCAATTGAAAAAAATAGGATACCTAATAGATCCATTCTTTGAATTAATTCATGAAAGCTTAATTTCTTATTCACTTCATCCTTTGGCAAGGCAAACCAACCTAGAATAAAGCATAGTAACAGAACAGGAATATTGATTAAGAAAATAGCTGGCCAATCTCCCCATTCAATAAGTAAGCCCCCAATTGTAGGTCCTAAAGCTGCCATTGCCGACATCGTTAAAGAAATAAATGCAAGAGCAGATCCCTGTCTTTCATGGATATGGTCTCGAAGCATTCCAATTCCTGCAGGATAAATGGAACCGCTTCCAACTGCTTGGAATAATCGCATGATAATTAAAATAGCAAAAAACGGAGCGAAAGGAGCACCCATAGCAGAAATAGCAACTAAGATAAGTCCACCTAAAAACATTTTCCTTCGTCCGATTAGGTCACCAAGCTTCCCAGCAACAGGCTGTGTCACTGCACTCGCTAAATAAAAAGAAGTAATTAACCAAGAAACCGTCAAATAAGACAAATTAAAATCCCTTTGAATATTTGGAATCGCCAGTGCAATCATAGAGGAATTCAGTGGATTCAGCATTGCACCTGTCGCCACTGATGATAAAAACAATCCTCGACTGTTACTCCAATCCTTCATCTCGTCACCTTCTTTTTTCATCACAAAATAATAACTTTAGATTCTTATACTATTAAATATCTTTTCCATATGAAAATACTATTTTTATATTACCATCTGCAAGATAAATATTCTAAAATTTCAGATATATATTCAGAAGAGAAAGATTTTAAGAAATTAAGATTTTGTTCTATAAATAGAAAAAGAGCTCTTAAATAATAAGAACTCTTAATTGTGATTCAAATTTTTAAGAAGTTAGTGTTAATACTGGATATACATATGGTTCAGATGGTTCTTCAATTGTTTTCCACTTGGTAATTTTTATTGTTGGAATTTGTACTCCATCATAAGTAGTGATATCTAGTTCCCCTTCAAGTTCAATCCAAGTGTCTTCAGACAACTCAAATGCTTCATCCATTTCAGTTAGTAAGCCTAAATTACTCACATCAGCTAAACAATGGGTAATCATTTTACATTTAATGTATTTCCTTATTCATCATAGTATTGAAAATTAAAAATATGCATTTAGTTGGAATTTAATGAAAGCTAATAATTTTTCTATCACTCTCCATATCTCAACCATCATTTGAATTTAATATATGAATCTTAATCGTAATCATTACTATTTATGTTGACATTGGAAAAGGTTGTATATATAATCATTAATCGTAATGATTACTATTTAAAGGAGATGTAGGAATATGAAAAAAACAGCAATAAAATGGTTAGGTGTTCTCACAGTTAGCTCACTATTAATAGGTTGTCAGTCAGCTGAAACAAAAGTGGAGGAAAACACTGAGGTAAAGGCAAAACAAACAGTCAATAATCCATCAACTGAAAGCGAACACAAACACTCGGATGAACATGGGCATGATCATTCCCACGCACATGATGAAGAGGCAGAAAAAATTCACGCTGGTTATTTTGAAGATAGTTGTATTTTGCAAGATAAAAATGCAGAGAATTGCAATGAAAAATACAGAGTGTTGCCACCCAATATTTTTACTGTTTTCTCGACAACGCATTGGCTAAACGGAAGCTCTGTCCCGTATAA
>NZ_RBZN01000080.1 GCF_003628435.1 Ureibacillus endophyticus | reverse complement strand
AATCGTTAGGTTTTTTCGGCATGAAAAAATTAGTTTTAGAAGGGAGGGGTACCCCTCCCTTCTAAAACTAATTCATTAAAATAAAAGAAATAACTTAAATATACTTGACTAATCGTAAGAACAGGAGCTGTAACATTAAATAGACCAGCGGTAGGTCAATCAGATGTGGAAGTAACATTAACCGCAACAGTAAATGACGTAGTAACAGCTACGAAACAATTTATAGTAACGGTAAAAGCTCAAACTGAAACAGCAGCTCAAAAAGCAGAAAGATTAGCAACAGCGTTAACAGACGAAGCATTAGGATTACAAAATGGTGAGCCAAAATCAGCTATTGAGACAACTCCACAATTAGCAACAACAGCTGGAGAAGACTCAACAATCGTTTGGACATCAAACAATGCGGCGATCACTATTGATAGTGAAACAGGAGCTGTAACATTAAATAGACCAGCGGTAGGTCAATCAGATGTGGAAGTAACATTAACCGCAACAGTAAATGGCGTAGTAACAGCTACGAAACAATTTACAGTAAAGGTAAAAGCTCGAACTGAAACAGCAGCTCAAAAAGCAGAAAGATTGGTAACAGCGTTAACAGACGAAGCATTAGGATTACAAAATGGTGAGCCAAAGACAGCTATTGAGACAACTCCACAATTAGCAACAACAGCTGGAGAAGCTTCAACAATCGTTTGGACATCAAACAATGCGGCGATCACTATTGATAGTGAAACAGGAGCTGTAACATTAAATAGACCAGCGGTAGGTCAATCAGATGTGGAAGTAACATTAACCGCAACAGTAAATGGCGTAGTAACAGCTACGAAACAATTTACAGTAAAGGTAAAAGCGTTGTCTTCTTATACAGATAAAACAAACCAGATAACATTCTCAAAAGTTACTTTAGATTCCCAAACTCAAACTCTTCTAATTAGTGGTATTACTAATTATGAAACTGGTTCAACTTTTGATTTCAGTAAATTAATTTATAGTAATGGAGTAACTGATGAATATCAATTAAAAGGAATTTATAAATTAGAATTAACATTAGAAGATGTAAATGAAGCAGGGGAATATTTCTTTGGATATGATACATTAACAATCAAATTAACTGATGATGACTTTATTGAAATTATAAATCTGGACTTTTATAATACAGATATTATAAAAGCACTCTTAGGTTGGAATGTTAATCTATCTAATAACCCAGCAGCTGAGGTTAATGTTAATGTGGATATCATAAATTAGTCAATATTTATCGAAAATGTCCTAATTGCCTATCATATGGATTAGTAGCAAAATTATTAATCGATTAGCTTACTTTATGTTAGTAAGCTAATCATCTTAAACACAGTTCCATTTGACTGAGTATATTAGAAGTCCACTTGTTTATTTTTTCTTAAATAATTAAACGGTTTATTATTTCTGATTTTAAATGTAATATTTTCTATCAACTTGTGCCTCATGATAACTTTACTAATTCTTTCACCAAAGTGGTAATATGAATATAATGAGAGTATTTTCTAAAGGAAATGAGTGAATTATTGAAAATTATATAGTCTAAAGTGTTCTTACTTACCTTACTGAATGCAATAATAAATAATCTTTACGACATAGGTATATCAAAATAAAAAAGAACAGTCAAATCGACTGTTCTCCCAATAAACTTAATACTGTTCCACCACATTAAAATTCCGATCATTATACGCAAAGAACACGTAATCTGGGTCAAGCTCTGCAATCATATTAACCGGGTCGCCTTTAGAATAGCGAAGATCCAGGATAGTTGTTTGTTTGAAATGGCTTGCCACATGAAATTGAATGGCGTTCATGTATGAATCTTTCACAATGACGATATGCTTGTCTGAGTCATAATCTTCATTTAAAAATGACAACATTGCATAGTCTAATGAATATCCCGTAGCATATGAAACGAACTCATTTTTGTCCATATTCTTCGCTCCAGCATATATATCATTAAACGTATACTCTTTTCCTTCGCCAACTTTCCCCATATACACTGAGAATTGATTTTCAAAAGATTCAGGGTAGTTGTAACAAATTTGATCATCGTTTGCGACAGTCAAATACAACACTTTGTTCCATGAACCGCTAAAGTCATTTGGTAAGCAGCTCATGTTCTTTTCTTCAAATGGAATTGGTTCAATTTTTTCCCCAATTCGTTCATTAATCGTTTTCATCAATGCTAAATATCCTTGATATGCACCAAACATATTCCAGTGATGGTCCGTTTTAAAGTACATATCGTGAACGTCTACAGCTTTCGGAATAGCATCCATTATTTTTGTATTATCAATGCCATTTGCTGTTAACTTTTCGTGAAGGCGAGCATTGTTTTTGATTCCCATATCTTCAGGTACAAAGGATGGGCTTGGTTTACGAATGTACGTTGCTTTTGCTGGGAACGTGAAAAATGCCATTGGAATGTCATGCGCGGACAACCCTTCTTGGATATTTTTAAAATTCTCAACAAACGCATCTAGTTCTTCTTCTGGAACAAGGTCAGCTGCCTTTGAGACAATCCAGCCTGTTCGAGCATCTACATAGTATTGATCTTTAATAACGGTTTTTCCAGTGGCACTTTGGAATTTTACAAAGCTTTTCATCCAATCGTCGCGGAAGGCAAATTGGTCGGAAATATAGGATTCCACTTCTTTCGTTAACTTTCCTGAAATAATATCCTGAACATTTGTTGAAAAATTCGCTGTTTGAAGCTCACGATTTTCCATTTCTGAAACTTCTCGATCCTCTGTCGTAAAAAAGAGGGTTAAGCCTATTACGAGCACCGCCAAAAAAGCGGTGGGTAATAGGAGATTTAATATTTTCATATGTCTCACCTAGAATCTAAAGTAAATAAATGGATTATGTGTTGCATTTACTAAAAACATCGTAATGAATAAAATTAACCCAACATAGATGACAGTTTGCACAATACGTAATGGAATGGCGAATCCAATTGAATGTTCTGCTTTTGTTTCAGACCATTTTTGATACATGATGTAAACAGGAATTGCAAGGATAATCGCTGCTACAAAATAAATTGCGTAGTCCATTAAATAAACGATTGTGTTGTAATCATAGGCTACGTTGTCTGTCATAAAGAACATGGTTTTAATATAATCCCATGAATAAGCAAAATTATCGGCTCTAAAGAATACCCAACCAATCATGACTAGAATTAAGACATATACATGGCGGAAGAAGCGTGGTATTTTTTCTAGCCATTTCAAAATAAATTTCTTTTCAAGACAAATGATGATTCCGTAATAGAAGCCCCATGCCATGAAGGTCCAGCTCGCACCATGCCAAAAACCTGTTAATGTCCATACGATTAATAGGTTACGATACACTTTCCACTGATGGCTTACACGGCTACCGCCAAGTGGGAAATAGACGTAATCTCTAAACCATGAACTTAATGAAATATGCCATCTGCGCCAGAATTCCGTAATGGATTGGCTAATATATGGATAATTAAAGTTCTCTTCAAAGCGGAAACCGAAAATTCGCGCTAACCCGATTGCCATATCACTATAACCTGAGAAGTCAAAGTAGATTTGCAGTGAGTAAGCGATGATTCCAATCCAAGCTGTTCCTGTTGTTAAGTCTCCAGCTGAGAGGGCGAAAATTTGGTCAGCCACTTCACCCATTGGATTGGCGATTAATACTTTCTTCCCTAAACCTTGAATAAAACGTCTTGTCCCAATCATTAAGTCTGAACTTGATGTAAAGCGAGATTTGATTTGTTCATCAATCGTTTGGTAACGAACAATCGGACCTGCCACAAGTTGTGGAAACAAGGTAATAAATAAGGATAAATCAATTAAACTACGATTTGCTTTTACATCTCTTCGATACACATCAATAATGTAACTGATTGCTTGGAATGTATAGAAGGAAATCCCGATTGGTAGTGGAACCGCTTCCCATTCAACTTGCTGACCAGTAATGTCTGAATAGATATCGATAAAGAACCCTGCATATTTGTAATAACCTAAAATTGCTAAGTTAATGAGGATTGTAGCCACAAGCAAAGTGAGTCGTTTTGATTTTCCATCTGCTTTATCAATGAAAATCCCCATAATGTAGTTCACAACAATGGAGAGTAACATTAATACGACATACTTTGGTTCACCCCAAGCGTAGAAAAACAAACTGGCGATTAATAGCAGCGTGTTTCGAAACCACTTCGGTGAAATAAAATATAATACGATCACTAACGGTAAAAATACGTATAAAAATATCAGACTACTAAAAACCATGAAGATTACTCCACTTTCTGCAAAATTTAATTCAATGTAAGAAGTATACACTAGTAGCGGGGGGGAGAACAACTAGTGTACAAATAATGTACCCGGTACACAAACAATTCTGAAAATTAACTACAATTTAATAAAAGATAGTGAGGATGATATAATAGGGGGAATATCAGGTAAGAGTAGAGGTGTTCGTGGAATGATATTTCAATTTAAGATTACGTTAAAAGACTCAAAACCCCCAATTTGGAGGAGATTTGAGGTTAAGGATACAATGACGTTTTATGATTTGCATAAAATCATTCAAATAGGATTTGATTGGATGGATTCTCATCTTCATGGTTTTGATGTGAGGAAGTCAAATGGCTATCAAATTCACCTTGGAAATAGAATAGGTCCTATTTTAGACGATGATTTTGGTTTTTCAAGATGTGATTATGATGAAGAAGTTGTGCAACTAAAGGATATATTTAAAAAGGAAAAAGATCGTGTTCTTTATACATACGATTATGGTGATGATTGGGAGCATGAAATTTTATTAGAAAAAATATTGCCTACTGATAAAAAAGCTTTCTATCCACGTTGTACAAAGGTAATGCGAGATACACCAATGGAAGATAGCCGTTTTTTATATTTCGAAACAGGTATTGTCACGGAGGCAGTAAACGGCAAGTTGTTTATGGAAGAATATAATGAAATTCTTAAAGAAGCATTCACCAAAGATGAATCTGAGAATAGTAAAATTGAATGGTCCAAGCTGCTGTATAATGTAGACCGATATAAAGACTTACAACCTTGGAAGTGGATGAGCGATGATCAAATTTTTATCATACAAGATCCTGAGACAGAAGAATTTATATATTGCAGCATCTTAGGGAAGTCAGGTATTGAGTATGGTCTAGCTGCTTTTATTGGGGATGAGGGACACACGTTTCTTCAAGGCCTTAGTAAAAAGGAAAACGCAAATCCCCATTTCTATATGAAACAAAGAAGCTTACATTTAAGCTTTTCAAATCGAGACGAGTTAGAAACAGAAGATTACAAATTACTAAAAGCTTTTGGCCGTTCTTACTTTGGGAAAAAGCAATGGCCACAAATGCGTAGTTTTAAGCCTGGATATTATCCATGGTTTTTAAATGAGGAAGAAGTAAGACTATTTTCGATTGTTTTAGATCAAACTGTTAAAGTATGCGAAATGGCAAAGAAAAATCCAGATTTAATTGGTTTTAATGATGGTACTCACTATTTTGTAAGAGCTTATAATAAAAAGAAGAAAAAGTGGGAAAGTGGAGAAATTACATTATATCCAAATGAAAATTATCAAAAAAATCTTCCTTTATATATAAACGACATTGAATTAATGAAATTAAAGAAAATACAAAAAAGATTAAATACTTCTGTGGAATTCGATTGTCGCTACTTTGCAACACCTATTCAAGACTTTCCAGATGAACAACCTTATTTTCCAAAATTGTTACTTGCAGTGGATAAAAAACGAGGCTTGGTACTTTTTAATGAATTTATGGAAATACAAAATGAAGTAGAAGCTGTCCAAAAAGGGTTTGTTCAGTTTATCATCGAAATGGAGAGCATCCCTCGGGAAGTATTCGTCAACGAAGAAACTGCACACTCGATAATACAAATTGCAAAGAGTCTAAACATCAAATTAATCGTCGTTAACTCGCTACCAGTTACTGAAGAGGTATATAAAGAAATAGATGAAATGATGAGAAAGGGCAAGTTTTAGGAGAGAATTTTGTAAAAAGAATAATATTAAACATGTTGAGTAATTTGGAAGGGGATGTCCGCAATAAAACATCCCCTACATTATTATTCGTTCAACTGTTTCCGAATTTTCTCCATCAACCGTTGTCGGCGTTTTTTTAATGTTGAAATGGCAATACCGTGTTTTTCCGCCAAAGCTTCATAGGAATAGCCAAAGAAGTAAAGATTCAATAGTAGTGCTAATTCATCATCTGTTAAAAGTTCTTCTATCTCTTCAAACAATACCACCTCTTGTACTGTATTATTTTTCATTTGATAATGATGCGCGGCATTCGTAAGGTCATCCCTCTCCCATGCAATTTGAACATCGCTATATCTGTTTTCTTTTGTCATTTCCTTTAATAGCGTTGTTTTAATTGTTGTGTACGCGTAATTTGAGAATTTTCCCTTCGCTTCGTCAAAATTCAGCCACGCCTGCCAAAGTGCAATTCTCGCTGTTTGCCTAAAAGAATCATAATTTTTATAAATATTAAGTTTACGAATAATAGAAGAAATCATTGGTTCATATTGTTCTAGAATCTCTTCGAACGTCTCCATGACAAGTCTCCTGCGACATGTGCACATATCAATTATTCCTAGGTGGCTCCATTACAAATGCTAATTTAAATATGTACATTCCCGCTTGAATAACAATGTACAAAAATGCTCGGGGTATACATACTGATCTAGAGGTGATTGGAAATGTATATTCAATTAAACGTAGAGACA
>NZ_RBZN01000007.1 GCF_003628435.1 Ureibacillus endophyticus | reverse complement strand
CTTTAGTTTTAGGTATTCAAATGGATTTCTAGAAGGCATTAATAATAAATCGAAGGTAATGAAACGAAATGCTTATGGTTTTAGAAGTTTTAAGCATTTTAAAGCAAAGATTTTATTAAATAATTTATATAAAGAAATCGGGGTTCATTTAGGTTAACAAGGGTGACGTGCAAGAACACATCACCCCAACATTTGACTAAGAACCCAAAAAGGACGAAGCACTACAAGCAGCATCGCCCTCAAGCATAATTTCTTCTCCTATTAGAACTCCAATACTTTTCTTAAATCATTAATATATGATTGACTTACTGGAAGCTCTATCCCACTTTTTAACTCCACAATAAAATTCGATGCTAAATCTTTAGAAATCCTTTTAATAAAATAAATATTAAGGATATATGAGCGATGTATTCTTACAAAAAACTCAGGCAGCTTTGTTTGTAGTTCCTTCAAAGTAATATTTGTTTTATATTGTTCATTATGCGCGTAGAACCATGTTCGTTTTTGTAAACTTTCAATATATGAAATTTGTTCAATGGGTATCGGTGTCCAATCTTCTTCTTGTTTTCCCGTTAAAAACTTATAAGGCTTTCGCTTTTCCTCTGTATATGAGGATGGAAGAATAACGATTAAGGCGGCTTCTTGCTGTTTGAAATAAATTGGATACCCTATTGCATAATAGGGTTCACCCAAAACTGTATGATCCATAAGTGCTTCTGTTTTTTTTCTTGTTTTGAGGACACGTGAAGCAATGCTCTCTGGATGAATAGAACTTTCCAAATCTAAGTGAAAATGATGTTTACTCTTCGAATGGTAAACATACGAATCCCCCATAGCAATCGCGATTGAAGCATCTTTAGATATCCAGTCTTCTAATATAACTTTAAATTGATCAAATTCTTCCCTCGAAATTTGAAAATTTTCATTCCCCATGTAAAAATATCCCCCTTTGTTTCTTTCTTAATTTGAACTTCATCTTACTTAAATACCCTTTTATCCCAAAAAAACACTATTTCGTCAGAAAATAATGAAAATATTTAAATACTGTTATATATTAATTTACAACAAATACTTCTGTTATGGAACAGTTAAAAATGAATTATTTCACAAAACAGAGTATTTAAACAAAGGGGAAGGTGTTTATATAATGGTAACAAGACAAGAAAGAATCGATGCAATTAAGAAAGATTGGGCAGAAAATCCTCGTTGGAAAGGGATTGAACGCGGATACACTGCTGAGGAAGTAGTAAAATTACAAGGATCATTCGTTCAAGAGCAAACTTTAGCTAAACGTGGTGCTGCTCGCCTATGGAAATCTTTACATGAAGAGCCATTCATTAATGCGCTAGGAGCACTAACAGGTAATCAAGCAGTACAACAAGTAAAAGCTGGTTTAAAAGCAATCTACTTATCTGGTTGGCAAGTAGCTGCAGATGCAAACGTAGCTGGTCAAATGTATCCTGACCAATCATTATACCCAGCAAACTCTGTACCACAAGTTGTTAAACGTATCAATCAAGCTTTACAACGTGCAGACCAAATCGATCACGCTGAAGGTCGCGAAGATGGTTTTGATTGGTTCGCTCCAATCGTAGCAGACGCTGAAGCTGGTTTTGGTGGACCATTAAACGTATTCGAACTTGTTAAGGGTATGATTGAAGCAGGTGCATCAGGCGTACACTTAGAAGACCAATTAGCTTCTGAGAAAAAATGTGGTCACTTAGGTGGTAAAGTATTACTTCCAACACAAAATGCTATTCGTAACTTAATTGCAGCTCGTCTTGCTTGTGACGTTATGGGTGTAGATACAATCTTAATCGCACGTACAGATGCTGATGCTGCTGACATGGTAACATCTGATATTGACCCACGCGATGCAGAATTCTTAACTGGTGAACGCACTCCAGAGGGATTCTATCGCACAAAAGCAGGTATCAAACAAGCAATCGCACGTGGTTTAGCATATGCACCATATGCTGACTTAATCTGGTGTGAAACTTCACATCCATCATTAGAGGAAGCTCGTGAATTCGCTGAAGCAATCCATGAGAAATTCCCTGGAAAAATGTTAGCTTATAACTGCTCTCCATCATTCAACTGGAAAGCAAAATTATCTGATAAAGAAATCGCAGAATACCAACGCGAGTTAGGTAAACTTGGATACAAATTCCAATTCATTACACTTGCTGGTTTCCACAGCTTAAACTACTCAATGTTCGAGCTTGCGCATGATTACAAAGATAACGGTATGGCTGCATACTCAAAATTACAACAAGCTGAATTCGCTGCAGAGTCTAAAGGCTACACAGCAACTCGTCACCAACGTGAAGTAGGTACAGGTTACTTTGATGAAGTGGCACAAACAATTTCTGGTGGTCAGTCTTCAACTACAGCAATGGCTGGTTCAACTGAAACAGAGCAATTCGTATAATAATTATGGAGTGCCTTGGATAAAATCTATTAATTAATCAAATATGTAAGAGATTTATCAGAGGTACTTTAAATATAAAGATAGTTTTGGTACTTAAAGCACAATGTTCGTTGATGTACTTATAGCAAAACAAAGGGAATTTATTGGGGATAAAAGAGCGATTTAAACATGGGGTTCAGATTATCAAAAGGTTGCCTCCTAAATTGATAATCTAATAAATAATTCAATAGCAAATGGGGATGTCTGCCTTACTAGTAACTTTTCTAGTAAGGCTTTCTTTATAACAATAACTATTAAAAGAGCTTTGAAAAAGGGATTTTTGTGGATTTGTAGAATATAAGACTAAACTTCATACATAGCAAAGGGGAGATTATGGATGAGAAATAAAGAATTACTTTTGGTACCGGGTCCTACACCGGTAGTAGATGAAATCTATGATGCATTAGCAAGTGAAACAAGGGGGCATACAGATCCTCGCTTTGTATCAATTTATAAAAGTGCCATCGAGAGAACAAAAGAATTACTGCAAACAGATGGGGAAGTATTTGTAGTAGCAGGTTCTGGCACTCTTGCAATGGAAATGGCCATAGTCAATACAGTTGGCAAAGGGGAAAAATTACTTGTCATTAGTCACGGATATTTTGGAGACCGATTTACACCACTGGCTAAAAGTTTTGGCATTGAAGTTGAAGTTCTACAGTCGGAGTGGGGCAAACAAGTTGATGCAGCTTTAGTTGAAGCAAAGCTAGCAGAAGGGCAATATAAAGCTGTTACGATTACCCATGCAGATACTTCAACAGGGGTTGTATCGGATTTAGATGTTCTTGTACCAATCATTAAGGCTTCAGGAGCATTAGTAATCCTCGATGGTGTTGTAGCGACTGCAGCACTTGAAGAAAATATGAGTAAATCATATGGGGAGCCTGACTACAAAATTGATGTAGTATTAACAGGGTCTCAAAAAGCAATAGGGATTCCTCCAGGGCTTGCAATTGTTGCGTTTAATCAGACAGCATTAAAAGCGAGAGAAGAATTGGGACAGGTATCTGCTTATTATAGCGATATATATAACTGGCTACCGATTATGCAAGATCCATCAAAATACTTTGCAACACCTCCTGTTAATTTAATTTATGCTTATGATACAGCATTAAAAATTGTACTTGATGAAGGCATTCAAAAGCGTGAAATACGTCATATTGCTTTCGGTCAAGGAGTACGTGCAGCATTACGTACTTATGGAATGGTCCCTCTAGCTTCTGAAGAAGTTGCAGCTCCAACTTTAAGCTGTATTTTATATCCAGATGGAGTAAATGATATAGCTTTTCGTTCAAAACTTGCTGAAAGAGGCGTAATTGTTGCTGGTGCTCTAGCTCATTTAGCAGGCAAAGCTTTCAGAATTGGACATATGGGGAATACAACAGCCCAAATGCTTGAACAAGCTATTCAAACAATTGGTGAAGTTCTTCAAGAGCAAGGATTAAAAGTTAATCCAGAAGCTGCCGTAAATGCTCTGAATAATGTAATAGGTGAAGTTGTTAATTCTTAAATAAATCAAAAGGCTCCTTAAAAACAATTTGTTTCTAGGAGTCTTTTCATATTAAGAAGTTTAATTAAATATATTATCAGAAGTAATAATATGGCTAGAGAAGGAGCTGTTAAGATGGATATCCAAAAATTGAAGAAGCAAATCGATTTTTCACAAAATAGAGTTGAGGCAGATTTTATTTTAAAGAACGCTAATATTGCAGATGTCTTTTCACTCTGTTGGAGAAAAGCTGATATTGTTGTAGCGAACGGCATGATTGTTGCACTGGATGAGCAAGAAAAGTTTAATGCAAAGTCAATTGAAGATGCGAATGGAAAATATGTCGTTCCAGGTCTTATTGATGCACATATTCATATAGAATCTTCTATGTTACCTCCCTCTCAGTTTAGCGAAATTTTATTACCCCATGGAATTACTTCAGTTATTTCAGACCCTCATGAAATTGTTAATGTATCAGGTGCAAAGGGTATGCAGTTTATGTTGGATGATGCAAAAAATGCACTAATGGACATCTATTATATGTTGCCATCAAGTGTACCAAGTACCTCTTTTGAGCATGCAGGTGCCACTATGAAAGCAAAAGATTTAGCTCCATTCATTCAAAATGAAAATGTATTAGGTCTTGCAGAAGTCATGGATTTTCCAGCGGTATTAAATACTGATTTCGATATGTTAGATAAACTATCTTTAGCAAAACAGTATAATAAGGTTATTGATGGCCATGGAGCAGGTTTAACTGATGAACAACTACGAGGATACCGTGCAGCAGGAATTCGCACCGATCATGAATGTGTTACTGCAGAGGAAGCTAGGGAGAGAATTAAACAGGGGATGTATGTTTTAATTCGTGAAGGCTCTGCAGCTAAAAATTTGCAGGATTTATTGCCCGCTGTTACACCTATCAATGCCCGCCGTTTTGCTTTTTGTACGGATGATAAGCATTTGGATGAGTTAATGGAAGAGGGAAGTATAAATTATGCAGTAAGCCTTGCAATTAAGTATGGCATGAATCCTCTTCAGGCAATTCAACTTGCAACCATTAATGCTGCTGAATGTTATCGTCTTGATGGTAAAGGTGCTATTGCAGAAGGGTATATTGCTGATTTTATTATGCTAGATGATTTACATAAAATGAAGATTGCAGCCGTTTGGAAAAATGGTGAGAAAGTTGTTACAGATGGAAGTTTACTAAAGACGTGTAAGCAAACAAAGGAGATTGATCAAACTATACTTCATTCAGTTAATATTCCAAAGCTATCAAAAAAAGATTTCGAAATTCGATTTAATGAAGGGAATCGAGCAAATGTTATCGAAATAATACCAAACCAGATAATAACCAAGCATGTTGTGAAAGAAGTCGATGTACAAAATGGAGTGTTTATCCCTTCAATAGAAAATGATTTACTGAAAATTGCAGTGATAGAACGACATCATTCTCTTGGTTTAAAAGGGCTTGGGATTGTTCACGGATTAGGTTTAACAAAAGGTGCAATCGCCACAACCATTGCCCATGATTCGCATAATGCGATTGTTGTTGGAACAAATGATGAAGATATGTTAACTGCACTTGAAGCGTTACAATCGATGCAAGGTGGTTTAGTCGTAGTAGAGGGAGGAAAAGTAATTGGCTCATTAGCTTTACCAATTGCAGGGTTAATGACAACACTATCTCCTGAAGAAGCTGCTATAAAAATTAAAGAGGTTCATGATGCACTAAATGAAGTACATCATGATATATCATTTCATCTATTTTTAACTGTTTCATTTTTAAGCTTACCAGTAATCCCAGAGTTAAAGTTAACGGATACAGGTTTGTTTGATGTTAAAAGTTTTCAACATATACCAGTGGAAGTAGTTTCTAAGAATACTGTTGTGTAGGGCAGTATTCTTTCGTTTCCATTGAATTCCAAAGTTTAGAGAGATAGAATTTATTATAGGTTTAAAACTTTTTACAGAGGGGATGCACTGTGGTAAGAACAGTTGTAGTTATACCTGCACTTAATCCATTAAAATTAATCATAGATTATGTGATTAAGTTAAAAGAATTAAATATTGATAAAATTATTATTATCAATGATGGTAGCGATGAAAAATATAATACGATATTCAAAAAGCTACAGAGTATTGAATGGTGTACCGTATTAGATCATAAAGAGAATTTAGGTAAGGGTAGAGCATTAAAAACAGGCTTTTTATACGTCTTAACTCAATATAAAAAAGTAGATTCAATTATCACTGTAGGAGCGCATGGACAACACAGAATTGAGGAAGTAGGACAAATTCTTCATCATGCGGAACTTTTTTCAGATGGAATAATTCTTGGCGTAAGAAATTTTCATACAAAAGATATGCCTCTTATTAGTACAATCGGAAATAAAGCTGCTTCCGTGTTATTTGAACTGTTCTTCCATAAACGTTTGCTTGATACACAAACAGGCTTACGTTGTATTCCAAAGCAAGCTCTTCCTTGGTTAATAAAGGTAAAAGGGGAAGATTTCAGTTTTGATACAAATATGTTGGTGGAGGCATTGAAAAGAAAGGTACCAATATATGAAATTCCGATAGGTCATGCGCGGGTTAAGAAAAATTCAATTATGTTTTATGATGAAATTACAAATGCACATAAACTGATTCAACAAATTATTACTACATATACAAGAAGTAAGAAGCAACATGAGTAAATGGAACCTTTGCTCTTCCAACTCGTAAACATAGATGTACTGCAAAAAGGGCTGATTTATAAAGTATCTTTATGTAGTACTTTTTTAATTAGTTGGTAATGCTATAAAAGACAGCACTGTATGTACTTAAGGAGGATGTAACATGGATGAAAAGTTGGAATTAGAAACCGTTATAAAAGGAAAAGGAAAACATTATGCGCCTAATAAATTTATAAATAAAGTGAAAACTTATGGACTAAATTTAGGTTTTAGAGCTTTACATGCAGCGGCTACATTATTTAGTGCGTTGAAAAGTCCAAATTTACCAAAAGAACAAAAGCTGTTGATTCTTGGTGTTTTAGGATACTTTATTCTGCCGATTGACCTTATAGCGGACTTTTTACCAACAGTTGGTTTAGCCGATGATGCGGTTGTTATATTTAAAGCCTTGTCTGTTGTATATTCTTCCATTACTGATGAAATGAAAGAAGAAGGTCATGAATTATTAAAGAAATTGTTAGGTGATAAATATATGCCGACAATTGAGTATGAAATTTAAACTTGTTTAAAATCCAAAGCCGAAATCTCTGAGGTGAAGTACTGTGTTAAAACGAATAACATTTCTCGTCATTGTCATTGTACTTATTAAGCCGACGTATGATTTCGGCTTAACTTTCTTTGAAGAAGCAAAGCAATACTTCAACGAGAACAATATTACGATTGAAGATGCAACTACCCAAGTAATTTCTACTGTATCCAATACTGCTAAGGATACGCTTATTTATACCGCTGCAACTGTGAAAAATGCTGAATTACCAAGCACAGTGAAAACAGTTGATGAACTAGCTGATGCGTTTTACTACTATTTTAGTAATTGGGTAACAGATTTTGAAATAACCTATGTAGGTAGTACAACGGATATAGAAAACTTAATTGAGAGTGCGGTAGAGTTAGCTGCGCAGCGGGATCATTATATTCTAGGACACTTATCAAATCGAAAAATTGAATACGAGTATGGCCGCTTTGATGCAAAAATTAAAGTTCATCAAACGTATTTAACAAATGCTGCCCAGGAACAAATCGTTAATGAAAAAGTAGCATCAATCCTTGCAACAGCAACACCAGAAACAATGTCTGATTTTGAAAAAGTAAAATTTGTAAACGACTATATTGTGAAAAATACAGTGTACAGTGAAGATTCTATCGCTAGTCCACATAGTGCATGCGCGGTAGTTGCTGAAGGAAAAGGTGTTTGCCAAGGATACGCGCTCTTAGCTTTAAAATTGTTGCAAGGCTTAGGTATCGAAACGAAATACGTTGTAGGTGAGGTTTATACAGGTGGACATGCTTGGAATCTAGTAAAGGTTGATGGAGAATGGTATCATCTCGATACAACGTGGAATGACCCAACGCCAGATCGTAAAAATGTTGTTCGTTATGAGTATTTTTTAATGAATGACGCAAAGATGAAAGAAGACCATACGTGGATTTTATCTGATTATCCAAAAGCAACTAGTAATAAATATGCTTTTATGGCACAAATCGATCATGCCTATGAAGTAGACGGGATCATTTATTATAGCAATGTAAATGAGGATAATATTCTTTACCGTATAAATCTAAACACAGGTGAAAATGATCGTTTAACCGATAGTCGAGCTCAGTATATTGTAGGATTTGGGGATTGGATTTACTTTAGTAATTATTCAAAAGGAGCATATTTATCGAGAATACGAAAAGACGGCTCAGATGAAATGGTTTTATATAGAGAAAAAGTAGAAGACTTATATATACAGGATGGGTATCTATACTTTTCGACAGATGATGGATTAAAAAGGTTTGAATTATAGAAATCGCGGCTTACAATGGTAGGCCGCGATTTTTCGCTCTTCGTACAATATATTCAATTGGAGGTTCTTCACATAAATGAAAATGAATCATTGGGAAGTGATCATTCATTAACCTTTGAAATTGGCTTAAAATATATGGATGATATCTAAAGATACTTCCATTTAAAAATAATGTGAAGGATTCATCAATGCTAGGTAACTTTTTCAACGTTGAAACAGCTAACTCTGCTAGTTCTTTAGCAGCTTGTTGACTAATCGTAAGTGCCACTTCATCACTTAACTCAACTGCTTTAGGTAATACGGCACTAATGCTAGCAAGCTTTGCATTCGTATAATCTGGAGCATATAGCCAGGTCATAAGTTGTTCGGTATTTTTTATATTTAATTTTCCGAATACAAGTTCCTTTAAAATGGTTGGCGTTTGATTGCGCCCGTCTTCTAAGCGAAATAAGGAATTTACGATTTCTTTTCCAATCCAATAGCCGCTACCTTCATCACCAGTACGATGTCCCCAACCACCAGTTCGATAAATATTATCTTCCTGGTCTGTTGCAAAGCAGATTGCCCCTGTACCAGAAATAATTAAAGCCCCACATTTGTTTGAGTCGACTAATCCTAACAAAGTGGCTTGAACATCATTCTCAACAATGATTGTGTTAATGGCTAGGGGGCTTTTTTCAATTGCATTTATAATCATCTCTTTGACAATGGTTAAATCCTGCTCTGTATCAATACCCGCCATGGCAAAAATAGCTACATCTATCGTTTTAAGTTTAGTAGAGTTATAAATATCGATAAGCAGTTGTTCAATTAATTTCTCCACTTGTTCTATTCCTATTGCTTGATAATTAGAGCCTGTAGCTGTTTTTTCGAAGATACATTCTCCGATACAAGAACGTACCGAAATAGTCGTTTTCGTGGCGCCACCATCAACGGCTAACAGTATTGGATTAGTCATGTTTATTCCAGCCTTCAAGGAATTGATACAGCTGTTTTTCGCAATTTTGAAGGTGTGTTGTTTTTCCTGTTAACCAGTTTTCAAGTAAAGGGGAAACTGCTTGAGCTTGAGTTAAGGAATTACGCATTGTTTCTGGCGCAGGTCCACCTGTTAATGAACGTACATGGACAAAAAATTCGGGTTTTAACACTTTATAAAACTCTTCTTTTGATATTTTCAAAGGTTTACCTGTAATTTCAAGGGATTTTTCATTGGCCAATTCCCACGTTAATTTTTCTAACGATTCTTCTTTAGAATTTAATAGCGTTTTAACGCAGCTGCTCACAATACGATGTGATTGACGGAATGAAATACTCTCCGAACGAACTAATGAATCCGCAAGTTCCGTTACATTAGCAAAGCTATTTTCTGCCCGTTTCAGTAATTTTTCTTTGTTAACATCCATCGTAACAACTACACTGCCAAATAGCTTATAAATGCCTCTTAACTTTTCCATAGCACGCCATAAATAGGGCTGCATATCGTCTTCTGTATCTACAATATCCCCGAACGGTGTATTATGAATCATTTGTAGCACGGTAGAGGCATCACCATACACAGAGGATAAAAGGGATCTTGTATGCTCTATAGAAACTGGATTGCGTTTTTGAGGCATAATAGAACTTACTTGCACATATGGACTTGCAAGATTAATAGCATTAAACTCTTGAGTAGCCCAAAGTAAGAAATCTTGCGAAGTGCGACCAAGATTCAATGCAGCAAGTTGTACGACACCTGCTAATTCAGCAATATAATCTGCACCCGCAACAGCGTCCCATGCATTTTCAATGACCCCGTCAAATCCGAGGAGTTCTTTCATTCGATCACGATTAATATTAAAACCGGTAGTTGTTAATGCAGCTGCTCCCATACTACTTTGATTGACTGTTTCATATGCTGCCTGCATCCGTTTAAAATCTCGAGAAAGCTGGTCAATTACTGCTTTTAAATAATGGGCAAAAGTAGTTGGTTGTGCTTGCTGTGTATGTGTATAACCAATCATAATTGTATCCACGTGTTCCTGTGCAAAAGCAATTAATGATGATCTAAGGGCAAGTAGTTCCTCCATTAATGCAAGCAATTTTTCTCTTAGAGTCATACGATAAATAGCAATGCCCATGTCGTTGCGAGAACGTCCAATGTGTAAGTTTCCCGCAACATCACCAGCTAATTCAATCAGTTTATTTTCAATACGGAAAAATAAATCTTCAAACTGAGGGTTATAGTCTCTTTGTTCAAAATAATTTAAATCCAGTTTAGCTATCGCCTGCCCGATTTGCTTAGCATCCTTATGTGAGATAAGTTGCTGTTCCTCAAGCATTTTTAAATGGGCGATATGTATATGCACCATCGACTTTAAAAAATGCTTTTTTGCTTCGTCATAGGCAGGTTGAAGCACCATTTGACGATAACTATTAGAAGGAAATCGGTCTCCTTCGATTTTATTTATTCGGCTCCTAAAATCTTGAAACACCATAGAATCGCCTCCGAAAAAATACATATCCATCCCCATTTTATCTAAATTGAAGCCTACTTGTACTATATATCAACGCTTTAAAGCACAATATTATGAACATGATACTTACTACTATTAGATGTTAGATTAATTTTTTTCTTTGGGCTAGTACAGTTGGTAAGGTCATGCCAATAAGAACTAGTACAATCCCGAAAATTTGTAACATCGTTAATTTTTCATGTAGTACAAGACTTGCTGCTAGTATTGCAACAGGTAATTCCATCGCACTTAAAATAGACGATAGCCCTCCACCAACTTTAGGACCTGCAATAGAAAATAATAGAATAGGCAGGATAATTCCAAAAAATCCTAGTGCTAAGCCAAACCACAGTAAGTTCGTTTGGATTAATGTACCATTCCAAATAATTTCTGGTGTTAAAAAGATGCTGATCATAATGAGTGCGACAAAGGACATGAAAAATGTACGAGTGATGGTCGAAATGCCCTCAACTTGTCGTGAATTGATTTGTAAAAAGATTGCAAAGCTTAGTGCTGATGCTAAACCGAATACCCATCCTTGCCACGGGATATTGGATAAGTCAACATCCAAAACGCCTGCTGAAAGAATTGTTCCAGCAAATAAAAAAAGAAGGGAAAAACCTTCTGGACGACTAGGTAATCTTTTTCGTCTGATACAATCGATGAGCATTCCAATCCATGTAAACTGAAATAACATAACAACTGCAAGAGAGGCTGGTAAATAGTCTAACGATTTGCCATAAACAATACCTGTTGTTGATGTGAAAATACCTGCAAAAATTATCGTTATTACACCGGCTTTCGTTAAGCGCGGCATTGTTCTTTGTGTAATGAGAAATAAAATAAGCGCTAAAATAAAACCGACTACATATTGACTTGTTACAGCTTCGGCAGAAGTAAACCCATATCCCATCGCTACTTTAATAATTGTGGATAAGATTCCATAGCTACTAGATGCTATTACAATAAGAAGTGCATAAATTAGTTGTGAATTCATGTTGTGACCTACCTACTATTTAATTAGATTTTCTTGACCATATGATAAAAAGGTTCATCAATAATCGTCCATGGTTCTGTAATGACATACCCAACTCGTTCGTATAAATTGCGTGCTTGCTCCTTTTGAATTTCGACATTTAAAGATATTTTTGAAAAGCCTTTGCTCTTTGCTACTTGTTCTGCAAAGTTTAGCAATTTTGTTCCAATTCCTTGTCCTCGTGCAGAATCGTGTACACAAATGGTATCCACATAAAATTCATCATCATGCGCTTCAATTTCAATGGTTGTTACGGGAGCGTTTTTTGATTTAAGACGTTTTTCTAACGATTTATCTAAATTTCTACCATCTAAACCACTGTACACCACAAGGATTCCTGCTATATCTGTTGTCTCAATATTAACTGCAACATACGTATTTAAATAGGAGTGACGATTATCCGTATGGGTAAATAACGTTTCTAGTTCATCAATAATTTGATTGTAATCAGATTGACCTGTTAAACGATTTGCAATTTCCCCGATTGCATCATAAATTAATGGTGCTACATACTTTGCATCACTTGGTTCTGCTTGTCTTATGGAGATATTCATATAATCCTTCCTTTCAAAAGAATTATAGCAAAATATTGAAGGGAATTATGACTTTTTCCCTTGTCTGAATAGTTTAAAACTTTAAGGCTATGTAAATTTTATGTTAATCTTAATTCAGCACATATTCGGAGGTCAGACAACTTTATGAGTCACCCAAACAAAGACTTTGTTTTAGTATACGGAGACGCTTTTGTTGATTATATAGCGAATGATAAAACAAACACATCCTTTACAACTTTTTTAGGTGGGGCAACTGTGAATGTAGCAGCAGGTATTAGCCGAATTGGTGCACCTTCAGCACTAATCACTATTACTGGCGATGATAAAACATCAGAATTTGTTCGATCTGAAATTAGTAAAGAGGGCGTAAATATAGATTATTCCATTATCGTTCCAGAAAAACGTGTTAGTGGGGTATATGTACACTTAACAGAAGAGTGTGAGCGAGTATTTAAAGATTATGTAGATGAGACGCCAGATTTACAAGTAGAACCACATCAGTTAAATGAAGAGGCTTTTAAAAGAGCATCGATTTTTAATGTTTGTTCTGGTACAATGTTTCATCCAACAGCTCTAGATACGACTAGAAAAGGTGTAGAAATGGCGAAGGAGAAGGGCGCTATTATTGCTATTGATGCAAATATTCGTCCTTTACGTTGGAGTAGTGAAGAAAATTGTAGAGAAACAATCATATCCTTTTTTGAGGATGCTCATATTTTAAAATTAACAGATGAAGAACTATTTTTCTTAACACAAACCGATAATCTTCAAGATGGCATAGAAATACTTAATCAATATTTGGTGCCAATTGTGTTAATAACTGTTGGTGCTGATGGAGCATATGCAGTGTTAAATGGTGAGGTTATTCATGTGCCAACTGAAAGAGTAGAAGCAGTTGATACTACTGGAGCAGGAGATGCATTTATGGCGGGAGTATTACGAACTGTCCATTACAATGGGTTACCAACTACTCAAGATGAACTAATCAAATGTGTTAGTTTTGGAAATAAACTTGGTGCATTTGCTGCAACAAAGGCAGGCGCATTATCAGCGCTTCCTAAATTAGTAGAAGTCAACCAATGGTTATAAAAATCGACCGCCGACAACGATTGTTCCGTTGTCGGTTTTTTTATTCAAAATTATACTTAAGGTAACAAATGAAAAGTATAGGAGTGGAGAAAATGGGAGAGTTACAAGCAGTTCCGTGGGCGTTAATTGCTCCATTATTATTCATACAATTAATCTTAATGGTTGTAGCTTTAATTGATTTATCAAGAATCCATGCAACAAACGGACCGAAATGGCTATGGGTGATAATTATCATTTTTGGTAATTTACTTGGATCTATTGTGTACTTTATTATAGGGAGAAAACAATCATGACTCTTATTACCGTATCGGATTTAACAAAAACTTTTGGCAATCAAACAGTAGTTGACAATATATCTTTTTCCATTGAGCCTAATACGTCAACAGCGTTAATCGGACCAAATGGAGCAGGAAAGACAACGACTTTGTCCATGCTAACAGGTTTATTGAGCCAAACATCCGGTAGTATTAAGATGGAGGGCGTAAAAGATATGCGTTCTGTTATTGGATTTTTGCCCCAGTATCCAAAATTCTTTTCATGGTTATCCGCTCTTGAATATACAGAAATGGTCGCGAAACTAAGCGGTATAGAAGTAAAACAAGCAAAATTACAATCACAAAAAATATTAGAGTATGTTGGTTTAGGTGCTGCCCTTCATAAAAAAACAGGTACGTTTTCTGGGGGAATGAAGCAACGTTTGGGTATTGCACAAGCCCTTGTCCATAAACCAAAATTACTTTTATTAGATGAACCGGTTTCTGCTCTTGATCCAGTAGGACGTAGAGAAATTATGAATTTATTAAAGGAAATTCAAAATGAAACGACAATTCTTTATTCTACTCATATTTTAAATGATGCAGAAGAAATGACAGATCAACTTCTCTTTTTAAGAGGTGGGAAATTAGTAGAAAAGGGATCTTTAAAAGAAGTGCGAGCTCGTTTTGAAGAGCCTCGATTCAAAATTAAATTTAGCTCCAGTCAACAAGCATTACAATTTGCTAGTCAGTCAGAACTTCATTGTCATGTAGAAGGAGAAAAGGTTTTTGTAGAAATTGTTCATGAGCAACCAACGATGCAACAGATGCTAAACCGTCTTGCAAATAGTCAGTTCTCCATTGAAAGCATTGAAAAGGTCACAGCAAGTTTAGAAGAAATCTTCATGAAGGTGGTTGGAAGCTATGAGTCAGTTTAAAGTATTAGTAGGTAAAGAGTTACGTGAGAGCTGGCGTAGTTTTAAATTATTATGGCTTCCCCTTGTGTTTATTTTACTAGGTGTGAGTGATCCAATATTAAATTATTACATGATGGATATTTTAAAGGCAGTGGGAGGTATTCCAGAAGGATTTCAAATGGTAATGCCTGAATTTTCAGCTGCCGATATTATTGCAGCATCAACAGGCCAATTTCAATCAATTGGATTAATAGTTTTAATTGCAACCTTTGTTGGTACGATTAGTAGAGAGCGCCAAAATGGAACTGCAACGCTTTTATATGTTCGCCCTATATCACATAGTGCGTTATTTTTAAGTAAATGGTTTGTGGCGACTCTTGTGGCAATGATTAGTGTTATTGCAGGGTATGCAGCAAGTTTATATTACACAGTAATTTTATATGGTCCTGTAGAATGGAATCGTTTTATCGCAATGCTTGCAACCTATTTATTATGGATTTGTTTAGTAATGGCTTTAACAGTAGCAATGAGTGCTTCTTTTAAAACCGTTGTTGCAGCAACATTAACGATTTTCCTCGTAATTGGAGGTACAATCTTTGAAAGTTTAGTTGGTAGTTTTATATCTGTTTCACCATGGAAATTACCAAGCTCATCTTTAGCGTTATTAAGCGATTTTTATGATGGAACAGATTTTATAATAAATTTATGTTTATCCTTTGGGTTGCTAATTATCTTTATCCTGATTGGCATAATGATGTGCAAAAGTAATGCATCGACAACTAAAATATAAATTATAGCCTATCACATATACGTGATGGGCTATTTTATTTAGATTTCAATTGGAATATAATAGTATTTGACTATAAATATCCAGATTTTTCTTAAAATAAGATTGGGAGGTGGATTGGATGACTACCAAGTTAAGAAATTCAGATCGCTTTTTAATAGCTTTTAATCGAATTAGTTTAACATTAAGGGAAATTATTGAAGCAAAAGAGTTTATGCCCTTTTACCGATTAGTAGATTTCGGAAAAAAGAAAAGTGCATTAGTCCGAAAATATGAAGATGATTTACGCTCATTTGCAGATTTACGCAACGCCATCGTTCACCATCGTACGTCAGCAGAATTTGTCATTGCTGAACCTCACACAAAAGTAGTAAGCCGAATTGAATATATTGATCACGTATTATCAAAGCCAAGATTAGTAGGACAAGTTTTTCACAAGAAAGTGCTTTGTTTTCAAATAAACGATTCATTAAAGTATGTATTAAACGTTATTCGTCAACGAAAGTTTACGCAATTTCCAGTTTATGAAGGTCACGAATTTCGTGGACTTGTTACAACAGTAGGTATTACCAATTGGTTAGCGACTACAATTTCAGGCAACCAAATTCCGAAAAAGATGCCTACATTATACGATATTTTGCACCACGAGAAAAATCGTGTAAATTATAAATTTGTTAGTCGATACATAACAATTTACGATGCTGAGGAAATTTTCAAACAGGGTGTAGAGCGCGGGAAACGTTTTGAAGCACTGTTAATTACTGAGCATGGAAAACCACAACAAAAACTGTTAGGCATTATCACACCGATTGACATTATGAAAGTAGATTAAAAAATAAAGTGGTAAAGTTAATTAGGTTCTTTACCACTATCATTTCGTAGGCTAATATACAATGAGCCATTTTCAAGCACTTGTGCATAATAAACATCTTTTAAATTTTGTATTTTTTTCTTACGAAGCTTATTCAAAACCCATTCTTCTGTTAATCCAATCTCCGTTAAGTTTTCTGAGAGTATTTTGCCATTTGAAATTACCTCGGTTGGAGCGTAGGGAGGAATGGATACGTCAGCTTTCACATCTTGCTTTGTTGCTGAATCATGGGCAGGCTTTTTTAATACACTGAGTTCTCCATTTGTTTCGAAAATTGCATAATGAACTTCATCGAAGGAGAAGATACTTTGCTCTCTTAATAACATGGCAAGTTCATCAACATGTAAGCGAGACTTCTTCAAAGCTTTATCCATAATAACTCCATTTTTTACTAAAATCATTGGTTTATCATCCAATAATACACGTATCTTTTTTGAACGTAGCGTAAGAAAACCTACGAGTAATGTTAAAAATGTCCACCATACTAATCCTGTTATTCCATCCCAAAAAGACCCATCTGCTTTTGAGGATATTTCTGCAGCGATTGAACCGAATGTTATGCCAGTTGCGTAATGGAAAAAGGTAAACTGACTTACTTGTTTTTTTCCAATAATCCGGGCAACTATTAACATTGCTGAGAAGGCAATCGTTGTTCTTACTATCATTTCAAAGAAGTGTACATTTGTAAAATCTCCCATGTTGAATCTCCCTTCCTTCATTTCTTAGCATGAACAAAAGAAAGATTTGTATACGAAAAAAGGAGGTGTCTGAAAAGTCATTTTGAGACAACTCCTTTGTGACTGTCGCTTACGCTTTCGTCACAGATAAATTGCGACGAGGATGGTGATAACCACCGCAGGAACAATAATTCATAAGAGATATTTATCGAGAAAGAAAAGAGGTGTCCAAAAAATTATTACTTTTTGGACACCTCTTTTAATGCTTATAGACTAATGAATTGGACTCAATATTGAATGAATGAGGTGTGGATTACTAACAAAACCTTCTTTAATCGTTACTTCATTCATTTTGTTTTCATAAGAAAATTTGAATATACCATTATCAAAATCTGTCCCAATTTCTTTAAAGAATATTCCTTCTAAATATTCTGTTTTAGGACAAGTGAATACAATTTTGTAGTTCTCTACATCACGGATTACATAAGCACGGACACCCTTTTCAAATGTCCCATATAATTCATCTTCTACTGGACGTTTTACAGCAACGATGTGGAAATCGGCAAAAGGAACTTCTTTAAGTAACACATTTAAAAATGATCCTTTTGTTATCTCTTCCCATCTACTTTGGGCACTTTGTCCAACGATAATTTGTGTTATTCCATAATTTTTAGCAACTTCTGCAACAACCTTTTGAATAGGGCGTTTTTCATTGTCACATATAATGAATTTTTCAACTTGTAATTCTTCGGCTAATTGCGTCCATCGTTCAATATACCCTGACTTCTCTGCATCAAAACTATCGATTGGTTTTGAGTCAACAGTTAGTATATAGAGTGGACAATCCAATAATGTCGCAAGTTTATGTCCACGACGAATAAGTCGTTCACCATTAAGTCCGTAATATACACAAACTAAAATACTCTCATCCAATCTCTTTACATGATTCATCGTAGTCTGCTCCTCTTAAAAATAGTTCAATATATCAAAATAATAATGGCAACTGAGAAAAATGACGTTTTAAAAAGAATATAGGGAAGCTAATTAAGTGCAAATGGGTAATTTCTATTGTATACTTTTACATGTAATAATAATTATTATTTTAGTACATTTAACAAAAAAATTACAACTTCGGAAAGTAGTACCTGTTTTAATTTAATCGCCATCTCTATATGACACAATATTATGATGTTCAACCTTTCATAAGTCAAGGGATTGGGATATAAAAAGATAGGAGCTATTACGAAACTAGGAGGTCAGTAGATTGTGACATTTGAGCTTGCCATTATCCTGTTACCTTTTATTGTAGCAGCGTGCATTCCTATTTTTTATAGGCGACTACCCAAAAAGGTTATCGGTTGGGTTGTTTTAGTGGTCCCATTAAGTTTGTTCCTTTTATTAACTACATATATTCCTCGTATTGCGAAGAATCAAACGTTTTCCAATAATTATGAGTGGATCCCCTCATTTAATATAAATTTCACAACATACCTCGATGGTTTAAGTTTAATATTTAGTTTACTTATAACGGGTGTTGGAAGTTTAGTAATCTTATATTCCATCTTTTATTTATCTAAAAAAGAGTCGTTGCACCATTTTTATTGCTACTTGCTGTTATTTATGGGGGCAATGCTTGGCGTTGTATTTTCAGATCATTTATTAGTTTTATATGCATTTTGGGAGTTAACAAGTGTCTCTTCCTTTTTGCTCATTGCTTTTTGGCATCATCGTAAAGCTTCACGAGCAGGGGCTAGGAAATCAATGACCATTACTGTCTCAGGTGGAATTGCAATGTTAGTAGGGTTTCTAATGTTGTATTCAATGAGCGGAACGTTTAGCATACAGGAAATCATATCAAATATTGCTGGTATTAGTGAGCATGCATTATTTATCCCAGCACTTGTATTAGTTCTTTTAGGAGCATTTACAAAGTCTGCACAATTTCCCTTCCATATTTGGCTTCCAGATGCAATGGAAGCGCCAACCCCGGTTAGTGCCTATTTACACTCAGCTACGATGGTGAAAGCTGGTATTTACATAGTAGCTCGGTTTACGCCAATTTTTGGAGGCGAGATGACTTGGTTTTGGGCAGTCACTGGTGTTGGACTATTAACATTATTTTGGGGTTCATTTAATGCTGTGAAACAAGTAGACTTAAAAGCTTTACTTGCCTTTTCAACAGTTAGTCAACTAGGACTTATTATGAGTTTACTTGGGTTAGGCTCTATTGCTGTTTATTTAGGCTATAGTCAAGATTCAATTATTTATACACAAGCAGCCTTTGCAGCACTGTTCCATTTAATTAATCATTCTACATTTAAGGGCGCACTGTTTATGATGGTGGGAATTGTAGACCATGAAATTGGAACAAGAGACATTCGCCGACTTGGTGGACTCATGCCGATTTTACCTTTTACATTTACTGTAGCATTAATCGGTAGTTTATCGATGGCAGGGATGCCTCCATTTAACGGTTTTTTAAGTAAAGAAATGTTCTTTGCAGCTACCTTAAAAATTACACAATTAGATGTGTTTTCGATTGATAGTCTTGGTGTCGTAATACCAGTCATTGCATGGGTAGCTAGTATATTTACTTTTGTTTATTGCTTAATTATCGTTGGAAAAACCTTCTTCGGAAAAATTAAGCCCGATATTTTAGATAAGAATCCTCACGAAGCACCGATAGGTATGTTAATTCCTCCATTTATCCTGATTGGACTAGTAGTAGGAATCTTTGTGTTTCCAAATTTATTAGGTCATTATATTTTACAACCTGCTATGGCAAGCATTTATCCTACATTCCCATCAACAGAAGAATTAACACCACATATTTCTGCGTGGCATGGATTGAATATGGAATTATGGATGACAATTGGGGTAGTCATTTTAGGAGGTACCCTATATTACTTTTTAAAACGGTGGAAGCCAATTTATCGATGGATTCCACAAAGATTTACGTTAAATTCACTATACGAAACAATAATTAGCTTTAGTGAAAACGTATCAGAGAATTTAACAAAACGTTATATGACCGGGAATCTCACTCATTACTTTTCTTATATTTATATGGTGTTTGTCATTGTTGTTGCGGGCATCTTTTTCTTAACAGATTCCTTTGAATGGAGTTTGATGAGTAACTCAAGTGTAGAAAGCTTTGAATTAATTTTAGTGTTTGTTGTAATTTTTGCAGCAGTAGCAATCCTTTTTACAACATCACGTATCGCCTCCGTGTTATTAAATGGGGTACTGGGCTATTCCGTTGCATTTTTCTTTGTTATTTTCCGCGCACCCGATTTAGCATTAACACAACTTGTAGTGGAATCCGTTACAACAGCACTGTTTCTAATTTGTTTCAAATTTTTACCTGATTTAACACCAGAGCGAACATCGAAGCGGGTTAAATTTACAAATGGGGTTATTTCAATTCTTGTAGGTGCAACTGTTACGATCGTTGGTTTAGCTGTTATAAACTATGAAAAATTTGAAACGATCTCAACCTATTTTGAAGACGCCTACAATCTAGCAGGTGGGAAAAATATCGTAAATACAATTTTAGGTGATTTCCGGGCGTTTGATACGATGTTAGAAGTGGTCGTTCTCTTTATAGCAGGCTTAGGAGTTTATACAATCATTAAGCTAAAAGCGAAAAAGGGGGATGCCGATATTGAAAATTAATGATGTAATCTTACGCACAGTTGTAAAAGGTGTCGTATTTATCATTTTAACTTTAGGTGTTTATTTATTCTTTTCAGGGCATAACGCACCAGGTGGAGGTTTCATAGGAGGGCTTGTGTTAGGTTCGGGAATAGTTCTTCTATACATCACTTATGACCTTGAAACAGTGCATAAAAAAATGCCCTTTGATTTTAAAAAAGTAGCTGCATTAGGGGTTCTATTAGCAACAGGTTCTGCAATTGGATCTCTGTACTTTAACGCGCCATTCCTTTCTCAAACAGATGGGTATTTTAATATCCCTATCTTAGGAGAGAAGCATTTAACAACAGTTACAATTTTCGAAGCTGGTGTCGCCTTAACTGTAATAGGAACACTTGTGACGATTATCTTAAGTATAAGTGAGGATGAATAGTATGGAGTCTTTAATTGTCGTATTAGTTGGAATTCTAGTTTCAGTTGGTACCTACTTAATCCTCTCTCGACATATGATTCGTGTCATTGTAGGAACCGCTATATTATCCCATGCAGTCCACTTATTAATATTAGCTATGGGTGGATTAAAAAAAGGGATTGTCCCATTACTTGGTCAATCTGAAGGCGAGTTTACAGATGCCTTGCCTCAAGCCTTAATATTAACTGCAATTGTTATTAGTTTTGCCACTACGGCATTTTTGCTAGTACTGGCTTATCGAACGTATAAAACGAATGGAACTGCTGATTTTCGTGAATTGAGGGGAGTTTCTGATGAATAATTTAATCGTACTTCCCCTAATTATTCCAATTATTACAGGCATCATTCTCGTATTTCTACGAAGTTCCATTATGCTACAACGTGTTATTAGTATAATTACAATGATTACAGTTAGTGTCATTAGCTTTTTACTATTAGATATTGTCCAAACGGAAGGAATTATTAGGCTAGACTTTAGCGGCTGGTTACCTCCATTTGGTATTTTGTTTGTAGCGGATTCCTTTGCTTTGCTGCTTGTTTTAACTGCAAGTGTTGTAACAACGATTTGTTTACTGTACGCCTTTTCAACTATTGGTAAAGATAACGAAAAGATGTTTTTCTACCCGTTTGTGATGTTTTTAATAGCAGGGGTAAATGGATCATTTTTAACTGGGGATATTTTCAACTTATTTGTTTGTTTCGAAGTGATGTTACTCGCATCTTATGTACTAGTAGCGATGGGTGGTAAAAAGGTTCAACTTCGAGAATCTTTAAAATATGTATTAATAAATGTAGTGGCATCATGGTTGTTCTTAGTTGCACTTGCATTTCTATATGGGACAGTCAAAACATTAAATATGGCCCATATTGCAGAACGTGTTGCAGAAGCTGGTCAAGAGCCATTACTAACTACAGTAGCTATTTTATTCCTACTTGTTTTTGGCTTAAAAGCAGGTTTACTATTATTCTTTTGGTTACCAGGTTCTTATAGTGTGCCGCCAGCTGCAGTGCAGGCTTTATTTTCTGCATTATTAACAAAGGTAGGGATTTACGCTTTAATCCGTACATTTACATTAATGTTCCCTTTAAATCAAGAGATTACCCATACTTTGATTGGTATTATGGCTGGAATCACAATCATTGCTGGTTGTCTGGGTGCATTGTCAGGTAGGGATGTTTATACCATTGGAACGTATAACGTCATCATTGGTGTTGGTTTTATTTTAATTGGTTTAGCAGCAGGAACAGAAACCGCCATGACAGGTGCTGTTTATTATTTAATGCACGATATGGTTGCGAAAGCTCTATTATTTTTAATTATTGGAATGATGGTTTATTTAACAGATGAAACCATAATAAAAAATATGAGTGGATTAATTCGTAACTATCCTCTATTTGGATGGATCTACTTTATTGTCTTGCTTGCTTTAACTGGAATCCCGCCTTTAAGCGGTTTTGTTGGGAAAATATTAATTGGTCAAGGTGCATTAGAAGCTGAGTCTTACATATTGTTAGCGATTGGTTTTGCTTCGAGCATTATTGTTCTATATTCTCTGTTAAGAATCTTCTTAGCTTCATTCTTTGGTGAAACTACTATTAGTTTTGAAGATCGTAAGCGGATTCCAAAGGGTGCTTATAGCTCCTTTATATTACTAGCAATCTCAATAGTATTTATTGGAGTTGGGGCAGAGTCGTTGGCAGTATATGTGAAAGATGCAGTAAACACATTAATTAATCCATCTGTCTACATTGATGCAGTGTTAAAGGAGTGAGTGGGTTGTTTGGTCAATTTTTATTAAATCTATTTATAGCACTATTGTGGCTGTTATTAGTTGATGCACCTACTCCAGAAATTACAACTTTCTTTAGCGGATTTGTAGTAGGAATAGGAATTTTATATGTCATGCATCGTTTCTTTGGTACAAGATTCTATTTAAATCGAGTAATTAAATTAATCAATTTGATCTTGTTATTTATAAAGGAAATCTTAATATCCAGTTTTTCTGTTATGAAACAAATCCTTACACCAAAATTAAATATCACGCCTGGTATTTTCACTTATAAAACAAACTTAGAAGGTGAATGGGAAGTTACGGCATTGGCGTTGTTATTAACTCTAACTCCAGGTTCTGTTGTAATGGAGGTCTCAGAAAAAGGAGATGTGTTTTATATTCATGCTATGGATATAGAACAATCGAAGGAAGAAGTTATTCGATCGATTGGGAAATATGAAAAAGCAATTATGGAGGTGACACGAGAATGAAAGAAACTATTATGTTAGTTGCATTAACTTTATTTATGATAGCGATAGCTATTCTTCTATATCGTGTCATAATGGGACCTTCAATGCCTGATCGCGCCATTGCATTAGATACGATTGGTGTGAATCTAATTTCTGCGATAGCCATCGTATCCATTCTTTTGAATACGAAAGCCTTTTTAGAGGCAATTTTAATTTTAGGTATTTTAGCTTTTATTGGAACGATTGCCTTTTCGAAATATATCGAAAGGGGTGTTATTGTTGAACGCAAAGGAGATAATTGAGTGGGGTGCAATTCTACTAATTTTACTAGGCGGTATAATTAGTGTAATTAGTGCTTTGGGATTGATTCGATTACCAGATGTATATACACGATCCCACGCAGCTTCAAAAAGCTCTACGTTAGCAGTATTAGTTAGTTTAACAGGTGCTTTCATTTATTTTTGGTTTCATGATGGATATGTGAGCATCCGTTTAATATTAGGTATTATATTTGTGTTTATTACAGCGCCTGTTGCCGGACATTTAATTTGTCGCGCGGCTTATCGTTCCCGAGTACCATTAGCGGAAGGTTCAGGCGAGGATGAATTAAAACCATTATTGTTTGCAAATGAAGAAAATAAAGAGTTAAAGATAGATAATAATTAAGTTATCCACAATTTGATACATCCACTTTTCACGTTAAGTAGCGTAAAAGTGGATGTTTTTTTAATTGTGGATAATATTTTTTCATCTTATGGGGGAGAATTGGATTTTTAATGTGGACAACTGATGCAACTGAGGATAAAGGTGTGGAGAACTTCGGATTAGTGGATAAGATAGATTAGAATTGTGGATAATTTTTTGAAAAATGAAGGATGTCGTCAGAAATTTTATCCATTACCTTATACTTGAATGTCGTTAAGCATATGAAATAATATGGAGAAGTGTGATTTTTTGAATAAAACTAATCAATGAATTGAGCGAGTAGCTTTGAAAAAAATATTAATTTTATTTTCCATAATTATTGGGGTTTATTTATTTTTGTATATAAATAATCACTGGATTGTTATTACCGAACATATCTATGAATCGGAAGAGGTACCGAAAAGTTTTAATGGTTTACGAATAGCACAGGTGTCTGATTTACATGATGCAACATTTGGAATAGAACAAGGTAAGCTTGTTGAAAAAGTACGAGAATCGAATCCAGATATCATTGTGATTACAGGTGATGTGATTGATAGCAATCGATATGATTTACAACAAAGCCTTAATGCAGTGGAGCAATTTGTGGAGATAGCCGAGGTTTATTATGTAATAGGAAATCATGAAGTAGCAATAAATGAAGTAAGTGAAATTTATGGAGCATTGAAGGAATTAGGTGTACATGTCCTGCCAAATACTTCTGTTACGCTCGAACGTAATGAAGAATATCTTAATATCCTTGGTATTGAGGATCCTTTAAATGGGTATGAAACGCAAACTATGTTAAATGTAGCGAAGTCAGAAATTAATGAGGATTATTTTACAATTTTATTAGCCCATCGTCCAGAAATGTTTTACACATATGTTGTTAATAATATTGATTTAGTGTTTTCAGGACATGCCCACGGTGGACAGGTACGTATACCATTTATCGGCGGGTTATTTGCACCTTCACAAGGTTTTTTCCCAACGTATACTGCTGGGGTGTATGAAGAGGACGAGACAACAATGGCAGTTAGTCGTGGATTAGGAAATAGTACCGTTCCATTTAGAATACTTAATTTACCTGAAATCGTTGTAGTTGAGCTGAAAACGAAATAAAGGATGAATCTGAAAAGTATTTTAGTTCTCTGTGTGACGGTCGCTTCGCTTTCTGTCACAGATAAATTGTGATGAGGATGGTGGCATTTTAATGCGACCACCGCAGAAGTAATATTTTATTTAAAAGGTGTCCAAAGAGTTTTGACTTTTTGGACACTTTTTTTAATTCGTTCTTTTAAATAAACTTCAATATATACACTGTGTAAATGGTGGATATTTAATAAAAATAAAAAATATTTACTATTAAATTCATCTTATGGTAACCTAATAATATCTAGTTAATTTTACGAAATTATACATAATGAATTTGGTAGATTCTATAAAATCTTTATTTAACCTGCCATTAAGGGGCGTAAATTTTATGTAGGGAGACATAGTCATGAATAAATTTACGAATTGTCTAATGGAATGTGAAGATTTTAATAAAAGAAAAATCTATTATTATATACCTATCTCAACATTACAATTTTTTATTACGTATCAAAGGTATCATAATGATCATTGTCTTTTATTACAAAGATTATTTAATGGAACCATGTTTGAAAAATCAGAACTACTTTATGGGGGAAATAAACCGCCAAAAAGTATATCAACTAGATTAGAATTTGAAGGTTGTATGGTTTATTTAAAGGGAAAAATTGTATTAGATAGGTATTTAATTAGTAAGAAAGAATATCAAGAAATTAAGGCAAATATTGAACGCTTACATAAATATGGATTGGAAAATTACTTATGCATAAAGAAAATTACAAAATAAATTGAAAGCAGTATTTCTTAATAACCGAAATACTGCTTTTGCCTATTTTATCACTTGTTTTATCATGTGTTGTAACAGCTCTTGTGCAGAAATCAGTTTCTCTCCGCCACCTTGTACAAATGCATCATTTCCGCCACCCTTACCATTAATCAATGGCAATACTTCACTTGAAACATTCTTCATGCTAATTTCAATATTGCTACCGCGGGCAGCAATAAATTGAATCTTGTCCTCATTCTGAGCAACAAGTAAAGCAATCGCATTATCTTGAAGTGAAATAATGGAGCGGCCAAGCTTTTGTAAAGTTTGAACTGTACGATTTTCAAAGATTGCGGTAATTATACCATTTTCACCAGATTCCAATAACTCTTTTGCTTCATATTGTAATAACGTATCCTGTGCTTCTGAAAGTGCTTTCTCAGTCGCTTTTGCACTTAGTAAAACTTTACGCAGTGCATCAGCTGCATTTTCTTCTGGTACACTTAATTGTTTTGAAACATCTGATAACACTGTTTTTCGCATTGCAAGTTGATTAAGAACACGGTTTCCACAAACGAAAGAAACTCGTGTGATTTTCTTCATTTTTTCTGTTCCCATAATTTTGATAGAGCTTACTTGGCCAGTGGAAGTAGGGTGGGTACCTCCACAACCGTTATAGTCATAGTCAGGGATAATGACTAAACGAATATCTTCATCGACAGATACCTCTTTTCTCAAATTGTATTGAGAAAGCTCGTCTTTACTTACCCATTTTATTTCGATTGGTCGATTTTCTAAAATGATTTCATTGGCTCTTTTTTCGGCGAGGGCAAGTTGATCATCGGTAATGTGTTCCGTATTTAAATCAATTGTTACTAGTTCACTTCCGAGATGGAAACTAACTGTTGCGATGTCGAAGAGTTCTACAAATGCTGCAGTTAAAATGTGTTGGCCACAATGTTGTTGCATATGATCAAAGCGTCGTTCCCAATCTAAATAGCCTCGTACTTCTCCAGTGAAATTACACTCTTTTTCAGTGTAATGGCGAATTTCATCATCTACTTTTTCAACATCAATTACCCGAATGTCATTTATTAAGCCAGTATCATGTGGTTGACCTCCGCCAGTTGGATAAAAAGCAGTGTTTGAAAGGACGACATATGGACGATTTCCATCTACACCAGTTTTCAAAACTTGAGCAGTAAATTCTTTTATCATTACGTCTTGGTAAAATAATAAATTACGCATTTTTCAGGGTACTCCTTTAAGAATGATTATTTTTATTTTGTCATATATGGTGAATGGTGTCACATTACAAGGCTTTTAATTGACCATAACTCAATTTTGATTATTATATAGAGATAGAAGTCTCTTTGTAAGAGGATACGTTAAAGGAGAAATTGAATAAATGGAGATAACACAATTTTCGGTAGAGGAAATAAAAGACCCTACAAATATCATTGAGGGAAAACGTTTCGAGTTTTTAATAGATGTAGAAGTAGATGAAGAAGATGAACTTTATACTGAAGCTGGAATTGAAATTCGAGTGTTGATTGGTCAAAATGAAGAAGGAGAAACGAAACTTCTAAATTACTTCATTATGGACAAGGGAGAAAATAAGTACTTAGATTTTGGTTTGGAAGATGAAGAAGAATCAATGATTTTGGAATTTTGTAAAGAACAAATTGTAAATGAATAATAAATTTAGGGGTATCCAAAAGTAAAAATATTTTCTAAATATATCTTAGGAAGAAATGCTCCTGCGGTGGTTAACACCATCCTCGTCGCAGAAAAAATGCTCCTGCGGTGGTTAACACCATCCTCGTCGCAGAAAAAATGCTCCTGCGGTGGTTAACACCATCCTCGTTGCAATTTATCTATGATGAAAGCGATAGCGACAATCGCAAAGTGACCGTCTCACAAAAATGATTTTCAGACGGCCACTTTTTTATTGATTTTATAGGACTGAAAATTTAGAATATTTACAATGTATAAAAATACACATTTCATAAAAAAGAACTGGGGTGATACAGTGGATACACAAATTGCTGTAATTTGTTCAAACGAATTTGCAAAACGAGTAAAAACAATTGAAACAGAGCTCTCATCAATTAAACTCCAATATTATATATATAGAAACCCACAGGAGGCGGCTGCACTTATTGCACAGATTAAACCGTGCGATGCAGTATTTTTTTCGGGCTCATTGCCTTATTTTTATGCAAAGAAAAATTGTGATGAGCTTCCAATACCAACACACTATTTAAAGTAAGATGGGACGGCCATTGCTACAACGTTACTTGCATTAACAAACAGAGGAACTACGCTGCAAGAAGTATCCATTGATATTACTGACCCAAATATTGCAACAGGTATATTAGAAGACATAAGTACTAATGAATTTCCATGGATGTATAAAATAGAACCAAATGTTGATATTGAGGAAATTGTGAAGTTTCATTATGATCTTTATCAAAATCAAAAAACAACTCAAGCGGTAACTAGTATTCATGCAGTTTATGAAATTTTACAGAAGCAAAATGTTCCTGTCATAAGAATGATTGACCCAAGAAGTTCTATTATTAAAGGGATTAGTGAAACTAAAAACCTCGCCATTTTAACTAAAAGTCAATCAGCAAAAATTGCGGTAGGTTATATACAATTTGAAAATAATAGAGAAATTCAAATTAACGAACTGGGTCAGTTCACCTTATTATTTAAAACGAGATTAATTGAGGTAGAAAGAAATTTATTTACTTTATTTACTACTCAAGGAGATGTTCAAAGAATATTTGAATACTTATCAGAAATACAGTGGAAAAGGTTAAGTGATACGTCTTTTAAATTGGCATTTGGATATGGTAGTAATATCGAAGAGGCAACACAGAATGCAAAAGATGCTCTTCTTTTAACAAAATCAAATACTGCATATGTATTGACTGAACATAAACAATTACTTGGACCATATCCTAAATATCATCGTTGTATTGAATTACGTACACAGGAACCTGTACTCGTTGAAGTGGCAAAATCGACCTCTTTAAGTCCTGCTAATCTTTCAAAGGTAATTCAATTTAGTAAGTATCATACAGCCAATGAGTTTACTGCTCATGATTTGGAATCATTTTTACAGGTAAGTAGACGTACATCAGAACGAATTCTGAAAAAGTTAGTTGATCATCAATATGCTGAGGTTGTTGGAGAAGAAATGACATACCAACAGGGAAGGCCGCGCGCGGTTTATCGATTAAATTTTCCGACATACCTTTAACTCTTTGCATAACTAAATATCAAAACAAAAGGAGGTTAATCATTTTAGATTAACCTCCGATTTTTTAGTTAGTAGTCGTTTGCAATTCTTCTAATTCTTTTAGCTCATCCATTCGGTCTAATTCTGCGATTTCTTCTTCAGATAATTTCTGGATTGTGAAGCCTATAAACGCATAAATAATCGAGAGAATTGGAACAACGTAGTTTAATACCGCGTAAGGTGCATATTCCATTGCTCCTACACCCAGTGTACCAAGAATAAATACACCACAAGTATTCCACGGAACAAATACAGAAGTTAATGTTCCGCCATCTTCTAAGGCACGAGATAAGTTTTTCGAATGTAACCCTTTTTTACGATATGTTGATGCGAACATACGAGCGGGTACAACAATTGAAATATATTGTTCTGAACATGTAGCATTTGTTGTAAAACAAGCTAAAATTGTAGTCGCTATTAGACTACCAGTTGATTTTGCTAATTTAATAATTTGATTCATAATGGATTGCAACATACCTGAAAATTCAAGTATTCCACCGAAAGTCATCGCAACAATCGTCATTGATACAGTATACATCATTGAGTCAAGGCCACCACGATTGAATAGGTTATCTACCATTTCGTTACCTGTTTCAATTATATACCCACTTTGTAATGAAGCGATTGCTTCAGCTAATGTATCACCTTGAATGAATACTTGAGATAATGTACCTAATAAAATACCAATCACTAATGAAGGAATCGCTGGTACTTTTAAAGCCACAAGTACAATAACGGCAACAGGAATTAATAAAAGCCAAGGGGAGATTGTAAAACTCTCCTCTAAAACGGATAGCGTTTGTTGAATGCTTGCAGTATCAATATTGCTATCTTTATAGTTCATCCCAATGATTCCATAAACTATTAAGGCAATTAAAATACCTGGAATCGTTGTAAAAAACATATGTTTAATGTGATCAAAAAGGTCTGTGTTTGTTAATCCAGATGCAAGGTTTGTTGTATCAGATAAAGGTGACATTTTATCACCAAAATATGCCCCTGAAATTACTGCGCCGGCGATGATTGGAGCTGGAATTCCCATGCTTAGTCCAATCCCCATACCAGCAACACCGATTGTCCCCATTGTTGACCATGAACTTCCGATTGCAAGAGAAACAACAATACAAATTAATGTAATCGTTACCAAAAAGAAAGATGGTGTAATAATTTGTAAACCATAGTAAATCATTGTTCCAACTACACCGCCGCCAATCCATGATCCAATAATTAATCCTACTAAAATGATAATGACGATAGCTGGCAATGCGAGTTTAATTCCTTTGTACATCATTTCTTCTAGTTCTGCCCATTTAAAACCTTGTTTCCAGGCAACAAGTGCAGCAACAGTTGTCCCAATGATTAAAGGAATATGTGGTCCTTGTTCTAAGAAGATAATTGTAATAATCATAGATGCAATCATGATTATTAATGGCAATAAAGCCCAAAATAGAGGTATTTCTTTTTTACTTAACTCTTTTTTGTCTCCCATCTTAAATCCCCATTTCTGATAAATGTAATACCCTAAAAAACATGACGTTTAATAGTCGTTTAATTTTATAGAGTTATAGTATAAGTTTTATTATTTGGTGTCAATATATTTTGAAATGTCTATCATGTTTAATATAATTGAAAATACGAGAATAATCGATACATATAATAGAATTTCCATTTATTAAAATAATCTGATAATTTATTAAATAATGTTAGGTAAAATGCTATTAAATTGTTATAATACTGTTAATAGTAATGTAAACTGTATTAATACAGAGGGGCGTAATATAGAAGGAAGGTAATGGTTGGTATATTTGTGTTTTAAAGGGGGATGGGGAAAATGTCAATTTTACAAGGGTTAAAGATTCTCGATTTTTCATCAATGTTACCTGGAGCGTTTGCTACAATGATGTTCGCGGATTATGGAGCGGATATTATCCATATTGAGTCTTCAAAAAGGGTGGACATGATGAGAATTATGCCACCATATGATAACGAGCGTGAGTCATTTATTCATCAACATTTAAATCGATCGAAAAAGTCAATTAGCTTAGATTTAAAAACACCTGAGGCAATCGATATTGTTAAGTCATTAATACATGAATATGACATTGTGATAGAAGGGTTTCGACCAGGTGTGATGCAACGATTAGGTCTTGATTATGACACGTTAAAATGTGAAAATCCAAAACTTATCTATTGTTCTATTACTGGCTATGGTCAAACAGGTCCATACCGAGATCGGCCAGGACACGATAATAATTTTTTATCTATCGCAGGGGTTCTTGATCATTCACGCCTTAAAGATAAGAAACCTGTACCAATGGGTATTCAAATGGCAGATATTGCAGGAGGGGCGATGCACGCAGCAGTAGGGGTGCTAGCTGCAGCATTACACCGAGAAAAAACGGGACAAGGGAAATATATCGATGTATCGATGGTAGATGCAGTTTTCACAATGAATGCTTTATATGGAACAACATATTTAACAAGTGGACATCTAGCACAAGCAGAAGAAGAAATATTAAATGGCGGCACATTTTATGATTACTATAAAACAAAGGATGGCAGATATTTTTCTGTTGGTAGCCTTGAGCCGCATTTCCGTAAGTTACTATGTGAAGCTTTAGATATTCCTGAATTAATCCAAAGTACATTTAATGATTCAACTTATACACAAAAACGATTTAAAGAAGCAGTGAAAGATGCGTTTTTAACAAAAACTTTTGATGAGTGGTTAGAAGTATTTAATGAGGATTTCCATGGATGTGTAGAGCCTGTTTTAACTTTTAAAGATTCCTGTGAACACCCACAATTAGCTGCTCGTAACATGATTGTTGAAATACCAGATCGAGAAGGCAATGTACAAAAACAAATTGGAGCAGCGATTAAATTTGACCAAGAGGAACCAACATATAAGTTTGTAGGAGCAAAGCTGGGTGAGCATAATACTGAGATTCTAGAAGGGTTAGGGTATTCGAATGAGGAAATTGAAGCGCTGAAGGAAAAAGGGGTATTACAGTAGGAGAGGATTTTTTTCTTTCGGTGCAGAAAAAGATACGTCTCTTTTGGATTAAATTAGTTTTACTAAAAGGTACAGTTCTAATAAATCATTTTTGCACCTGCCGCTACACTTTCGGTGCAGAAAAGAATGCATCTGTATCAGATTAAATTATTGGAAAAATAAAGTTCAAAATTTTTGCACCTGTAGCTACGCTTTCGGTGCAGAAAAAGATACGTCTCTACCCGTAGAGACGTATCTTTTTTGAAACCAAGACATATCTTGAAACGTATTTCTATATATAGACGTCAAATATTAAGGGAATCTTAATTTTTACATTACAAGTTTCTTAATATTTTATAGGTAATATACGTATATGATTTGGTTTCAGGGGTGATTCAGATGAGTAAAGTCATTTACATAGTACTTACAGAGACTGGCTCTCTGTTATCAAGGGCAATTCAGTTATATACGCAAGAGAATTTTAATCATATATCAATTTCTTTTGATGAAGAATTAAGAGAAATGTACAGTTTTGGGAGGAAGCGAGAGAATAATCCGTTTATTGGGGGATTTGTTCATGAAAATCCTTCTTCTAAGCTATTAGGAAGTGCTAGTTGTGCAGTATATGAGTGCCCAGTGACAGAAGAACAATATTATTTATTAAAGGAACATGTACAGCATTATAAATTGAATAAAAATATATATAAATATAATTTTATTGGGTTATTTGGGGTTGCCTGTCGATTGAAAGTTAAGAGACATAATGCCTTTTTCTGCTCTCAATTTATCGCAACCCTCTTCCAATATGTAGGGCTATCCCTTTGTGGAAAGTGCCCATACTTTATGAAACCTACTGATTTTACAAAGCTTCCATATTTACAATTGCGTTATACTGGTACCATTCACGAATATATTCAAATTTACCGGACAAAACCTATGAGAAATGTCCCAGTATCTTCTATACAATCTATAGCTTAAGCTTTTACGTATTTTGATACAAATTCTCGGAGCTCGTAATAGTGTGAGTCGATTTTAAGATATTTGTTATAAACCTCTATTAATTTCTCAAAAAGCTCATATTGCTCAGTTGCAAAAAATACCTTCAATAGATTACAAACATGATTTGACGTTTCAATGGCAATTTCATAATATGGGCTTTTTACATTTTGATAATCGTTAAGCCAAATTTCAATTGATTGTAATACATGTTGTGGTGAATTATGAACAATATAAGCAATATCTCTCTGTACGGTAGCTTCAATTCGATGCAGCATGTCTTGATCGAATTGAGGTGCATTGAAATAGTCGTAAATACTAGAGCATGACGCGATTTCATGTTTCTTTAGTAAGGAGATTACTTCATCAAATTGCTCATTTTGAATAAGTGCATCAATTAAAATATAAAAAATTTGTTCTAAATAATTTTTGTTATATCCTTTAACCAGTGTAGCTGGCTCAGGTTTTAAGTTAGGTAAAACATTACTATATTCTACAAGTAATTCAATGGAATGATTAATAAGACGATCTTGATGAATTAAATACCTTCCATATTCAATTACTTTTTCAATATCATTTTGCTCCGATGCATTCATTGCTAACATATAGACTAAAAGTGCATTTTCCTTTTCAGATAGAGCCCATTTTCCATTTCCCCAAGAAGAAAGTATCCACTCAATTAACCTATTTAACTTCTTATAGTGTCGTTTTCCACCATTAAAATGTAAGATGAGATTAAATAAATGTAGTTCCTTTAATTGATAGGATCGGACGTTTTGCTCATCAAGTTGTTTTATGAGGTTATTCGTAACAACGACTGATTGATTCAATGTATAATGTTTTTCTAATATAAATTTAAAGCAATCCATTAATTGCATGACATCTTTAATTTTTTGTAATGGCGTTTGCAAAAAAATAGAGTATATTTTTTTTGCAAATAAAATATTCCAAAATTCATTTTTATCATTATAGATAATATGTAAAAAAAACTTTTTGCCTATTTGGAATAAATTTATTTGTTGAAGGCCGCCTGCAGGAAATGATAGTTTGATATCTTTACCGAAAACGAGAGCTAATAAATTATCAAATTCAAAATGATTATGTATAAGTAAATGATCAAAAATTGCCTTTTTACCAGTTTTAGATGTAATGAATGAATGGAGACGTTCATTCGCATTCTCTATATCAATGGTTGTAGTTTGTAACGTTGAGTGTAAAAATAAATCAATATTTCCCCAAAATTCTTCAACAGTGGAGTAGATAATATTCTTAGCTTTTTCCTTCGTAATGAGAATAGAATCGAGAGCAAGTAGGGAGCCAAAAACGCTATCATCAATTTCTTTTTTACATGGACAAACTCTTTGAATGGCTTCTTCAAGAGAGTTGTCAATCTTGCCCTTTGTTTCGGCGAGAAGTAGCTCATCAATTTTCAGCAAATTAAACCCTCCCATAAAAGAGATCCTTATCTTGAATATACCAAATTTTCGCAAAGAAAATGAATCAAATATTTAAAACATTAATTTTTATTATTTTTCATAGTATAGGCCGCTAAAATTGTAGCAATATAAATGACTACCGTAACTAATATACTTCCGATTGATATTTTCCCTGTATTGAAATAATTTTTTACAATGTTAACTGTGAAGAGCACAGAAATAAAAAGGCAAATGTAAAAATGTCTTTTACTTTTTTTATTCATAAATGATTCCTCTCTAAATTAATTTTATATATGTTAACAGAAGTAAATTTCCTTTGCAAAGAGTGTTAAGATAGGGGATAGATATTAGTTAAATGCGAGGAAATATATATGAATTACTTATCAATGATATTCTTTCAAATTGTAGCACCAATCTTGGTATTACTAATCGTAGGTGTGATGTTACAAAAGAAGTTTCGATTTAATTTAAAGGCAATGTCCCAACTCATTACATACTGTTTTATGCCAGTGGCAGTATTTTTAAATATTTATGAAACTACTATTGAAATGGCCGTTTTAGGGCAAGTAGCTATCTTTATTACATTGTTTATTGGATGTCAAATGCTTATAAGTCACTTTATTGCAAAAATGTTAGGTTTAAATCGAATGGAGTCTGCAGTTTTTAAAAACAGTGTCGTCTTAATCAATTCAGGAAATTATGGGATTCCTGTAGCCCAAATGGTCTTTTCTACTCAACCAATCGGAGTTGCAATTCAAGTCATTCTCGTTATATTTCAAAATATGACGACCTATACTTATGGTCTATATAATTTAATTTCAACGACAAAATCTGGATTAGAGATCATAAAAGATTTTACGAAGATGCCAATTGTTCATGGTTTAATATTAGGCATAATATTAAATGTATTAAATTTTGAAATCCCTCAGACATTTCGTATTCCACTTGATCATATTTCGGATGGGTTTATTGCAGTTGCGTTAATTACACTTGGTGCACAGCTTTCTCAAATCGAATTAAAAACAATGATTAATAAAACGATTATAATTAGTTGTTTTACAAGGTTAGTGGTAGGACCTGCAACAGCACTTCTGATTATTTATTTATTAGGTCTCGATGGGGTAGTGGCTCAATCATTATTCATTGCAAGTGCCTTTCCGACATCTAGAAACAGTTCGAGTCTAGCTTTAGAATATGATGTAGAATCGAATACGGCAGCTCAAACGGTGTTATTCTCAACAATTGTTAGCTGTTTAACTGTTACAGTAGTCATATATTTATCAACTATATTATTTACATAGCATCTTTCATTTGAAAGATGCTTTTTTTTATAAAAAAAGCTTTGTGTACCGAGTAAACTCGATAAACACAAAGCTTTTGGATTTGGATATCAATGAGATGAGATTAGAATCTAGTAGATAGATTCATAATCTATAAATCTATTAAATTATTGCCCAACCTTTGTTAAGTATGGGTTTGAAAGATCCATACCGTCTAAAGTTAAACCAAGTGCTTTTGCTACACCTTCACCATAAGCTGGGTCAGCTAAATAGCAGTGTAAGATATGACGACGTTGGATGAATTCTTCAACACCTTGTAAGTTTGCAGCAGTGTTATCGAATAGGCGTTGTTTTTCTTCTGCTGTCATTAAGTTAAACAGTTTACCAGGTTGTTCGAAGTAGTTGTTGTCATCTTCACGGAAGTCATAGATGCCAGCACCACCATCAAGTTCTAGTAATGGTTCTTTTAAGTCAGTGTTATGTTCCCATTCACCATAGCTGTTTGGCTCGTAACCTAATGTAGAACCTAAGTTGCCATCAAAACGCATTGCACCATCACGATGGAATGTGCGGAATGGGCATTTTGGAGCGTTTACAGGTAACATGTAGTGGTTTACACCTAAACGGTAGCGTTGTGCATCAGCATAAGCAAAGATACGTCCTTGTAACATACGGTCTGGTGAGAAACCAATACCAGGAACAATGTTAGAAGGAGCAAATGCAGCTTGTTCAACTTCTGCAAAGTAGTTATCTGGGTTTTTATTTAATTCAAACTCACCTACTGGAATTAGAGGGAAGTCTTTTTTGTACCATACTTTTGTTAAGTCGAATGGGTTGTATGGTAATTCTTTCGCTTGTTCTTCTGTCATTACTTGAATGTACATTTTCCATTTAGGGAAATCTCCACGCTCAATTGATTCATAAAGGTCGCGTTGAGAAGATTCACGGTCTTTACCTATAATTTCAGCTGCTTCAGCATCCGTTAAGTTTTTAATACCTTGTTCTGTACGGAAGTGGAATTTTACCCATACACGTTCATTATCTTCATTAATTAAGCTATAAGTATGAGATCCGAAACCATGCATATGACGGTAACCATCTGGAATACCACGGTCAGACATAACGATTGTTACTTGATGTAATGCTTCCGGAAGGGATGTCCAGAAGTCCCAGTTACTATTTGCATTATGCATATTTGTACGTGGGTCACGTTTTACAACATGATTTAAATCAGTGAAATGTAATGGATCACGGAAGAAGAAAACAGGTGTATTATTACCAACTAAATCCCAGTTACCTTCCTCAGTGTAGAATTTTAAAGCAAATCCTCGAATGTCACGCTCTGCATCAGCTGCACCACGTTCACCAGCTACTGTTGAGAAACGAGCAAACATAGGAGTTTGTTTACCTACTTCTGAGAAAATTTTTGCTTTTGTATATTTTGTAATGTCGTGAGTTACAGTGAAAGTACCGAATGCACCAGAACCTTTTGCATGCATACGACGCTCAGGAATAACTTCACGGTTAAAGTTTGCTAATTTTTCTACTAACCAAACATCTTGTAGTAAAAGTGGTCCACGTTTTCCAGCAGACATTGAATCATGGTTACTTACTACTGGAGCACCACCAGCAGTTGTAAAACGGCGTCTTTTATCATTAGTCATCATTAATTACCTCCTAAAGTAAAACTCTACGTAAATTACTATAACAAATCTAAATCATAATTTCTACTAAATTATAATAATTCTTTTTAAGAAATTTATATTTTATAGTTTTTACTATTTATAAGTTGGAAAAGAAGTGACTGTTACAATCGTTGATATGTCGTAATTTGTTGTAAATGCTCGATATGTCTGCGATATTAATCGTGTGTGTTTAATGTGAAAAATAAAGGGAAATCGTACAATGATAGTGTACAAGAAGAGTTTATTATTGTTGTTATTGAAAATATTACTATCTAATTGAAAATTGAATTGTTAAATTTTATTGAAATAACGGCTAGTCTTATTAACAATTCGTGAAGTATACCGACAGTTAACCAGAGTAAATACATTGAAAGGAATCAATGAAATTGGAACTGACATTAACTTTTATTATTTTAGGTATCACAATTATATTGTTTACCACAAATAAGGTTCGTGGAGATTTAGTGGCTGTTACAGCTTTACTTGCATTTGTTGTATGTGGAATATTGACTCCGGTTGAAGCGTTAGCCGGATTTTCTAATTCGGTTGTCATTATGATTGCAGGTCTCTTTGTTATAGGAGCAGGTCTATTAAGAACAGGATTAGCTGGAGTGGCAGGCAATTTGTTATTGAAATGGTCAGGGGATAGTGAATTAAAATTATTTGTACTACTTCTAATCATTGTTGCAACTGTAGGGGCATTTATGAGTAATACGGGTACAGTTGCCTTGATGTTACCAATTGTTGTAAGTGTAGCGATGAGTATTAAGGTAAGTCCATCTAAATTTTTATTACCTCTTTCATATATTGCAAGTATGTCTGGGCTTATGACGTTAATTGCATCGCCACCAAACTTAATTGTTAGTCAAACATTAGAGGACAACGGTTATGGAAAATTGGGGTTTTTTGATATAACACCAATCGGGATTATTGCAACAATAACAGTCATTATTTATTTGGTCATTGTTCGCAATAAGTTATTGCCTAATGAAAAAAGTAGAATCAATAATGATGCGGGATATAAGTTATCGCCGAAGAAAATTGTGAAGGAATATCATTTAAACGATCGACTTTTCCGAATTTATGTTCCAGAAGACTCAAAAATTATTGATCGTCCACTTTCTGATTTGAAGTTACCTGCAATTTATCAAATTTATATTATGAAGATTCACCGTCATCAAAATGAAGGAATAAAGTTAATGCCGATGACTTATCAAGAAATGGCAGGTCCTTCAAGTATCATCCATCCTAAAGATGAATTTTATGTTCAAGGTGAAAAAGAAGATGTAATGAAGTTTATTGAAGATTATGGACTTGAATTAAGAGAATTTGAAACTGAAGATAAAGGATACTTGATTTCAAAACAAATCGGTGTTGCAGAAGTTTTATTAACGCCACAATCGCGTTTAATTGGAGAAACAGTAAGTAATATTGGTTTTCGTGAAAAATATAATTTGAATATTTTAGGGATCAATCAAAAAGGGGATTATTTACTCCAAAATATGGCCAATAAAAAATTGCGGTTTGGAGACGCCATTTTAGTGCAGGGGACATGGGAGGAAATTGAATTATTATCTAGAGAAACCCATGATGTTGTAGTAGTAGGAAAACCTAAGGAACATGCAGGGGTGGCTGCTGCAACAGGAAAAGCTCCGATTGCAGCCATTATCTTACTGTTAATGATTGTGGGTATGGTTTTTGAAGTATTAGATGCTGTGATTTTAGTGTTGATTGGTGCTGTGTTAATGATTATGACCGGATGCTTACGGAATATGGATGATGCCTATGAAAAGATAAATTTTGAAAGTATCGTTCTTGTTGCAGCAATGCTTCCGATGGCAACAGCACTGCAGAAAACTGGAGGAATGACAATCATTTCAGATGGCATGATTGATATGCTTGGTCGTTATGGTCCTTATGGCGTTTTAATTGGGATTTATGTAATTACAATTATCTTTGGGCAGTTTGTTAGTAATACGGCAACAGCTGTATTATTTGCACCAATCGCCATGAATGCCGCAATTATAATGGATGTGAGTCCTCATACTTTCATGATTGCTGTTGCGGCTGCTGCGGGAATGGCCTTTGCCACACCAATCGCATCCCCAACAAACTCGTTAGTATTGACAGCTGGTGGCTATAAATTTATGGACTTTGTGCGTGTCGGAGTCCCATTACAAATCATCATGTTTATTGTTATGATGATTGCCATTCCATTAATCTATCCATTTTAAATTTCTATGGGCAGTTTCCGTTGGGAGACTGTCTTTATTATTTAGCTCCACCACATTTGAAGTTTTTATGTCATATATGTAAAATACATCTTTTTCATGTGTCGAATATTGTTGTCATCGCTATTTTATCACTTCAAAATGAAGATAACGGAGGCGGGGAAATGAATATACAAGAGACGGAGCAATTTTTAATTCAATATAAGAATGAAATGGGTTTAAGCGATGATTGGTATAAAAATAGATTATCTGAAATTAAATTAATGAACGAATACATACCTACTACGGATGAATTAATTTTTGGTGCTAAAGTTGCTTGGCGTAATAGTAACCGATGTATTGGACGCCTTTTTTGGCAATCGTTAAAAGTGTTTGATGAACGTCTATTAGAAACAGAAGAACAAATGTTTCAAGCTCTACTCCGACATATTGAATATGCTACGAATGACGGTAAAATCAGACCGGCAATTACAATATTTAGAGAAAATGATGTTCGTGTTTGGAATTACCAATTGATTCGATATGCTGGATATGAAGGGGAGAATGGTATCATTGGCGATCCAGACTCCATTGCGTTTACAAAGGTTTGTCAAAAACTAGGCTGGCAAGGAAAAGGGACCCCTTTTGATATTTTGCCTATTGTAATCCAAATTGGAAATAATGAACCGAAGATGTTCCCTATACCAAACGAATATGTCCTAGAAGTTCCAATACGCCATCCAGAATACGAATCCTTTTCTGAACTTAGATTAAAGTGGTATGCAGTTCCAATTGTATCAAATATGAAATTAAGTTGTGGGGGAATTCAGTACAATGCAGCACCATTCAATGGATGGTATATGGGAACTGAAATCGGTGCGCGGAATTTTGCAGATGAATATCGCTATAACATGCTCCCAAAGGTTGCAGAGATATTAGGACTGGATACAAAAACCAATAGTTCTTTATGGAAAGATCGTGCTCTTGTAGAGTTGAATATTGCTGTTCTTCATTCTTTTAAAGAAGATGGAGTAAGTATTGTCGATCATCATACAGCAAGTCAGCAATTCAAATTGTTTGAAGAACAGGAGATCGAAAGGGAGCGTCAAGTGACAGGGAATTGGACATGGCTAATTCCACCTGTATCGCCTGCAACTACCCATATCTTTCACAAGCCAATCGCGAACATAATAAAAAAACCTAATTACTTTTATCAAAAGAATCCTTATTAATTAAAAGAGATGTGCCAATTTCCAGCACATCTCTTATCTTTTCTTCAGAATCATTTCAATTAACTCATCACGATCAATTAAGTATACATCGTTGGATTCTGCTAATTTTTCTGCTTGTCTTGTAAAATAACTATTTGTTACGACCCAGGCTTGAGTTGCATCATACATTTTTAGTGCTCCGATTATTTCTTGGACCGCTTTGACACCAACAGAACCAGAATAACGTTTAGCTTGAACCGCGATTGTATCTTCGCGATCTTGTAATATTAAATCAGCTCCGTAATCTCCTGATGTTTTTGTATAGGATACTTTAAATCCACGTTTTTTAAAGAGCATGCCTAAATATTGCTCGAACTCTTCGCCGGTCATCGCATCAATTTGTTTAATACCCGCTTTTCTTAGACGAGCATAACCTCTTGTTCCACGCCAAATTTTGAAAAAAATCACGAGAACAACGAAGACAATAATGGTAGTTAGTGCGCCATTTGTAGAATGAGTATAATACCAACCCGCATATCCAACGATGGCTAATATTAAGAGTGATGGAAATAGTTTTATTCTTTTTTTCTTTTTCTCTTTGCGCTTTCGCAAAACCGTTAACCCCTTTTAATGCAATAATAATACTATTGTATCATAAAAAGGGTACATATGTTTGTATTTATAAATAACGCTCTTTTGCACTTATAAAAGATGCAACAAATAGAATAATTGATGAAACAATAAATAATAAAATTGGAAGATTCCAGCTTAGTGTTGCATCGTGTAAATAGCCAAATAACACGGGTCCTACTGCTGCAAGTAAATAACCAACTGATTGAGCGAAACCTGAAATTTGCGCGGCTTCATAGGCTGTTTTTGTTCGTAGAGTAAAGAACATGAGCACAAGACCAAAAGATGCGCCTCCAGCAAGACCTAAAAATATCATCCATAATGCAGTTAATTCTGTCCACTTTAAGTAAATACCGATAAAAGCGATAATATAGCACGTTGTAAAGAAATAAACGATGGATCGTTGAGATTTTAGCTTCTCAGAAAGTATCGGAATTAAAAAAGTCATCGGAAGCTGTGAATACTGCATAATCGAAGTCATCCAGCCTGCACTTGATTCGGTAAATCCTTGAGAAATTAAAATTTCCGGCAACCATGTTGTTGAGCAATAGAATAATAAAGATTGGAACCCCATAGCTATTGCTATTGCCCAAGCTAAAGGGGAATGCCAAAGTTTTTTCTCATTTCCATTACTATTGGAATTACCTAAAGAACTTAAATCTACTTTGTCTCCTCGTAAAAGTGGAATCCACACAATCAAAGTAATTAAAGTGATTACAATTGAAGAGGCCAGAGCACCTTGCCAACCAAATGCTGGATTTGACGCAATAGGATGACTAATCCCTAAAGCCACACCAGCTGAAACATTCATTGAAACGGTATAAATTCCTGTTAAAAGACCAATATGATATGGATATTTTAATTTGAAAAAGCCTTGCATTAGTACATTTCCAAACGCAATTGCAATCCCTATTAGAGCAGTACCAAATATCAATAAAGAGATAGAACCGAATGAGCGTAATGCAATCCCGATAGTAAGCAAGATGATAGAATAGTATAATGTCTTTTCCATCCCAAATTTACGAGAAATGCCTGGAACAAAAGGTGAAACGATTGCAAATGCTAATAACGGAATCGTTGTTAAAAAACCTGCAAGGACATTTGAAATACCTAGTCCTTCTCGAATATCACCAATAATTGGACCAACTCCTGTTATTGGCGTTCGAAGTGTCATTGCAAAAAATATGATGGCAATAACAAACACTATAGTTGATGTTGATTTCTTCGGTCTGTCTTTTTGGTTTTGTTTGAGTGTAGCCACTATAATGCCTCCAAAATCTTTATAATTACTCCTTCAAATGAACGATGAAGAAGAATTAAATCATACATCTTTATCCCCTAATAAAACAAATGAACAAAATTAGCTTAACTTACTATTTGCAACTTATCCACAATCAATGTACATTTATTAGTTGGACATACTGTATTTATGTGAACAACAAAAGGAGATCACATCATGAATAACTCAGAAGAAAATAATCATCAGCAGCAAGAGCTGAAAAGGGGATTGAAAAGTCGCCATATAACCATGATTTCATTAGGAGGAACAATTGGAACAGGGTTGTTCTTAGCTAGTGGGGCATCAATTGCTCAGGCAGGTCCTGGCGGTGCATTAGTTGCTTATGCTTTAATTGGTGCAATGGTGTATTTTTTAATGACAAGTTTAGGGGAAATGGCTGCTTATATGCCAACGTCAGGTTCCTTTAGCACATATGCAACAAAATTCGTTGACCCAGCATTTGGTTTTGCGATGGGTTGGAATTATTGGTATAACTGGGCAATTACGATTGCAGCTGAAATCTCAGCAGTAACACTAATTATGAAATACTGGTTTCCGAATAGCTCATCAGCACTTTGGACAGTATTGTTTATTATAGTAGTACTTACATTTAATCTGTTATCTGTTAGAGCGTATGGTGAAGGTGAATATTGGTTCGCAATGATTAAGGTCATAACGGTTATTATCTTTATCATTGTATCTTTTTTAATGATTATCGGAATTTTAGGTGGGAATGACCCGATTGGTTTTGAAAACTTCTTTGCAGGAGATGCGCCATTTAATGGAGGCTTTTTAGCTATCTTTGGTATCTTTTTAGCTGCAGGATTTTCATTCCAAGGAACAGAATTGTTAGGGATTACAGCTGGGGAAACAGATAATCCAGGTAAAAATATCCCAAAAGCAGTTCGCTCCGTATTTTGGAGAATTTTATTATTTTACATTTTGGCTATCCTCGCAATTGGATTATTAATTCCTTACACAGATCCACGGTTGTTATCAGAAGATGTTGCAGTTTCTCCATTTACTTTAGTTTTTGATAAATTAGGAATTGCCTTTGCTGCATCTGTTATGAACGCAATTATTTTAACGGCGATGCTTTCTGCAGGGAATTCAGGATTATATGCTTCTTCACGTATGCTATGGCAATTAGCGGTTGATGGTAAAGCGCCAAAAATCTTTGCGAAACTAAGTAAGCGCGGAATTCCTGTATATGCTTTACTTGCTACATTAGCAGTAGGATGTTTAGCATTCTTATCATCCTTCTTTGGTGACGGATTAGTATATATGTGGTTATTAAATGCTTCGGGTTTATCTGGGTTTATTGCTTGGGTTGGAATTGCAATAAGTCACTATCGTTTTAGGAAAGCGTTTGTGCTACAAGGGAAGGATTCTTCACTTCTTCCATATAAAGCGCCGTTTTATCCATTTGGACCATTATTTGCGTTCATCGTATGTTTGATCGTTATAGTTGGTCAAAATTATAGTGCGTTTATTGGAACTTTTGATTGGTATGGAATTGCAGTTTCTTATATCGGAATTCCATTATTTTTAGCACTTTGGTTAGGCTATAAAATTAAACATAAAACAAAAGTTGTTCCACTTGAAGAGTGTGACTTAAATAATTAAACTAAAGGGAAATCGACAAAATTCAAGCTTTTTGAAATTTTGTCGATTTTTTTAACTTGAAATATGAACAAAAAACCATCTAAAGATTCGATAATATAATAGGGGTATGTAAACATGAAAAAAGGATGTCGAGATTATGACTGTATCAACAGGATTTAATAGAAAAATTCAAAAGTGGGTTTTAAACGAACAAGGTAAGGTTGCGTTTCAGCCTTTTAAAGTGGACGGTAATCCTTATAAATCAAAGATCTTTTTAGTTAGTGCTACACCAGAACCATACATCTCTGTTGACCCTCTTGATATAAGATTACATATTGATTCATTGGTAGATTCTATCGCTTTCCAAGAACTATACTACGATGAGATAAAAGCATCCTCTAGAGAGTATAAAGGTTGTTTGAATTTTGTTATTTGGGCAAAGGAACACTTAAAGGAAAATGTCGTCCTATCCTATATCAATTCCCTTTATATAGATAGTCCGCAACAGCTTAAGCATCTTAAAAAACAAAAAGATCCACTTTACCAACAAGGTCTGGATGTATTTAAAGAAGTCTTAGTTGAATTTTCACCTAGTATATTAATTGTCCAAGGTACTACAGCTTGGAAACAATTTCTTGAGCATTTTGAGACTCAATTAATCGATTTTGATTCAAAAGGGTTAACAGTACAACAATTAGAATCTAAAGGTGTAGTGGCTAAAATACAGTTGGACAGTGGAGAAGTTGTGAATATTTTAGTATGTCGAAGTATGGGCTATTTCGGAAAAGAAGGCGCATCCTTTACAGAATTTAAAAACGCGTTGGAACAGTTATTATGAGATAAAACCGAACGTTCGTGTCTACGTTAGATTAATTTACTACTAATTTCCGAATAATTTGAATCGTTTTATTATTTGTAAGGTTATTGCATTCGACATTATTCGTGTTTATAATGAGGACATTCTTAACAAAAACATTACATTAATTTCACTCATATAATAGCGGGAATATGGCTCGCAAGTTTCTACCAACTTACCGTAAATAAGTTGACTATGAGAGGCAATGTTTAGATGACGAATGTTCTTCAATAATTGAAGAATGCTTGTTTTCTATTCACTTTCGAATTTTAACTCGGAAGACTTGTCCCACTCATAGGGATTAGTTTTCCGAGTTTTTTATTGTCAAAAACTTATACGGAGAGGATTAACAACAATGAAATCGCTAAAGGAAAAAATAGTACAAGAAGGCAAAGTGCTATCAGATACAGTATTAAAAGTTGATACATTTTTAAACCACCAAATTGACCCATTACTTATGAAAGAAATCGGGGAAGAATTTGCAAATCGCTTTTCAGATCAAGTGATTACAAAAGTTTTAACGATTGAATCTTCAGGTATCGCACCGGCAACAATGTTAGGTTTAGTCATTGGAGCACCAGTTGTATTTGCTCGTAAGAAAAAGTCTTTAACTTTAGCAAATAATGTGTATTCTTCAAAAGTATTTTCATTCACAAAAAATGAAACAAATGAAATTTCTGTTTCAAGAGACTTTTTATCACCAGATGACAATGTATTAATCATTGATGATTTCTTAGCGAACGGGGAAGCAGTAAAAGGCTTGCTTGATATTGCTGAACAAGCAGGTGCTAACGTAATCGGTGTTGGAATTGTCATCGAAAAAGGCTTCCAACAAGGTGGACAAAACCTACGTAAACAAGGAATTCGTGTTGAATCTTTAGCAAATATTAAAACTTTAGCAAATGGACAAGTAGAATTTTTTGATTAATTAATCAACCAACCTAAGGAGGAACTGTTCTAATGAACAACGCAAAAGCAACGACGCTTGGTATTCAACATTTACTCGCTATGTATGCAGGTGCAATTTTAGTACCATTAATCATTGGGGGAGCGTTAGGTTTTGATTCTTCTCAAATGACATATCTTGTAGCGATTGACATTATGATGTGTGGTATTGCAACTTTGCTTCAAGTAATGAGAGGTAAGGCTTTTGGAATTGGCTTACCTGTAGTATTAGGATGTACATTTACTGCTGTGTTCCCTATTATCGCGATTGGTACAGATAAAGGAATTGGCGCAATTTACGGAGCAGTTATTGCTTCAGGGATCATTGTTGTATTAATCTCAGGTTTCTTCGGGAAATTAGTAAAATTCTTCCCACCAGTTGTTACGGGTTCAGTAGTAACAATTATCGGGATTTCTTTAATTCCAGTTGCGATTAACAACATGGGTGGCGGACAAGGTGCTGAAGATTTCGGCTCAGCATCAAACATTGCTTTAGCTATGACGACTTTAGTCATTATTCTATTAATCTATCGTTTCACAACAGGTTTTACTCGTGCGATTTCAATTTTATTAGGTTTAGTAATTAGTACAGTTATTGCTGCATTTATGGGGAAAGTAGATTTCTCACCAGTAACAGATGCATCATGGTTCCATATGGTTCAACCTTTCTATTTTGGAATGCCAACTTTTGATATTGGTGCAATTATTACAATGACGTTAGTAGCGATGGTATCTTTAGTAGAATCATCTGGCGTTTACTTTGCACTAAGTGATATTACAAAACAAAAATTAGAATCAAAAGATTTAGCTCGTGGTTACCGTTCAGAAGGTTTAGCTTCAATTATTGGTGGTATTTTTAACGCATTCCCATACACAACATTCTCTCAAAATGTTGGTTTATTAAAAATGACAGGTGTTAAAGAGCGTAAAGTTATCTTTATTACAGGGATTATGTTAGTAGCACTTGGGTTCTTACCAAAAGTAGCAGCATTAACGACAATTATTCCAACAGCGGTTCTTGGTGGAGCAATGTTAGCGATGTTTGGTATGGTTGTAACACAAGGTATTACAATGTTAGCTCCAGAAATTTCTCTTTCACCAGAAAATGCAATGGTAGCAGCAATTGCAGTAGGACTTGGCGCAGGTGTTGTATTTGTTCCAGATATCTTTGCAGTGTTACCAGAAGGAATTTCAATCTTAACTTCTAACGGAATTGTTTGTGGTTCGGTTACAGCAATCGTATTAAACATTGTGTTTAATATGATTGGTTCGAAAAAAGTAGACCCAATGTATACAGAAGCGAAAGAAGCAGTGGACGTTGCTAAAGTTGCGGAAGTAAAATAAAAATAATATTAATTAGGTGTTTCTAAACTTTCTTTTGAGAGTTAGAAACACCTTTTTGTTTTGGTTAAAAAATTTCAAAATTCTTCGTGCAAAACTTCTGATGAAGACAAAAACATCATGAATTTTGAGCAGAATTTGCGTTCATCATCTGAATGAAAACAAAAATCCCATGAATTTCGTTATGATAATTTATTCATAACCTCGATGAAGACAAAAATCTTATAAATAATGAGGAGAACCTGCATTCATAACCCTGATTAAGACAAAAATCACATGAAATTTGAGCAAAAACTGTATTCATAACCCTGATGAAGACAAAAACATCATGAATTTTGAGCAGAATTTGAATTCATAACCTCGATGAAGACAAAAAATACATAAACTTCAAGGAGAAACTGTATTCATACCCCAATGAAGACAAAAATCCCATGAAGTTCACGATAAATCTGCATTCAAACGAAGTTGGTGGATATATTGAACGAATTCCATTTATCGATGAATTTGAACGAGTTGGAATTGATGTTTGGATTAATGAAGAAGGTAAACTGATTGGACTTCCCTCAACTCTTAGAATTAATGATAGTGAAAGAACAATTGATATTATATGTGGAAACATTGTATTCACACGATGTGACGATGAAGGAAATACAATTGGATTGAAAGATGAAGATATCGAACTCATAAAACGTTCAGTACAGAAAAAATCTATTAATAATTCACCAACGCATAAAATTGAATGAGTCATCATGTATTTTTCCTTTCACCCAAATATTTTTATTAATGTCATTATATATGATTGCATTTTATAAAAATATGTGTATAATAATGACTTGTTGACCGATTCTGTATTTCAGTCATTTTTGATAGGGGGGATGTTAGTGTGGATCGCAGACAGGTAATATTACAAGGTGCTACAAAATCTTTCTCAATGTTTGGCTATAAAGCAACAACAATGGAACAAGTTGCAAAATTAGCAAATGTAGGAAAAGGGACGATATATAATTTCTTTACGAATAAAGAAGAGCTATTGCAAGAAGTAGTAATTTCAATGATTCGTGACATGAAGGCAGAGGCAGAACAAACGTTATCGCCAAATGCAAGTTTTATCGAAAATGCACACAATGGATTAATGAAGATGCTTCAATTCCGTGAGCAACATTTACTGTTTGCCAAACTGATTGAGGAAGAAAAAGCGATACAGACCCCAGCTGTCAAACAAATGTTAGTGAAAATTGAAGAGGAAATTGTTACGTTTTTAGCAGACCGCCTTCGTTTAGGAATTGAAAAAAATGAAGTTCGACCATGTAATCCAGACCTAGTCGCATTTCTATTGTTGAAATCGTATCTAGCAATGATTGTAGATTGGCAATTAACTCATGAAGAAGCTCTTCATGAAGAAGAAATATTAGAGCTTTTTAAAGAAACAATCTTTAGAGGGATTGCAAATGGGTCATCTGAATAGTTGTTCTGAGGTGCTTCATTTGTGACTGACGCATCGCTTTCGTCACAGATAAATTGCGACGAGGATGGTGTAACCACCGCAGGAGCAATAATTTTTAACATTTATTTTATAAGTATTTAAAAAGACTGTGCAGAGCAACCTTCATGCATAGACTTTTTATACAGTAAAATGACCAAGTGACAAAAATGGTCACATAGTATTTAGGAGATGATAATTTGTTAAAAGCAGAATGGTTGAAAATTTTTAAAACGAGAAAAATGCTTATTCCAATCATTGCGATTCTATTCATACCTGTTTTATATAGTGGTATGTTCTTATGGGCATTCTGGGATCCTTATGCTAATCTTGATAGCATTCCAGTAGCCATTGTAAATGAGGACAAAGGAGCTGTATTGGAAGGGGAAGAACTTAATCTTGGTGATACACTGACAGAGAATCTTATAGACAGTGCACAGTTTGATTTCCAAGAAGTTGATGCAGATAAAGCTGAAAAGAAATTAAAGAAACAAGATTATTATATGTTAATTAAAATTCCTGAAAACTTCTCTCAACATGCAACAACATTACTGGATGAAAAGCCTGAAAAGTTAACAATTGAGTATGTTCCAAATGAAGGTTACAACTTTTTAAGTGCTCAAATCGGTGATACAGCAATGGAGCGCATTAAAGCAGAGGTCAATAAACAAGTATCAAAAACCTATGGAGAAAAATTATTTGCTTCTATTACTAAATTAGGTGATGGAGTAACGGAGGCAGCAGATGGAGCAACAAAAATTGATGATGGTGCTCAAAAAATTACATCTGGTGTTGAAGATGTACATGGTTATTTGGAACAGCTTGCAGCAAGTACAATTGAGCTTTCTGATGGCTCTAAGTCATTACAAGAAGGTACGCAATCAGCCAATGACGGTGCGAACCAATTATCTGATGGTCTTAAACAATTACAAAATGGTATGGCTCCATTATCAGAAGGTGCAAATGCAGCAAAAGATGGAGCTACACAATTGAAACAAGGTATAACAGATTATACAAATGGCGTAGCTAGCATAGCTGAAGGACAACAACAGGTTACAGCTGGAGGCGAGAATTTAGCCACTAATTTAGAGAAGTTAGCTCAAGGTACAGCTGGTCTTGATGATAATATCGCATCTCTAAAAAATGGATCACAAAGTGTTACAGCAGGCTTAGATCAATTATCAGCTGCTCTTCAACCAGTGCTAGCTAATTTACCTGAAGAAAGTAAACAACAAATTGAAAAATCGTTAGTTGAACTTCAAACAGGCAGTGCACAAGTAAGTGGAGGGTTATCGCAATTAGCGGAAGGGACAGCAGGAATTGATGATAATATTGCAGCTTTATCAAAAGGTGCATCAGATTTAAACAATGGTCAGCTTGAAATTGCTGCTGGTATTAATCAATTAAAAAATAACTCTGCTGCTTTAGTAAAAGGAGCTTCAGATTTAGCGAGTGGTAATGAACAATTAGCAGCTGGTATTCAAAAGGTAATAGCAGGTACAAATAGTGCTGCAAATGGTGCAAATTCGTTATCAGATGGTCTAAATCAATTAGTGAATGGTACTACTAAATTATCAGATGGTACATCTCTATTATCAGAGAAATCAAATGAGCTTGCACAAGGTACAACAACATTAGTAGAAGGTTCTAAAGAATTATCTGATGGGACATCTACTTTAGCAAGTAAATTAACAGATGCTAGTGGAAAAGTTGATATGAATGTTTCTGATGACAACTATGATATGTTAGCGCAACCGGTTGAAGTAGAGAAATCGTCCGTTAACCATGTTCCAAACTATGGTTCTGGATTTGCTCCATACTTCATTTCATTAGGGTTATTTGTTGGTGCATTATTAGTGTCAATTGTCTTCCCATTAGTGGAACCAGCTATTCGCCCAACAAGTGGATTTAAATGGTTCTTAAGTAAAGTATCTGTATTAGCTGTAATTGGTATTATTCAATCAGGTATTACAGCGTTTGTTGTGATTAATTGGTTAGGTTTAGAAGTAGATAATTTACTATTGTTTATGGGTACATCATTTATCACAAGCTTTGTATTTTTAGCTTTAATTCAATTGCTTGTATCTATTATGGGAGACCCAGGTCGTTTCGTGGCAATCCTAATTTTAATCTTACAATTAACTACAAGTGCTGGTACGTTCCCAATTGAGCTTGTACCAAGTCAATTACACATCTTTAATGTGTTCTTACCAATGACATTCTCAGTACAAGCATTTAAATCAGCCATTTCAACTGGTGATACTTCATTCTTAATGTATAACTGGTCAATTTTAGGTATATATCTTGTTGCTTGTCTAGTGTTAACTTTAGGATATTTTGCTTTAGTATTTAACAAACGATATTCAAAACAAGCTGAACAAGCATAAAAAAGATTCGCAAAGCAATATGCTTTGCGAATCTTTTTTCTATTTACTCTGCATTTGGATAAATCATTTTCTTTGGATCTACATATTCAGTGAATTGTTCTTCTGTTAAAAGACCAAGAGAGATAGCTGCTTCTTTTAAAGTAGAACCTTCTTTATGAGCCTTTTTCGCGATTTTCGCAGCATTTTCATAACCGATATATGGGTTTAATGCTGTTACTAGCATTAAAGAATTTTCTAAGTTTTTCTCAAGCACTTCCATGTTTGGTTCAATACCAATTGCGCAATTATCATTAAATGATTTCATTGCATCTGCTAATAAACGAGCAGATTGTAAGAAGTTATAAATTATAACAGGTTTGAAAACATTTAGTTCAAAGTTACCTTGCGATGCAGCAAAAGCAATCGTAGCGTCATTACCAACAACTTGTGTAACAACCATTGTCATTGCTTCACTTTGAGTTGGGTTTACTTTACCAGGCATGATTGAACTTCCTGGCTCATTTTCTGGAATTGTAATCTCCCCAATACCACTACGAGGGCCACTTGCTAGCCAACGAACATCATTAGCAATTTTCATTAGGTCTACGGCTAATGCTTTTAATGCTCCGTGTGCAGAAACGATTTCATCATGACTAGTTAACGCATGGAATTTATTTTCGGAAGAAGCAAAGTTCTTACCTGTTAATGAACTGATTTCCTCAGCTACCATATCCCCAAATTTAGGGTGAGCATTGATACCAGTACCTACAGCAGTACCACCAATAGCAAGATCTTTAAGGAATTCTGTGTTCACCTTAATCATTTTTTCACTTTTTACAAGCATATGGTGCCAACCACTAATTTCTTGACCTAAAGTTAATGGTGTAGCATCTTGTAAATGGGTACGACCGATTTTAATAATGTCGTTAAACTTCTCTGATTTTTCCTTTAATGTTGTTTTTAATAATTCTAGTCTTGGCATTAAATAATTCTCAACGATTTCAACTGCTGCAATATGTAATGCAGTAGGGAATGTATCGTTAGAACTTTGAGATTTATTTACGTCATCATTTGGATGAACTCTATCACTTACACCTTGCGCCTCTAGTAATTGATTTGCACGGTTAGCAATTACCTCGTTTACGTTCATGTTGGATTGTGTACCACTTCCTGTTTGCCATACAACAAGAGGGAAGTGCTCATCCCATTTACCTTCTAAAATTTCATCTGCTGCAGCTACAATCGCATCTGCCTTAAATTCAGCAAGTTTACCTAATTTCTTGTTTGTAATGGCTGCTGCTTTTTTTAAGATTGCAAATGCGCGGATGATTTCATAAGGCATTTTTTCTTCCCCAATTTGGAAGTTTTCTTTACTTCTTTGTGTTTGGGCACCCCAAATTTTATCCGCAGGTACTCGTACTTCACCTAAAGTGTCTTTTTCAATACGATAATCCATTTTATCTACTCCTTTGTATAGTGTATGTAAGCGAGATATTAATATAGAATTTATAATATAAGTGGCAAATCTATTATAGATTTGCCACGTTTAGAGAAATTTATTCGAGAATCTGAGGGGTTCTCTCGAATGAAGAGGTTATACGATAATGATAATCATTATCACTTATTTTGTCAAACGAAAAAATGGGATTTTTTGTTTTTATGTAAAAAATTAAACACCGCTTGTTTGATAAGCTGCTTTTGCTTAACGAAACAGGCGGTGTTTTAGTTGGTATTCACCTTATATGTCACCTCTAAAGTATTAAATTATTTTAACGTAAAAGTCTTTACCGTTATAAATACCATTCACATTCATGTTTTTCCGATTTTGATAGTAGTTTGCAATAGACCTACCCAAACTAGAATGACCGTTTAAATATGCACCAGGCTCAATTTTTTTCCCAGGATTATGGAAATCGAAATACAGCCTCGTATCATGACACATGTTATCTAGAATATCCACAAAATCTTCATGGGGAATATGGATTCCTCGTGTATAACGACATTCTCTTCGATACGTATCATGCGATACATTAACTGGGGTAGTCTCATTAACAATTCTTAGTTGTGGCATAAAATCATCTCCTTTATCTATAAAAATATTATACCAACAAAATGCAAAAAAGTCAGAAAATTTAATCTGGAATTTACCAATCTTGTTGCTGCATCTCTTCTGCAACCATTTGGAGGTCGTATGCATTAATCTCAATGATTTCATAAGAATGTGTTTCACAAAAGCATTGAGCTAACTTTTTTACGTATTTTGGTGATGCCTCATTGTCTTCGTCATATATAAGAAGTAGGGCATCTGTGTTTTGAATAATAAATTTATCCTTTTCGATAAACTGCCAAGGTGCTTCATAAGGTCGCTTTGTAACGCTCGTGACAAAATCAGCTTGTGCAACGATGGATTGGTATTTTAATTGTTTAATTTCATTCCAGTTTTTCTCTTGGTCTAAAAATGGGGTAATAATGGAGTATTTTATATTATATTCCTGTTTTAGTTCGATTATGACTTCAGCAGCCCAAGTTTCTACACCTTGTTGACCACTAATTACTACCCATTCAAGTCCATCATCTAATAAAATGCGTAGCTGGTTTTCAATGGCCTTTTTAATAATGGGTATTCCTGGATGTTTGTCATTAAAAATCCCTAGCTCGTGGGGTCTATATCCTGTTAAATAAATTGTTTTCATACCTTTCACCTCAAGCCTTATCATAACGTAAAAAAGGAAGCATCCGAAACAAATCGAACGCTTCCTTAAATTGTATATAATTGTCAGAATTGTTTGTGTACCAGGTACACGATTTTAAGCAAATACTTTTCGGATTCGCTCTAATGCCCAATCGATATCTTCTTTAGAAATGATTAAAGGAGGAGCGAAACGAATTACGAAGTCATGTGTTTCTTTACACAATAATCCTAATTCCTTTAATTCTTCACAATATTTACGTGCTGGTTCGTTTAATTCCACACCGATAAATAATCCACGACCACGAACTTCTTTGATAGAAGGGTGGTTGATTGTACGTAATTGTTCTTGGAAGTAGTTTCCGAGTTCAAGGGATCTTTCAGTTAAGTTTTCTTCTTCAAGTACTTCTAAAGAAGCTAAAGAAACTGCACAAGCCAGTGGGTTACCACCAAAAGTTGAACCATGAGAACCTGGGTTTAGTACACCAAGAATATCGTTATTTGCTACAACAGCTGAAATTGGGAATACACCGCCACCTAATGCTTTACCAAGAATAATGATGTCAGGTGTTACTTCTTCCCATTGGTGAGCGAACATTTTACCAGTACGTGCTAGACCTGTTTGAATCTCGTCTGTAATGAATAAAACATTATTTTCTTTACAAATTTGTTCTGCAGCTTTTAAGAAGCCTTCTGGTGGCATAACAATTCCAGCTTCACCTTGGATTGGCTCAAGTATGAATGCAGCTGTATTTGGCGTAATAGCTGCTTTAAGTGCTTCAATGTCTCCATAAGGAATTAGTTTAAATCCTGGTAACATTGGTCCAAATCCGCGTTGGTATTCTTTTTCAGATGAAAGGGAAACAGCACCCATTGTACGGCCATGGAAGTTACCGTTACAGCCGATAATTTCAGCTTTGTTATCTTCAACACCTTTTACTTCATATGCCCAACGACGAGCAACTTTGATAGCAGATTCAACAGCTTCTGCACCTGTGTTCATCGGTAATACCATGTTTTTACCAGTCAATTTTGTTAATTTTTCATACCAAGGACCAAGTTGATCATTGTGGAAAGCACGTGAAGTTAAAGTAACACGGTTTGCTTGATCAATTAATGCTTGAATAATTTTTGGATGACGGTGACCTTGATTTAGTGCTGAATAAGCAGAAAGCATATCCATATATTTATTGCCTTCTGGATCCTTTACCCATACACCTTCCGCTTCAGAAATAACAATTGGAAGTGGGTGATAGTTGTGTGCACCAAGGTTTTCAGTTAACTCAATTACTTGTTTTGATTTTGTAGTCATTTAAATTCCTCCTTATTATGTGAACGTTAAATTTCATTGCCGCTTTCGACATTGCTGATTAACAGAAATCTTTTATTAACTTAATAATACCCCATCAATCGCAAATTATAGAATTGTCTTAAATATGCAATCCTTTACACTTTTTATATAAGCAAATTTCATGCCAACTATTAAATGCAATAGAATTGAATAATAGTGTGTCGTTTGCAAAATAATTTTGCGCAAAAAAATTAAAGATTGGACTTTTCGCAAAAATATTTTGCTGTATGATAGAGTTAGAGGTGTAAGGATGAATTTAAAAAAATCAATTTTAACTAATTTGTATGAAGAAATTATTGAACGTGTTAGTGTGGGCATTCATGCTGTAGATCATGAGGGAAAAACAATTATTTATAATAAAAAAATGCGTGAAATGGAAGCGATGGATGAAGAAGATGTTTTATATAAAGATGTTCGCGATGTGTTTCAATTTCAGGAAAATCAAAGTAGTACACTCTTACAATCTCTTGAACAGGGTGAAGAAATTGTCAATGTAAAACAAACTTACTTCAATAATCGTGGGGTAGAAATTACAACAATTAATAATACATTTCCTTTAAAAATTCACGGTAAAATTTGTGCTGCAGTTGAGATTGCAACGGATGTTACAAAAATGGAGAAGCTTGTACGGCGAAATTTACGACAAACGAAGACGGATTTTACCTTTGAGCATATTATAGGGGCGAGTGATGAATTAAAGGAAGTTATTGCATTAGCTAAGCGTGCAACTCGTACCAACTCCAACGTATTAATCATCGGAGAAACGGGTACAGGAAAAGAGCTATTTGCACAAAGTATTCATACAGAAAGCGACCGAGCGAATGGTCCTTTTATTTCTCAAAACTGCGCGGCACTACCGGATTCGTTAATTGAAGGTATACTCTTTGGTACAACAAAGGGAGCTTTTACGGGAGCTATTGATAGCCCAGGTTTATTTGAACAAGCACAAGGTGGAACGCTTTTATTAGATGAATTGAACTCATTAAATATTGCACTACAAGCAAAACTATTACGCGTTTTACAAGAAAGAAAAGTACGCCGAATTGGTGGGACAAAGGAAATTCCTATCGATGTACGTGTTATTGCGACAATTAATGAAGATCCAATTGATGCGGTTGCCAATAACCATTTGCGAAAAGATTTATATTATCGATTAGCAGTTGTGACCCTTTTTATTCCTCCATTAAGAGAACGCAATGGAGATATTCCAGTTTTAGTTGAGGAATTTATTAAGAAGTATAATCAATTATTTAATTTGGATGTACAAGGGGTTTCAAGTGAGGTACTCAAATTTTTCGAATCTCATAGTTGGCCGGGGAATGTACGAGAATTAGAGCATGTAATAGAAGCTTCTTTAAATTTACTCAACCATGAGCAAATAATTGAGTTCCATCACCTCCCATACCAATATCGTAAAAATGAGACAAAACAAAAATTTACTTCAGAATCAATTGAATTTAAAAATAATGCTAAAACAACTTTACTCGATCAACTAGCTTCCTTTGAAAAGCAATATATCGAGCAATCATTAAAAAAACATAACAACCATATTACGAAGACTGCCCAAGCACTAGGAATTAGCCGACAAAGTCTTCAATATCGAATGAAGCGTTTAAATATTAAAGTTTAGTTAGGGGGTGCAAAAGTGGATTTGTCGATGGGATTGCAACAAAAATTAGAAACAAAGATGGCCCTAACACCACAGCTAAAACAATCATTAGAGATATTGCAATATTCATTACAAGAGCTTGAAATGTATATTCGAGAAGAAGCGAATTCAAATCCACTAATTGAACTAAAAGAACCTTCAACGATACAGATGGCTCGTCTGCCTGAAGGTGATTATCCTAAAAATTATAACTCTGAAAATGATTACGACCCTTTAAATCATATAGCAAGTAATGAAGATTCCATGGAACTGTACTTACTAGAACAACTTGCTATGCAAAAGGGGTTGTCTCGTATTAAAAAAGAAGTACTTGTTTACTATATTCATAGCTTAAATGATACCGGGTACTTAGATTGTGATTTAGAAGAGGTAGCTGAACAATTCGATTTAACGATTGAAGAGTGTGAAAGCATACTGCAAATTTTACAAAGCTTCGATCCAATAGGGATAGGGGCAAGGAATTTAGTAGAATGCTTAACTTTACAATTACACAAAAAGGCAGATGCCCCCCCATTAGCGGTATTGTTTGTTCAAAATCATTTAGAGGATTTGGCAGATCGTAAATTTCAATTACTAGCTGATCAATATGACTTTGAAGTGAAAGATGTTGAGAAGATTTTTACATATATTCAACAGCTAAATCCACACCCAATAATTGATAATGTGCAACGAACGGAATATATTATTCCCGATATTATTGTGGAGAAGTTCAATGGGGAATATATCATTCGTGTAAATGATATTTCTTTACCGGAAATTTCTATTAACACTTATTATGAAGAATTACTAAGAGCAAATGCGGATGCAGAAACAAATCAATATTTAAAAACAAAACTGTCTGATGCTGTTCTATTAATGAAGGGAATTAAGCAACGTCATGAAACCCTCTATAAAGTAACGAATATTATCTTGAAAAAGCAAAACGACTTTTTAGAAATGGGTAAGAAGGGATTAAAGCCATTACGTTTAAAAGATGTCGCGAGTATTGCTGAACTCCATGAATCTACCATTAGCCGCTCAATACAAAAGAAATATATACAAACGCCAAAAGGTATTTTTCCTATTAAAGAGTTATTTGTACGTGGTGTTGCCACAGAAAAGGGAGAAGCGGAGTCTACTATTGTAGTCAAAGATAAAATTAAATGGATTATCGAAAATGAAGATGCACATAAACCAATTTCAGATCAAAAAATAGCCAATCTATTATTAGATGAAGGGATACAAATTGCTAGAAGGACCGTTGCAAAATATCGAGAAGAACTTGGTATTTTGCAATCTACTAAGAGAAAAAAAGTTAAAAGTTAAAAAGGACCATCAATAGAGATGGTCCTTTACGCTTTTGTAATAGCTTTAGCAGAAGGAAATAACTCATGAATATCATCAATAATGATATTGTAAGCTTCGATTTTCGCTTCGCAATAATGAGTTAATTCTTTATAAGTTGAAAATACATCTGCTCGATCCAAACATTTTTTATAGTATTCCTCTACGAACTTTTTCTTAAATTCTATTCGTCTTAAAAGTTCTTCAATATTTTTCTCCAATGCAATCAACTCCCTACGCAAAATTATGAGTAAATATGTGGTAATTTATACAATTTATACAGAAAAATTTTCTATATAATAATGAAATGCTCTTTAAGGGAATACTAACTAGAAAAATAATGATAGGAGCGTAATCATGCCAAGAAAGTCTTCCCAGTCAAATGAAGAATCAGACATAGAGAAAGTTGTTCAAGTTCCTAGTAGCCAACAAGAAGAAATTGACAACCTAACACGTATGTTAGCTGCCGTGTTGGATTACTTAACAGACGAAGACAATGAGGAAATTGATGTTGAGTTTATGTTAGATAATACAGAAGGTCTTCGTGAATGGCATAAACAATATCGAGAAAGTAATAGAAAACTCATTGAAGAGGAAATTAAAGAATCCTTAGAAGATCTTTCTTTTGAAGAACTTCAAAAAATTCGTGAGCAAATTAAAGGTAGAACAAACTGAGTTAGAGAAAAGTTAATGTATATAGTTAATCTACGGCTTTGTTCTATTTGAATAGAATTAAGCCACTTTTATTTTCACTAAAACCATGAAAAGCATTTTAATGTAAAATGAGAGTATAAAAAAGAGGGGAAAGTAAATGAAGTTACAAACACAAAGGTTGATAATTAGACCCTGTACAGAAGAGGCGCTGCAAGACATTTCCACAACGGATGAATTTAAAATTGGTCCACATATAGATATGTATCTAGATGATTTAAAAAAAGATCCTTCTCTTATAGGCTGGGGCGTTTGGCTAGTTCTTAATAAAGAAGATAACAAAATCATTGGCGATATTGGATTTAAAGGAAAGCCTAATTTAGAAAACACTGTTGAAGTGGGATATGGAATAATTGCTTCTGCTCGAAACAAAGGCTATGCAACAGAAGCAGTTAGTGAAATTATTAAATGGGCTTTCTCTTTTGAAAATGTAGAGAGAATAGTAGCTGAATGTCTTAAGGATAATCATGCTTCAATTAAAGTTTTAGAAAAACTGCAAATGAAAAGAATAGAATCCGATAATGAAATGTTGAAATGGGAATTGAATAGATCTTCAATAACGAAAGATGTATAAAGTGGGGGGTATAGTTCCCTGATAAAGAAAAGAAGCCGTATGAAAACTCGTACGGCTACTCTATTAATGGATGTAAAGCGTTCGTATGCTCAATGTAAATAAAAGCATCGTACCTACTGCCAACTCTAGAAGGGACGTAATTTCCATAAACTTCAAATTCAGGATCATAGACAACACCAATTGCACGATGGCCAATCCAATCATTAAATAAATCCCGATTTTCTTCATTAAAAATCAATATTTTATCTTCTTTGCTAGCAGCATGAAGCTGTCCTTCCCAGGTTCTAAGCTTTGAGGGTGGGACATCAATCACTTTATACGGGTCTCCCCAACGATCTGCGGCGATAACTGTACCGTAAAAAGTACCGAAACCTACGGCAAATGTATTTTCTTTCCCATATTGTTCCCTGATCAATTGGCCCACATTGATCATGCCATCCTCTTTCATAGAGGTTTCAGAAGCATCACCAATATGCGTGTTATGCTCCCAAATGATAATTTTGGCATCTTCTCCGTGATATTTTAATAATTCATTAATGGCTTCAACCATATGCCTGTCCCGAGTATTCCAAGAAATCGCATCTTTCATCATCTCTCGATAATATGCTTCGGCATTTTTGGCAACAAGGGCATTCATTATAAGGTTTAAATCTTCTTCGTGTTGATCAGAATATCGTTCTTCGTTTTTGCGTAATGATGTCAATAAACTGGATACTTCATTGATACATTCATCCGAAAAATGCGAGGTTGAAAGGGCATAATGTTCTGGCATTCTATTATATGGTTCGAAACAAGTGAAAGCTTTCTTTGCGTGTTCCAAGTCTACTTTGTACTGTGGATTTTTTGATAAAAAGTTCAACACTTCATCAATCGATTCAAATAAACTATACAGGTCGATGCCGTAAAAACCGACTTTTTTATCTAATGAAGCATTCTTTTGTTTTAGCCATTCTGTAAACTGTTCCACTTCTTCATTTGCCCACATCCATGTTGGCCAACGATCGAAAGAATTTATTAGTACATTGCGAGCCGTAGTATTTCCATTTCCATAACCTTTAACATAGCGATTTGCTGCTTGTGCTGAGGGCCAATCACCCTCAACTGCGATAATATTAAAGTTTTTTTCATTAATTAATCTCTTAGAGAGTTCTGCGCGAATAGAGTAAAATTCGGAAGTGCCATGGGATGCTTCACCAATCATGACAATTTTGGCATTGCCAATTGCTGCAATAATCTTGTCCAATCCATGATCGTTCAATGGATGGGCATGTTCTTTAATGGCTGTGATTAGTTTTCTTGGCATGGTTTTGATACACTCCTCTCACATTTAGCTTAACCAAGTGTCCTTACTATCATGTGAACGAGAGAATTTGAGAAGTGATCTAAACCATCTATTAAGCTGAACGAGGTTGTCTCCAAAATAGAGAGATGATAATCCCAAATACGAGAACGATTGTTGCAAAATAATAGGGGAAGTTAAAGTTAAAATCAAACAACAAACCACCAATGACTGGTCCAAAAATATTCCCCATACTTGTGAACATAGAATTCATGCCACCAATAAACCCTTGTTCATTATCAGCTACTTTTGATAAATAGGTCGTAAGGGCGGGGCGAATCAAATCAAAACCGATAAACACAATACAAGATGTAATCATGACTGACAAGTAAGAGTTCACTACGGTCATTGCAAAAACTAATAATGCTGAAATTATAAAACAGTACAATGTAAGCTTTATTTCCCCAAAGTTTTTCGTTAACCAATCAAATAATACTACTTGAGCAATCGCACCAACTAATCCTCCACCAGTTACAAAGGTTGCAATATCTGTCGGTGTGAATTGAAACTTATGGTCAACAAATAAACTGAATAGCGATTCAAATGAAGCTAAACTAAATGAACTAAAGAAAAGTAACAGAAAAGCAAAAATATAGATGGGTGCAAATATACGCTTAAAACTCGTTTTATTTTTAATAGTGTTTGTTTCCTCATATATATGTCTTTCAGGTTCTTTTAAAAATACAAGGGAAATCACAACGGCAACCCCACCTAATATGGCTGCTGCAAAAAAGGGAGCACGCGTGCCGAAACCTACTAAAAATCCACCAATTCCTGGACCGATAATAAAGCCGGTATTAATTGCTGCAGACATATAACCCAAGGCTTTAGAACGTTGTTGTTCTGATGTGATATCTGCAATAAATGCTGTTACAGCTGGCATGATGAAAGCACCGCTTATTCCACCTAATATCCGAGAAATAAACAACACTTCCACGGCAGTCCCTAAACCGAACAATAACTCTGAAAGACTAAAAATGATTAGACCAATAATAATCATAATTTTCCGTCCATATCGATCTGTCCATTTTCCAGCGATAGGCGAAACGATTAATTGAGCAATGGCAAATGTAGCAACCATATAGCCCATAATGGAGCCATTTAAATCCATTTCATTCATTATGGTTGGCATAACAGGTATTACAAGCCCGATTCCAACGAATACGATAAATAAATTGCTTAATAAAATGGCTAATGAAAATTTTGTATTTTTAGCTATCACTACAGAATCTCCTTCAAAAACTATGTATGACACTAACATAACAGAAAAAGGTAACAAAGCATATTATGGTGCTGTTTAGGCATTATCAGTTGGGGTAGAGGTTTTTTGTTTAATATGGAGTAGAGTATAGGAAGAGAATTCATTGCATCTTATACACTAAAAAACAGTTGCTCTAAATTAGAACAACTGCTAAGACAGTGAAGAAGGATTATTGGATATTTCTGTTATTGTTGCGGGTTGTTTTCGATCATTTAACCCTTTCCCAATAAGTAAAATGGCTAAACCAAGGACAACAATTATCCCCGCAAATGCTAAAGGAGCTTTGAAACTATTAAAATAGGATTCAAATTTACTTGCAAAAATAGGTCCAATAATTTGTCCAAGGGCGTATACAGTAGTGAGTGCGGAAACAACTGCTCCACTTTGCTTTGGAAAGAGCTCGCGAGCATATCCTGTTGAAAGTGAAACGATACCGATAAACGTAAAGCCAAACAAAAATGCAGATAAGAATACACTCCATGCCGTTTGGAAAAATACCGGTAGTAATATCCCGAAAATTTGTAGGATATATGCTATAGAAAGAACTCTAACTGTAGAAAATTTAGAAATCAGCATACTCCAAATAGGGGAAGCAATAGCTGCCGCAATTCCCGTTACAACCCAGCTATAGCCGGCAAATTGACGCAATCCTTCAATATTGTAAATAATATCAACTAAGAAAGTTCCTGTTATGATGTATCCAAGACCTTCAAGACCATAAGCTAAAATTAGCCAAGGCATAAACCCCTGAAATATTTTTGTATCATTTGATTTTTGAACTTTTTCATTATCCTTTATGGAAACTTTTCTCCATAACACAATGGTCGTAACAAGAAACAGCGCAGATAGAATTCCTAGGCCAATCCAAGTGCCCTCCCATTGATAGAACATTTCAATAAACGGTACAAGTAAACCTGATAGAGCAATACCAAATCCAATACCTGTAAATAAAAATCCTGACCATTTTGTTAAAAAATGAGATGCCAAGTAATCCATCAAGATGCTTGAAGTAAGAACAAAAATATATCCTCCTGTAGCACCAGCGATAAAACGTAAAATAATCCACAGCCAAAACGAGTGCGTAAAGCCCATAAAGAAAATAGATGCTACATTTAATAGTACATTTAACAATAAGATATTTTTTTTATTTCGAAAAACAAACCCTGCACCAAGAGCCCCAACAAAGTAGCCAATGTAGTTACTTGAAGCAAGATAGCCACCTGTTTCAAAGCTAAGTCCTTCATCAATTCTCATAAATGGTAAAATCGGTGTAAAAGCAAATCGACTAATCCCCATGGCTACCGCCAATAACAATAATCCCCCAATAAGCACCCCTAAGTGTTGACGAGTCATATAACAACCCCTTCAAATATCTATAAATTTAGAAAACTTTGTTTATAATTTTAACATTCTAAAATTTGGAATCAAGATTAATATTATTAATTAGAACTTGAATTATTCTACACTTCATTTGATTACATCGAGAAAAAGTGGTGCAATAGTTGTAGAAACAAACAATAGAGAAGAGGAAAATCCATTGATTATAAAAGAAGTTATGATACGGCATTTAAAAATGCAGTTAAATAGCCCGTTTTCCACAAGCTTTGGCACAATTACAGATAAAGAATTTTTACTTCTAGAAGTAAAGGACGAACTTGGAAGAATCGGCTGGGGTGAGTCGGTTGCCTTTGTTGCCCCTTGGTATACTGAAGAGACTCTAAAAACGACTTGGCATATGCTAGAAGACTTTCTAATTCCCCTCATATTAAATAAAGAAATTAAACACCCTGATGAAGTGGGTAGGTTATTTGCGACAGTTCGTAAAAATTATATGGCTAAGTCTGCAATTGAAGGAGCAGTATGGGATCTTTATGCGCAATCAAAAAATCAATCTTTAACAGAAGCTCTTGGTGGGAATAAGGACAAAATTGAAGTTGGGATAAGTATTGGCATTCAACCAACAATTGAGCAACAAATAGCCGTTGTGAATCAAGCAATCAAATATGGTTATAAACGAATTAAAGTAAAGATAAAACCAGGTTGGGATGTAAATGTTATACGAGCTCTAAGAGAGGAATTCCCAAATCTCCCGATGATGGCTGATGCAAATTCTGCCTACACTTTAAATGATGTTGATTTATTAAAAGAATTAGACAAATACAATCTTATGATGATTGAGCAACCTTTAGCTCATGATGATATTATCGATCATGCTATTTTACAAAAACATATAAAAACGCCAATATGCTTAGATGAAAGTATTCAATCTTTAGAAGATGCTAGAAAAGCCATTGAATTAGGCAGTTGTAAAATTATCAATATTAAAATTGGACGTGTTGGCGGAATATCTGAAGCAAAAAGAATTCACGATTACTGTGAAGACAAAGGGATCCCGGTATGGTGTGGGGGTATGTTGGAATCAGGTATTGGACGAGCACATAATATAGCGCTAACTACACTATCGAACTTCTCATTACCTGGTGATACAGCAGGATCTAGCCACTATTGGAAACGAGATATTATTCAACCAGAAGTGATTGTTGAAGATGGGTTTATTAATGTTCCGAAAAAGAGCGGAATTGGTTATGAACCCGATTTAGAAGTAATTCATCATTATACTGTTTCAAGTAAAGTATATAGATAGAAAAAATCCGAGAGTGCATTTTTCGACTCTCGGATTTTTTAGGTCCACCATGCAAGTAATAGAAAATACCTAAAACGCAACGTATGAATAAAAAAAGAAATCATATCCATAAAGTAAGGGCTTTTTTTAGAATTTCTAAATTTGGAAATGAGGGAATGAGTGAAAAAGAGTTTTCAAATTGGTGCCGCCTTTGTTGGTCTTGTAGTAGGTGGCGGCTTCGCTTCTGGACAAGAGATTATGCAATTCTTTACTGGCTTTGGTTTGTACGGGATATTAGGAGCAATTATAGCCACCATTGGATTTGCCTTTTTAGGTATGAACATTGCTCAGTTAGGCTATGAATTACAAACTACATCCCACAAGGAAGTTGTATATCATATTGCTGGTCGCCCATTTGGGACAATCTTGGACATTTTAATCACATTTTTCTTATTTGCTGTAACAGTAGCAATGTTTGCGGGTGCTGCATCCACCTTTAAACAAATTTTTGGTATTGACCCATATTTCGGAAGCTTATTTATGGCAGCAATTACTGTTTTTACTCTCATGTTAAATGTTAATAGTATTATTAATGTCATCGCAGTTGCCACGCCTTATTTATTCATCGTAATGTTACTGATTGCCATATACTCCATTTTTACAATGGATCTATCACTCGCTGAACAGTCCGCGCTTGCACAACATCAATCAACCGCAGCACCGAATTGGTTAATGGGTAGTTTTCTTTATGTTTCGTATAATCTCGCCACAAGTGTTGCAATGCTAACAGTCATTGGAAGTACCGCGCACAGTAGAAAATCAGCAGGAATGGGCGGAATCATCGGAGGTATTTTATTAGGGTTTTTAATTTTAATAATTAACGGTGCAATGTTTGCCAAAATGGACATCGTTTCTGGTGTTGATATGCCGATTCTTGAAATTGCAAAAAGTCTCCATCCAATAGTGGGGATATTAATGGCTATTGCTTTACTTGGAATGATTTATAATACGGCAGTTGGACTTTTATATTCATTTATTATTCGTTTTGTCTCACCAAAAGATGATATTTATAAGCCAACTGTTATTCTTGTTGGCGCGGTTGGATTTATAGCGAGCTTTGTTGGCTTTACAACATTAGTAGGAAAAGTTTACTCACTAATGGGATACTTAGGATTTGCACTTATGTTAGCGATTATTATTTCTTGGATTAACAGACGTTAATTATCCCTCGAAGGCACCCTTTTCTAAAAAAGTGCATTAACTATGGAAAGAACCTTCAGAAAAGGGGAATGGTTATGAATAATATGTTTCCATATATGCAATTTATCGTTGCAAGTAAGATGGGAGACGTCACAGGTGATGGGATTCCAGATTGGATTTACTTGACTGCATTAAAACAAGATCCAAATAGCCCGTATTGGGTAAATATTACGTTGCATATTAAAAATGGACGAACAAATCAAATAACGACTTTACCACTTACTGAAAATCAAGGTTATAATCCTACAATCTGGTTAGGGGATTTCACTGGTAATGGTGTAAACGATATCCTTGTAGTCATCGACTCAGGTGGAAGTGGAGCAATAATTTTTGGCTATGTATATTCCTATATAAATGGAAGAATGACAAATATTTTTGATTCTATTCGCTTTAATGAACAACATCCATATACAGTGAACTATGCAAATAATTATAAAGCGAATGTAATTAGCGAAACTCCTCATAAAAAATACACAATAGATCTTCAGTATAAAGGTCAGGAATATTTAAATGAAATTTATCATCCAGATGGTACGTTAAAAAAACCAATTGAAGGTTGGGTTGATCCAATAAGTGGACTTTATCCAATTGATATTGCGAGAAATGGTAAATATTATTTACAAACTCTCCAGCTCATCGCAGGTCAGTATCATGCAGATGGATTAGGTTTGGTTGAAAATTTATTGAATTGGAATGGTTCTCAATTTGATATTGTGCGTCAGACAGTTGCAATTTATGGGGAAGATTTAAAATAACTTCGCGTATAACCTCTTTAAAACAACACAAACTACCTCTATCAAGTTTAAGGAGGTTATTTTGTGAAGAAGTTTTTAGCAATTCCTTTTGCATTTCTTTTAGCAGGTGTTCTAGCTGCTTGTGGTATGACAGATAATGCAGGTGAAAATGATAATGGTGTTATAGACGAAGATTTATCAGATATGAACGACAATGCAGATTTAAACAATGGCATTGAAGAAGATGGTGCACTAGATGGTACCTTAAATAATGATGGAGCTATAGAGACAGAAGATGGAATGGGAACAAATAATAATGGTAATACAAATGGTACTATGAATGGTACAGGTGGAGACGCTACTGGTGTTCCTGACACTGGTGCAGGTACTGGTGGAATGGGCACTGGTGGTAATGTAACAGATGAAAATGTAAATAGTGATGATCACAACCGAAAAAAATAAAGAAATAATTTAATTAAAACTGTAGTTATGCTCAATGAAAATTGAGTTGAACTACAGTTTTTTTCATTCTAAATAAAGGGATAACTCAGTATCTTAAAGAAAGAGATATTAGGAAGTGGGGGAATTACATGATTACATATCCAGTATTAACAGAGCCAGTAAAAATTGGAGTAACTGCACCATCTGCGGGATTACATTTTGATCAGTATTCTTTACTTGAAAGAGCAGTAGAGAGAATGATTAATAAAGGATATAAAGTAGAGATAGGCAATACATGCTGGACACAATTTAAAGGGAAATCGGCTCCAGCAAAAGTTAGAGCGGCTGAATTAAATTTAATGTTACATGATGACACCATTCAATTCATTTTTCCTCCCTGGGGTGGCGAATTATTAATTGAGATTTTAGAGTATGTTGATTTTGATTTGAAAAAACCAAAATGGATTTTAGGATACTCGGATACAAGTGTTTTACTCCTTGCTATGACAATAAAAACAGGACTAGCCACTGCTCATGGAGTTAACCTAGTGGATTTAAGAGGAATACGCTCAGATTCAACTACCGCTATGTGGGAAGAGGTTTTACATACAAAACCAGGTGAAGAAGTAATTCAATATCCATCAGAAAAATATCAGTTATATTGGCAACATAATATCGAAACCGATTGGATTTATCACCTTACAGAACCTACAAAGTGGAAAACTATTACCAATGAGCCGATGTATATAAAAGGTCGTTTATTAGGTGGTTGTATTGATGTAATACGACATTTAATCGGTACGCCATATGGTGATGTTCGAAACTTTCAAAATCAATTTATTCAAAATGAACCAATTATTTGGTACTTTGAAAATTGTGAACTAAACGTTACAGACTTACGGAGATCCTTAGTACAAATGAAGCTAGCAGGATGGTTTGATAATTGTAGTGGTATTCTTTTTGGTAGAAGTGGAGCCAATGAGAAAATGGGAGATTATCATGTAATGGATGTTTATCTCGAACTTGCAGAGGAGTTAAACATTCCGATTGCTTACGACATCGATTGCGGACATATGCCACCACAACTCACATTTGTAAATGGAGCTTATGCAGAAGTTAGAGTATACCATACAGGGGGAAGTATGGTTTTGCAGAAGTTCATTTAATTTGATAGTAGCAATAGCACTTGTAAATTGGACAAGTTAAGAGGGGATACTTTGTGCATTTATAGATGTAGAAATTCGAGCAGCAATAGAGAATAAAAAAGCATTCCTAAAAGATTAGGGTTTGTATATGGAGTTACGCTTAGAAAAGCGGAATGATTATACGATCATAATGTGGATCACGCTGTTTAAGGTATTTTAAAGAGTGAATGGTTAGAAAGGAGTTGTCTGAAAAGTCATTTTTGAGACAACTCCTTTTGTGTCTTATTTAACTATTAGCGCTGGGCAGTTAACACGCTTCATTACCTTGTGACTTACACTACCTAAAACCATCTCTTGTAACCCATTTAGGCCACGACTTCCAATGACAACTAATTCAACTTGTTGTTCATTTGCGTAGCGGACAATCTCTGGACCAGGAGTACCTCTTAAAATTTTTACTTTATATGTTACATTTGCTTCTCGAAGAAGTTGTTCTACGGGAGCGATCTTTTTACGGCGTTGCAATTCTAACGCTTCACTTGAGGATGAATGTAACACGTCAGATTTTGATTTCTCAAAGTCTGCAACATAGACAACTTCTATCATTCCATCAAAACATGTTGCAATTTTTATCGCTTCCTTCGCTGCGCGGATTGCATTTTCAGAACCATCTGCAGCCAATAAAATATGTTTATACATCGAAATCCCCCCTATATCCCTTGTAATTTTGAAACCAGTTCCTTACTTGGAGCATCTAATTCCGCTACATCTACGTCTATTCCTTTTTCTCGCAATAATTCTTGTACTTTCACTAATGCACCTACACCCGATTCGTCCCAAATGCGGCAATTAGAAAAGTCTAATTGGATTTTTGTACGATTTATTTCATTGTATTTAAAATAATCCACAAAAGAATCGGTCGAGGCAAAGAATAATTGGCCGGAAACAAAATATCGGTTTCCTTCTTGTTTTATCTTCACAGAAGAAATTTTAACAACAAAGAATACAGCACTTAAAATAACCCCTGCTATAACGCCTTTTGATAAGTCATGTGTCCAAACAACAATGACAACGGTTGTTAACATAACAATGGCATCAGTTCGAGGTGCCTTTACTAAATATTTAAACGAACTCCAATCAAATGTACCGATACTTACCATTACCATAATGCCGACTAATACGGGCATTGGAATTTTTACAACTAGCTCACCTAGAACCATAATTAAAAAGATTAAAAATAACCCGGCAATTAGTGTAGATAATCGGCCACGGCCTCCTGATTTAACATTGATGACTGATTGACCAATCATTGCACATCCTGCCATTCCGCCAAAGAAACCATTGATCACATTAGCAATACCTTGACCGCGAGCTTCACGGTTTTTATTACTTTCTGTTCCTGTCATGTCATCTACAATTTGTGAAGTTAATAAAGATTCTAATAATCCTACTATTGCTAGTGAAATGGAGACTGGTAAAATGATTCGCAATGTTTCTAAGTTAAAAGGAACGTCTGGAATGATGAAGGTTGGTAATGTTTGTGTGATTGTTCCTAAATCCCCAATTGTTCTTAACTCCACACCACTATAAATTGCAATGACAGATAATAATACAATTGCGATTAATGGAGCTGGTATCACTTTAATAAATCGTGGTAGTGTGTATACAAGTATTAAAGTGAGGGCAACAAATACATATGTCATAGTTGAAATACCGATAAAATGCGGTACTTGGGCCATAAAAATTAATATCGCAAGGGAATTAACAAAGCCGAGCATGACAGCATTCGGAATAAACTTCATTAGTTTTGCAATTTTTAATATACCTAAAAGAATTTGTATAAACCCTGTTAAAATAGTTGCGGCAAATAAGTATTGCAAACCATAATCTCGAACTAATGGTGCTATTACAAGTGCCATCGCGCCAGTAGCAGCGGAAATCATTCCGGGACGGCCGCCAGCAAATGCAATAATTACCGCTATAATAAATGATGCATATAATCCTACCATTGGATCAACGCCTGCAATGATTGAGAAGGCAATTGCTTCAGGGATAAGTGCGAGTGCTACGACAATACCTGATAAAATATCGCCACGCACGTTGCCAAACCATTGTTGTTTTAAACTTTGCATGGTAATCTCCTTTATATATTCATTTGTTTTTATACGAATAAAACCTTGATTATCATAACACTTAAATTCCTAAAAAGGAACCTTTTTGGGAATGGTTTTAGGAGCGATAAAATGATTTATGGGTATATGAGACCTTTATATAATGATAAGCAATGTTTGGACCAGCTAAATTCGTTAAAACCAGTTTGTGACAAAATATTTCAAGAAGAGCACGGTGCACCCAAAAAACGAACAGAGCTGGAATCGTTACTAATGCAATTAAAAGCTGGGGATGTCATTTTAGTGCAAAGAATGTTCGCGCTTGCTGACACAACAAGTCATTTATTTGAATTACTAAAATTATGTGAAAGAGATCAAGTGACCATACAGTTCTTACTAGAAGGGATTGTCACAAATGACAAATTACCGTTTAACCTCACTGAACTGGTAAAGGAGTTTTTAAGTTTCCAATCGGACATCGTAAAACAATCAACCACTTTAGGGATTGCCGATGCAAAGGCGCAAGGCAAGTCTATTGGCCGACCAAAAAAATCCAATGATAACGTGAAAAAGGCAATATCCATGTATTACTCTGGAAACTACACACTTCTGGACATTAAAAATGAAACAGGCATTAGCAAATCAACACTTTATCGATATTTAGAAGCAGTTGAAGAAAAAGAATAGTATCTATTTGATAAAAGGGACTAAAGGTATGTTGAGAGAGTGGGGATACTCGTAGCCTTTCTTGCAGGAGTGAGGGATATAGTTGAATTAACTTGCATGATGAACACCAAACTAGCAATGAAATTTGGGTGTAGTGACTTTCATAGAGGTTATGAAGGACAAATTAGCTGATGATGTGACCCCAAAAAGTTAGACACGAATATTTAATTAGGTTCGATCAATTGTATAAGTTAGACCACTTCCTGCCAAGCCATTTTTTCCGAAGCGTAGCGAGGAAGAAATGGCTTGGCAGGTCGCGGCTCGCTTCGCGCTCTAACGATTAAGCAGCGTATTGGGTATGAGTTCGATATTGGACTGGACTCATACCTTTTAATTTCGCCTTAATTCGTTTGTTATTATAGTACTCGATATACTTTTCTAGTTCTAATTTAAAATGCTCGATACTCTCAAACTCTTTAAGATATAAAATTTCTGATTTCATTATTCCAAAGAAATTCTCCATTACAGAATTATCGTAACAGTTCCCTTTACGAGACATACTTTGAGTAATCCCTTTCTCTTGTAACGTCTCACGGTATTGTTTCATTTGATAATGCCATCCTTGATCAGAATGCATTAGAAGTTGGTGGTCTTCAGGTAGCCGTTCTAGAGCTTGATCCAACATATCCGAGACAAGGGAATACGTCGGTCTTGGGCCGATTGTATATGTAATAATTTCTCCGTTAAATAAATCTAGAACAGGTGAGAAATAAAGTTTTTCTCCGAAAAGCTTAAACTCCGTAATATCAGTTACCCATTTCTCATTTGGTTGTTCCGCTGTAAATTCGCGATTTAAATGATTAGGCGCAATCTTACCAACAGTTCCTTTATACGAGCGATATTTTTTCATTCGTACCAGACACTTCAATCCTAACTCTTTCATGATTCGTTGCACTTTTTTATGGTTGACCTTTTGCCTACGATTTCTTAATTCATCCCGAATGCGACGGTATCCATATCGCCCTTCATGTTCGTCAAAAATTGCTTTAATTTCTCTTTTTAAGTCTGCGTCTGGATCTGGTTTTCCCATTTGTTTTACGTGATAATAGTAGGTGCTTCGTGGGAGATCGGCTCGCTTTAACAATTCTTTCACTGGAAATTCATTCCTTAATTCATAGACTATTTGTGCTTTGTCTTGATTGGTGATGATGTTTTGTGTTGAACTAAGGCATTCAGCTTTTTTAAATACTTAACTTCCATACGTAGTTGTTGTAACTCTGCTTGTAACTCTTCCACTGAAACTTCTGTAACTGAATCTTTATTTTTCTCGTTTATTTTTTTGTTCATGGATGACCGCTCCTTAGTCTCTAACTGAAAGGCCACCAATCCCTGTTCTTCGAGTTGATTTCTCCAATTAAAAATACTGGTAGGAGAAGCGATATTAAAAATCGCTGCAGTTTCCAATAGGGATGTGCCGTTTTCAATCATAAAGTTTAATACATCCAGTTTAAACTGTTGTGTATAACTTGTACACGGCCTAACAAATGCCTCAACCCCATTGTATTCATAACGTTTCACCCACTGATTGATTTTTCTGTAATCCATCCCCAGCTCTTTAGCAACTTCCCTATAACTCTTAGTACTATTTAAATACATCATAACAGCTTGTAATTTTTGTTCATCAGTAAATTTGGATTTAGCCATAAAAAGACACCTCAATTGTTAGTTTGCGTGTCTAACAAATTGGGTGCAGTACACTGATGATATTGATTGAAGTGTCTTTCATAAGCAGGATGAACGACAAATCACAGCGAAATTTAATTGTAGTGTCTTTCATACGGTTGATAAACGGCAAACCAGCAAAGAAAATTGATTGAATTAACTTTCATATGCTGGATGAAAGCGAAAACTACTGTGAAACTAGATTGAAATCTTTCTCATCCACCTAATATTCAACAAATACATTAAAAGACTTGGCCGCTAAACCAAGTCTTTTAAAATACTTATTGATAAACACTTCCGCTAGATTTTTTAAATTCCTCTGCTTTTTCTTGCATACCTTTTTCGATAGCTTCAGCAGTATCTAAATTATTCTCTTTTGCGTAGTTTCGGATATCTTGTGAGATTCTCATACTACAGAACTTTGGACCACACATCGAGCAGAAATGTGCGGTTTTTGCTCCTTCTGCAGGAAGTGTTTCATCGTGATATTCCATCGCACGTTCTGGGTCTAATGATAAGTTAAATTGATCTCTCCATCTAAATTCAAAACGGGCTTTTGATAAAGCGTCATCTCTAATTTGTGCTCCAGGATGACCCTTTGCTAAGTCAGCAGCATGAGCAGCTATTTTATAAGTAATAACTCCTTCACGAACATCATTTTTATTCGGTAGACCAAGGTGTTCCTTTGGTGTTACGTAGCAGAGCATGGCTGTACCGTACCACCCAATCATGGCTGCCCCGATAGCAGAAGTAATATGATCATATCCAGGGGCAATATCTGTTGTTAACGGTCCTAATGTATAAAAAGGTGCTTCCTTACATAATTCTAGCTGCTTATCCATGTTTTCTTTTATTAAATGCATTGGTACGTGTCCAGGTCCTTCAACCATCACTTGTACATCATGTTTCCATGCGATTTCTGTCAATTCACCTAAAGTTTCTAACTCCGCGAATTGTGCTTTATCGTTTGCATCTCGGATGGATCCAGGACGTAATCCATCACCTAGAGAGAATGCAACATCGTAGGTTTTCATAATTTCACAAATTTCTTCAAAATGTGTATAAAGGAAGTTCTCTTTATGATGGTATAAGCACCATTGAGCCATGATTGAACCACCACGAGAGACAATACCTGTCAGACGATTTGCTGTTAAAGGAATATAATGTAATCTTACTCCAGCATGAATCGTGAAGTAATCTACACCTTGTTCTGCTTGTTCAATTAAGGTGTCGCGGAAAATTTCCCATGTTAAGTTTTCTGCAATACCATTTACTTTTTCTAGTGCTTGATAAATAGGAACCGTACCAACTGGGACAGCTGAATTACGAATAATCCATTCGCGTGTTGTATGGATGTTTTTACCAGTTGAAAGGTCCATTATCGTATCTGCACCCCAACGAGTAGCCCAGGTCATTTTTTCTACTTCTTCTTCAATTGAAGAAGAGACAGCTGAATTCCCAATATTTGCATTAATTTTTACGTGGAAATTGCGTCCAATAATCATCGGTTCTGTTTCAGGATGATTAATATTAGCTGGAATGATTGCTCGACCACTCGCAACTTCATTTCGTACAAATTCCGGGTCCATATTTTCTCTAATTGCGATAAACTCCATTTCAGGGGTAATAATGCCTTTTCTTGCGTAATGAAGTTGTGTAACATTTTTTCCTTTCTTTGCTCGTAATGGTTTGCGTTTTAAACCTGGGAACACCTTTTGATTTGCACGAGGGTCATTGATATCCTTAAAACCATTATCCTCTGGTTTGATTTTCCGACCTTCATACTCCTCTACATCCCCACGCTCAAGTATCCAGTTATTTCGAATAGCAGGTAAACCTTTTGTAATGTCTACCGAATAATTACTATCCGTATAAGGACCACTCGTATCGTATACACGTACAGGTGCATTTTTTTCATCACCGAAACTTCCTGTAGTAGGACTTAGTGAAATTTCACGCATTGGTACTTGAATATCAGGACGTGAACCACTAACATATACTTTTTTACTTCCTGAAAAGCTAGACATAATGGAAATACTTTCGTTTAATGAGGTTTGTGACATTTGACCAATCTCTCCTTTTGAAATAAAGGACAAGACCTAGATAGTAGTGGATGAAAAAACGAAGTACATAAAAAAGCCGGACCCTAAAAAAAGGTAGGACCCGGCTAAAAATGTAGAAGTTCGTATTAATAGCTTTCTAACTTCCCCACGCTGGTATAATCCAGATCAGGTCCAAAGAGTCAAGAAACTTAAACGCGTTTCTTTCTCAGCCCAAGCTATTGGGCACCCCTAGTTATTTCGATTATTAAATTACAACGTTAGTATACATGAACATTTTTCGAAAGAGAAGGGAGTTTTGTCCTGTATTCTCATAAATTATAATAAAATTCAGAAATCCGCTATAATGGTAATATCAAAAAAACTGATAGGGGATAGGTTATGTGGCGTTATGAACATCCAACAGAAATCATATTTGGAAAAAGTGTATTGCAAAATTTAGGGGACTATTTAGAACAAAGCAATATTAAAAAGGCACTTCTCATTGCAACGAATTCATCGGTGAAAAATGGAACAACAGCAGACATTGTGAATAAAAGTGCTGGGAGAATATTAGATGTCGTAAGTGGAATTGAGCCAAATCCAACCATCGAAAACGTAGAAATGTGTGCAAAAAAAGCAAGGGAATTAGAAGTAGATTACATTATTGCACTAGGTGGGGGAAGTGTAATAGATTGTGCGAAGGCAGTTTGCGCGGTTGTGTCGGAAAACTGTACAGCTATAGACTTGATGGAAGGAAAGAACATCACAAAAGCGTTACCACTTATCGCCATACCAACAGTAAGTGGGGCGAGTAGTGAAGTAACGGGTACTTCGGTTATTAGTTGGAAGGAAAAAGATTTAAAAAGAGCTTTTACTTCACCATTGTTATATCCAAAAACAGCTGTTATCGACCCTGAGCTTACGTATAGTTGTCCAAAGCATGTAACAGCAATTTCAGGAATCGATATTATTGCGCATTCTCTTGATTCTTTAGGTAGTGTGAAGTCAAATCCATTAACAGAACATTTTGCTGTTCAAGCTGCGAAACTAGCATTTGAAAACTTGGAAGCAGCTGTTAATGGGAATGCTGAAGCAAAAGACCAATTGGCATTTGCAGCAGTACTAGCAGGTTTTGCATTTACACAAACTGGTACAACTGCATCTCACGCTTGTTCTTATATTTTAACGGCCAAATACGATATCCCTCACGCAGAAGCATGTGCTTTTACATTAGATAGTTGGTTTAAAATAAATGCAGAATATAAACCGTTACTAGAAATTCATGCAAAAAATATTGGGTTTAGTAATGTTGATGAATTAGTAAATGCATTAAATGATTTAAAAATTAAATTAGGGTTACGCACTACTTTAGGAGAGTTAGAAATACCAATAGAAGATTTAGAAATCATTGTTCGACATTCTTTAGACGCAGCAAATATGAAAAATAACATTGCACCTGTTGATGAAGCAATGGTACGAAATGTTTTTCGTTCCAAATAACAAGAAAATGGCGGAGTATGAATGATTTCGAACAGCCAGCACACTTTTTAAATGAACAGCTAGTAAAGATTATTAATCTCGAATGATAAAGATTTTCAAATAGAGTATGAATCGTGTAAAATGGGGAAGAATATTCGGATTCCGAAATGAGGAGGCATCTATGCTATCAAAATTTTTCTCCTATTATAAACCGCACAAACGCTTATTTATTATAGATTTCGCCAGTGCGATTATTGTAGCGATTTTAGAGTTAGCTTTTCCTATCGCTGTACAATGGTTTATTGACGAACTACTGCCAACGAATGAGTGGAATACCATTGTCAAAGTGAGTATTCTATTACTTTTAGTTTATGTTTTAAGTACAATACTCAATTTCATCGTGAACTATTTAGGACATAAATTAGGAATTAATATAGAAACTGATATGCGACAGGATTTATTTAACCATTTCCAAAAGCAATCCTTCCGCTTTTTTGATAACAACAAAACTGGCCATTTAATGAGTCGTATTACAAATGACTTATTTGACATTGGGGAATTTGCTCACCACGGACCGGAAGATTTCTTCATTGCTGTCATGACGTTCATAGGAGCTTTTGCCATCATGTTTAATGTTAATCCAACATTGGCTTATGTTGCACTAGTGGCAGTTCCATTGTTAATTGCTTTAGTTACGTTTAGTAATAAAAAGATGAACGCCGCATGGAAAGAAATGTACGGAAAAATTGCAGATGTCAACGGACGAGTTGAAGATAGTGTCGCTGGGATTCGTGTAGTTCAATCCTTTACTAATGAACAATTTGAGATGGAACGTTTCCGTGAGCAAAATGGATTCTTTAGAGCAGCAAAGCTTTATGCATATAAAGTGATGGCTGGAACACATTCTGGTATTTATATGATGACCCGTCTATTAACATTAGTAGTGTTAGTAGTAGGGGCATGGTTAAGTTTTAATGGAAAACTTTCTTACGGTGAGTTAGTCAGCTTTGTCCTTTATACAAATGTGCTAATTAAACCAATTGATAAAATTAGTGCATTACTAGAATTGTATCCAAAAGGAATGGCAGGTTTTAAAAGATTTCAAGACATGTTAAATGAACAACCAGAAGTACAAGATCGACCAAATGCTATTGATGTTCCTTACTTACAAGGTGATATTACTTTTGAAAATGTTAATTTTAATTATGAAAAAGATAAAACGATTTTAAAGGATATTAGCTTTGAGTTAAAAGCAGGGGAAATGACGGCATTTGTTGGACCTTCCGGAGCAGGGAAAACAACCATTTGTTCTCTTATTCCACGCTTCTACGATGTAGATAGTGGTTCCATTAAGATTGATGGAATAGATATCAGAGACATAACAAAACGATCGCTGCGTGAGCAAATTGGGATTGTTCAACAAGACGTGTTTTTATTTACAGGTACGATAAGGGAAAATATTGCCTATGGAAAACGTGGTGCAACAGAAGAGGAAATAAGAGATGCTTTGAAAAAGGCACACTTAGAGGACTTTGTGAATAATTTACCTGAAGGATTGGAAACGCAAATAGGTGAACGGGGATTAAAACTTTCTGGTGGTCAAAAGCAACGATTAGCCATTGCACGAATGTTTTTAAAGAACCCGCCTATCTTAATCTTAGATGAAGCTACATCGGCATTAGATACAGAAACAGAGAGAATCATTCAAGAGTCTTTATCTGAACTTGCAGAAAACCGAACAACACTTGTCATCGCCCACCGCTTGGCAACAATCAAAGATGCCGATCGAGTGTTAGTAATAACGCCAAATGGAATAGAAGAAGATGGATCTTACAATGAGTTGATTCAAGAGAATGGTATCTTTGCGAGACTACATCAGTATCAATATAATTAATTAGGAGAAAGGAGTTGTCTGAAAAGTCATTTTGAGACAGCTCCTTTGTAACTGACGCTACCGCTTTCGTCACAGATAAATTGCGACGAGGATGGTGACAACCACCGCAGGAACAATAATTCATAAGAAATATTTATCAAGAAAGAAAATAGGTGTCCAAAAAAATTATTACTTTTTGGACACCTCCTTTTTTTGCACATCGAAGGAGGTAAAGATGAAGAAAATTTTAAAAGTACCAAAAGTTAGTATAAAACCGTTTATTTCACTAATAGCTGCAACAAAAATACCGAAAGCACCCCTTATTTTTGGGTTGATTTTGAGTATTTTTACAACAATAGTTGGTCTTGGAATTCCTCTTTTAACGCGAGAACTTGTTGATGGGTTTTCCTTCGCAACATTAAGTGTGCCACTTATTTTAGCCATCATCGCATTTTTTATTGTACAAGCCGTTTTTGATGGTGTATCGATGTATTTGCTTGCTTATGTTGGGCAAAAAGTGGTGGCAAGACTAAGAGAAATGATGTGGCTTAAACTAGTTCGCTTGCCTGTTTCATACTTCGATAATCAGAAAAGTGGGGAGTCTGTTAGTCGACTTATCAATGATACAGGAATCGTAAAAGATCTAATTACACAACATTTCCCACAATTTATTTCAGGTTTAATCTCAATCATAGGTGCAATTATTATTTTGCTAATTATGGATTGGAAAATGACATTGATTATGTTAATTTCAGTTCCAATTACTGTTGCTGTTATGATGCCTTTAGGATCTAAAATGGCGAAAATCTCTCGTGGCTTGCAGGATGAAACAGCTACCTTCACTGGAACGATTCAACAAACTATCAGTGAAGTACGATTAATGAAATCTTCCAATGCAGAAAGCTTTGAAGAGACAAGAGGAACACAAGGGATCAATACTTTACTAAAGTTGGGATTAAGAGAAGCAAAGATCTTTGCTTTGGTAGGGCCAATTATGCATACAGTCATCATGATTGTTATTGTTATGATCATTGGTTATGGAGGAATCCGGGTTGCCAATGGAACGATGACAACAGGTTCACTGGTGGCGTTCTTGTTGTATTTATTCCAAATCATTTTCCCAATTACATCCTTTGCGATGTTCTTTACTCAGCTACAAAAGGCTAAAGGGGCAACAGAGAAAATTATTGAGATTTTAGAGCTCCCATTAGAACAGGGACAAGATGGAATTGAAATGGATATTAAAGATAAACCTATTCGTTTGCAGGATGTCTCGTTCTCTTACGATGGGGAAGAACCAGTGATTCAAAACGTTACTTTCGAGGCGAATCCAGGGGAAATGGTGGCTTTTGCAGGCCCAAGTGGTGGCGGAAAGACGACTTTGTTTGGGTTATTAGAACGTTATTACGAACCAACATCTGGTGAAATTTTTGTAGGAGATACGCCGATAAGTAAATTGTCACTAGTATCTTGGCGGAAACAAATCGGTTACGTTTCTCAGGAAAGTGCCATGATGGCAGGGTCGATTCGTGACAATCTCTGTTACGGGTTAACAGAGGAAGTAACAGATGAAAGACTTTGGGAAGTTACAAAAATGGCCTATGCTGATCAATTTATTAAAGAATTTGAGAATGGATTAGACACAGAAATTGGCGAACGTGGTGTTAAACTTTCAGGAGGACAAAGACAACGAATTGCCATAGCCCGTGCATTTTTAAGAAATCCTAAAATTTTATTAATGGATGAGGCAACAGCAAGTCTAGATAGCGAGTCCGAAAGTATTGTTCAGCAAGCTTTAGCCCGACTTATGGAAGGACGTACAACCTTTGTCATTGCTCACAGATTATCTACTATTGTCGATGCAAATAAAATTATCTTTATAGAAAAAGGTAGAATTACTGGTGTTGGAAGTCATGAGGAATTAATAGAAAATCATGAACTTTATCGAAAATATGCAGAACAGCAACTAACATAAAAATGAAAGCTAAAGAGGCACTTGCTTCTTTAGCTTTTTTCTATAGTAATTTATCCCTAATTTGCAGAATTGGAAAATAGATGCAAAATCTTAAAATTTTCTATCAATTTATATGTTATAATTGCTATATAATGCACCAATTGGTATCAGATACATAATTATACATTTATAGTTTCTGAGATTGGCGTAATAAATTTATAAGGAGGAACACATGAAGAAGTCAAAAATCTTTTCGGTACTTTTTACGTTAGTTTTACTTTTGTCTTTGCCTCTTCAAGGATTAGCTGCAACATCATTTACTGATGTGAAAGAAGATTTTTGGGCAGAAAAAGAAATTAGTAATTTTGTAGATTTAGGGATTGTAAAAGGATACCCTGATAAAACATTCCGCCCGGAAAACACAGTAACACGTGGACAAGCTGCTATTATGATTGCACGCGGTTTAAAACTTGATGTATCTAATGTTGGCGCTGTAAGCTATGAAGATATTAAAGATGCTTCAATTAAAGAAATTGCTGCTGTAACAAAAGCAGGAATTATGAAAGGTACTAACGGTAAATTTGAACCGAATAAACCTCTTACACGTGCTCAAATGGCTACAATTTTAACAAACGCATTTAAATTAAAAGGTGATGGTTCAACAACTTTCACTGATGTAGCGAAAGATCACTATGCGTATGAAGCAATTGATGCAATTGTATCAAACAAAATTGCAACTGGTTTAGAAGATGGTTCATTCAAGCCAGAAGAAGCAACTACACGTGCTCAATTTGTAGTATTCCTTTCAAGTGCTTTAAATAAGCAAACGGATGTGACAGAAGAGCCAGCAGTTGAAGAAGAAACTGAAGTAACAAATGAAGCAATTACAGAATTATTAAAAGAAGTGTATGCAAATGAATTAGCTTTAAATAGCTATGAGTTTGATGGAAGTATGAATTTAGGTCTTAAATTCCCTAAATCATTAACTTCAACTCCTGAAGATGCTGCAATCTTTAAAATGTTTGAAGATATCAAAGTAGATATTAAAGGTGCTTATCAAAAAGATCCAATGAAAATGGAAATGACAATGGATCTTACACTTCAAGGTGAAGTTGAAACAAAATTCAGCATCCCAATGATTATGACAACTGATAAAATGTGGATTAAATTACCGCAATCACCACTTCTACCTTTACCAGAAGAGCTTAACGGTAAATATATTGAATTAGATCTTAATGAACTAACTGAACTTTCTGGACAACCAAGTGTTTCAATGGATTTAGCTTTACAAACAGAATTTACAAAAGCTATTTATGATATCTTCTTCGATGAATTTGGTAAATATTACGAAGAAGTAGATCAACAATCAGTTGCAGTTCCAGCTGATATCAAAGTTGATAAAGTATTAAAATTCGAATTATCAAATGAAGATTTAAAACCATTTATCGAAACATTATTTAATAACGTATTACCAAAGTTCCTAACATTATTAGAGAACCCAGAATACGTGAAAGCTTTAGGTTTAACTGCTGAAGACATCGCTTTACTAAAAGAAGGATTAGCAAGTGCTGATGTATCAATTGGTGAAGTAGCAGGGGAAATTAGTAACTTCGTAGATATTAATGAACTTAGCGAATACATTGCAATTAATGAAGATAAATATATTGGATATGACAAATTCAATTTAGATATCACAATTACAATGGAAGGCGAGTCTCTAGGTCTTAAATTATCTTATGATTTAGGAAAATCAAAAGTAAATGAGACAGTTGATTTCAAACTTGGTACACCAAAAGCTTCAGAGGTAATTCCATTTAATAAATTAATGGAAATTGAAGCTGAAGCTGTGGATGCAGTACTTCCACAAAAATAAAATTTTAAAAGCTAAAGAAGCGACTATCGTTTCTTTAGCTTTTTTGTATCTTATAAAATTAATTTAAATAAGGTAACACTTTTTCTTCAATTACTTGTTCTCCTACACTAATCCATTTGTTTTTATCGTCAATGGATCCATCTTTATCAATCGGTTCTTGGAATTGACTAAATCCTGTTGCATCCATCATTGAACTGCCATCATGTTCTAACCCTAAGTTTGCAATATGTTTAATAACATAAGGAGTTTCAAAACGAATGTATGCATTTGGGGAATCGAGCATACCTTGAGTCACGATAAACGGCAGTCGTAAATAAATTGTTTCACCTTGATCTTTAGAAAGGATTGCGTCAAAAATTCCGCGATCATAATCCCAGTATCCTCCTAATGTAAAACCTGCATCTTTAATAGCATTTTGTATCTTTCCAAATTCAGTATATTTACCCTCTAAATTTGATTCTAATTGTAACATTTTGAAGTCTCTCCTAATGCTTTTTTTCTCAGTTTAGACAGACTACCAAAATGTAATACGGTATTTGTAAAAATTAATCAGTTGAAACGAATGAATGCTCTAACATTTGGCATTGAAGGGATTTTAATGCGTCCTCTGCGCTGTTAAAAGGCTCTCTTATAATTAAGAGACGTTCAATATATTCTATTAATGATGGTGGTAATTGTAGTTCTTCTTGCCAGCTCCGTTCTTTCTTTTGAGTGGGTGAATAGGTTGAATAAAGAAGGAATAGGAGAAAGTGCCCGATAAAATAGAGGTCACTTATATGATTTTCAGCTCTTTTAGGGTTGTCAATTTCGTTGAAGTCAACATCACACTTCATATAGACAGCTAACCCAAAGTCGATAATGTATAATTGTTCGTCTTTCATTAGGATATTTGGAATACGTAAATCTCGGTGGACAATTCCTTTTTGATGAAAAAGAATAACGTTTTCCAACAGTTGACTAGCAAATTTTAATGATTGTTCAACAGAAAAGGTATTCCCTTCTATAAATATCGACTGCTCAAATGTCTGTCCGTCTATATAATCCATAATATAAAAAGGAACTTCTTCAATAACACCGTGTGAAATAACAGAAGGAGTATTAGGTAAATCAATCTCCTGAAGTAGTTGAATCTCTAAATGGAACTTTTCTCGAAGCTTGCAACTTTTTCGATGTTTTGCCTTCATCCTTTTTAGTACAAATTTTTCTCCTGATGAGGGCTCTTCAATTAAATAAGCAACTCCATAAGATCCATCACCTAATTGTTTAATAAAGCGATAATCAGTATTGTTATCAATATAGCTTTTTACCAAGGCGTGATATTTATTTTCTTTTATTGTGTTAAACATGTTTAACTACCGAAGAAACTACCTGAGCTAAAGAAACTTTTTGAACTGAAGAATCCAGAACGACTTTTATAACTTCTTTTATAATGTTTATGGCCATAGTAGTTGTGTTTATTAGAGTATTTTCTTCTGCTACTACTATTATAATGGCGTTTACTATTGCTTCCACCTAACAATTTCTTCAAAAATTTATCAAGCATTAAATCAATCCTTTCTAGAATGAATAAAAACAATGGAAATCGTACTACTAATGTATTTTACGATTTAGATTAGTAGAAGTTTCAAATGGGCTGTCTGAAAGGAAAGAAAAGTACCAGGTACAGAAACAATTTTGAATTGCTCCTGTACCTGGTACGTTAAAAATTATTCATTCATATAAACTTCGCCGTCTTTGTAAGTCATTTGCTCTGGGTAGCGTAAATTAATAACGGCATCTTGAATTTCTTGTGAAGGTGGCTTCGTTGCAAGGGATACGATGATATTAGCCGCAAAGGCAGCAATCGCACCGAATACCCCAGCTCCTGTATCGATAATACCTAAAATAGTAAATCCACCATATTTAGCTGCAAAAATATAAGATAATGTTACGGCTAAACCAACAAGTAAACCAGCTATTAAACCTTGTGCATTCGCTCGTTTCCACCAAACGCCAAGTACTAAGGCAGGGAAGAATGTACCTGTTGCAATAGCGAATGCCCAAGCAACAATCTGAGTGATCGCACCTGGTGGGTCAAGGGCAACAATACCAGCAAATAACGTTGCAACTACAATCGTAATACGTCCAACTTTAAGACGTTGTTTATCTGTTGCATCTGGTTTTAAGATACGATAATAAATATCATGTGCAAAAGCTGATGAAATAGCGATTAATAAACCACCAGCAGTAGATAAAGCTGCAGCCATCGCACCCGCTGATACTAAACCAATAACAAAGATTCCTAGATTTGCAATTTCAGGTGTTGCCATTACGACGATATCGTTAGCAATGATTAACTCATTCCATTGAAGAATTCCATCACCACTTGTATCCGCTACTTTCAATAATCCTGTATCAACCCAAGTTTTAGTCCAAGCAGGAAGGTCAGCAATTTTACTACCAGCTACTTGAGTCATTAAAATGAAGCGTGAAAAAGCCGCATAAGCAGGTGCAGAGAAGTATAATAATGCGATGAATAATAGTGCCCAAGCTCCAGACCAACGCGCAGCCTTCATTGTAGATACTGTATAGAAACGAGCAATTACGTGTGGAAGTCCTGCAGTACCTGCCATTAATGTAAACATAAGTGCAAGGAATTGCCACTTAGTACCTTTTTCAAATGGAGCAAAATACTCAGAGAGCCCCAGTTCACGATCTAATTCCCCAAGCTTACCAACAATCTCACCGTAAGAAAGCCACGGAAGAGGATTACCAGTAATTTGTAATGACATGAAGATTACTGGAACTAGATAAGCCACAATTAATACAATGTATTGTGCAACTTGAGTCCATGTAATCCCTTTCATTCCTCCGAATGCTGCATAAATCGCAATTAAAACTACACCAATCATTGTTCCTAGTTTTGCATCAATTTCAAAAAGTCTTCCTATTACTACCCCAGAACCTGATAATTGTCCGATTGAGTAAGTGAAACTGATGATCATTGTACAAATTGCCGCAATGATAAGTGCAGTATTACTTTTAAAGCGGTCACCGATAAATTCAGGAACTGTATAACTTCCTGATTTTCTTAACTGAGGTGCAAGTAGGAATGTTAGTAGTAGGTATCCACCTGTCCACCCCATGATATATGCTAAACCATCGTAGCCTAGCATCATAATTGTACCAGCCATACCAATGAAAGAAGCCGCACTCATCCAATCGGCACCAATCGCCATACCGTTATAGATTGGTGGTACTCCACGACCAGCTACATAGAAATCAGAAGTTGCTTTCGCTTTATTATAAACTGCAATAAAAATATACAAAGCAAATGTAGCTAAAATAATCGCCATTGATGTTATAAATTGTGTATCCAAAAATCATCCCCCTTTATATCGAGATTACCCCTTTAATGGTCCACCGTTGTAGTTCTACCAATTTCTTCATTTCGTTTTTCATCAATGCCGTACTTTTTGTCAATTTTGTCCCCCACAACTGCATTAACAAAAAGTAAAATAATAAATACTGCTAATGCCCCTTGAGCTCCCATAAAATAGTGGAATGGGAAGCCATTAAAGTAAATGTCGCTTAGCGGCTCAGCAAATAATACTACTCCGTAAGAAACAATCGCCCAAATGATAAAATAGATAATCATATAAGTGTTTTTCTCACGAAAGTATGCATCAGCCTTGCTTTTATCGATCTTTTTCACCATTTCACCCCTGTTCTAAATTTCCCCAATCAGCAAATGTTACAGATTACACAAATAAAATGCTGTAAATTATTCCTCCTTTTTATAAGAGCTTATATATTGCTTTGCCTCTTTGAAGAGACAAAGTAATCACCGTGTTTAGCATAAGAAGGTTAATAGGATAATTTAACTAGTGTTGTGAATTAGATGGAATAGTGATAATTTGTCCAAATCAAAAGAATAAGAAATAAGCTAATTTAGACTAAAGATAAACTTAATTGTTTCTAATAGTGGGGCTGGAACGAGGAGAATTTCTACTATAATATAAACTACGATTACAACTACTGGTACTAGTAATAAGATGAATCGTTTTTTCCATAATGCGATTGTAAGACAAATAAGAGTAATTATGAGAAAGAAATACTGAATGTCCATTACCTCCTTTACCTGTGATTATCATATTTTTTTTTTTTAAAACTTATGTATAAAACTTTCACAATATTATCGATTTATTAAGAAAAATTTACCTATTTTAATAAGTGAATGGTGATTTTAATAGTAATTCATTCCCTTAATACAAGTTCATTTTGGAATTTATTCCGGGATGAAAGGTACATTTTAGAATAAAAGAAGCTGTGCAGTAAGATAGACTTTCTGCACAGCTCTTTCAAATATTCATTAAATAAACCTAAAAAATATTACTCCTGGGTGATGAACACAATCCACGTTGCAAATTAACTTTGAGGAAAGTTTAAGCGTCAGTCACAAAAGGGGCATCTCAAAATTCTTTTGAAGTTGCCTCTTTATTCAGGAGTTAAATAATATATTCCATAAAGTATTCCGCCATTTTAGGTAAGGGGAGATTTAGTTTCATCATAAGGGCAACACAATTTGCAATGATTATTTCAGCCCCTTCTGAATGTTCTAATTGTATTCCGTATTCTGATTCGATAAAGTTAGTAAACTCCCATTTTTTTAACGAATTTCTATTTTCACCACGATAATAACTGTCCATTTCCGAATAAAGGTTATCTAAGAAATCTTCAAATAATTCACTTTGTTGGATTAGTTGCTGATAAATCGGATCATCAACAGGTGCTTTTGATGCATATATATCATTTGCTACAAGTTGAATAATATCTTCCATAGCAATTTGCTCATTTGAAGATTCTTCTATTTGCCAAATGGAGTTAGTGAAAAATGGGTGAGCATCAATCGTTATCATATTCTCCATTTTTCTTCGAATAAACTTTTTAAGAACAATTCCTTCTTCGCAAACAAAAAGTACTTCATAATTAAATGTTGTATCGAAATTATATGAATTCGATTCTTCTAAAATTGCATAACTTTCACCATAAAGAGTACCGATGTACATTTGAATTGGTTCAAATTTATAGTAAATATTTCCTCTGGTTGTATGACCTGAATATTTTAAATAAACTTCTTGAACATCCTCTTTACTAGGATTTACAAGACAAAGACTGTACTTTTCTTTTGAAATAACAAATTGAAGCAAGAATTCAGCTCCTTCTATGTTGTTAAGCCAATAGGAGGGAGATTGGCAATTGAAAAAACATGGTCGTTAAAAGATATTCATAAAAATACATATTATTCGTACTCCGATAGGGGATAAGGCTTTTGTATTAATCATTGGGAATTTTAAAAGGGGTCAAAAACAAGAGTTATTTATAAATATCAATTCTTATAGGGATGGACAACCTACACGTGCTCCTTTTTTCTACATACATTGTAGGTAGTTTATTATGAAGGGAGGATTTAAGTAGTGAATCCTTTTGATTTTACTGGTAATCAATTTGATGAATCCCCACGCCGTAGAAGACGCCAACCTGGATTCCCTGGAGGAGGGCAAGGGCAATTTCCTGGCTTTCCAGGCGGGGGTCAACCACCATTTGGTATGCCAGGTGGAGGTATGGGACAAATGCAACCTCCGACAGCACCACCACCAAGTTTTACACCGCAAATGACAACATTTCAACAACAAGAATTTTCTCGCAGAGGCGGAATAGGAAGCATTAGACGTTGTATGTTCCGAAATACCTTTATTTGGTTGAGAAATGGAAATGCATTTTGGTTCTTCCCTATGTTTGTTATAGGAAATCAAATTATTGGTTTCCGTTGGAGAGGGAATAGAGGTTGGGTTTATGACTCTCTAAATCGAAATAGTATTATGTTCTTCCAATGTTATTAATATTGAATAATTCAACACCTTCGTTAAGTTAATATAACGAAGGTGTATTTAATTTTATATACATATATATACAGTAAATGGAAGTAAGTGATAAATGATAGAGGGATTGTGTTTAAAACGAAGTAAAGAAGGAATAGTTTACTTATATATGGAATGTATAGAGATAGATAAGGTTTAGATGTGTCTTTTAGTTGTAAAAATATATTTAACACATAACGTGAGTACAATACATATTTGTAGGTAAATAATAAATACAAAATATTTTTCAAAGAAAGGCGAATTAGATGACAAACATTTTATTAATATTATTACTTCAACTGGTCTATGTACCTTTGTTAACGTTACGAACAATTTTCTTAGTTAAAAATCTAACACTGTTCGCGGCCATCTTTGGAATATTAGAAATGTTGATTTATGTATTTGGATTATCTCTTGTCTTTAATGGGGATCAAAGTTTATTGGCAATGATAGTTTACGCAGTAGGGTTCGGCCTAGGGATGTTTTTAGGAACGAAAATTGAAAATAAACTAGCAATTGGCTATGTGTATATCACAATCAATACACAGAAGAAAAATCAAGAACTTATTGATACATTGCGTACAAACGGCTTTGCCATTACAACTTATGTAGGTGAAGGTAGAGACAGTGAACGCTTTAAATATGAAATTCTAGCAAAACGAAATCGGGAAAAAGAGCTATTTGCTTTAGTTGAATCCATCGAACCAAAAGCATTCATCATATCCTATGAACCGAAGTCCTTTAAAGGTGGATTCTTAGTGGATCGAATGAAGAAACAAGCTAGAGAGTTTAAAAAAACACTAAAATAAATGTCTAGTTAAGGGGCTGAGCAAAGAAATTGCGCAGCCCTTTAGTAGTAATAAAAAAACTGCACCTCTTCAAAAGAAAAAGTGCAGTGCATGTTATCTTATGATATTGATATATTTAGCGTAAACATAACCTTTCTTTTTACCATATTGGACATAATACCATGCACCACTATTATTTAAGATAAGGACAGTATTATCTATTTGAAGCTTCCCAATAGAAGGGGAATTTGTTGAAGCGTTTTGTCTTATCAATACATCAGTGCCACTTACTTTACCAATATTTGTTTTTAATAAAGTGAACGCATGTGTTTTTGTTGATTTGTTCTTTGCTAAATCTTCAGCAGTAATAACAAATGTATAGTTCCCATTAGCAATTTTTGATACATCCCATAAAACAGTTTGTTTTCCTTTAGTCTTTTCAGTGTTGGTTTCTAACTGCTTTACAAGTGTTCCTTTTGCATTTTTCACATATACTGAAATTTTTGCAGGTTCATTTATCGTATAATTGAACGATACATTTTTCGTACTAATGTTATAGGTTGTCCCAATATTAGTAATAGAAGGTGCTATTACATCTTTTGGGATATTTAATGTGTGCTTATGAATTGCAGAGGAAGTATTGCCAGCTAAATCAGTTGTAATAATTCCAAACGTATACGTTCCGTTTTTGATAGAAGAAACATCCCAAGAAATTTCATACTTACCTGGTGATTGCTCTAAAATTTTGATGAGGTATTGTAAAATTACCCCATTTGAATCTTTTACATAAATGGATGTGTTGGCTGTTTCATTGATTGTATAAGATAATGTTATTTTTTTATTCGCATTGTAACTTGATGCTAACTCGCTAATGGAAGGTGCAATTCGATCGATATAGTTATCAGCATCTGTGCCACCTCCAATACCTCCAATAGGTTGTTTGATTGGCTCGATTGGGAAGGGGCTTATTATATTAGCGATTGGATTATATACTTTTACAATTGATATGTCTTTATAATAAAACTTTAATATTTCATCATAGGTTTTACCACCAATATCAGCCATTTTTTGAGCTCCCCATTGGCTCATCCCTACACCATGACCATCTCCACGCCCTGTTACTCGAACTACATCTGTATCTGATTTCACTTCATCCACCAGGTAACTCAACATAACACGATTTCCAATCATTGCGCGGATTTTTGTAGCGTTGCCGTTTGTAAAGGTTACACGTTGCGGAACTAACTTCCCGGTTTTATCTACTAAATCCTTAACTAAAAATTCCACAGTAATAGATCCGTTTTTTACACGGCCACCAGAACCAGGATTTGAAAGTGAAAATGTAGGAATAGCTGTAATTTTCAACTCTTTATCTGTATATCCATTTTTGTTTAACCAGGCTTTAATATTTGAGGCAATTAGCGGATCTCTTTCTTTTGTAGAAGTCCACCAAGTTGAATACTTTGATAAATTTAATTTAGTTAAATCGATTTGAGTTTTATTAAAAGAAAAATTCCAAACAAACTTTGGGTCATAAGGGTCTTCTTTTATTGGTAAATAGGGTACTTGTGTGTTTCCCCAAGCATTGGCGTTACTTTCAGTCATTCCACCGTTACTAGAAGAATAGACAGCATCGATTAAACGGCCGTTATAGTGGAGGACTTCTCCTTTCGTTTCATCCACAGCTCTTGTTGTATTTGATGTCCATACATAACCACCATAAACTTGATAAGAAATCGTGTCATTAATAATTTCCCGATTTAAGTAGCTTGTTGCATATGTTCTTGCTGCAACAGCTTGTGTTTTTAAAGCTTCCACATTCCAAGAAGGATACATTTCGTTTGGAACAACGCCCTTTAAATAATCCTCCATATAAACTGAGTTAATTGGTCGAACGTAATTGTTTTCAACTATAAAATCAAAACTTCCTAAATAAGGACGATTGTTTATTGAAAGTTGACTAGTAGTAAAACTTGGCATAGCGGAAAAAGTTTGATATGTACCTAACAATAGACCTTCTTTATATAAAGATAGTTTTCCGCTAACTTGTTTTAATGTATATGATTCATTAGCCTTTAAGACGATGTTTCCATCACTTGTTAAGTAATTACCGTTTGGCTTTAAAGTAATTTCTTTCTTATCCCCTAAATAGTTAACCAATTTGACTTTTACAATTGGTTCAACTTCCTGGGCATTACTTTTTTGAATCGGAAGTAAAAGCATAGAAATAGTAAGAAATAAGAGTGAAAGCAGTGCTTTTTTCATTTAATGTTCCTCCGAATCTATTAAACTACTATTAAATAGTAAATTAACAGAATCAGAGGAACAATGCTAAATTGTTTCCAATAAAGTTGAAAACTACTATGTTAAAAGAGGATTGTCTGAAAACTTGTTTTGAGACAATCCTTGCGATTGCCGCTATCGCTTTTATCGAAGGAGCATTTATTTTCTGCGACGAGTATGGTGACAACCACCGCAGAGCAAAAATTAATAAGAGATATTTTTCAAGAAAGGGGTGTCCAAAAAGTAAAGTCTTTTTGGACACCCCTTAAAGTTTAATTTCTAATTATATTTGGTTCAATTTCCAACTTAAAAGCTTGTATTAATTGTTGAAGTCGTTCTATGTTGGCTGGTCCTTTTGGATTTGGGTGGTAATAATCATTATCCTTTGATAGTACCCCGAAATACGGAATGCCACTTTCTTTAATTAGCTCCAACCATTTTTTCTTTTCTAATTCATAAAATCCAGAATTTTTCCCTTTCTCAACACCCCATCCAATTAAAATCCAGGGATGGCTTTGAATTTCATTTAAAGACGGTCTTGTAATAGTAGGGTAGTTTCCAGTTGACTTTAAAGATTCAAATAGTTCGATGGCTTCTTTGCTTATTGTATTTTTTACATAGAATAAATTGTAAATATATAGTCTACCATTTAACTTGGAATGAGTTGCTTTCATAAACTTTACAAGTTGTTTCATTGTACGATCTAAAGAGACTTCATCTGTATGTGAGCCAGTATGGATAAGCTTTCTTCTTACTTCACCATTTAGTTTTGCTGAACCAGGATTTAACATTACTGCGGCACCTAGGGATTGATTAGAAGTACCAAACTGAATATACGTATTCGTACGGTAAACTTCTTCCCCGATTTGTTGAAAAGTTGCAATTGCTTTCACATTTTCCAAAAAGCAAACCCCCAGTAAAATGTAGTGTGATTCATAATATTCTTTAATAGGGGGAAATATTAGTTTTGTAGTTTAATATATTGAATATCTATTACTTGAAATTATTTAAGGGATATGGAAAAATAAAAATGTTTCAAATTCGAGATATAGGAGAATGAGAAATGGTATTATTACAGGACAAAATAAGTAATTTTTATTCAGCTGTAAAAGAAAGACGTACATACTTATCAATTAGTAATGATCCTATTTTACCGAACGAGGAGCTGGAAGAATTAATCAATTTATCGGTATTGCATGCACCTTCTGCTTTTAATTCGCAAGGTGATCGAGTAGTTTTATTACTTGGAGAACATCATACAAAACTTTGGGACATTACGATTGATACTTTAGGCAAAAAGCTGCCTGCGGATAGGTTTGCGATTACTAAAGAAAGATTAAATGGATTTAAAAATGGTTATGGAACAGTATTATTCTTTGAAGATACGGATGTTTTAAAAGATACTCAAGAAAAATTCCCTACGTACAAAGACAGAGTTCCATCATGGTTCCAACAAAACTCAGCGATTTTACAGTACATTATTTGGACAGGCTTAGAGCAAGCTGGTTATGGTGTATCCATCCAGCATTATAATCCATTAATTGATGAGGAAGTTCGTAAACAATGGAACATCTCAACTAATTGGAATCTAATTGCTCAAATGCCATTTGGAAAACCAATCGCTCCACCTAAGAAAAAAGAATATCAGAGCCTAGATCACAGAGTTAAAGTATTTAAATAAATGATTGATTGACCTTTAAGAGAAATCTTAAGGGTCTTTTTTTGTTAAAAGGAATTTTTATGTTGACCAATAACAAACAAATTGCTATATTGTTTAAGTGTTAATAAACGTATATGAAAATTGTTTGTTTTAAATATAAACAAAACAGTGTTTTGTTGTTGGGAGCGTTGTGTAATGAATTTATCCGATGTTTTTTGGAATGCATCACTTGAAGAAATAAAATGTGGATATATTGAGGATTCTAATCAATTTACATGCCTGTTATGTGGTGAACCTGTAGAAAAAGGTGTGATATATCCTCAAGATAATGTTCTGTATGAGGCTAGTCGCTATATACGTTTACATGTTGAGCAAACACATGGTTCTGTATTCGAGTACCTTCTTAGTTTAGATAAAAAATTAACAGGTTTAACAGAACATCAGACAACACTTTTAAAACATTTTTATGAGGGGAAAAGCGATAAAGAAATACAGCAGGAAATGGAAATTGGAAGTAGTTCGACCATTCGTCATCATCGCTTTGTGTTAAAAGAGAAAGAACGTCAGGCAAAAACGCAACTTGCCATTATGGAACTTTTAAAAGAAAAAGATCAATATGCACCTGCGTTTGTCGCACCTCATAAACATGCAAAAATGGTAGACGACCGTTATGCAGTTACTACGGAGGAACAAGAGAAGATATTAGAGAAATATTTCTTACAAGGTTTGGATGGACCTTTAAGTAAATTCCCTCCAAAGGAAAAGCAACGGCTAGTAGTATTACGTGCCATCGCAAGTCGACTTGATAGCAATAGCACCTATACAGAAAAAGAGATAAATGACGTTTTAAAAGAGATTTATGAAGACTATGTATTAATACGACGCTACTTAATTGAATATGCCTTTCTTGAGAGAAAAGCGGATGGCAGTTCATATTGGGTGAAGAAATAGAGGGGGAGTCATTGATGGATAGAAAAAAGGAGTTAAAACAACAATTTCTAGAAGTAGAAATACAAGCAGGAGTATATCAAATAAAAAACATGGAAAATGGAAAAGTACTTATCGAAAGTACAAGGAATTTAAAAACCATTAACGGTGTAAAATTCACGTTAAATAACAATACGCATTTTAACAAAAAATTACAGGAAGATTGGAACATATTTGGAAAAGATGCGTTTGTAATTGAAGTATTGGAAACTTTAGAAAAGGAGGATTCTCCATATTTTAATGAAAAAGAGGCATTAAAAAAATTAGAAGAGAAATGGCTTGCTAAATGCCAGCCATTTGGTGATGCTGGGTACAATTAAATAAAAAAATGGAGAAAATCAATATGGATTTAATATCAGAACAAGCAAAACCTTCTATTTCCCTTCAAAAGATGATGGTTCTCTTTCTTATTCCAGTTGCATTTTCTAGTGTAATCCAATCCTTTGGGCAAGTAGTAAGTACGATTATTGTTGGTCAAACATTAGGGGAGGATTCTCTAGCTGCTATTTCAGCTTTCTTTCCATTGTTCTTTTTCCTAATATCCTTTGCGATTGGGATTGGTTCTGGAAGTTCGATTTTAGTTGGTCAAACATATGGTGCGGGTAATATTTCAAAAATGAAAGAAGTAGTCGGGGTAACACTTGCTGTAACATTACTTCTATCTGTTATCGTAGCTATATTTGGTGGTTTATTTACAGAATCCATTTTAAAATTGATGGGAACTCCTGAAAACATTTTAGCGGAAAGTGCGAGTTATGCAAAAATCTTATTTTTAACTCTCCCAATTATGTTCCTATATATGAGTTACACAACCTTTATACGCGGAACAGGGGATTCAAAAACGCCGTTAATCTTTTTAATTGTTAGTATCGTAATCAATGTTGCGTTACTACCAATGTTAATGTTTGGGTGGTTCGGTTTACCGGCGTTTGCGTTAAACGGGGCCGCATATGCATCTGTATTATCGAACTTAATTACCTTTATTTTATTACTCGTATATTTACACAAAAAAGACCATGTGATTAAGCTAGATAAAGAAATTATTAAAAACATCCACTTTAAAGGGGATATTATTAAGACTTTATTAAAATTAGCAATTCCATCGAGTATTAGTATGGTGGCAATTGCCATGGCAGAAGTGGCTGTAATTATTTTTGTTAATAGTTATGGCTCAGAAGCAACAGCGGCTTATGGAATAGTGAATCAAATTGCGATGTATGTACAAATTCCAGGGATGAGTGTTTCTATAGCCATTTCTGTATTTGTTGCACAAGCAATTGGTGCGGGCAATCAAGAAAATGTAAGGCAAATAACTAAACTTGGGCTAAAGTTAAGCTACTTATTTGGTGGAGCATTAATTCTTATTGTTTATTTGCTTTCAGAACCCATTTTAAAACTATTCCTAACAAGTGCTGACACAATTGGAATAGCTAAAGGTTTAATTCTAATATCATTCTGGAGTTATTTACTATTAGGGCACGTGCAAGCAATTTCGGCAACAATGCGTGCAACAGGCGTTGTACTATGGCCAACAATCTTTTTAATCGGTAGTATCTGGGTAGTCGAAGTGCCTGCAGCTTACTTATTATCAAACTTCACTAGTTTAGGAATTAATGGAGTGTGGTTAGCATATCCGATTGCCTTTGCGGTTAACTTAGTTGCCCAGTATTGTTACTATCACTTTGTTTGGAAAAAGAAAACGATAAAAGCTTTAGTATACGATTAGAAATTGAGTCTAGGTTCTTTTAAGAATCTAGGCTTTTTTATTCATTACTTTTAAAAGGAGTTAGTAGTATATAGAAATGTCACATATGTAAAAAGGAGTGTATATTCCTTTGAAACTTTTTCATTTACTTTTAATAGCCTTTTGGTTCCTAGTAGGTGGTTGTATGGAATTAGTGGAAGAGATAGATGTTGAAACGGAACCAGATGTAATACCTGTTAATGGATTACCTGAAGAAGTAATTCCTGAAGAAAATAAAATGGATGAAACGATTACTTTACTAGATAACGGTTGTTACAGTAATGAGGTCTATTTAGAGGAAGAAGAAACATGTTCTTTAGTGATTAACTGTAAAAATGAAAGAGACTGTATTAAATGGGGAAATGAATTAATAGAACTACTGGAATTTGAATATGGATCCCTCGTATTAGAAGAATCCGTTGCAACAGGTGAAGAAGGAATTACTGTTCTTACTACATATGATATTGACAATGAAGAAGAAGTAATTTACACAGATGCTGAAATATCAGATGAGGAATTGGAGTACCATGAAAATTTGTGGTTTAGCTTTAGTTGGCTTATACCTGAGAGTGAACGTAGAGAGATTACTCAATTTGAAGTATTCGAAAGTGGTAATACACTTGCATATGTTACTCTACATGATGAGAATGGGGAATATTGGACACTGGGCATGAACAATAAAAATATTGAATTAGCTTCTGAAATATTAGTTACATACTTACATGAATATGCCCATTTTTTATCATTGAACCAAAATGAAATTGATTATTGGAAAGACGAAGCAGGGTGCGACACATTGTACTTACAAGACTCAGGTTGTTTTTATGAGGATGCCTATTTAACTAGTTTTTATCGGGAGTTTTGGGAGGTGCCAGGGTATGGGGATATAGATGAATTCTTCGTTTCTAATTATGCTCGGGAATCCCCGGAAGAAGATTTTTCAGAGTCCTTTGCGCACTTTGTGTTAACCCAAACGCCAGAAGGGGATACAGTACGAGAAGGGAAAATTCTATTCTTCTATGAATTTGAAGAACTTGTACAATTACGTACAGAAATTTTATCTCGTGTAGCAACTTGGCTCGTTAGATTATAAAAAAAGTGGAGTCCCGAGGGTGAGGGAGCTCCAAAATTGAGGTATGAATGATGGGTCGAAATTGGTACAAATAAAACTATGATGTGGCTTTATTCAAGAAAGAGGGGAGTTCTCCTAAAGGAGATGTATCTTTCTTTAGCCTTAGCATATTCATTCTGTTATTGCCTATTAAGGACGGAAGCGGAGGTAGGGAAATAATTTAAAAAACCCCATCAAAATATGATGGGGAAAGTTACTATCTATTAATAAACTTTTCAATCGTTGGAACAAGTTCTTCATGTAAAGGTAATGATGGGTCTGTATAAGTAGCAAGGTTGGCATTAACATCAGATGGCGAATCCTTTAATATGTGGTTCATACCTTCAATAACTACTGTTTTATCAGCAGTTTGACGTAAAGGTTCAACATCTTTTTCGGTTACTTGAAGATCTGTTGTACCGTGAATAACGAATATAGGAACTGAGACTTTCGCTAACTCTTCTTTAGGGTCGTATTTTATCCATGATGTTAAATAAGGTTGACTTTGTACTGGGAAGATCATCTTTAATTCATTTGACATTTCTTCCACGGTTTCGCCAGCTTTCACTTTTTCTAAAATTTCCTTACTTTCATCAACAAGTGCAGGTGATAATTGTGCACTTAATTGATCAATCATCACTTCATCTATCCTGCGACCAGTTCCTGATAGAAGTATTAGGGAATCGATTGGTTGTTCCTGTGCTGCTAATATACTAAGGAAAGCTCCTTCGCTATGCCCAATTACATGGACTGAAGTAAATGACTCTTGAGAGTTAATGTAAGCAATGATACTAGCAATGTCCTTTGCAAAATCATCGAATCGTACTGCATTTGGATCTTTCACTAATAGCGTATTTTCACCAATCCCACGTTTATCGTAACGAATCGTTGAAATATTCTTTTCTGCTAATTGCTCTGCTAACATTTTGTAGCTATCGGAGTTCACACCCATAACGGAATTCCCGTTTTTATCTGTTGGGCCACTTCCTGCAACAATAATTGCAACGGGTGATGGTTCACCGCTTTTTGCTTTTTGAAGGGCAACTTTCAATTCTCCACCATCGACAGGAATTAAGATTTGTTCGTAAGTAATTTCTTCTTTTGAAGTATTGTCGTAGTGTGTAAAAATGACTGGGAAAGTGGCACCATTTTGTGTAAATGTACCTTCAATCTTTTCATCTGCAAATTTCCCTTTAATTGAAATTTTTTGACCTTGTAGATTGATTAGAATATCAACAGCATCTTCGTTATAACGGACACTTTCAAACGGATAGTTTTCTAACCCTTGCATTGGTACAGAAAATGTCCCAGTCGTTTCTTCAAGCTTAATAATAATTGGTAGTGGTGAGTTTGGTATTTCAATATTTCCTGCCCATTCCCCGAAAAATTGTGTTGTCATTGATTTTTCCTCCTCATTTTTGGAATTTCCATTTTCCGTACTTCCCGCATTACAACCTACAAGAATTAATAATGTAAATAAACTTATTGCTAACAATCTTTTCATTGAAATAACTCCTTAGGGTAAGTTTAGTTGATGCTTAAGGTTTAAAATAAATGCTTTATAATCTTGACGTCCTTGTAGTGGAGCAAAAATAGGGTGGTCAGTCACACCTGATAAAATATCCTTTTTAATAGATGCTACATCTCTTGGCGAGACATTCCCAATTGTTATTTCTTTTTTCATCCAATTTTCAAGTAAGTCAAAAAAGGCATCTCCTTTTAAATAAATAGGGAATTTTAAATAACTAACAACTCTTCCATAACTTTGAAGCGCCTTCATTGCTTCTTCATGACGTTGTTGCATCATGTAGCAATAAGCAGCTTTTAAGTAAAAGACAAGAGCGGAATTCGCATTTAAAAGTTCAATTTTAAATTCTTTAATGATGAATTCCATCCTTTTAACTGTTTCATCAAAATGTTCAATATTGTCAACTTCAAGCACTAAAGTATCTGTCGCACTAGAAAGGAGCCCGAATAAGTGCTGGTACATACTAATTTGAAGCGTTTCTCGTGCTTTATCTGGTTGATTCATTATCGTATGGGCTGTGGCTATAATGTTTTCAGTACCGAATTCAATTTCGATATGATCTCCTAATAATTCAAGAACTTTTTCTGGCTCATTCATCATTAAAAAAGCTGTTGCTTCTACAAACTCAGCTTTATGAACGTATTTATACTCTTGGGCTTGATTGCGTACACGCTGACACAATTCCACAACCCGGTTTAAAATTGCTTCAGGATGTTCTGCATGTTTATGATAATTTAGATATAATACAGCAAGTTCTATTAGTAATGGAAAGCACGAATAATATTCTTTTACATAGTCTTCTATTTCTTGTTGAACATCCGAAAACGGTTGAACACTAAATTTCTCGGCTAACTGAGCATATAATTTTTGTATATTTTCTTTAGTCATTTGTGGTTCATATCCAAGTAGTGAATCAATCGATAAATTGAAAAATGTTGCAAGTTTTGGTAGTAGAGTAATGTCTGGATAACTAAGTCCTGTTTCCCATTTCGATACTGCCGCTTTTGAAACACCTACATATTGAGCGACTTGTTCTTGTGTAATACCCATTTCTTTTCGTAATGTACTAATGCGTGTTGCGAATTGAAAACCTGTCATATATCCCATCCCTTTCTACGTCCAGTATATGGGATAATTATAAGAGAAACGAACGAGTGATAGTTAATAATAGTTGATTAAATCAACTGAAGGTAGATATTAATTTTTATAAACGCAAAAAATCCCCTTCGCCTAATGCGTTGGGGATGTTGTTTTCGTAAAACCGTTTATTTAATTGATTTTATAATTCCCGGTAATAGAAAAAGAATGTATGTTAATTTAAACCATTGATAAAGTTTTCAATTTCTTCTTGTGTCTTACGATCTTTGCTCACAAAACGGCCAATTTCTTCACCATTATTAAAGGCAAGGAAACTTGGTATTCCGAAAATATCCAGTTGAGCGCATAAATCAATATATTCATCACGATCCACTTTGATAAAACGATAATTCGTATATTTTGCCTCAACTTCTGGCATAAAAGGATCGATAAAGCGGCAATCTTTACACCAATCTGCAGAAAACACGAAAATTGTACGACCTTCTGATTTTAATTGTTCAAATTGATCAAGTGATTGTAAATTCTCCATTAAATAATTCCTCCATTTTCTATCTCTTTTATAAAAAAACAAAGTTTAAGCCTTTTTACAATAATATCTCATCAATGATTGAAATTGAAATACAAAATGTTGAAGTCATGGTTTTGTATTTTTCGGACATTATAAAAAAAGAAAGGAGGCTTATTATTGGTTCGACATTTGATTCCATTATGTGTTTTATTGATTCTTTGTAGTACAATTTCGCCTGAAGTTGTACGAGCAAAAGAAGAACCTTCTAGAGAAGAAATTTTACAGAAGCGGATGTCTATGTACCTACAATTTCAGGATTATATTGTTCCGTGGTATTACCTAGCAGCTATTGATCAATATGAACGAAATATACAAGATGTCCGCAAAGATATTCCGAAACGGGACAGTACTGTTGCCATTCAATTCTCTAAGGAATATTGGGCAGGTGCAATGAATCCTGTTCCGGATGATACATCGCCGTTTACAATCAAGTATTTTGGCGGGTTAGGTCTTGATGGTAATGGTGACGGGCTTGCAAGTGCAGACGATGATGAAGATGTACTGTTTACTATGAGTAACTACTTGAGCAAATTCGGACCAAGTGAAGAAGATTTTAAAATTGCATTATGGGAATACTACCAAAGTGAAATGGTTGTAAAACAAATATTATCAATAGCAAAAATGTATAAACATTTTAATTCAATTGACTTAGATACACATGTTTTCCCAGTTCCTGTACGAGGCTACAATTATAGCTATAGAGGAACATGGGGGGCCAATCGTGGCTGGGGCGGAAGACGTATACATGAAGGTACCGATATTTTTGCGGGATATAGTACGCCCGTAGTATCAACTTCATACGGTATTATAGAAGTGATGGGATGGAATGAATTTGGAGGTTGGCGCGTTGGAATTCGTGACAACCATAATACTTATCATTACTATGCTCATTTAGCTTACTTTAATAAAGGATTAAAAGTAGGCGATATTGTAGAACCAGGTACACTACTAGGTGGTGTGGGAAGTACCGGGTACGGTAAAGAAGGTACTTCAGGAAAATTCCCACCACATTTACATTATGGTATGTATAAATTTAATGGTCGAACTGAATGGGCATTTGACCCATACCCTTCATTAGTACAATGGGAAAAATACAGTAAACAGCTTCTTAAGAAAAAATAATGTAAGGTTGTTCCGAATTGGGGCAACCTTTTATTTTAGGGTTCATTATTGTTGGGGCATTAGTAAATTAAGAAAAAAATTTTAATAAATATATTGACTTTAATTTTTAATGTGTGTATAGTAATACAAGTCGTCACCACGACAAAGCGAAATAAATAACTTCTAATTTATTAACAATAAATCATCTTGTTTATTAATTTTAAAAAATATTGACATGTGATTGAGAAGTTAATATAATGAAAAAGTTGATTTGCGAAGTTGATAAAATACTTTGAAAAAAGTAAAAAATATGTTGACACTAGTTGTCGAAAATGTTAATATATAAAAGTCGCTTACGCGAATGGAAAATGAACTTTGAAAACTGAACAACAAAACGTTAATGAATATAGTTTCTCATTAAATTGAGGAACAAAATTTTGGACATCAATTTTGATGCCAGCAATTTTTGAGCTTTATCAAATTCTTTTATGGAGAGTTTGATCCTGGCTCAGGACGAACGCTGGCGGCGTGCCTAATACATGCAAGTCGAGCGGACCTTTAGAAGCTTGCTTCTGAAGGTTAGC
>NZ_RBZN01000079.1 GCF_003628435.1 Ureibacillus endophyticus | reverse complement strand
ACACTTTAACAGTAGAGTGACTTGGGGTGGCTGGCAAGTCTATTTTTTTGCACTAAAAAAGTGCTAGACTCTGTACAAATTCGTTGCACTAGTCTGCACTTTTATTATGCAATACACAACAGGTCGAATACTTAAAAAAGCAGTATCCAAATCTGTAAATGGAGGGTTGCCTACTTATTCAGAGCGTTATCAAATTATTGAGGGAATGAAAGATCGTTATCCTAGTAGAGCGTTCAGGCTATTACAAGTGGCTTAAAAACGAGAAGGTATCGTTACGTAAATGTGATGATATGATTTTAAAGGAGCACATTTTAGCGATTCATCAGACGCATATGATGTATGGTTATCCACGTATGAAAATCGCTTTACGAGATAAAGGATTTCATGTAAATCATAAAAAAGTGTATCGCTTAATGAGTGAACTAGGTATCCAGTCCATCATCCGTAAAAAGCGTCGTATCTGGAAAAATCGAGTATCACGCGTATTTGACAATGTGCTAGAGCGTCAGTTTAATGAGCGTGCAGAAAATGAAGTGTTCGTCACGGATATTACGTATCTACCGACTAAAACAGGTTTCCTTTATTTATCGGCTGTACAAGATTTATATAACAATGAAATCGTCGTGGTTATGGCAAACTAAAAATGTACCTTTTGGACATTAATTTATGCATGAAAAAACCACTTGTCAACATTATCCAATAAAGTTACACTCCTCGTTGGACCAACAACGTTTAACAGGAGGTAATGTAGGAGATGTTGCAAGTGGTAGAAATTAATTATATCAGACATGAAGTTAATCATAAAGGGCGTTCCAACAAGGAAGTTGCAGAAAGCGTAAATCATGATCAACGTACAGTTAAAAAGTACGCTGATTTAGAAGAGTTTCCATAAAAGTTAAAGCAAAAACGCAAATCGCCCGTATTAGATGCTGTAAAACCGATCTTGTCGAACAACTTGGCATGATTGGCAGCCATTCTCGTAAAGGAAACTGCCATGATAACGCGTGTATCGAATCATTCTTCTCACACTTTAAAAGCGAATGTTTGTATCTATTACATGATAATACGGCAGATGAAGTGAGACAAGCTGTCGAGCAATATATTTACTTTTATAATTTCAAACATTTCCAAAAACGACTCAACCACCTGGCACCGATAGAATATCGATACCAGATGGCTGCATAGTCTCTTTTAAAGCTGTCTACTTGACGGGGGTAAGCCCAATCCTCATCGTTTGGACAGCTCCTATATTAAAAGCGTTTTGATAGTTCGATAATTTGATTTGTTAGTTCTTTTAACATCTTTGTAAAATGTTCACTTTCTTCATTAGGCGTCAAATCCATTAATCGAATGTAGTGGTCATTTAGATACCGAATAGTTTTTTCATTTTTTTGTAGTGGATATACACCCCAAACCTCACGAATTGGAGTAAGCTGATTGAATAATAGACTATCAAGACGATCTCGATAGAACCATTTACTTTTAAAGCTATTTTTGTAGTTATTTAATTGACGCATAACTTTGTTAGTGCCTCTATTTTTTACTAAACTGTCGCTCCAAATATATTTAACTGGTCGGTATTTAAAATCTAACACAAGACTTCCGATATAACCTTTTGAATCATAATAGTCGATACGACAATCAGGTGTCCTATTTTCAGTACCTGTATATAGAGGATGTTCTAAAGTTGTATCTTTGCTCTCGCCTAAAACTTCTCCCTCATACATGATTTGAATTGTAATATCTTCTTTTTTCATTAAAATTTTATCCTTGGGTAGTAGCTCAGGTACATGAGGATAATCATCAATTAACCATCCAGAAACAGGAGAAAATCCAATTTCATCTGAAGTAAATGCTTCAATAACCTTGATAAAGGACCATATTTCATAAAGTAAATCTGTTCGTTTCCAATTGTACTGATAAATAGGGTCAAATGTTATTGTAAAACGATCATTTTTCAATTTTTTATATAGTTTGAAGATAATCTGATAGCGTTGATCCATTGTAACGGAATTAGGTATATTTATGTTTTTAACACTTGGTACATCTTTTAACCAGGTGTTATTTAGAAAATGCTGGATGTTAGTTATTAGTTTACTACTATCTGTTTTAATTGATTTAATTTCCTCTAATGTAACTTCAAGAGAACGCAATTTCCCATTATGTACACCAAATGAATTTCTTTTTTCTGTATTAATTTTTCTATTTGTAATATCTTCATAATAAATACAATGTGAATAAATTTCTTTTAATGTCTTATCAATTTCTTTTAACACAGCTTTTATTAATTTGTTTTCAGGCAAATTTAAGTTAACTTCACGGTAGGGAGTTTTATAAAAATCCTTTTTTTCTGGGTGCTGTGATAAAAATTTTACGGTTTCATCATCCGTCTTACGAGCTTGTGAGATGGGAACAATTAAATAATTTTTTTTAACATTTTGTCTAGGGTTTGTTGTTAAATCCTGAATTGAAGACATTAGTTTTATTTTAAACTGATTTATCAAATGCCATTTTCTTAAAATATTACTTGGTAAAGTATCGTCATTGTAATTGTCCTTTACATTAGAATTTTTTTTTACTAAGTCTTGGGCTAATCCACTCAATGATTTTTCGACATCGTTTTTCATAACTTCCCATTGCTCTTCTGTAACTTGTTTTGTTCGAATACGGAATAACGAAAAATATTTTTTACCACTACTAATTACACAAATTTGATAATATCCTGGTATTAATGGAAAGTAAGAATTATTTCCTACATTTTCGTAGATTGCATGTTTTAAATCTGAAGGTTCTAAGAAAACATTTCCATTTTCATCTTCACCTACAAATTCTTCGGGAAGTAATTCCAAACCATCCATATACAGTCTAACGTCTTCAACTCCGGAAAACGATAAATATGTGTCTAGATTTTCAGTAATTTCAATAATATTTTCAGTCTCCATTCTATAAAGTTCACTTAGGGAATCAACATACTTTTCAACTGTTTTAGATTTACTATATTGAAAAAAAGTTAGTTTAAATGGCAAATCCATTATGACTAAGCTCCTTTGCTTTTTGCTCTATCATTTTTTTGGATCGGGTAAAATTGTAATTTGAGTTATCAAGTTTTTCAATTAACAAGCTACCTGTTACAGTTTTAGTTTGTTCATCGTAATTACCCACAAGTTCACGCATAACTTCTTCTACACCTCTTAATTTAGTTAAGACGCGTTGTGCAATTTGTAAGTCAATTCCATCTTCCTTAGTTATCGGAGCTCCTTCTGGAATATTCTTTAAATATTGATCAATATGCTTAACGACTCTTGTTCCAATTCCAAATTTTTTGCTCGCTTTTTGTAAGACTTTATGAATTTCCCATAATAGTTCCAAATCGGATTTTGATAGTGCCATTTCTCGGTCATTATTGCTAAATGAGTTAAATGTTGTTGCTGTGATTGGGAATTCCCCAATTTGTTCTCTTATAGTTTTTAATTTTTCAATATTTTTCTGTTTTCCAAATTCCAAGAGTTCAGAGAATTCTTTGATTTCAAGTTCAATAACATTCGAGCGGTCTAAAACTTTGTCACTAAAATGATAAGTAGTTTCATCAACGTTTACTGTTCCTACAAATAAAATATTTTGCCCAATTTTAATTTGAGAAGGATATTGTTCACTATTATAAAAACGGTGTTCTAAATCCGAATTATATAATTTTAAAATCTTTCTATCTTCCATCTCAAGAACAGATAAAAATTGGGAAAAATAATGTTCTACACGAGCTAAATTCATTTCATCGAAACAAATAATATATATATTATCTTGGTCATTACTTGCTTTTATTAAGGTATTAACAAGACCAGAATCGCCAGGACGATAAACATTATTTAATGTATCAGGAAATCCTAATAAATCAGTGTCATCTGTCCAAGAAGGGCTAACGGAGATGAAATTTAAATTTGATTCAGCACCAAGTGCTTTTGCATAAAGTTGAACAATTCTTGATTTACCAATCCCACTTAAACCCGATAAAAGGACAAGACGTTTTGTTTTCATACAAGCATGAAAATTATATAAATCTTTCTCTGAAAAATTAAGATTTTCTTGAATTGCTAATTCCTTGAGGTAATTAAACCAAATTTTCTCTTTTTCCTTCTCTATGGGAGTTTCTTCAATATTTTTAAATTCTGTTACTTTTTTTGACTCTTTAATTATTTCCGCACTTTTTAAATCATTTAATATTAAATTATAAGAAGAAGTAGTAATGAATAACACATCGTCCCATTCATAAATATTTTCATTATAGTTTCTTTCTTTTAAAGATAAGAGGTTAATATTTCCTCTGGGTTTAAACTTGAATCCACCATGTGCATATGTATGACTTTCAAATTCACCATACAAGAAAATGCTCTCCTCTTGATCTCGAAATGCAATAATTTCATGATTATCTTCTACCTCTGTTGAAACATAAATGTTCTTTCCAACATGTTTTTCATAAATAAGCTTATTTTCAAACTCTTCTCTTGTTTGTTTAGATTCTTGGTTATCCTTAGGTTTTTCATTAAAAATAGGAACTGGTATTAAGCGCGTAGTAGGTAAATAGGAATCTTTTTTAGCAATTAAATGGATATTTTTTGCCACATAATATTCTCTTGTAGCATTTCCCGTTCTATATGGGTTGAAAATAATCAAACTATCTTTTAAGAAATCTATTAATGCTTCTTCACGTTCAGTATCTGATTTCTGAATGTCATCTTCAAACCCCCATCTAGTATTTAAATCCCCATCTGCAAAACATGTGACAGTTTTAACAGAATTTTTTGGAAAGGAAACTGGTTCTGTAGATATAATTTTAATATAAAATTGAATTGAATTTTCTCTGTTAACAAATACAGGTTTTCTTTCAACCTCTTCATAGTTGGCTAAAACACCAACAAACTTAGCTTCCCACTGATTGTTTATCATGAAGTTCTGTCTCCTTTTGAATCGCTTGTTTTAATTCTAAAAATGTACTTATTAAACGAATTGGTTTTTGTAAACCAGCTTCTTTTAATTCTTTTTCAATTTTTTTATCAACTTGATAAGATAGAATCCATATTTCATCTTGATTATTTAGGTCAATTTTTAAGGCTTGTTTTTTATCTAAAACTGTAAAATGAATATTACATGAATTAATTATAGAATTTGATGGAGTTCCGATAATTGTTATATTTGGATAGTTATTTTTTTGTTCATTATTTTCATTCTTCTCTATTTTTTCTACTTTTTCATTTTCTAATTTCTTTATAATGGATCGTAGACACTCTTCTTTTTGTAATGAGTTAAATAATGATTCTTCTAAAAGGGAAACCTTTGTATTTAAAGATTCAATTATTTTTTGTAGATCATTATTTTGCGTTTTTAATCGTTGAATTTCCAGATTTTTTTCCTTCTTTTCATTGTATAACTCTTCTTTTAATTGCTCATTATTAGAATGAGCTTTTTTTAATTCTTCTTTTAAATTGGTGATTTTCTCTTCCAGCTTTTTAGTAACTTTATTTTGATTTTCTTCTTTTTGAACTGCTTCTTTTTGTTCTTCTGCTTTACTGTTCTCTTCATTTTTCATTGAATGGTGTTCTGAGTCTTCTATATTTTCTATTTCAAGTAAAGAAAGCTCATTTTCGTTATAATTGGTCATAAAATAATTAAACAAGTTAGTTGCTTCTTCAAATTTTTTATTAATTAACAATATTTCAAGTACTTTTGAAGGTGCATATTTCTTTGTGGCAAGTTGTTGTAGTGAATTCAAATCAGTTACGTTTAATATACTATCAGCTTTATAAACTTCTTCATGGCTTTCAATGTTATCAATATTTAATTTTTTTAAGTTTTCCGGTTTAAGAATTGTCGATATTAGCATTTTGGGGTTCAAATTTTTAGGAATGCTATTTTTTCTAAAACCTGGTATCTGTATACTGAAATTCTGCGCTAAAAAAACCAACTCATCTGGTTCTTTTGTATTCAAGATATATCTCCAAATTTTTTTGTGCACAAACATTTCTCCTTTTTAACATACTCTTGATAGTTTATTTTTTGAGCAACACTCCTTTTCAAATACTAGTACAATTTTATCACTAATTTAGATATAAAATAATTATATTTTAGGAAGTTATTTGATAAATTTGGTATTTATTAGTTCATTATGGATGGTTATTTGAATATTAAGAAAAAAGTAAGGAGTATTTATATGTTAGAGTTTATTAATGGTTGTGAAGGTAAAATTGTTTTTTCTCATAATGAATATGGTTACCAAGAGGTCCTAGAAGATTTTATGAATGCAGAATGGATTTATATATTGACTTATAGTTTGCCTAAAAATAACCAAAATGAATTGTTTGAAAGGCTAAAAAGTGCTATAGGAGAAGTGAGATTTTATAGTGGTATCCCTAGTTATAACTATAATAGTGATAAATCCCCAGTGAAAAAATCCTGAAAGATTCAATTCTAATTTTAAAAGTTATTTTGTAACAGAAAATCATTCGAAAATTATAATGACTAATAATAAAGCTTATATTGGTTCAGCCAATTTTAGTGTAGCATCCTCTAAGAACATTGAAGCAGGGATTATAAATTATAATATAAAACAGGGAACAAATATTAAGCATAAAAGATTATTTTGATAATTATATCAGTAATAATGCAATTCCTTATTATCAATACGATTTTTCTGAGTTCCTAGAATTAGAGTTAAACTTATTGAGGTTCAATCAAGGTGGTTATGGCAAACTAAAAATGTACCATTCGGACATTAATTTATGCATGAAAAAACCACTTGTCAACATTATCCAATAAAGTTACACTCCTCGTTGGACCAACAACGTTTAACAGGAGGT
>NZ_RBZN01000078.1 GCF_003628435.1 Ureibacillus endophyticus | reverse complement strand
TTTTGGATTTGGATCGGTTACTACCTCCAACCATTATAAGGGATTTTTTTATGCATATATGTTGTTACAGAAAATTCAGATTATAATATTGCGCCAAATTATTTTAATGCGACGCTAGTGTTTAAAAATACATAAAATATTACTTATTAATTAGTCTATAGGTTATATAGAACTTAAAAGATTTAGTTAAACTTCCGATAAAAAGAGTAGGACGTTTATTGTTTGGGAGGACAATGTATGCGAATCGAATTAAATACAAATTCAATAGATAAAGTAACTACAACTTCTATAGAATCGCAATCGGTTAATACTGAAAATACATTAGATACACAATCACCTATTCAGACAAATGAACAACAAGAAATATCTAAAGAAAAGCTTCAACAGGTAGTAGATTCGATAAACGAGTTTTTTGAAATCAATCAAAGTGAATTAAAATTTGTTTACCATGAAGGACTTGAAAAATATTTTGTACAATTAGTTAATGCGGAAACAAAAGAGGTAGTAAGAGAAATTCCTTCAAAAAAATTACTAGATGTTTATTATGAAATGCAAAAACTAATTGGAATGATTGTTGACGAAAAGATCTAAGTGAAATATAGGGGGAAATGATATGGCAGCTATGCGAATTGGTGGATTAGCTTCTGGAATGGATATTGATACTCTAGTTGAAAAATTAATGGTAGCAGAAAGAGCGCCTTTAGATAAGCTTGAACAAAAAAAGCAAACGTATGAATGGCAGCGGGATGCTTATCGTGAAGTGAATACTAAATTACAAACTTTAGATACTTATATTGCAGATAATTTAATTTTAAAAAGTTTAATCTCCAAAACAGCAACATCATCAAATTCGGAATATGTAACGGCTACTGCGAGCTCATCAGCTTCTGGAACGCTTTCGATTGAAGGGGTTTCACAGCTAGCTACTGCTGCTCGCTCAATCGGCGATCAAGTCAATGCAGTAAGTACAACAACATTAAAGGAGCTTTTTCAAAATAGTGGTGTTTCTTTACCGGATAGTTATAATATTGCCATTCGTTCTATCCAAAAAGATGGAACTTTAGCGAAAGAAGCGACAAAAATTGAATTCACAGAAAACACTACGGTTAGTGAATTTGTTAGTAAAATAAATAGTAGTGGTGCTGGGGTTAGTGCTGTTTTTGAAAATGGGAAATTGTCTATTACGGCCATGAATACTGGAGACGTACAAGGAGATGCAGAAATTAAAGTTGATTCCGGCATTGAAGTCTTTAAAGCTTTTAAAATAGTAAAGAATGTGGACAATCCTAATAATCTTGCATCGAATGGCAAAAATGCTATTTTTCAAGTCAATGGTATCGCTACTGAGCGTTCTACTAATACATTTTCTATTTCTGGATACTCTGTAACGTTGAAAAAAACTTTTAATGCAGAAAATACATTTAATGAAAAGTTACAAGCAGCGATTAATGAATTTTCATACGCTACTGACAATAAAAACCAAAAGTTAGACATTAGAAATCAAGCAAGAGATGCATATTTTGAAGATGATGAAGATATTACTAAAAAAATATCAGAAAAACATGATGATGCTTATAAATTAGCTTTTGGAAATACATTAAATTTATCCGAACAAGAGATATATAAGAAGTTTGGTTCTAGTTTTTTTGCAATCTCTGAGAATGAAAATTTAACAAATATAGTAAAAAATATATTTGCTGATGGTTCAAAAAATATAGAAGTTATAAGACAAGAAATCAATGACGATTCCAATATACCAGATTCGTTAAAAGAGGAATTACTGAAATTATCCAAAGAAGAACTGCAAACGTTTAGTTCAGATTTTAAAAAATTCAATGCTACAGCAAATTATGAAATTTTCAAAGGAGTCACTGCGGACCAGATTACTGCATTTAAAGATTTAACAATAGATAATGATATGAGTGAAGAGGAAATTAAAACAGCTATAAATGATAATGATACTATTTTGCAAAAAGAAGCACTCTTAAAGTTATCTAAAGAACAACTTATACAATTATATAATATGACCGAAACGGAAATTACAGATTTTCAACAAAAAGCAGATGCAGATAAATTAAAGTCTATCTATAATTCATTTGATAGTAGTTTTTTCAAAGATTTATTCATAGGTCTAGATGAGACAGAAATTAATGAACTTATTGGTTTAGATTTATCAGTTGAAAATCCATTTGAGGGTAAAACACAAAATGTTATTGCTAAATTGGAAAATTTAAGTCCATCACAGTTAAAACAATTAGATAATTTAATGAAATTGACAGGCTTAAATTATAAAGACCAACTTGAAAAGTTCCAATCTCTCGCTGAAAATGATGCGGCAAGATCAAATTGGCAACAAGCAGAAACTGCATATAATGCTGCAGAAACACGTTTAGAAATTGCTCAAGCTAAACTGGATGTAGCTCAAAAGGACTATCAAGATATAATAGATAATGGTGATATCTCAAGTCAGATTAATCCAGTGACTATGGTTTCAACAACCAACGTAGATGAAATTGTTACAAAAATAAAGGATTTTGTAAATACTTACAATACTTTGGTAAAGGAACTGAATAATTTAACAAAAGAAACGAAATATCGTGATTTTCAACCATTAACTTCTTTACAACGAAAAGAAATGGAAGAGAATGAAATTAAGCTTTGGGAAGAAAAGGCGAAAAGTGGACTTTTAAGAGGAGACTCTATTATTCAAAATGGTCTTTCTTCGATGAGAAGTTTAATTTATGAATCAAATCCGGCTGTTGTTAATACGAAATATAATACATTATTTAGTATTGGTATTACTTCTTCTAGTAACTATTTAGAAGGAGGTACTTTAGAAATAGATGAAAACAAATTACGTAAAGCTTTAGAAGAAGATCCTGATGCAGTAGCGACACTGTTCAATAATTCAAATGGCAAAGAAAAGGATACTATTATTGTGAATGGTGTTTCAAAAGAAGCCGATACGCGTGGTTATTTAAAAAAATTACGTGCTTCCTTTGATAAAATCCAAGCTAAGATTGAGGAACGTGCAGGTCGCTCTACCATGAATGATACTCAATTTACTCTTGGAAAATATCTAAAAGATATAAATAACCGTATTGATTCCTGGCAGAAAAAATTAGTAGATATTGAATCTCGTTACTGGAAACAATTCTCTGCTATGGAAACAATGATTAATAAGGCTAATCAGCAATCTACTTCCTTGAGTTCATATTTTGTATAGAATTGGAGACATACCAACATGGATAATGAACAAAAGTTACTCCAACTATCAGCCAAACTTTATAAATTCTTAGAAAGCATTCCAAAGGGAGAGAAGCGGGATGAATTTATTCAGGAAGCTGATCGTCAGTTGGATGAACGTGGGAAAATAATTGAGCTATTAGGTCAAGACGGGTTTCAATTAAACCCACAAAATAAAGTCCATTTGATGTTGATTGAGCTAGATAAAGGAATTCTTGAACGATTGGATACTCTCAAAGAAGAAATAAAAAAGGATATGAAAATATTGCAATCTTCAAAGAAAAATGAAAAGCAATATTTGAATCCTTATTCATCTGTTCGGGTTATGGATGGCATGTACTATGATAAGAAAAAGTAAATAAGAGTTTTCTTTAAAAAAGGAGTGTAATATATGGCTACACCAACTTCAGCCTTTAATGCATACAAACAAAATAGTGTTACAACTGCTTCTCCAGGAGAACTCACACTAATGTTATACAATGGTTGTTTAAAATTCCTAGTAAAAGCTAAAAAAGCAATTGAAGAAAAAAATATACAAGAAAAAAATAATAATCTTCAAAAAGCACAAGCGATTATTCAGGAATTAATGGTGACATTGAAAACTGAACAAGAAGTGGCAAACCAAATGCTTGCTTTATATGACTACATGAACCGTCGCCTTATTGAAGCGAATATTAAAAATGATATAGAAATTATCGATGAAGTAATAGGATTAACAACTGAATTCCGTGATACATGGAAGCAAGTGATTCAAATTACTCGTCAACAACAATATAGTAATACACAACAAGTCTAATAATTTAACCTCTCATTGATATTCAATGGGAGGTTTTTTATAGTGCGCCCGGCATGCGCATGAACTCTAGGGTGCAAGTCCCGAGCCTCGAAGACAGAAGTAGAGGTTAGCCAAGAGCAAGGGTGTCCGTGGTGACGCGGAATCTGAAGGAAGCTGGAGGCAAAACACCGGTCCGAGGAACACGAATCTCATATAAGGCTAGGTATGACTGGATGAGTTTGCTATACAAAACAAAGTCCATTCTGTCGAAGGTCATACCGAGTAAATGAGGCGGATAGATGGTGTGAAAGTGCATGTGCTTACCCGGGGAGATCTGACAGAAACGTGAAGTACCCTTCATAACCTACTTGGTGACAAGTAGCTGAACTGTCAGAAGTCAGCAGAGGTCATAGTACGAATTGGTCTAGAACAATTCGGAAGGACTGAACAACTAAGAGAGAATAGCCCTTGGCTTTCCAATTTGGATGAACGAACACAGAAAACAGAGAAACCTCACGCTTAGAAAGTAGTGGTGAATCCCACGAGGGTATTTGCGGAGGGTGTAGTCCAGTTGGGCAAAAGAAGAAAAAAAAAAAAAAAAAAAAAAAAAAAAAAAAAAAAAAAAAAAAAAAAAAAAAAAAAAAAAAAAAAAAAAAAAAAAAAAAAAAAAAAAAAAAAAAAAAAAAAAAAAAAAAAAAAAAAAAAAAAAAAAAAAAAAAAAAAAGCTATTCACGGAAAGGGACGAAATGGTGATGTTGAATCAAATTCTTGAACGGCAGAACATGATACAAGCATTAAAGCGAGTAGAAGCGAATAAAGGAAGCCATGGAGTAGACATGATGCCCGTACAAACCTTACGTCAGCATATCCTCGAAAATTGGGAGACTATTAAATCGCAGATTCTAGCGGGAACTTATGAACCACAACCGGTACGTCGAGTCGAAATCCCGAAACCAGACGGCGGTGTGCGCTTATTAGGTATTCCAACCGTGACAGACCGTTTGATTCAACAAGCCATATCGCAGATATTATCGAAAGAATATGACAAAACTTTTTCGAATAACAGTTATGGATTCAGACCAAATCGAAGCGCTCATGACGCTATCCGGAAAGCAAAAAGGGTATATAAAAGAAGGATATCGTTGGGTAGTAGATATGGATTTAGAGAAGTTCTTTGATAAAGTCAATCATGACAGACTGATGGCAACATTAGCGAAAAGAATTGAAGATAAATCGCTCTTAAAACTCATCCGTAAATATCTCCAAGCTGGTGTCATGATTAATGGAGTTGTTTCGAGTACAGATGAAGGAACACCACAAGGCGGACCTTTAAGTCCACTTCTTTCAAATATCGTATTAGATGAACTTGATAAAGAATTAGAGAAACGTGGACATAAATTCGTTCGTTACGCAGATGACTGTAACATTTACGTGAAAAGTGAACGTGCAGGAAAGCGCACAATGGCAAGTGTACAGCGATTTATTGAAGGTAAACTTCGATTAAAGGTAAATGAAAACAAATCAGCAGTTGATAGACCTTGGAAACGAAAGTTCTTAGGATTTAGTTTTACCTTTCACAAAGAACCGAAGGTTCGAATTGCGAAAACGAGCCTACAACGAATGAAAAAGAAAATACGAGAAATTACCTCCAGAAAGATGCCATACTCCATGGGATACAGAATCGAGAAGCTAAACCAATATTTAATTGGATGGTGTGGATATTTTGCCTTGGCGGATACACATTCTATCTTTAAAACATTAGATAGTTGGATTAAACGGCGATTACGAATGTGCCTCTGGAAGAATTGGAAGAATCCTCGAACTAGAGTCAGAAATCTCACTCGTCTTAAAGTTCCATTTGGGAAAGCATATGAGTGGGGGAATACCCGAAAAGGGTACTGGCGCATTTCAAAAAGCCCCATATTACACAGAACCCTTGGCAATTCCTACTGGGAAAGCCAAGGGCTGAAAAGTCTGCAAGTTCGTTACGAAACTTTGCGTTATTCATCTTAATTGAACCGCCGTATACGGAACCGTACGTACGGTGGTGTGAGAGGTCGGGAGTTAATCACTCCCTCCTACTCGATTGTATTAACTGTAAAAATTTAGTAAATAATTACTATTCTTATAATAATTAATAAGCTACATAATACACTGTGCAAAAGATTTGATAAATGTTTAAATAATAAATGGTAAAAATTACTTTTTGTTACTTTTCAATACTTGGGGGAAATACTAGAAATTTAGAAGGAAAGAAGCGTTTCGTTTTATTTTTGATCCACCTATAGAAGGAGAATATGAAATTTACCTAAATGGACAATTAGCAAGTCATGAACGATATATCGGGCAAATATTAGATATTAGCCCTCGTGGTATGAAGATTGTTTGTGGACCAGAAATCGAGAGTTTTTTAATGAAAAGCTCTTTGCAGATGAATGTTCGCTTTCTACTGGATGTTACCTACATCCGTGCACTCGGTGATGTGATTTGGAGTCGATCTTTTGGCGATTCCTTTCAATGTGGTCTTAATTTCACGGTACAGAAAGATATAGATGAATTGATTACAAATGAATTAAAACATCGCAGGAGAAAAGAAGTATTGGCAAAAAGGATAAATCATAATATCTCTTAATTTTTATATGAAAATATTCACTTGACGTTTATAGACACAAATTCCACTTCATATTAGGCTACTTGATGACAATATTCTATTGGTGCTAAGTTGCCTAATTTTATTTGATATTAGAGATACTGCTTATATGCTTATTTTTATCCCCTTTCGATTCTGTATTTCTCCTGATTACAAATGCTAATTTAAATATGTACATTCCCGCTTGAATAACAATGTACAAAAATGCTCGGGGTATACATACTGATCTAGAGGTGATTGGAAATGTATATTCAATTAAACGTAGAGACAAC
>NZ_RBZN01000077.1 GCF_003628435.1 Ureibacillus endophyticus | reverse complement strand
CATTTCAATTAGGCTGCGTTGATGTTCGTTAAAAATAATGTTACTCATGATGTTCTCCCGTTCATAATTCGTAAAGTTAGTATAACGGGGTTTCTCCACTCTGAAAATAGTAAAACCCCGAGTAGGTCCACTTTTTTTAAAGTGTCCACTATTCAGGGTTCAGTTCATCATGTCAAATTCTACTTTTTTTATTGTCCGCATTTTAAAGCCCTTCACCTCCATCCCAATAATGATTATCCTTCTGTTTTTCTCATGTTAAAAATTATTTTTCTATCTATTGTTTAATTTCGTAAAAAAATAACAATACTCGACTTAAGGTATTTTTTAACTTCAGAGGAGGATTATACTTGGATAGTAAAAAGCAAGGTGTTTCACGTAGGGAGTTTTTGAAAACTACCGGTATTGCAACAGGTACATTAATTGGTGGAGGAATTATTGGTGGTCTTGTTGGCTACAACGTCAACAAAAGTCCAGGTAAAGAAAACAAAACCGGAAATAACCATCAAGGACAAAATCATGAACTAAATGTTGGCCTTAAATTCTTTAAAACCATGGCAAGTTTTAATATATTAGCTCAAGCAACTGAGCGAATTTTACCAGAGGATGAATTAGGACCAGGAGCAATAGGACTAGGTGTGCCATACTTCATAGACAACCAATTAGCGGGAGCCTATGGGATGAATGCCAAGGAATATATGCAAGGTCCGTTTGAAGATGGTGCCGTTACACAAGGATATCAAAGTAGGCTTACTCGAGCTGAAATCTTTGATCAAGGTATTGCTAAATTAGAAGAGGAAGCCCAATCAAGATATCAGAAGGGGTTTGTGGAGTTAGAACCAGAACAGATGGATGAAATATTAACAGCCTTCCAAAAAGGTGAAGTAGCAATGATGGCAGTCACTTCTAGCTTCTTCTTTACATTACTACGTCAAGCCACACTTGAAGGAGCATATTGTGATCCAATCTACAATGGCAACAAGAATATGGAAGGTTGGAAAATGAAAGGGTTCCCTGGTCATCAATTTAGTTATGCGAAAGAAATCGAAAGTAAAGAATTTGTTAAATATGAACCACAATCAATTAGCAGTATGTCTCATTCATAGATAAGGGGTAACAAAATGGCTACTACATTAGAAAAAGTCGATGTTGTCACTGTTGGTGTTGGCTGGACAGGCGGCATTGTGGCAGCAGAATGTGCAAAAGCAGGTTTAAAAGTACGAGGATTAGAGCGGGGTTCAGAACGTAGTACAATAGATTATTCAATGGCTCATGATGAATATCGCTATGCAATCCGATATGAATTATTCCAGGACTTATCAAAAGAAACGATTACATTCCGAAATCACCGAAAAATGAATGCGCTCCCAATGCGTATGATGGGTTCCTTCCTTTTGGGAGAAGGCTTGGGAGGTGCTGGTACTCACTGGAATGGTCAAAACTGGCGATTCCTGCCGTACGATTTTGAAATTAAATCGATGACGGATGAAAAATACGGATCCAATAAGCTGGGGAAAGACTACCTGCTACAAGACTGGGGAATCACATACGATGAACTGGAACCTTATTTCAATAAATTTGAATATATAGCAGGTATTTCAGGTGAAGATAACAATCCATTTTGGGGAAAACGATCTGAACCTTTTCCAACGCCACCTATGAAAAAAACACCTATCCTTGAAAGGTTTGAAACAGCAGCAAAAAATCTTGGTTATCATCCATTTATGCTACCATCGGCTAACCTTTCAGAACCGTATACAAATCCCGATGGTTCAGCGATTGCCGCTTGCCAGTACTGCGGCTTTTGTGAAAGATTTGGATGCGAGTATGGAGCAAAATCTTCTGCTGAAATAACAGTTATACCAACTGCTCTGAAAACAGGAAATTATGATATTCGTTACCACTCTAATGTTGTCGAGGTATTAAAAAAGGGAAACAAAGTTACTGGGGTACGATTCTTTGATACTGTAACTGGCGAAGAATTTATCCAACCTGCGGAAGTAGTTGTACTGACTTCCTATGTACTAAATAATGCAAAGTTATTAATGGTATCAAATATCGGTGAGCAATACGATCCGGAAACAGGACGCGGAACGCTTGGAAAAAATTATTGCTATCAAATACTACCTGGCGCATCTGGGTTCTTTGAAGAACAATTCAATACCTTTATGGGAGCTGGAGCATTAGGAATGACAATCGATGACTTTAATGGGGATTCCTTTGATCATTCAAACCTTGACTTCATCCATGGTGCTAGCCTTTCCTTAACTCAGACAGGTATGCGACCAATTGCATTTAACCCTGTTCCTCCAGATACGCCTGCCTGGGGTGCAGAGTTTAAAAAGGCATCGATTCACTATTACACAAGAACATTAAGCATTGGTGGACAAGGTGCATCTATGCCACATAAAGAAAACTATATGTCCCTTGACCCAAAATATAAAGATGCTTATGGCGTTCCATTATTACAATTAACTTATAACTTTACGGATCAAGATCGTGCTCTTCATAAGTATCTTTCCGAGAGATCAGCAGAGATTATGAAGGAAATGGGTGCGGAAATCATTGCTGCATCAAATCCATTAACTGATTATGACATTGTTCCTTATCAAACAACACATAATACAGGCGGAACAATAATGGGCAAAGACCCTGCAACTAGCGTGGTTAATACTTATCTACAGCACTGGGATGCTGATAACTTGTTCGTAGTCGGTGCTGGGAACTTCGCACATAACGGAGGCTACAACCCAACTGGAACTGTTGGTGCACTTGCATACCGCTGTGCAGAAGGAATCATTAATTACAGTAAAGCAGGCGGTAGTCTAGCTTCATAAAAGGAGGAATTGGTATGGGTGGTATAGGAGCAATTGGTGTTCCTGGATTAATCATTATTTTAGTGATTGTCCTAATTGTGTTTGGTCCTAAGAAACTTCCTGAAATCGGAGGTGCAGTAGGGAAAACATTATCCGAATTCAAAAAATCTGCTCGTGAAATTATGGACGATGAAGAGGATGGAAAAAAGCCTGCCTTAAGGGAAATTAAGAAATCCGATGAGGCATCGTAGGTGATTTAGATGGATCCTTATGGCTATAACAACTTGAGTCCTTTGGATAAAAAAAAGAAGCAGGAATCCAGTAAAGAGATTGAGGAAATACGAGAATCGAAGGAATCAGTACAATTAATTGAGCAAATAGAAGCTGAAGAAAATGAGAAAACCAAATCTGGAAACATAGAGTCTTGGTATGAACATATTTTCGATTTGAGAAAGCAACTAATCAAAAGCGCGATTACATTTATTATTCTATTTATCATCGTCTTTTCTACCATCAATTTTTGGTTTCCATTGATTACGAAGGGGCATAAACTAGTCATATTGGGACCGTTAGAAGTAATTAAGTCATATACTTTGATTTCTGCGACATTAGCATTTGGTTTATCACTGCCTTTTATTTGTAATTTTTTATGGCAATTCGCAAAGCCAGGCCTTTATGAAAAAGAGCAGAAATTTATCGGTCTTTATTCACCTATAATGTTCCTTCTTTTCCTAGTTGGTCTTACATTTGGTTATTTTGTCGTAAACCCAATGAGTTATCATTTTCTTATTGGTCTTGGTGAAATGAATTTTAATATGTTAATTACAGCCACTGACTATATTCAATTTCTCATTATGACAACTGTACCAATTGGGTTACTTTTTGAATTACCAATCGTCGCTTTATTTCTCTCATCGATAGATCTTTTAACGTCTAAAACGATGAAGAATGTTCGAAAATGGTCCTATATTATAATGGCTGTTGTATCGGCTCTTATCACACCGCCTGACTTTATTAGTCAATTATTGATTTTAATCCCGATGATTGGCTTATATGAAGTAAGTATCTTTATCGTAAGAAAAGCTGAAGAAAAAAGAATAATAAATTCATCAATGACAGAGGAAGGGAGTGTCTGAAACCTTGTTTTGAGACACTCCTTTCTAACTAGGATGGTGTTAACCACCGCAGGAGCAAGCATTTTCCTTAATAGATGGCTGTCCAGTAAAGTTCATAATCTTTCCTGTGAAACTTATGAGCACTAGTTGCAAAAAAAAAACAACATTCCAAATAATATGGAATGTTGTTCTTATGAACTGACTATTCAGTTAAGGAAATGAGCTCATGGTTTAATGTTTGAAGTTTACCGGTTGCTTTATCAATTGCCTCTAACAATTTATTTTCCTCATAGATAGAAGAAACAATTTCTTCCGTTTCCGCACTGTTTTGCTGCGATACTGCTGATAGCAAATCAATTTCATTTAACAAATGAGTGAACTGACTACTTACCTTTTCAATTGCGAATACACTTTGCTTCATATTTGTATTTGAAATATCACTCGATGCTTTGACATGATTAAAAACAGTCGCAATTTCTTGTAATAACTCTTGACCTTCGATTGCTGTTGTTTGACCACGCATAGACTGTGCTTGTGCTGTCGATGATTTATCAAAAAGTTGTGAGGTTACTTCTGTAATTTTAGAAGCCGTAACAGCACTTTCCTCTGCTAGCTTTCGTACTTATTCTGCAACTACCGCAAAGCCTTTTCCATGCTCACCTGCACGGGCTGCTTCAATAGCTGCATTTAATGCCAATAAATTTGTTTGATCCGCAATATTTTTTATACTGCCGAGAAATTCATTAACCATTTGTAAGCTATTTTGTAAATCATCCATCGTACTAACCGTCAAATTCATTGAATTACTTAATTCATCCATTTGCTTTGTTACTTGGTCTACTTTTTGCGCACTTTTCGAAATCTCCTCATTTACTTGCTGAGAAAGCTGCATTGCCTCTTGCGATAAGTAAACTGTCTCCGAAAGCTCAGATTTGGAATCATGCATCACATTATTCATCATCAAAATGGAATCTGTCTCATTTTGAATAGACTGTGCGATTTGTTGAGTTGATTTTAAAATGGTTTCACTTACAGCCGATAATGAATTAGAAGTAGCCTTCACATCATCCGTTTCTGCACCTAACGTATGAGCACTTTGTTCAATCTTATGTACTAATTGCTTTGCTTCTTGAAGTAGCCTGTTTGATTCTTGCTCACGCTCTTGTGAATCGGAAACTAATTCGCCACCCCATTGATTTAATTTATTTAACATATAAAGAATTCCGTTATATACGAAAAACTGTATTATGAAAATAATGAAAGTATTGTTTTCCCCTAATAATTTATCCGGTGCTATTATATAAAGGGACACAACAAAAAACTGTACCAAAATACCATATGTAATTAATATTTTCCTATTAAAATAGATTGCTGCCATCACAATCGAAATGAACATAAAATAGTGCTTATTTAATGCAAATCCATCTAGAAAGAATAACGCATATGTTACTGTTCCGGGTAATGCTGAAAACAAAACTGCCTTTACCATATCAGGTAGCTTTAAAAAATAATTTAAGAATGCACACCCTAAAACACTAAAACCTGCAATAATATACATTTTCGATTCACCAAATCCACGAGAAACGATTAATGGAATTACAATTAAAGCTACCATGAAGCATGTAATTTTTAAGTTTAACTTATGTACCTTTTGACTATTAAATGTAAAATGTACATTATCCATGAGACAATTCTCCTCCAATTAAGTTACCATTTAGCATCTTCAAATTATTACTATTATAGAATAAATTTCATGTCACATTTTATTTTCTGATTTTTTATGAATTTGATAGTTATTTCTCAAAATAAAAAAATTCTATTATCAAATGCAAAATATATTACATTTAACCTACTTTCGATATAACTAAAATATTTTTAGCAATTAGTTTTATAGTTAAATAATCCTACCACACTTATACATTATTATGTCCAGAGCATGTATGTTTTATAGAGTTAAGTTAATACTCATTTTTTTACTATTTCAAAAAGATTATTATTAATTTTGAACTCAAAAAAATAGGTGAAATGACTTCCTTCATAAATGCTTTAGTTTTTTTGATAAATAAAAATACCAAACATCATCTACTTGTTGTAGTAATGTTTGGCATCATTCCCTTTTCCTTTGCCTAATTAGTTTTAGTTTCTTATATTATTAATCAATAATAGAAATCTTATATAATGTCTCATTAAACATAATCAATTACATTACATAGCCATACCATATGGTCAGAGTCTTTTCCCCAGTAATCTTTTGCGATTTTATAAGGCTCGCCAAATTTTCTTATCCATTTTTCTTGAGCTCGTTTGTATCCACTATCTAAACAAAATTCTTTAATTCCTAAGCTATAAACAAACTTTAACATCGAATGAATCAACACAGAACCTATACCTTTGCCTTGATACTCGGGTAATATGTATAAGCTTCCTAGCTCCCCTATTGTATCGAGCTGGTTATTTGTGCATTTTTTTATTTCATTTCCACATGGTCCAAAAGAGATCGTTCCAATAACCTTGTCACCACTTTTTGCTATTAAAAAGTAAATACCAGAATCTTTATTTTCAACAGAGTTCTTGAGCAAAGATTTTTTATCCTCGATTTCATTTAATATATCTTCTTTTAAATCGCCAATTCCTTCTTTCTCAAAAGCATCCTTAATTGATGCTTCGAAAACATAGTATGCAGGTGTTAAATCTTCCTTCGTAGGTTTGAGAATCAATAAATCTTTTATCATAAAAAACCTCTCTATATTAATTTGCTGTTTTCAATTCTTCATTATGAATAAAATGTTCAAGTATTTTTGATTTAAAGATATTTAATGGGTTTAACGGTTCTTTATACAGTTCACTAATGAAAATAACCGATAAATTAAATTTAGGGACAATAATCATATATTGCCCCCCAAAACCTAATCCGTATTGTCAAAACTTATATATATAAATCGCTAATAATCGTTGGTTTTATAGTCTTTTACGCAAAAAAACTTGCCACCCCCTGGATTTTGGTGTTAGTTGAGGTTACCACACACAAAACT
>NZ_RBZN01000076.1 GCF_003628435.1 Ureibacillus endophyticus | reverse complement strand
CCTCTTCAGGAGAACAATTTAGATGTCGTCGTAACTCTCTTGAAATTGTAGATGGACTTCTCTTGAGAAATTCTGCAATTTGTCGAATAGAATAACCTAACTCAAAGTAAGTTTCTATTTTTGAACGTTCAGATATAGTAAGATGAGTATAGCTCATAACGATTCCTCCTTTGATGTTTGTGTGGTAACTAACATTTTATACGAGGTCGTTGTGGGCTTCTTCTATTTTGACTTACAGGTGTTGCACTTAATATTACAATCCGTCATTTTAAAAAAATAATATATAGGAATGTAGCAAAATTAGGGGGGACTCATATTAGATCTTTACTTAGTAGGGGAATAAAACAAATAGGGATTGGATTTATTGCGGCAATGGGTACTGGAATCATACTAGGGATATTATTACGGCTTATCATGAAAATTGTAGCAGTTGTTTATCCTAATCTTTCAACAGGTTTTACATTTCAAGGTACCTTACTTTTAATAATCATTGGTATTGGGTCTGCATTAGCCTTTAGTACATTGTTTATATTTTGTCGTAATTATTTACCTCGCAATTGGTTCATTGGTGGTTTTCTGTACGGATTGATTATTTTATGTATTTTTAGTTATCCATTTTTCACAGAAGAAAATGGGGAATTAAATGGCCCTCAGAAACCTTTGGGAATATTTTTATTTTCTTTCCTTTTCATTATTGGAGGAATAATTTTATCTAAATTCGTAATGATTGCTGAAAAATGGATTGAAAAAGAAATAGCACATATTAAATATTGTTATATTGCTTTCTATATACTAATCGTTCCGTGCCTTTTCTTCGTGTTTGCTCTTTTAAAAGAATTGATAGAGGGGTATTTTTTAAAGTAATAACGGTTAAAGCCCAATACAATAATGTAATGGGCTATTTTTATTTGTGCCAGTATAAAAAATTTTTATTGAATTAAATATTCTTCTTTTAATTCCGAAACATCCACTTCGGAGCGTTCTTCTAAGGAATGTCTCAAATGTACAGTTGCTGTTTTTCCGTCTTCATGTAATTTATCAATCCAAATTGATACACCATTATAACTAACTTCATATTCTTTTGGAGAAGAGTAAATTTGCTGAGCACGGCTAAAGTCCAAAGTAAAGGCCTCCTATAGTTTGCGTTTTGTATTTTGTTTTGTCTTTTCTACTAGTTGGTGGAGTTCATCTAGCTCAGATGCAATTTCTTCTCTTATTTTGTTTGGGGCTATCTTTAAATTATCTGGTGTTTGGGGTAATGATTGCTTGTTTGTACCTTTACTATTACTATCGTCTCTACCCATAAGAAACACTCCCTTCTAATTTGTACATTCTTAATATGGCATGGACTGAAAATTTTTATCACAAAAAAATACACAACATGCAAAACTTCTACATGTTGTGTACATATTACACATACTATTCTAAACTAACTCCTGTCTTAGCTGAAAGATCTTCAACCCCATATAGCCATTGACGAATTAGCTGTCTTGCTTCATCCAGCCCTTGGTTAGCTTCTGCAATTTTATTACCATCTTGTTCTTCTAAAGCATCAATCATAATGACAAACGCATTATATTGAACGTTTGCTGCATCAATATAGAGTTCATGTAAATCTCGAATCTCTTGATTTTTCGGCCTAATGGCTTCTAAATCAACAACAAATTGTCTATACCCAGGCAGCACCTCATCTACTAGTGTGTAGTACATTGTTGCATCATCTGTATAGTTGGCACCTGTTACACTACCATACAGACTGATTAAGCGATCTTCTTCAGGTGCTAATAAAAAAATTTCATCCATATAACTTGTAAATGCATCTGCTAAATTATCATTGGAATTATTTATGGTTGGCTCTGTAATTTTTGGCGTTTCAATTGTCTTTGTCTCTTCTGTTTTAATAGGTTGTTCACTACTAGTGACTGGTGTTGCAGGTACTTCTTTTGATCCAAAAAAGGCACTACACCCGAACAAAAACATGAGCGAAGAAACAAAAACAAATAGCAAAAGTTTTTTCATGGGGTCTCCAATCCTTCCGTAGTATATTTGGAAAAATTTAAAATAAAGCACGATTAATTATATTCGACTATATATTAATTGTTATTTTGTCCCAGTAAATATTTTTAGGAGAATAGTTTTATTGTCATAATTTATTCTTCTTTTGACATGCTATTGTTTGAGGAAGGTGAAGACATGTTTAACAAGTATAAAGCGGGGGATATTGTCTATGTTTTTATTCGTAATTCCCATATACCGGATGTAGCTACAATACAGGAAGCAGCAGTTGTCAAAAATCCAGAAAACCCAAAACAATTGGCTGTATTTTTATATGAAACGTACTATCCTTTAACGGAGGAATTGGCTATTTATTCGACTTTTGAAGAAGCCGAGCAAGCCTACAATAAATATTTTGGGGAAGATACTGCATGAGAAAACCATTTATCCCTCAGCTTGTTTATTTTGAACCGAAAGCTTTAGATTACCCACTTGGAAAAGAGCTAAAAGGGAAATTTGAAGGTATGGGGATTGAAATTCGTACAACAACGTCCCACAATCAAATTCGTAATCTTCCTGGAGATAACGATTTTCAAAAGTACCGTATTGCAAAATCTACATTAGTAGTAGGGGTAAGAAAAACGTTAAAATTTGATACTTCAAAACCATCTGCTGAATACGCGATTCCATTTGCAACAGGATGTATGGGACATTGCCATTACTGTTATTTACAAACAACAATGGGCAGTAAACCGTATATTCGTACATATGTAAATGTGGAAGAAATATTAGAACAAGCAGACAAATATATAGCAGAACGTGCACCAGAAATAACTCGTTTTGAAGCATCGTGTACCTCAGATATTGTTGGTATTGACTACTTAACCCATACTTTAAAAAGAGCGATTGAACATTTTGGACAAACCGAATATGGCCGTTTACGATTTGTTACGAAATTTCATCACGTGGACCATTTACTTGATGCAAAACATAATGGAAATACCCGGTTTCGTTTTAGCATCAATGCAGATTATGTCATTAAACATTTTGAACCCGGAACTTCTCCATTAGCAAGTAGAATTGAAGCTGCTGGGAAAGTGGCAAGAGCAGGCTACCCACTAGGTTTTATAGTGGCTCCCATCTATTTACATGAGGGTTGGCAAGAAGGGTATTATCACATGTTTGAACGACTTGATGCAGAACTTCCACAAGATGTACGTGATGATATAACTTTTGAATTTATTCAACACCGTTTCACAAGACCTGCTAAAAAGGTCATTGAAAAAAACTATCCAATGACAAAGTTAGAATTGGATGAAGCAAAAAGGCGAGTTAAATGGGGGAAGTATGGAATTAATAAATTTATCTATCAAAAAGATGAAGAAGAAGAGATGAAAGAACATTTGTATCGAGCAATGGAAAAGTTCTTTCCAAAGGCAAAGATTGAATATTTCACATAAAGATAGCCGGATCAAGAAATGCTTTGATCCGGCATTTTATTTTAAAGATAAAGTCCAGCTAAAAATATTCCGAGTACATCATCGTAAATCCCATCAAATTGAGAAAGAGGAAGTGGATTTGTCCCTGAACCGATCTCAATTGTAAAACCTGGTCTACGCCAATCCTGTATAAACCAGTCTTTATAACCAGCATAGCTTTCAAGTGTTTTTACTGGTTGATAACCACTTACACGACTAAACTCATTTGCCATCGTTTCGGATTCAGGGGGTTCAAGATTTTCAAAGCCCCAATAGATGACTTCCCCTTGTGTATGAAAAGCAAGTACTCTTGAGAAATCCCGTCTTCTAGTAAGGTCTGCCATTGCTATTGCTTCTGGTTGAGTTAATGGAGCTTCCCCACCATAATCCCTTGGTCCAGGTGTCTTTGGATTTCGTGCTCTTTCTTCTTCCCATTTCGCAGGGAACTGATCATTTAAGTCTACCCCGTTTATATTGGCCTTCCAATTGGAAAAATCAGAGTTGCCGTTATTCCACTCGATAACTTGATCTCGCCATGAGGCATTTTGAGGGGCACCATTAATCACTAAATTTACACCATCTGGATTCACCATTGGTACAATAGAAAGGAATGTTTGTATATATAGTGGAAGTGAAGATAAGCCGCGAATTGAATTTTGATTGGTGAGTGATAATAGATAGTCATTTAAAAAAGTCATAAGAATTGGTGTAGTAATCCATTCATTTGCATGGAAAGAGGCATTGTAATGAACATGTTTAGAACCCTTCCCAATGACAACTTCAGGAATATTTAGACCTAAAACACTATTTCCAATTGACTCCATTTGTATAAAAGGATAGACAGCAACGAGTGTCCATAAATCATTCATCATTGTATTGTAATCGTAATTTTGTTTGCCATTAACAAAACGCCAAGTAACTCTACGTGGCACTCGAATGACTTGACCAATTTGTAAGCGGTTTGGATTTAAATCAGGGTTTACAAGGAAAAGTGTATCGACAGGTAGATTATTTCGTTGAGCAATTTGCCATAAAGTATCGCCGCTTCGTATTTGATAATTGTATGTTACATACCCTGGAACGCGTAATGTTTGGCCGATTGTTAAGAGTTGTGGATTGACATTACGGTTTGAGTCGATAATTAATCGAAGGGGTATGGAAAATACCTGGCTTAAATACCAAAAGGTTACTCCGGGTCGAACATATATATCCATAGCATCTCTCCTTTTTATACACGCTTTTGTATTTCGAAATTATCTTCTAATAACGCCCAGTTTTGAGGGAATGGATAGCCTAATACCCAATAATTAATTCCCCCTAAATTATATTGTTTAACTAGATTAAATTTTGCTTGAGCACTACGGGCATCTTCAAACCACACTTCATGAGCTTGCCCTTGTTCATCGACATAACGGAAAAATGGTGATTGAGTCGCTATATCATATTGAATGGGTACATTATATTGTGTTGCACGGCGAATTGCTTCTTGTGCACTAAAGGTCTCCGCTTCATCACCTACTTGGCGAGGTATTTTCCAATCCCTTGCGTAGATTTGGAATCCTAAAAAGATTTTGTCTGCAGGCATAACAGATAAGGCATATTCAACAACCTTTTGCATTTCATTAATTGGTGAGATTGCCTGTGGAGGCCCCCCTCTCCATCCCCACTCATAAGTCATTAACATAACAAAATCTACTATTCTACCATGTGCTTCATAATCATGAGCTGTATATAATAAACCTTCTTGAGCACCGCTTGTTTTTGGTGCAACGGCTGTTGACACAAAATAGCCTTTAGGGTGAAGACGGTCAACAACGAGCTGAAGAAATTGATTATAATTTTCGCGGTCTTCTGGTAGTACATATTCAAAGTCAACATTTAATCCTTTATATCCTTTTTCATCCATCACATTAAGAATATTAGTGATAAGTCTTTCAACAACTTCAGGGTTTGAAAGAACTTCATGGGCTAAATTTGTACCTACGTCTGTCAAAGAAAGATTTGTTATGGAAAGCATAGGTGTGACGTTATTAGCTCGCGCAGCTTCTAACATTAATTCATCTGTAAATGGCTGAAGCGTACCATCTTCCTTAATGATGTAAGCAAATGGACTTAGGTAGGTTAAAAGATGACCGAGTTCATTGACGGTTTGTGCAGCTGCAGCATCCTTCTGATACGTATAAGCATTTACTGCAATGGTTGGTTTTTTCCGTGGAATTAGTAGCTGAGTACCAGCAACGATGATATTCGGATTTTGAATGTTGTTTGCATTCATAATTGCTTGAGCTGTTGTTTGATACCTATTGGCAATGCGCCATAAGGTTTCCCCTGGTTGCACAGTGTGGGTAATTGGTGGAATATATAAAGTTGTTCCAGGAAGGAGTAGATTAGGATTTGTGATTTTATTTGCCATGATAATGGAGTTAACAGAAACTCCATAGCTTTGAGCAATAGACCATAAATTTTCTCCAACTTGAACGGTGTGAGTGGTGCCAGGTGTTGGAATGAGAATTGCTTGGCCGATTAATAATTGATTGGGATTAGGTAGCTCGTTGACTTTCATAATGTTATCTACACTTACGTTATAGCGGCTTGCAAGTAACCAAAGTGTTTCACCCTGTCGCACAACATGTACGAGCAATATAAAAGCCCCCTCTAATTTATGTTCAATAAAGTAATATATGAAAGATTAGTAGAAAGTATCAGTGAAATTAAAATAGGGATATATTCTGGGAGTTAAATAAAAGATAAGCCAGGCAAATTAACATACCTGGCTAATAGTAATTATTTCATGGGCAATATCATTTAGTTCTTTTTCATAATAAAGCTTAAATGTCGACCAGCCTTTTTATCTTCTCGATATGAAAAACCTTCACTACTTTTGAATGTACAAGTTAAGTCAAGTTGAATGTTTTCTGAAGGGATGCCTATTAATTCACATTGCTTCTTCACAGTTTGTTGATTATCTATATGGTATTTTTTCGTTTTATCATTAAATGTAATAAAGTCATCAGCGTATCCGAGGTTTTTAAATTTTACATATACATCTTCATCTACTTCGAACTTTTCTTGACTAATGGCAGGTCCGAGAATTACGTGAAAATCTGATGGGTTACAATGTTCTTCTTCTACTAAATGCTGAAACACTTTACTTGTTATTTCTTTTACTGTCCCTTGCCATCCAGAATGAATAACTCCCACAACCCCAGCTAAATTATTATAGAACATGACAGGGACGCAATCTGCAGTAAATGTACATAGCAAAATATTTGGTTCAAAAGTGTAAAGAGCATCTGTTTCATTAATTGCAGTTTCTGTGCTAAGAGACCCTCTACCACTATCGTTAACAGAGACTCGGTGAACATTAGCACTATGGGTTTGATTCGCACAAACGAATTGATCGATTCCACAATTTAATGCTGATGCTAATTTTAATCGATTTTCAATTACTTGCTGAGGACGTTCGCATACGTGTAAAGCCATATTGTTCTGCTCTGGTTCAGACTTATCTTTTAGAGTAGTCCCACAAATAAGAGATTGATTATCTAAGTAAAGTTTCGTTTTCATTTCATCACCCCAACTCCATCATACGTATTGTCAAAACTTATATATATAAATCGCTAATAATCGTTGGTTTTATAGTCTTTTACGCAAAAAAACTTGCCACCCCCTGGATTTTGGTGTTAGTTGAGGTTACCACACACAAAACT
>NZ_RBZN01000075.1 GCF_003628435.1 Ureibacillus endophyticus | reverse complement strand
GTGATGATGGCAAAGAGGTCACACCCGTTCCCATACCGAACACGGAAGTTAAGCTCTTTAGCGCCGATGGTAGTTGGGGGCTTCCCCCTGTGAGAGTAGGACGTTGCTAGGCAAATAAAAAACCACCACTAAAGTTAGTGGTGGTTTTTACGTTGATATGGTATGAGCAGATATGATATTAGAAAAAGCTAAGTGTATCAAATTTAAGGATGCTACGTAGAATAACGATAGATTTTCTTCTCCTTAATGAAGTTAATATGAAAAGTATAAATACAAAATATTTTGTATTTTGAAAGAGAGAACTGATTCTATATAAAAGACTACATAGTAGCACTTAAATATCATAGACAACTTTTTCAGTATTATACGATGTAAAATTATAAAAATAAAAGCTAAATGAATTTTTATCTAATTAAGGATAAGTTGGTACGTATGAGTATAAGAATATTATTGATTTAAAAATATCATGAGTAATTGTAGTACAATATAGGTAATCTAATAATAGTTAAATTCCATGTATTTTTATCAATGATGGGATATTTTTAGACATGTATGAAGTATTGTTACTATGGACTTTATTTATTGGAATAATCCAAATTTTTTTTCTTTTTTTGGAATCTTGACACTTCTAGAGCATGTTGATAATCTTACAATTAATATTCTTTTAGAAAAACAGGAGGCATTTACGAAATGTGGGAAACGAAATTTGCCAAAGAAGGCTTAACGTTTGATGATGTTTTATTAGTACCAGCTCATTCTGAGGTTTTACCTAAAACAGTTGATTTATCTACTCAATTAACACAGAAGATAAAATTAAACATACCAATTATAAGTGCAGGTATGGATACAGTAACAGAATCAAAAATGGCAATAGCAATGGCTCGTCAAGGTGGAATCGGAATCATCCATAAAAATATGAGCATTGAAGAACAAGCTGAAGAAGTTGAAAAAGTTAAGCGATCTGAAAATGGTGTAATTACGAATCCATTTTTCTTAACACCATCTCATCAAGTATTTGATGCAGAACATTTAATGGGAAAATATCGCATTTCGGGTGTGCCAATCGTAAATAATGAAGAGGATTTAACGTTAGTAGGTATTATTACAAACCGTGATTTGCGTTTTATCTCTGACTATTCTTTAAAAATTGAAGATGTAATGACAAAAGAAGATTTAATTACTGCTCCAGTAGGAACAACTGTAGGAGAGGCAGAAAAAATTCTTCAACAATATAAAATTGAAAAATTACCAATCGTCGATGGAAATGGAAAATTAACTGGATTAATTACTATTAAAGATATCGAGAAAGTTATTGAATTCCCAAATGCAGCAAAAGATGAACTTGGTCGTTTATTAGTTGGAGCAGCAGTAGGTGTTTCAAATGATACGATGCAACGTGTAGCAAAATTAGTGGAGGCTCAAGTAGATATCATTGTAATCGATACTGCACATGGTCACTCACAAGGTGTAATTGACACTGTAAGACAAATTCGTAGTGAATATCCAGATCTTGAAATTATCGCTGGTAACGTAGCAACAGGAGAAGCTACACGTGCATTATTTGAAGCAGGAGCAGATGTAGTAAAAGTTGGTATTGGTCCTGGTTCAATTTGTACTACTCGTGTTGTAGCTGGTGTTGGTGTTCCTCAAATTACTGCAATTTATGATTGTGCAACAGTTGCTCGTGAAATGGGTAAAACAATTATTGCAGATGGAGGAATTAAATATTCAGGTGATATCGTAAAAGCTCTTGCTGCTGGTGGACATGTTGTAATGCTTGGTTCACTATTAGCTGGTACTTCTGAATCTCCTGGAGATACTGAAATCTTCCAAGGTCGTCGCTTCAAAGTTTATCGTGGTATGGGATCTTTAGGGGCAATGGAACAAGGTTCAAAAGACCGTTACTTCCAAGAAGATGCGAAAAAACTAGTTCCAGAAGGCATTGAAGGACGCTTACCTTACAAAGGACCTTTAGCTGATACAATTGATCAATTAGTTGGTGGTATTCGAGCAGGTATGGGATATTGTGGAGCACCAAATCTTGAACATCTTCGTGAAAAGTCTCAATTTATTCGTATGACAGGTGCAGGACTTCGTGAGTCTCACCCACATGATGTTCAAATTACAAAAGAAGCACCAAACTATTCCATTTCTTAATATTATGCAACTATATGCACTTTTTTAACGTCTTTGGTAGATGTTAAAAAAGTGCTTTTTTATCTGAATGTAACACTAATCTTGCAATTCTATGATAAAATGGCGGAAGGGAAATAAATATATAGTTGGAGGTAATATTAGTGAAAACAACTGCAAGGAAAACATCTTTGTTAAGTCTAATGATTATCCCTGTACTGTTAATTAGTTTGTTAGCTACTTCGCCGGTTAAGACAAGTGCTGCTGAAACAGATCTAGGGTTAACAGTTGATGCTGCAATTTTAATTGATGCAGATACAGGGAAAATACTATACGAGCAAAATGCTGATACATCTTTAGGAATAGCTAGTATGTCGAAAATGATGACAGAATATATCCTATTAGATGCTATTAAAAAAGGCACAATTACATGGGATCAAGAGTATCGTGTTACAGAGTATACATATAAAATGTCACAAAACCGTGCATTAAGTAATGTACCTCTTCGCGCAGATGGTACATATACAATTCGTGAGTTATATGAAGCAATGGCAATTTATTCTGCTAATGCTGCAACAGTGGCTATTGCAGAAACAATTGCTGGTACGGAAACTGAATTCTTAAAGCTAATGAATAAAAAAGCTGAGGAATTAGGACTTGAAGGGTATAAATTTGTAAACGCTACAGGGTTAAATAACTCAGATCTATTTGGAATGCATCCAACAGGTACAGGCCCTGAGGATGAGAATATTATGCCAGCTCGTTCAGTTGCGAAACTTGCATATCATTTATTAAAAGAACATCCAGAAGTATTAGAAACATCTAGTATTTCAAAAAAGACATTCCGTGAAGGTACAGATGATGCAATTCAAATGTCAAATTGGAACTGGATGTTACCTGGATTAGTTGCAGAATATGAAGGTGTAGATGGACTAAAAACAGGAACGACATTACTTGCTGGTTCATGTTTCACAGGTACTGCAGTACGTAATGGAACACGTCTTATTACAGTTGTTATGAATGCCGTAGATTCAACAGGTACAGATAGTGATAAGACAGCTCGTTTCGATGCAGCTGCGAAATTATTTGATTATGGTTTTAGTCAATTTTCAAAACAAGAAATTATACCGGCTAACTACAAGTTCAAAGGCAATGAAACAATTGATGTTACAAAAGGAAAAGAAGATAAAGTAGAAATTGCGGTTAAAGAACCTATTTCATTTGTAGTAAAAACAAATGAGAAAGATTTATATAAGCCAAAATTAGTACTAGATAAAAAATCCCTTGAAGCTGAAGTGAAAAAGGATACAGTTGTAGGGAAAGTAGTAATAGAGCGTACTGAAGGAACTGACCATGGTTTCATTGACGGAGCTGAGTTTACAGCGGATGTTGTAACAACTGAAAAAGTGGAACGTGCAGGTGCCATTTCACTATTCTTCCAAGGTGTTGGAAGCTTTTTCGGTAATGTTTGGGGCGGTATCACAGGCTTTGTTGGCGGTTTATTCTAATAAAAATAGTAATATTATAAAACTTACATGAGTGTGTCATTAGTATAAACTTATACTATTGTCACACTCTTTTTTTTCTGGGACAAAATAAGTTTGCCTACATTTTTCATAAGCTAGTAGTTGAAGGAGCGTGAAAATATGTGCGGCATTACCGGATGGATTGATTTCACCCAAGTGATTCATCATCAAAAAAATATTGTTTTAAGTATGACTGAAACGTTAAAAAAGAGGGGACCAGATGATGGGAATGTGTGGTGCAGCACGCATGCTCTACTTGGTCATCGTAGATTAGCAGTGATTGATTTAGTGGGTGGAAAGCAACCAATGTCTAAATCCCACAAAAATCAATCTTATACAATGGTATATAATGGAGAGCTTTATAATACCGAAGAAATTCGTCAGGAACTTAAAAAACGTGGTTATAGTTTTTCTACATCATCAGATACAGAAGTTTTATTAACTTCTTTTATTGAATGGAAAGAGCAATGTGTAGACCATTTAAATGGAATATATGCTTTTGCTGTTTGGGATGAACAAGAGGAAACGTTATATGCATTTCGAGACCGTTTAGGAGTGAAACCCTTCTTCTTTTCACATATCGAGGGGAGTTTAAAATTTGGCTCAGAGATTAAGGCGATATTAGCTCATCCAGACATTACCCCACAAATCAATCGACAAGGTTTAGCAGCACTATTAAGTATAGGACCTTCAAGAGTACCGGGAAGTGGTATTTTAAAAGGAATTGAAGAGTTAGAACCAGGTTGTGCACTTAAGTTTTCAAAAGAGGGATTAAGGAAATGGCGCTATTGGAATGTTAAAAGTGAAAAACACAAACATACCTTAGATGAGACCGTTGAAAACATACGATTTTTAGTAACAGATGCTATTAATCGCCAGCTTGTATCAGACGTACCCCTTTGTACATTTTTATCTGGTGGTTTAGACTCAAGCATTATTACAGCTATTGCTGCAAACACATACAATAAAGAAGGACGTACCTTACACACTTATTCAATAGATTTTGAAGGCAATGATCAGTTCTTTGAAAAAAATGAATTTCAAACTTCTCAAGATAGCTATTGGATTAATAAAATGAAGAAAAATTTCCATACAAATCATTTTGAGATTATGATTACGCAGCAGGAATTAGTCAATTTGTTAGAAGAAGCAATGATGATTCGTGATATGCCAGGGATGGTAGATATCGATAGTTCATTATTGGCAGCTTGTCGTGTAATAAAAGAAAAATTTACAGTATCGCTTTCAGGTGAATGCGCCGACGAAATATTTGGAGGATATCCTTGGTTCCATAAGGATTACACTCTGTTTCCATGGATTCGTTCTATTGATGAAAGAGAAGGGTTTTTACGAAAAGAGTGGCAATCCCGTCTTCAATTAAAGGATTTTATGAAACACGCTTTCGATGAATCAGTTAAAGATTGTCCAAAGTTAGAAGGAGAAAGTCCAATTGAGGCGAAGCAAAGAGAATTATTTTATTTAAATATGCGTTATTTCATGCAAACCTTACTAGAAAGAAAAGACCGAATGAGTATGGGTGCTAGTTTAGAAGTTCGCGTTCCGTTTGCAGATCATCGAATCGTTGAATATGCATGGAATATTCCTTGGGAAATGAAAAAAATGGGAAATATGGAGAAGGGATTACTTCGAAAAGCAGTAGAAGGGTTGCTTCCAAACGAGGTACTATATCGTAAAAAGAACCCATATCCGAAAACGTACCATCCCAAATATACAGAAGGTGTTCAAGCGTTATTAAAAAATGTTATTAACAGAAAAGAGTCCATTTTACATGAGTTGTTTGATAAAGAACAGCTTATGTCATTATTACAAACTGGTGGGGCTTCGTTTAAAGTACCTTGGTTTGGTCAGCTTATGGCAGGTCCACAATTGCTTGCATATTTAGTTCAGATCGATCGTTGGTTTGAAAATTATAATATTCAATTGCTAGAGCAGTAAACGAAAAACTAGAGTAGAGATAGCCTTATATCTCTACTCTAGTTTTTTTAATTCCCCAACATGTCATTAATTTATCGATAGCTATATCAATTGTCTCTAATGGTATACCTCCAAAGCCTAATAAAAATGACGGTTGATCGTAGTTTAATGGTTTTAACTGATACTCTGATACAGGGTATATAGCTATTTTTGAATCGTTAGCTTGCTGTTTTAGTTCCTCCTCTGTTTTATTTATAGGTACTGAAATTAAAATATGCATTCCCGCATGATCACCTTTAACTTTAATATCAGGATAATAAGTAGATAGTGTGTGTAGTAACTTATCGTGTTTTTTTCGATAAATTTTCCTCATACGGTTTAGATGTTTAGAAAAATGACCATCTTTCATAAAATTAGCTAATATATGTTGGTCAAACCGTGGAACAGTTGCAGAATAGTAACTAAAAGAATCTTTATATTTTTGTAAAAGGGTGTTTGGTAGTACGATATAAGCTACACGCAATGAAGGCATTAACGATTTAGTAAAGGTACTCATATAAATAACTTTATTGTTTTGATCTAATCCTTGAAGGGCAGGGATGGGTTTTCCTACATAACGAAATTCACTATCATAATCGTCCTCAATAATGTAGCGATTTCCCTTAGATGCCCATTTAAGAAGTTGCGTTCTCCTTGCTGCGGATAATACTGCTCCAGTAGGGAACTGGTGTGAAGGAGTAATGTAAACAATATTTGCATCTGATTCTTCTAGCTCATCTACAATAAGACCATCATCATCTACAGAAATAGGTATAGCTTTATTTTGTAAATGAATACGAGGTATAGCAGAATAACCTGGGTTCTCTAACGCAAATTTCGTATTATTTTCAATTAAACGTAAAATCATTGGTAATAACTGTTCTGTTCCTGAACCAATAACAATTTGCTCAGGTTTACAAATAATTCCCCTAGATTGATATAAGTATTTTGCAATTTCTGAACGAAGAACATATTCGCCTTGAGGTTCCCCAGTTTGTAAAAGCTCCTTTGAACTGCTATCAAAGATATCTTTTGCATATTTCCTCCATGTAGAAAAGGGGAATGAAGAATCAATTTGCCCGGGATGAAAATTGTGCTCATAGATTTGTCGTTGCTTAGGCTCATATTGCACATCAATTTGATCTTTTTCAACATAAGGTAATTCATCTATTTCTTCTACAAAATAACCAATACGGGGTTTAGAGACTATATAACCTTCAGCAAGTAATTGTCCATAAGCAATTTCGATTGTTGTTTGGCTAATATTTAAGAATTCAGCGAGTTTCCTTTTAGAGGGAAGTTTTGTGCCAACTTCAATTTGTTTTTCAATTATGGCATTTTTCATCCCGATATAAAGTTGTTCGTATAATGGTGTGGGACTATCTTTCTCTAGTTTAAAAATAAGCATGTCCATTGGCTTCACTCCAAACTGACCATTTTATTTCCTTTAATATGTATAAATACTATATGGTCAATGTTAATTATACTAAAGATAATGTTTCTTGTAGAAATAAAAATTGTTTTATCTGTAATGGAGATTCCTCCAGTTGTTGTCGGAGCTGAACGAGCGTTCTCCGCTTTTCGAATGTCTAGCTCTGGCGGTTAGGCTCTCTCGTCACTTCGACTCTTCTGTCGAAGGCAAAAAGCGCCTTCTTGTCAGAGTCTCCGAAGTACAGGGAAGTATAAGTGCCGACAATGCCACAGGACGTGGCGTTTATGTCGGCCAGTGCGTGTCAAGCCTGAGCGAACCACCTCCGCTTTTCGAATTGTCTAGCTGCGAACGCTAGCTCCTCGACAACTTCAGAATCGTCTTCAAGGGCAAAAAGCGCCCTTTTACCGATTCCTCCAGTTGTTTTCGGAGCTAAACGAGCGTTCTCCGCTTTTCTAATGTCTAGCTCTGGTGGTTAGGCTCTCGCGTCACTTCGACTCTTCTGTCGAAGGCAAAAAGCGCCTTCTT
>NZ_RBZN01000074.1 GCF_003628435.1 Ureibacillus endophyticus | reverse complement strand
GATGTTCTCCCGTTCATAATTCGTAAAGTTAGTATAACGGGGTTTCTCCACTCTGAAAATAGTAAAACCCCGAATAGGTCCACTTTTTTTAAAGTGTCCACTATTCAGGGTTCAGTTCAGTATGAAATAATCATGCTTTTTTATTAAATCAGACTAATTCCGGGTTGAAACAAGCACTCTCCACTCATTTCTGATATGATGGAAGTAAACATAACAAAAATGGACGGTTGAATAAAAATGAAAGAAACAGTATTAGGCATCAAGGTGAATACGGAGAATTACGATGAATTAATTGAAGAGATATTTAATCGTATTGAGAAGAAAGAGAAGTCACTTATTGTGGCGATTAATCCTGAGAAGATAATTAAAGCGAAGGAAGATCCAGCATTAAAAAAACTATTAAATGAAGCAGAATTTCAAATTCCAGATGGCATCGGTGTTATCCTTGCATCCAAAATTCAAAAAGGGCAAATTACAGAGCGGGTAACTGGCGTAGACATGATGATGCGTTTATGCGCGGAATCAGCAAAACATCAAAAGCCTATTTTCCTGTACGGTGGTAAGCCAGGAGTCGCAGAAAAGGCTGCTGCCAAATTAAAAGAACTATATCCAACTATTCGAGTTGCTGGGACTCAAGATGGATATGAGAAGGATAACGAAAAAGTCCTATCGAAAATCAATGAAGCAAAACCAGATATTTTATTCGTTGCAATGGGTAGTCCTAAACAGGAGAATTGGATAAATGCAAATCGTGATAAACTTCACCCAACGATTTACCAAGGGGTAGGTGGGTCCTTTGACGTACTAGCAGGAAATGTGAAACGTGCACCAGAAGCGTTCCAAAAAGTGGGGATGGAATGGTTCTATCGTTTAATGAAGGAACCGAAACGAATTAAAAGACAAATTGCACTACCGCTATTCTTATTAGAGGTAGCACGAGGGTCGAAGCGAAAATAATTTTTTTTCATAGGCAAAGCTAATTACTGCTTTGCTTTTTCAATTTAGTCCATCAAATTATTCTGTAATGTTTGTAATATTTGATTGTTAAAATGTAATGATGGTGTTACAATGTAAAAAGTAGTAAAGATTTCCTCTACAATATAATTTTCCCTGCAAGGAAAAAACAAATGGTTGGTAGCCCGAAAAGAAGGCCTAAGCAGCATAATGCTTGGGTCTTCTTTTTTGGGCACAATTTATTCACAAATTCTTTTTAACTACTAGGAATATTTCTACCCTCCCCTCATATACTTATTCGGGTGATAAAATCTATCACAAATCAAGAGACGACTAGTTAATTTAGAAGAAAAATAAATAGAATTAGATCAAAAGCTAATAATATTTCAAATTTCAACATTTGTAACAATAATTTTAATTATTTTACAAAAACAACTAATAAGTAATATAAATGACTCTGAAGAGCGCTATTATAACATTTTAAATAGAAAATAAGTAAAATGAGTAAGAATAATGTTAAAAAGTAATATTTTTTAAAAATTACTTCCAAGTATTGTTAAAGAAAATGTTGGTACTACTAGTCGTTTTATGTCATAATGAGATAAATTTGAAGTTATCCCAATTGCAAATCTATGTATCAATTAAGAGTATTATAGAGGCGAAATATGCCAGAAATGCTAAAAAATAGTTGACATACCATTTGTATACTACTAAACTTTTATAGTGTAGTTATTAATCTACTACTCTAGTAAGTATTGGATAACTAAAATTATTATTTGAACTATGAGGAGGAAATTTTTCTATGGCTAACCAACCAAAGAAATACAAAAAATTCGTAGCAACAGCTGCAACAGCTACGTTAGTAGCATCTGCAATCGCTCCAGTAGCTTCTGCTGCAGGATTTTCTGATGTAGCAAACAACACTCACGCAGAAGCAATCAACGCTTTAGCTGCTGACAAAGTGATCAATGGATATCCAGATGGTACTTTCAAACCAAATAAAGATTTAACTCGTTCTGACGTTGTTAAATTATTAGGTAAATACTTAGTATCTAAAGGTTATTCAGTTCCAGCTGATGCTAAAACAGTTCAACGTTTCAATGACGTTCCTGTTGATTATAAAGATCAAGAATTAGTAGAGTATGCTGCATTAGTTAAAGATGCTGGCGTATTCAAAGGTTCTAACAATAACTTAAACGCTGCAAACAAAATTACTCGTGGTCAAATGGCTCTTGTAGTTGTTCGTGCATTAGACGAATTAAACAATGTTGACCTTGTTAACTTTGTAGCAGGTCAAGATTTCGATAAAGAAGTAATCGATTTAAACTCAGCTTCTAAAGAACAACAAGGTGCTATCGATGTATTAGACTTCTTCGATATCACAAAAACATCAAAATTCAATCCAAACAGCACAACAACTCGTGGTCAATTCGCATCATTCTTATACCGTGCGATTAACACTGATTTCTCTGATGTAACTGATGTTGTTGTTGAATCTGTAACTGCAATTAACAACACTACTGTTGAAGTAACATTCAAAGAAGCAGTAACTGATCTTGCTTCTTTAAACTTCGCTATCGAAGGCTTAACAATTTCAAACAAAGTTGTTAAACAAACTAATGCTAAAACTGTAGTTTTAACTACTTCGGCTCAAGAAGCTGGTAAAACTTACACAGTAACTGAAGGTGGAAGCAAACTTGGTACATTCCAAGGTGTATCTGCAGTAGTTCCAACAGCAATCAAATCTTTAACTCCATCTCTACAAGGTACAATTGGTAAAGATGTAACACTTTCTGCACAAGTAACTGTTCCAGAAGGCGACTCTAAAGCTGGTATCCCAGTAACATTTAACATTACAGGTGCTAACGCTAACGCTGCTGCACAAAATGCTAAAATTGAAGCTGTTGCTTATACTAACGCAGATGGTGTAGCTTCTTACACTTATACTCGTTACTATGAACACAATGATAACGTAGTTGCTTATGCTACTAACAAATCTTCAGTATCTGCAAACAGTAATGTTTACTGGGCTGAATCATTAGCAGTTAAAGAAATTTCTGAAGGTAACGAATTAGCTAACCAAGCTAAGAAAGTATACGAAGTAGTTGGAGCTGCTAATACAGTTTACTACATTACTTTTGAAGAAAACTTAAATACAACATCTGAAAAAATCGTAGATGCAAAAGTTATTGATGCACACTATAACTCAGGTGTAACACCATACCAATTAACAAATGGTTCTAGTCAAGTAGCAGCTGTAAAAACTGATTCTAAAGGTAAAGCTACATTTGGTGTATCAGGTACAAACGTATCAGTAACACCAATCGTATTCAAAGATTCAGTAAATGTAGATACTCCATATGTATCAACAACTAAATTCGCTGAAACTGAGTTAAATGCAAAAGCTCCAAAAGTAACATTCTCAGATGTACTTTACCATGACATCACTATTACACCAGTTGTTGCTGACACAGATGCATCATTCTATGACAACTACTTAGGTAATGGTGGACGTGATTATAAAGTTAAAGTATTAACTAAAGACGGAAAAGCAGTACCTGCTGGAACTGCAGTTAGAGTATTCTTAGATGAAGATAAATCATCAAGCGATACTTACCTACTAGGTTCTAACGGAATTGTATATACTGAAACAGATGGTTCAGTACCTAGCCGTAATTTAGAGTTAACTGTTGATAAAAATGGTGAAGTAGTATTCACTGTGTTTGGTCGTTCAGCAACAGCATACGCTGTACCAGTAGCATTCATCGATCGTAATAAAGATGGTGATTTAGATAAAGCTGATATTAAAGCAGAAGGTGAAATCACTCGATTTGTAGCACCTGCTATTGATTCAGTTTCAATCAAATTCTACAGCAATGGTAAAGCAGTAACTAATGCTACAAATGCTGCAACTGCTCGTTTATCTGTACTTGATAAACAAGGTAAAGTAAAAGTTAACGAAAACACACCAGTTAGCTCAAGCACATATCAAGCACGTTTTGATATTACTAATAGTTCATTAGAAGATTTATATGTTGATGGTTCTCGTCAATTAAACCGTACAGAAACTTATTATGTTGATGTAGTAAACGGTGTAGCTGAGCTTGACTTAACTGCAGCGAAGGTTTTAACTGTAGATGTTAAAGCTTCATATAACAACAAGATTACTAATGGTTCAATTACTTTCAATAACTCTTCTGTAATTCCTAATGTTTATACAGATGATTTAAAATCAGTGAACTTAAGCCGTCAAACTTTAACATTTGATGATGCGACTTACACAACACCTGTTGAGTATGCAGATGCGGATCTTAACTATACGTATGTGTTAAAAGCAAATGCTTTAGGTACAAATAATCCATCTGTTGATTCAAGAATTGATATTAACCGTTTTGAATCAATTTTAGGTAACGCAGATGCTGCAAACGTAACATATAGCAGATCTGGCGATGACGTAACAATCGCAATCAATACTGCTTCAGGTTCTGGAAAAGGTTTAGTAACTCCAGCAGCTCAAACATTACAACAAAAATTCAATGCGGCTTTAGCAGCAGCTCAAGCAGCAGGCGGAAATGCATTTAACTTTAACTTAGGTAATTCTACAGAAGACCTAAATATTAATATACCTGCAGGACAAAGCTTTGTTGTTACACTATCTGGTAAAACAGTAGGTGATTTAAATGTAACTGCACCTGATTCAGATATTAAAAACTATGCAACAATTTTAGGAACTACAACTATTATTGATATCGATAATAATTCGTTCTACAACTCTGGTTCATTAAATGCATTAGTTATTAAAGACACAAACGGTGCTCGTATTGTAAATGAATCAGCTGGTTCTATTGCAGCATTAACAATTGCTCCAACGTCAACTGGTTCTACACAACAATTAGTATTAGCTGGTAACTTCACAGGAACTGCTATTAATGTTACTGAAAATGCAAACGTAACAACTGTAGCTGGCACTACAGCTACAATTAATGTTGCAAATACTAAAACATTAGTATTAGACAATAAAGCGGGAAGCGCTGTAACATCTAAAGGTGAAGGTACAACATCAACTCCTGCTCAAGGTGCATCTAAAGAAGCGGCTGAAAAATTAGCTGCAGCTATCGAAGATGCTGAAGCAATCGTTGATGCTAAGGCAGATAAACAATATAAAGATTATTCAGCTTTAGAAACAGCTCTTACACAAGCTAAAAAAGTATATGAAGCACCAAACGCAACTGCAGCTGACAAAAATGCTCAAACAACTGCACTTGAAAATGCAATTAAAGCATTAGTTGAAGCTACTTATGGATTAACTGTAACTGTTGCTGACGCTTCTACAAAAGAAGCAGTAACTGGAGCAACAATTAAAGTAACAACAAAAGATGGAAAAGAAGTTACTGATCTAGCAAAAGTTACAAATGGTGAATATACTATTAAAGTAACTAAAGAAGGTTACGAAGAGTATACTGCAACAAAAACTGTAAAAGGTTCTGATGCTACTGTTGCAGTTGAATTAGTAGCAGAAGCACCAGCAGAAAAAGAAACTATTACAACTCCAGAAGTAAAAACAGGTGATGGTGTTGTAGTAGGAGAAAAAACAATTACAGTAACATTTACAGCAGCTGTAGATGCTAACTTAGCATTAGAAGCTATTGCTGTAGGTGCTGAAGCTGGACAATTCCCAGCAGGTACTACTGCTAAATTATCTGATGATAAAACATCATTAGTAATTACATTTACTGAATTACCAACAGTTGATGCTACTTATGAGTTCACATTAGCATTTGCTGGTAATGAAACAACAAATGAAGCTACTTTTACTTTTGAAGTAGATTTCACTGCTGCAACTACTGGACCTGATGCTCCAGCTTCAGCAACAGTAACATTAAAAGAAGAAGCATAATTATTAAATAATGTGCATCTTTTGCAAAAATAATTTTGGCAATTCAATAGAATTCTAGAATTAACGAAAAGCTCTACATAGCTTCGGCTGTGTATGGCTTTTCTTTTTACTGAAACAAAGCCAAATTCAGACATATATTATTTCCTTAATGAGCCCTATCATCTATTACAGGTGTTAGGGCTTTTTGTATTTACTAAACCATTAAGGAGTGATTTATATGGAAGAAAATCAAATGAAAGTACCTGTCCCCTTCAAAAAGTCAAACTACGATTAAATCATCCTATTTTAAATGGTGATTTGTTTTTTACAGACTGAAATGTGATTATTTTATACAAAATGTAAAGGATATATTCGGAGAAGATTAGAGTTTTGAAAAAGGATGGCATGACAAATAAGCCTTTCATTGAAGGCTTTAAAAAATTACTAGTGAAGGGTTATGCTATTTTTTTGTAAGTATGATAGAGACCATTCAACACTGGTGTTGCTTCTAGTTTCGTTTCATCCGTGGAAGTCGGAAGATAGGTGGGTGAAGCAATTGGTGTTTTTGCCTTTGTGTCCTTGATGCGTTCGCAGTGTTGTAATAGTTGTTTATGTATTCGTGAAAAATCCTTGGTTTTACTGTTATTCTTCTAAAATACATATGAAAGACAATAGAGAAGTATGGTATTTTTATAGTAGGACAATCTCAGGAGCGAATATAAATGGCAATACTTTTTCTACTCATCAGTGTGCTTGCACCAATCTTACTGTACGGGATAGGATCATCATTTTTGTTTTTCTTGGCAATCGCTAACACAATTCTATATTTAGTAACTGCACTAGCTATTCCGAACATCATTGCTATTTCTGCAATGAAGAAGAGATGGAGATTGTCTTAAACGATGATGTTGAGATTACTGAGAAGGATAAACAAGCAGCGCCTAAATGGCTTTACGTAATTAATTTAGTGAGTATTGTTCTAGCCATTATATTATGCATTACTGGAATTATTTACAGGATATCTTTATAAAACCGCTATAAATAGAAATATAAATTTATATTATAATACTGAATGATAAATATATTGCCCTAATTCCATTCGTGGAGTTGGGGCTATTTCTATTTTAGGAGGAAATGATATGGAAGAAAATCAAAAGAATGTACCAGCAAAACGAGTTGACATTGTATCAGTGAAATTAGTTAGAGAGAAAACGATGATGTACAAGAACCGTAGAGTTCGTTCACCTCAAGATGCCTATGAATTGATGAAAGAATTCTTAGGGGATGTGGATCGTGAACACTTTGTAGTGCTTTGCATGGACACGAAGAACCAACCTACAAATATTCAAGTTGTACACATAGGTTCTCTCAATTCAAGTATTGTACATCCAAGAGAGGTATTAAAGTCTGCAATACTAAGTAACTCAGCTAGTATCATTTGTGGACATAACCACCCAAGCAATGATACAACTCCCTCACCAGAAGATATAGCAGTTACACAAAGGTTAATGGAAGCGGGTCAAATTGTAGGTATTGACGTAATCGATCATTTAATTTTATGTGAAAACAATTTCCGTTCATTAAAAGAATCAGGTTACATGTAGAAAGGAGTGTTCAAGCATGACAGCAGAACAACGTCTATCGCAAGTACTAACAAAGAAACTAGGTTACTATGTTCCGATTAGTGCAATTGGGTATGAAACAATGTCCTTTTACAAAGAAGAAATAGATCCTACACTTGTACCACCGCACATTATCGGTCACTTAGCAGACCCCATTAATGCAGATAGTGTGCATTTGGCAATCAAAAAATGTAATAAATGGTCATTAATTTTGCGACCACTTGCCAACACTATTTTTACTTATTTTCGAATACTAGAATTACGGTATCGATAGCTTTCTCCAGTAAAGAT
>NZ_RBZN01000073.1 GCF_003628435.1 Ureibacillus endophyticus | reverse complement strand
AAAATCCTAACCTCCAGTAAAATAACATCACAAACTATTTTACTAAAGTTTTAGGCTGATAGAGCAAAAGTGTAAAATCTAATCAAGCGAAAACTGTCAACTTTATTCTAGCGTTTACACTTATGCAACTAGCAAATCTTCAGTATATTCAACTGGTAAAGTTTACTGGGCAAATGAACTTCAGTTAACTATTAAAGATGTAACTAGCAATACTACAATTAAAAACAATGATAAAAAGGTATACGAAATCAACTCAGCTAACTTTAAAGAAGGCTATGTATTCGTAGCATTCAAAAATAACCTAAACGTTACTCCAGACAAAATTGAAGATGGTGTAAAAGTTGAAGGTAATGAAGTTAAACGTTTAAATTCAAACGAAAGACCAGTTGATTCTGCAATTGGTGGATCTTATCCATATAAATCAACATTAGGTAATGAACAAGTAATCGCTGTAAAATTAGACAAAAATGGTAAAGCAAACCTTGTATTAACAGGTGCAAACGCTTCAGCTACTCCAGTAGTATATGAAGGTGAACTTGCAACTGGAGCAAGTAAAGGAAATCTTGCTAACTATAAAGCAAAATACACAGAAGAATTACTTCAAGCTACTGGTTCTGAAGTTAAATTTGAACGTACTGTTAACTACGGACTAAATTTAGAAGCTCAAGGTGTTCAAGATGCGGCTATTAAAAATGCTGCTGGTAAAGGTGGACGTGACTATGTAATCACTTACACTAAAGAAGATGGCAAACCTGTAGCTGAGAATACTACTGTATATGTTGCGATTCCAACTAAAGGTTTAAGTGCAGGAACTGATTTTGAACTATTCCAAGTTAAAAAGGATGAAGATGTACTAGTAGGTAAACATGCAAAATCAGATGCAGATTACAATATCTATGCATTAACTACTGATAAAGATGGAAAAGTTACATTTACAGTTACAGCAAGAACTCCAGAAGATTATGTACAACCTATTGCATTCTTAAATGATAATAAACCAACTGCATCAACTTTCTTTGATAAAGATGATACACAAGTAACTGCAGAATCAACATTCTTCACAGACAAGGTTACTTATTCTACAAGCTTAGTGTTAGTAAATGATGACAACAAAAAACAATCTTCATTTACTGCAGTACGTGAAGCAGCTAATTTCTCTTATCGTTTAGTTGACCAAAATGGTAAAGAACGTAAAGCAAATGAAGAAACAAAAGTTACATTTAGTGTATCTGCAGGTGAAGGAGAAGTAAGTATTGGTGGTACTACTTTACATGCACATCAATCAACAACAGTTACAAAGACATTATCTACTACTGATTCAAGAGTAAATGTTCGCATTACTGCAAAATCACCAACAACTGTAAGTGTATATGCAACTTCATCTCAATCTGGTATCACTTTATCACCAACTGATACTGTAACAGCGACATTTACTTCATACGCACAAGTTACTGGTATTACTGGTTATACAAATGCAACTTTATTAAATAAAGATGACAACACATTTGAATTAGTTGCTTCAAATGGTAATGTTTATGAATATTCTTATAATGAGAATAATATCCGTCAAAACAACAGTCCAGTTGATATTGCTACATTCGAAAGATTATTAGAACGTGGTGCAACTGTAGCGGTTGGTAAAGATGCAGATGGAAATATTTACTTCAATGTTGTTGATGTTGATGTTGCGATTCCAACTAATGTTGCTATCAAAGCATTAATTGCTGATGGAGAAACAACAATTGATGATGATGCAATTGAGGCTATTGGCGGAGCAAAACCAACAAATGCTGACGATGTAACAATCGATTATAAAGGTACTGATGCATTAACTGTAGATCTTGCTAATACTAAGAATTTAACAATCAAAGCTCCAAAAACATCTGCAATTACTATTAGTGGCGCTGTTGCTCAAGATTTAGTGATTGATGCTGATGAAGCTCACGTTGATTATACAGCTGGTTCAATCGCAAGAGATGTAATTATTAATGGCGTTAAAGATAACTCATTCGTACTTGCAAATGGTGTTACTGTAGGTGGAGATATCATTGTAAATGACACTACTGGTGCAAGAATTGTAAATAATAGTGCAGGTGCAATTAACGTAGTTATCAATAACAATCAACCAGTTGCAATCGAAAATAATGATGGTACTCTAAATGTTACTGTAAAATCTAAAGAAGCTACATTAGATATTAACGGTGACAATGTAGAAGTTGTTGCTGCACCTGGTACAACAGTAAAAGATTCAAAAGGTAACGATGTTGAAGTTACTAAGAAAACAGGTACAACTGGTAAATTAACATTATCAACAACTGAAGCTGTTGAAGGAGATATAATTACTGTAACTCTTGAGGATGCAGATTTAAATGTAAGTGCGACAGTTGCAGATTCTGTTGATATCCTTTTAGGTAATGGTACATTAAGATTAACTGAAACAGGTACTGACACAGGTGTATTTGTAAATACATTTGAAGCAGCTGAAACTGTTGATGTGAAATATAATGATGCTAAAGATGCTAATGGTGAACCGGTAACAATTAAAAAGACTCTGACTGTAGTTAAAGCTGAAGAAGTAGATTTAGGAGCTCCAGTGTTTGTTTCTAATACAATCAATTTCAAACTTGATACTGAGTTAGATGTTACAGAAATTACTGGTAAAGAGTTCTTAGAATTACTAAACTATCAATTAAGAAATGTTGGTAGAACAACAGATGGTACACTTGTAAGCTATGATAAAAATAATGGTTATGCTATTACAGGTGCACTAATTGATGGAAAATGGGTTACAACAGAAACTGTATTAGAAGATTTAACACTTGAGGAAACTAAAGAAGCTACTGATATTTCTTTCGAAGATTTTGACAAAATTTTAAAAGAAAGATTTGCGAAAGATCCGAAAAATGGAGAATTCGATGGTCCAAATTATGATAAAGTTACAGCTAAAATTGTAGATAATAAATTAGTAGTAACTTTTGGTACTGACTTCTTAAAATGGACTGCAATTCATACTTATAGTTCTAATAACTATAATATTACTGCTCATTTAGATTTAGAAGATCTTGCTAAAAAGTTAAGTACTAGAGGTTTAGCTGTAACAGCTACTGGAACTAGTGACTTTAAAATTACTTTACAAGGTAAATCAGGTGGAACTTTTGAAGATTCAGTAACAGTAGTATTATCAGAAATTACTGCTGATTAATTTAAAGTTTATATTGACAAACTTTCATAATAATTATTATTTATAAAAGTTGTTTAAAAAGTCCTTGTATAAGAGAAATCTTATATAAGGACTTTTCTTTTATGGCTCTATTATATTTGTTGGGGTTTTACTACAATTTTGAAAACAAAAAGCACGTAACCACCGATTTCGATATACTTGAATTGTCGAGAAACAAGCATTGAAAGGTGATACGTGCAATATGAATTTTAACATGAATATTCCAGGATTAAAAGGTGTAACAGTTCATAAGATGGAGGAGATTGGAGAACGGATAGCTTTATATGTTTCTCTTCCCAAGAAAGAACATCAGTGTCCTGCTTGTAATAAAATGACTTCTAAAATTCATGATTATCGAGTTCAAAAAATTAAGCATTTAAAATGGTTTGAAAGATTAACGATCCTTTTCTATAAACGCCGTCGTTATGTATGTAAATGTGGAAAACGCTTCTCAGAAAGATCCCCTTTCGTGGATAAGTATCAACGTTACTCAAAAGAATGGAACCAAGTTGTTGGAATTCGTTCAGTAAAATCCAAGACATTTAAAGAAGTGGCAGAAGTCCTTGGTACATCAAGTTCAACAGTCATTCGTCGCTTTAAAAAAGTTGCAAAAGAACAGCTAAAAGAGGGAGTACATCTACCAAAATGTATTGCGATCGATGAATATAAAGGAGATACAGATGCAGGAACCTATCAACTAATCATTGCGAACGCTGAAACATATGAACCAATTGATATATTACCCAATCGACGAAAAGAAACAATTAAGGATTTCTTAATGAAATATGGAGCTGATGTAGAAATTGTAGTAATTGTAGTAATGGATATGAATCCAAGCTTTAAGGCAGCTGTCAGAAAAGCATTAAATCGCCCCATTATCGTAGCAGATCGATTCCACTTTTCTCGTTATATTTATTGGGCACTAGATGAAGTGCGTCGTAAAGTGCAAAAAGATTGGCATTCTTATGATCGTAAAAAGTGTAAGAAAATGTGCCATGTCTTATATAAACGGTTCGATAAGTTAACGGAGAAAAATCTCTGGTATTTAAGACGCTACACAGGGATGTCTAGTGAATTGAGAAAAGCTTATGAACTGAAAGAAGCGTATTGTAAATGGTTTGATTGGGCAAAAACAACGAATGATCTATCAGAAGTTAAAAAAAGATTAGAAGCTTTTTACCGTAAGGTAGAAGAATCAAATATCTCAGCGTTTATAAAAGCAATACAAACATTTAAGAACTGGCAAGTAGAGATTTTGAATAGCTTTAGTTTTAATTATTCAAATGGATTTTTAGAAGGAATTAATAATAAATCGAAGGTAATCAAAAGAAATGCTTATGGTTTCAGAAGTTTTAAGCATTTTAAAGCAAAGATTTAGGTTAGTAAGGGGGACGTGCAAAAACACATCACCCCACATTTGACTAAGAACCTCTTTTATCAAGTTTCGATTTAAATTTAGGTTCTATTTAATTCCTATTTAATTCCTAAAATTTATGAATAAAATGCATCACTTCGCATTTTTCTATAAATGCTAATTTAAATATGTACATTATCGCTTGAATAACTATGTACATAAATGCTCGGGGTATACATACTAATCTAGAGGTGATTAGGAGTGTATATCCAACTAAACATAGAAACAAAATTTGAAATAAATAGTCTTGCAGACTTAGCAGGATTCAAAAAAATAATGGAGCAGTTAAAAATGAAGATAAATAAAAGTAAATTAGCAAGGGACTTAGGAGTAGATCGTCGTACAATCGAAAATATTTAAATGGTTTTGTTCCCAAAAAGAAACGAAATAAACCATCTAAAATCGATAAGTTTTATCCAGTAATCGCAAGTTTATTATCTGAGGATTTAAAGCAGGTGTTTTATTATCGTCGTAATCTTTGGCAGTATTTAAAAGATAATCATGGCTTAGAATGTGGGCAATCAACGTTTCGAAATTATATTGCGACTACACCAGAATTCCAAGCGTATTTCGAGAAAGATGAACGTATCTCAAGTATGGGAAACAGTGGGATTCGATTTGAAACGCGTGCTGGGCAACAAGCACAATTAGACTGGAAAGAAAGCATTATGTATGAAACAAAAGATGGCGAACAAGTAGAAATAAATATAGCAGTTTTAGTATTGAGCCATTCACGCATACGATTCTTTTATATGAGTATTTCTAAATCACAATTCGTACTATTTTCTTTCCTAACGGAAACGTTTGAAAAATTGGGTGGCGTCCCTGAAGAGCTAGTTACAGACAATATGAAGACAGTCATGGATGAAGCACGTACCGAATTTTCAAAAGGAAAAGTAAATGCGAAGTTTGCCCAATTTGCGAAGGATTTTGGTTTTAAAGTCAGACCATGTATCGCAGGTCGTCCTAGAACAAAGGGGAAAGTCGAAACAACAATGAAATTACTTGATGAGATTCATGTATATCAAGGTAAGTTTAATATGGAAGAATTATATGACTATATTGAACGTTTATGTAATCGAATTAACAGTGAACTTCATCAAGGAACAAATAAAATTCCGTTACTTGAATTCCAAAAAGAAAAGAATCACTTACTCCAGCTACCAACTGAACGAGTAAGAGATTCCTATAAAATCAAGCATACACCTGTAAAGGTCAATGCATCGAACATGATTACTTACAAATCCAATCAGTACTCTGTCCCACCAGGGTACCAAGGAAAGAAAGTAAGTTTACAAGTATATGATGAGCATTTATGGATTCATTATAACATGGAACTAATCGCACACCACAAAATAAGTGATGCAAAACTTAATTACCAGGAAGCCCATTATCTTGAAACAATATTAAAAGCACTACCGAACTATCCAGATATTAATGATCTAGCGAAACGAAATTTAGCAGCGATTGGAGAAATCTATAAATGAATCCTAATATGAACTCAAATTATCAACAGCTTCAAAAAACTTGGAGTATTTAAAATTAAAGCAAATGGGTCTCCATTTAAGTGACGCCATCGACTTCGGTATTATGAATGAGCTTTCATTTATAGATACATTTATAAAATTAACGAATTACGAAGTAGATGTACGTGAACAGAATATGATTCATGCGATGGTAAAGGTCGCAGCATTTCCTCAATTAAAAGAAATGAAAGACTTTGACTTCTCTTTTCAACCAAGCATAAATCAGCAACAAATACTCGATTTTCAAAGCTTACGTTTTATTCAAGAGAATGAGAATATTGTATTTCTAGGCCCAAGTGGTGTTGGTAAAACCCATCTAGCCATAGCGATTGAAATCACGGCTGCGAAGAAACGTACAAGCACCTATTTTATTAAGTGTCATGATTTAATTCAAAATCTAAAAAGAGCATATCTCGAAAATCGTTTGGAAAGTCGTTTAAAGCATTATACGAAGTATAAATTATTGATCGTTGATGAAATTGGCTATTTACCGATTGATTCAGAGGATGCGAAGCTATTTTTCCAGCTCATCGATGCACGTTATGAAAAGAAAAGCACCATATTTACAACCAATGTGAACTTTAAATCTTGGGAAGAAATTTTCCCAGAACCAAAATTAGCAAATGTAATTTTAGACCGAATTTTACATCACGCAAGTGTAGTAACAATTACAGGTAATTCATATCGTCTAAAGCAACATCTCGAACCAATAGACGAGTAATTTTGTACATCCTTAAACGAGCAAAAATGTACATATTAACGTTGACATTTATATTTAGTGATAGGTAGAAGGATGCGCTTTAATAAATAATAATGGAGTAAGTATATAATAAGTCCTGAAGAGAAGTTCTTAAGTTGGTCTAAAGACTCAATAGTTTTATATAAAATTTTTACTATATTTACATTATAAGGAGATATAATTGGCATTAATGATAATTTTCATATAATTATTGCAATAATACATTATCTTTTATAAGTCTATTGTAACGTATCCTTATTACTATATAATGGAAAATAACTGATAAATATAACTAGAGAGGAATGTGTATATGAAAAAGAAGAAAACATACAAGAAGCTTTTCCATGCTACAATGGCGACAGCTGTTGCAGCATCAGGAGTGACAATGGTTGCACCGTCTGAAACAAAAGCAAATACATCATTTACAGATGTTTCTACTAACAATGGTTTTTATAAAGAAATTATGAATCTAGCAGAGCGTGGAATTATAAAAGGTTATCAAGATGGTACTTTCCGCCCTGGAGTAAATGTCACACGTGGACAAGCTGCTAAACTTATTGCAGGTGTTTTAGGGCTAGACACACTAAATGTTTCTAATCCTGGATTTAAAGATGTACCAAAAACAAATGAATATTATGGTGCAATCGCAGCCCTAGCGAATGCTGGGATTATTAATGGGTATGGAGATGGCACATTTAAGCCAAATGAACCAGTAAAACGTAACCATATGGCGAAAATTATCTCTGGTGCCTATAAATTAAATGCTACTCCAGGATTCTCTACACCTTTAAAAGATATCCGTGGTGAATATGAGAGCTATATTACGGCACTTTATGAGTATGGAGTAACTACTGGTAAAACGAAAACATCATTTGATGGTTTATCCAATGTCTCTCGTGGACAACTGGCAGCCTTTGTAGTTCGTGCAGAAAATATCGTAGGTGAAAAAGAAGAAACTTTATCCTTAATAATTTCTGAAATTTCAGATAAGTTGAAAACGACAGATAATACTACATACACGGTTGCATCTGATTTAAAAGCTCTTTTAAATGGAGAAAATAGTGCTGCATTACAAAACGCTAAACTTCAAGCCGTTGTAAAAGATAACGAGATTATTAGAATTGATGCCATTGAATTTAATTCGGATGGCTCCCAAGGTGCATTAGTTACTTTAGATGGCCAAAATTCAACCTTTACAGGTAACTTAACTGTAAATGCAGATTATGTACAATTGAAAAACTTAACTGTGAACGGAGATGTTATTTTAACTGGAAAAGTAGTGAATGAATTTAGCGCTGACGGACTTAATACAACAGGCGAGCTGATTATTAAGGAAGCAGAACAGGTGGCATTAGCATCTCTAGCTCTAGACCCAATTGGAGCTATTTTACCTCCATCGTTATTTAACATTAACGATTCAAATATTAATAGTTTAAATATTTATCGCGATAATTCAGTAATTCAATCGGATACAAAATTTTCAGTGATCAACATTTCTTCCTTTGTATCAAATATTCAATTGGATACAGATGCATCCAAAATTACAATCAATGTTGAAACACACATTATTGTAACTGGAACAGGTAACATTGACGAATTAGAAGTCGAAAGATCACAAGCAATGGCCCTACAGTTAGTGGGTGAAATTCAAAAATTGGCGTTAGAAAAAGGAGTAAAAGTTGAAATCAATAGAAATGTAAAGATTACTACGTTGGTGATTCCAGAAGACGAACAACCATCTTCAATGGTTTCAAACTTTGATACTTTGATACTTTGATAAATAATACTATCAGTAGAGTTGAAACACCAACTGGTCAATTAGTACCAATGCCTCCATCACCGATTCTACCATCAATAAATACCGGTGGATCAACGGGGGATAAAACACCGCCAACACTAACAGTTCATAATATTAATAAGCAATTTATTATTGGAAAAGATACTGTAGATCTAAAAAGTACAGAAGTTGGTTTTGTTTATCTAGTACCAAGTAGTGAAAATCCTACGTCATGGAGTGATTTAGAGAGTTTAGCATATGCTGGATTTGCAAATAAAGCAACAGTTTCAAAAGCAAATCATGATGTTTCTATTTCAACACGAGGTTTGAGTGCAGGGACTTTTAAAGTGTATGTAGTAGATGTAGCAGGTAATGTATCAAAGCCTATAACAGTAACTTTGAGTGGCCAAAATCCTCAAACAGAAACAGTAGCCAAAAAAGCAGAGAGATTAGCAACAGCGTTAACAGACGAAGCATTAGGATTACAAAATGGTGAGCCAAAATCAGCTATTGAGACAACTCCGCAATTAGTAACAACAGCTGGAGAAGCTTCAACAATCGTTTGGACATCAAACAATGCGGCGATCACTATTGATAGTGAAAACATACTAACATTAGTAGTACAAACCAAGGCCATGGTTTGTGCTACTATTTTTTTATAGTAGAAGTGAAGGAAAGTCGAACAGCTCCAGGGACCGTATGAGAGTCCGTAAAAAAAACC
>NZ_RBZN01000072.1 GCF_003628435.1 Ureibacillus endophyticus | reverse complement strand
TTAGGTTTTTTCGGCATGAAAAAATTAGTTTTAGAAGGGAGGGGTACCCCTCCCTTCTAAAACTAATTCATTAAAATAAAAGAAATAACTTAAATATACTTGACTAATCGTAAGAAAGGAGCTGTCTGAAAACTCATTTTGAGACAGCTCCTTTGTGACGAGGATGGTGACAACCACCGCAGGAACAATAATTCATAAGAGATATTTATCAAGAAAGAAAAGAGGTGTCCAAAAAATTATTACTTTTTGGACACCTCTTTTTTATTTTTCTAAGATTTTATCTAAAGCCCTTTTTGATTACATCCCAAACATAATTGTTAATTAGCAAACGGCAAACTCGCTAATACTCCATTAAACAGTTTTAAAACAACATAAATGATTAAGGTAATAAAAATAGACCAAAACAGAACTTCATAAATTAATAGACCCACCGTTCCAGACATTGTTAAAAATTGGCTCATTTTATACATGTTGTATACAAAATAAATGAGTACCGTTAAAACAAGAATAATCATTAATACAGTAAGTGATTGGATACCAAATGCAGATGCTAAAGAGCCGAAAAAGAGTATTACGTACCCACCCCGCGCTGCACTAATCGTTTCTCCTTCGTTATCCTTCGAGAATAAAAGCATCCCTACTTCATGAATGGTCTCCCCTATTAATTTCAATGCAGAAAAGAGCATAAAAAAACAAAGAGTAAATACAATTAATAACAAAACCCGTAATTCTAAATCTGTTAGAAATTCTCGCATTCCTGAATAAATTCCAATTGAAGTTAAAAAGTCTAATGAGATTCCAACCGTATAAATTCCAAAGGTCAAACTAAATAGTAAAATCGTAAATAATGGTAAATAGCCATATAAGTATGGATTTTTCATAACAACTTCCTCATTTTATTATTTCAACATATTTCTTAATCAAATTAGTAAACTTATGATTTACCTAAAAGGTCCTATGCAGTGAAAAACGCTATAGAAAATGATATAATATTGACTGTTGTATTTTTATATATCTAAATTTTTTGACAAAAGGAGGGGGAAATTTTGTTTCAAGTATTATGTATTTTTATTCCAATCCTAGCTGCGCTTTTTATGCCTTTCTTCTTTAAAAAAGTGCGCTCTATACATACTGGTTGGTTCGTATTGATTGTACCACTTTTTCTAGTAACCTTTTATGCTACATTTGTACCGTTGATTTCAAAAGGTGAAACCGTAATAGCTCAGTTAGATTGGATTCCATCGCTTGGAATATCCTTTGTGTCCTATCTGGATGGTTTAAGTTTATTATTCTCTTTACTTATCTCTGGAATTGGGGCACTTGTAGTACTATATTCGATTTATTATTTAGATCGAACAGTAGAGCAATTGCATAACTTTTACATTTACTTATTGATGTTTATGACTGCTATGCTTGGAGTTGTTCAATCAGATAATATGATAACACTCTATCTATTCTGGGAACTAACATCAATTTCCTCATTTTTACTAATTGGTTATTGGTTTAACCGTGATAAATCCCGTTTCGGTGCATTAAAGTCAACCATTATTACAGTTGGCGGCGGGATGTTGATGCTCGGTGGATTCGTTTTACTATCGATTATGGGGGAAACATTCTCCATTCGAGAATTAATTGAACAAGCACCCGAATTAGCAACTAACGATACATTTGTTATTGCACTAATTTTAATTTTACTTGGGGCATTTACGAAATCTGCTCAGTTCCCGTTCTATATTTGGTTGCCAGATGCAATGGAAGCACCTACTCCTGTAAGTGCGTACTTACACTCTGCAACAATGGTTAAAGCCGGAATTTACTTAGTTGCCCGCTTTACGCCAATTTTCGCTTTATCAGAAGTTTGGGTGTGGTTAGTAGCTGGAATTGGATTATTGACATTATTCTGGGGTTCATTCTTTGCTGTGAAACAAACCGACCTAAAGGGAATTTTAGCCTTTTCAACAGTTAGTCAACTAGGTTTAATTATGTCGTTATTAGGTGTATCAGCAATTGCCTATCACGTAAATGGTGCACAAGATACTGTATTTAAATATGCAGCTTTTGCAGCAATTTTCCATTTAATAAACCATGCAACGTTTAAAGGTAGTCTGTTTATGATTGCTGGTATTGTCGATCATGAAACAGGTACCCGCGATATACGTAAACTCGGTGGATTAATGGGTCTAATGCCTATTAGTTTTACAGTAGCATTAATTGGTAGCTTCTCTATGGCTGGATTACCGCCATTTAACGGATTTTTAAGTAAAGAAATGTTTTTAACAGCAATGCTTTCGGTTGCCGAATTTGATTTATTCAACTTTACAACATGGGGCGTTCTATTCCCTATAATCGCTTGGATTGCCAGTGTATTTACCTTTATCTACAGTTTCTATTTTGTATTTAGAACGTTTACTGGAAAAATTAAGCTGGAGGCATTACCTAAAAAACCACATGAAGCTCCAGTTGGGATGTTAATTTCACCAGTGATTTTAGCCTCCTTAGTAATTGCCATATTCTTTATTCCAAATGTTATTGCAGACACATTTGTCAAACCTGCTGTTGTCGCAATACAACCTTTCTTATATACAAATCCAGAACAGGTTGATATTCACGTATCAGCTTGGCATGGATTTACGCCAGAACTATTCATGACTCTTGGCATTATTGTTGTTGGCCTTGTGTTATTTATGATTCTAGCGAAATGGCAAAAAATCTATGATGCATTTCCAGCTAAATTAACTTTAAATAATTTATATGATTTTATAGTCTATGAATTTAGTGATAAATGGATGAATCGCCTTTCTAAGACTTATATGACAGGTTCAATTCGAGGCTATCTATCTTATATGTTTACTGGTATTGCAATCATTGTCATAGGGACTTTATTTATTAAAGATGGTTTTAAAGTTTCCTTTTTAGGTGCATCACCAATACGTCCATCACAAGTTCTTTTAATATTAGTGTTAGTTATTGGTACGATTACTACTGTTTTTGCAAAATCCCGAATTACTTCGATTGTTGCATTAGGTGCAGTAGGATATACGGTGTCATTATTCTTCGTCATGTTTAATGCACCAGATTTAGCGTTAACTCAACTTGTTATTGAAACGATTTCGGTGGCGTTATTCCTTTTAGCCTTCTATCATTTACCGAAATTCCGAAAAGCAGAAGAACGTACTCGTTTCCGTTTTGGAAGAGCCTTTGTTTCAATTGCAGTAGGTGTAATGGTGACATTAGTTGCTCTATCTGCGCATTCACAAAAATATATTGAATCTATCGCACAATACTATAAAGATACTGTTTATACTCTTGCTGGCGGTGGAAATATTGTAAACGTTATCTTAGTAGACTATCGTGGCTTCGATACTCTATTTGAAATTACAGTACTTGCAATCGCAGGTATGGCAATTTACGGAATGATTAAACTTCGCATGAGCAAAAAGGGAGGGAAATTATGAAAACAAATGATGTCATCTTACAATTTACAGCTAAGATCGTGTTTTTCATGATTTTCTTCTATGCTGTTCATATTTTCTTTGCAGGACATTATACACCTGGTGGAGGATTTGTTGGTGGATTAGTAACTGCCAGTGCCATCGTGCTTTTAATTATCGCCTTTGATATTAAAACGGTTCAATCCATCATTCCAATCAATTATATTTACTTAGTGGCTGTAGGATTGATTATTGCTGGGGCAACGGCAGCTTTCTCAATGTTTATGGGTAAACCATTCTTTACTCATTACTTTGATTATTTTTATTTACCTTTACTTGGTAAAACATCACTTCATACGGCTGCACTGTTCGACTTAGGTGTTTATTTGGTTGTTGTTGGCGTTACGATGACCATTATTCAAACGATTGGGGAGGATGAATAATGGAAATACTGATGGCTTTTGTTTGTGGCTTCCTCTTTATGGCAGCTATCTATTTAATATTATCTCGTAGCCTTTTACGGATTATTATCGGAACAGGACTACTAAGTCATGGTGCACATTTACTTATCCTTACAATGGGAAGTTTTAAAGGAAGTGCCCCACCTGTTCTTTCTGAAGGGGTTACAGACTACGTGGACCCAGTTCCACAAGCATTAATATTAACTGCCATTGTAATTAGTTTCGGTGTAACCGCATTCTTTTTAGTATTGGCATACCGCGCATATCAAGAATTAAAAACAGACGATATGACATTAATGAAAGGAAGTGAAGATCATGAATAACTTCCTTTTACTACCGATCATCATCCCCTTCTTCTTTGGGATGTTCTTAATTTTTAATCAGAAAAGATTAGCCTATCAACGAATTATTACAATGCTAGGATTAATCTTAGCGATAATTTGTGCACTGTCATTAGTGTATAAAGTTTATTTGGATGGACCACAAACCGTTACTTTCGGTAGTTGGCCAGCACCATTCGGTATTACGATGGTTTCCGATATGGTTTCTGCATTACTCGTAACAACAACTCTAGTACTTGCTTTCTTCATTGTTTGGTATGGATTTGAATCAATTGGGAAAGAAAGAGAACGCTTCTTCTATTATCCTGGGGTTATGTTTATTATTACTGGGGTGAATGGAGCATTTACGACAGGGGATATTTTTAACCTTTTCGTATTCTTTGAAGTATTATTAATGGCTTCTTATTTACTTATCGTCCTTGGCGGTGAAAAAGCACAACTACGTGAATCGATAAAATATATTTTAGTGAACGTATTATCTTCTGCCTTATTTGTTATTACAGTAGCGTTTCTTTATTCAGTAGTCGGTACATTAAGTATGGCAGATATTTCATTAAAGATTGCAGAAATTAAACAGCCTGGGATTATTACGGTAATTGCGGTTATGTTCTTAATGGTATTTGGGATGAAAGCGGCAATCTTCCCACTTTATTTCTGGTTACCAAGTGCATATTCGGCACCACCAATCCCTGTACTTGCATTATTTGGTGCTTTACTTACTAAAGTTGGTGTATATGCCATTATGCGTACATATACATTATTCTTTACTCATGATTTAGCATATACGCATGAACTATTATTAATTTTATCCATTATTACGATCATCGCAGGTTGTATCGGAGCGCTTGCTCATTTCGATGTTAAACAAATCATCATTTATAATATCGTCATTGCTGTAGGGGTTATTTTATTTGGTGTTGCTCAAATGAACCAAATAGGTTTAGAAGGAGCAATGTTCTATCTAGTTCATGACATGATAATTAAAGCAGCTCTCTTTATGTTAATTGGACTTGTCATCTACGTAACGGGTACGACAAATTTACGAAAAATGGGTGGCTTAATGAAAACGTATCCTGCATTAGGTTGGTTTTACTTAATCGCAGCTTTCGGTTTAGCTGGTGTCCCTCCATTAAGTGGGTTTGTAGGGAAACTACTAATTGTCCAAGGTGGATTCCAAGCAGGCAATATCTGGACGAGCCTATTATTACTAGCGTCAAGTTTAGTTGTTTTACTCTCTGTCATGCGCATCTTTATTTACGCTTTCTGGGGAGAACAAGGACAAGTATCAAATCAGGTGAATAAAAAAGTTTATAACCGTATGTTTTTCCCTACTATGTTATTAGTATTTATTTCAATCCTTTATGGAGTTGGTACAGAATGGTTAACTCCATTAATGGAGGATGCAGCAAAAATTTTAATTGAACCATCCATCTACACAGACGCAGTAATGAAAGGAGGAAATTAAATGTCCTTTCAAGTTCTACTAAATGTATTTTTAGCATTTTTATGGATGTTTTTATCCTCTAACTATTCATTATCCCGATTTATTATCGGGTACTTACTAGGTTTATTATGTATTATTGCAATGAGACGTTTCTTTAAATCTCGTCTTTATACTGATCGTGTTTGGGCAGCTATCAAACTTGCATTCCTTTTTATAAAAGAATTAATTTTGGCGAATGTATCAGTATTAATGCTTGTTATCAAACCAAAACTTGAACTTCAACCTGCTTTTTTTAAATATGAGACAGAGCTAACACAAGATTGGGAAATTACACTATTATCAAGTTTGATTACATTAACACCAGGAACAGTGGTAGTTCACGTTTCAGACGATTCAAAATCACTATTTATTCATGTAATCGATAGTGATGATATTGACTCTACAATTGATTCCATTAAAAATTCCTTTGAAAAGGCCATCATGGAGGTGAGCCGTACATGACATATTTTCTATGGGTTGCTGTATTAATTATTGTGCTTTCCATGATTGCACTACTGTATCGCCTTGTAAAAGGACCGAATCCTTCTGACCGTGTCGTAGCACTGGATGCAATTGGTGTTGCACTAATATCTTTAGTTGGTCTTTTGTCAATTGTAGTTGAAACGAGCTTCTTTTTAGAAATCATTCTTTTACTGGCGATTTTATCATTCATTGGAACAATTGCCTTCTCTAAATTTATAGAGAAAGGAGATATTATTACTCGTGACAATTCTCGCTAACATACTTATTGTATTTTTCATTTCATGTGGATTATTGTTCATTGTTGTCAGTGCAATCGGACTTTACCGGTTACCTGACCTTTACACTCGTACACATGCAGCTTCTAAAAGTGCTACTCTAGGGGTTATGTGTATTCTGCTAGGCGTATTTTTTCATTTTTGGCTAAAGGAAGATCATTTTAATCCAGGGATTCTGTTAGGGATTCTTTTCCTATTCATTACAGGTCCAGTTGGCGGTCATATTATGAGTCGCTCATCTTATTTGGCAGGAGTAAAACCATGGTCTGGCACAGTAAGAGATGATTTAAAAGAAGAAGTTGAAAGAATGAAAAAAGAACAAGGTCTTTAAACGTTAAAAGAAAGCGCGAAATTCATCGCGCTTTCTTTTTTAGTATCTTCTATAAGGTCCACGTCTGCGAGGATAATGATATCTTGGATAATAATATGGATAAGGTTGATAATAATACGGGTAACGATTTGGATAAAACGCGTTTCCTAAAAGTCCACCTAAAAATCCTCCAATAAATGGATACCCAAATGCACCAAAACCGCCATACCCACCATATCCTCCATAATAATTAACCATGTTTAACCTCCTTTTCTTATGTAACATATGAAAGAAAAGGAATGTTATCTAGGTAAAACGCCTAGAAATGTTATCACTAATATAGAAGTCCAATTATTGTACTGCTTCACCTAATCGTTCGACAAACGTAGCTAACGTTCTTACCATAACCCCAGTACCACCTTTTGGACCTAAATCATGGGCTTGATTTGCGTCGGATGTACCTGCAATGTCTAAATGGATCCAAGGAATATTCTCAATGAATTCACCGACAAATCCTCCACCAAAAATCATATGACCGTCCCTACCTGGGGAATTATTTAAGTCGGCAACATCTGATTTTCGGATACGCTTTTTATCATTTTCCGTTAAAGGCATGCCCCAAACAAATTCCCCTGTTTCAATACTTGCCTCAATGAAGGCATCGAAAAATGCTTCATTGTTTGTCAGTGCACCTGTTTTATCAAATCCTAGTGCTGTAATAACACCACCAGTTAAAGTTGCTACATCAATTAAAGAACTTGCCCCTTGTTGCTGAGCATACGTTACAGCATCAGCTAATACGAGACGACCTTCTGCATCTGTATTTAATACTTCAACGGTTTTACCACTATATGTTGTGATGACATCATCTGGTTTAAAGGCTTCACCTGAAATCATATTGTCTGTTGAACCGATTACAGCAACAACATTTTTGTTTGGTCGAATTTCACCAATAATTTTCATAGCCCCTAGAACTGCTGCGGCACCACCCATATCACCTTTCATGCCTACCATACCTGTTTTTGGTTTAATAGAGTAGCCACCCGTATCGTAAGTGACACCTTTCCCTACTAACCCTATGACACCTTCCCATTTTTCCGTTGCTTGATATTTTAATGTAATCAGACGTGGCTCTTCTTTCGATCCTTTATTAACACTTAAAATTCCGCCCATTCCCAGCTCTTCTAATTGGGCTTTATCTAATATTTCCACTTCAAAATCATATTGCTTTGCTAACTTTTCTGCATAATTGGCAAGTTCCGTAGCCGTTAATAGATTAGGTGGTAAGTTTACTAAATTACGTGCCTCATTTACAGCATCCGCATAAATTTTCCCAACTTCAAAACTTGCAGCAATTTCATCAATATCAGCTTCAGTTACAAAGTGTACTGCATCCATATACAAATCAATTTCATTAGATGTTGTTTTATAATTTGGTATTTGATAGAAACCTAAGCGCGCACCTTCTGCAAAGAGATATGCAATATCGTTCTCATCAATAGGGCTTGCAGTAAATGATTCAAGCCAAATTGTGAATTCACATGCTTTTAAATTTCTAAGTTCTTTTCCAACTAAGCCAAATGTTTCACGTAGCTGGTTTTCAGTTAACGTTTTTGTGTCTCCTAAACCGACAAATAGCACTCTTTTTAATTTCTTGTTCGAACCGATATAAGGAATTTTCGTCATCTTTTTACGGTCTGTATTAATATCACCTGAACGAATCCATTCTTCTAAACTTTCTCCATAGAATGAAACGAACTTACTCCATCCACTAATGTGATCACAATTTTTTTGGACACCTACAATTAATAATTCAGTGTTTACTTGTTCAAATGTTTTTGCTTCTTTTACGATTTTCAACGTAATCCCTCCAATATGAATATTATAGTCGAAAACATGAAAATTTCGTATTATTAACGCTGTATTCATTGATTTAGTCGTTATCGGTTATGCTATACTTGATATAGAAAAAGAAAGGTAGGGATGATTATTTTGGCACTTTTTCAAAATACACCACTAATTTTATCTATCTTCTCTATTTTATTTGCACAATTTGTTAAAGTCCCAATTCATTTTTTAGTTTCAAAAAAACTAGATTGGTCTTTATTAACCTCAACTGGAGGAATGCCAAGTTCTCACTCGGCAGCTGTAACAAGTTTAGCAACTGCAGTCGGATTTGAAACCGGACTGAATTCCCCTACCTTCGCAATTGCCGCTATGTTTGCTGGAATTGTTATGTACGATGCAAGCGGAGTGCGTTACCAAGCCGGCCAACACGCTGCCATCATAAACCGTATGCGAAACGAACTGGCTTTGTTTTTCCGTGAAGTAAAACATTGGCCAGAAAAAGATGAAAATGAAAAAATACAAGAACTAAAAACCCTACTCGGTCATAAACCAAGCGAAGTATTAACAGGTGCTTTAACGGGTATACTTATTTCTGTTATTTTTTATAGTGTGATTCTTTAATTGTAAAATAAAAAAGGAGACGTCTCAAAATGGACTTACCCCAGTCAAGTAGACAGCTTTAAAAGAGACTAAGCAGCCATCTGGTGTCGATATTCTATCGGTGCCAGGTGGTTGAGTCGTTTTTGGAAGCGTTGGTAGTTATAAAAGTAAA
>NZ_RBZN01000071.1 GCF_003628435.1 Ureibacillus endophyticus | reverse complement strand
TCAGATACTGATGTGACATTTGGATTCATTTCAATTAGGCTGCGTTGATGTTCGTTAAAAATAATGTTACTCATGATGTTCTCCCGTTCATAATTCGTAAAGTTAGTATAACGGGGTTTCTCCACTCTGAAAATAGTAAAACCCCGAATAGGTCCACTTTTTTTAAAGTGTCCACTATTCAGGGTTCAGTTCAGTCTTCAAAAGACTCTTTTTTTATTTACACTACAACAATGAGTGAAATTCGGTGTATAGTGTAAATAGAAAGAACAGAAAGAAGGCTTCTAATGCTAGATAAAATAAACCAATATCTTCAAAGAATGATGCCAATATTAACACCGCTTAGTTTAGTTATAGGGGTATTTCTTGAGGATTTAGGCGGACATTTACTTTTTTTAGTACCTTGGCTTTTTGCATTTATGACATTTGCCGGTAGTTTAAGTATGAATTTTCAAGGATTAAGAAGCTTTACAAAATATCCTTGGGTTATTTTAATTACCATTGCTTTTTTACATATCTTAATGCCGATTTGGGCGTATCTTGTTTCATCTGTATTATTTCATGACCATCTATTAACAATCGGATTTGTATTATCTGTAGCAGTACCAACTGGAGTAACAAGTTTTATTTGGGTAAGTATTTGTAAAGGGCATTTGCCATTATGTTTATCCATTATTTTAATCGATACAATGCTTTCACCAATTGTTATTCCATTATTATCTAAAGTAGTTGTAGGACAAACGATTGAAATTGATACAATATCTATCATGCTAGATTTATTGTGGATGATTGTTTTACCGTCTTTTGCTGCTGTATTACTAAATGAATGGACAAAAGGCAAAATAAATAAAACGGTAGGAAAACCATTAGCCCCATTCCAGAAATTAAGTTTATTTTTAATTGTTATGATTAATAGTAGTGCAATTGCTCCATTTTTAAAAAACATAACATGGGATATCTTCGGGATTATAATGGTTGTATTATTTTTAGCAGCATCAGGGTACGCCATGTGTTTTGTAATTGGTCATTTTCTTTTTAAGGACCCAAGTATTGTCACAACGGTCGTTTTCACGGGTGGGATGCGAAATATCGCAGTAGGAGTGGTCATTGCAAGCACTTACTTTCCTGCGAAAGTTGTTATGCCAGTTGTATTCGGTATGCTATTCCAACAAATTTTAGCTTCCCAATTTGGTAGACTAGTAGAAAAGTATAAAGCAAAAGTATCTCCAATTACTGATTGAAATACATTATTAGGGAATAATATTTTAAGAATCTTTATTCGTATTTATACGTCTGTAATTAAAAGGAGGTACTCATGATGCTTAAAATATACAGAATTATCCATATTTTATGGACCGGGGTTTTCGCCTTTTTCATTTCAATCCCTTTATTGGAACATGGAAGTTTAGAGGTTGAATATTATATTGATCTTATTTTCATCGCGCTTTGGTTAATAGGAGTCGTATTTTTATTCATAAGAAGTTTAAGTAAATATGGCTATATATTGACGTTATTTCCGTTGATATATGCAATCATTATTTTTGTGATATAAGGAATGCATGCAGAGATGGCACGCTGCGTATGAAGACAACTAATAAATATACAATTGTTTTTCATAGCACTAATTCCGCTTAATCTACATGATAAAAGGAAGAGCGATCTCCGCTTTTCTTATGTTTGACATAACACCGTTTGGTTATATATAATATCGAGGTAATCAAGCAACTATTAAGGAGCAACTATAATGACAAACGAACAAAAAGTATTACCAGACATTATTCAAAAGGTGATGATTCAAGCACCAATTCAAAAAGTTTGGGAATACGTATCGACTGCTGAAGCAATCTCACAATGGTTTATGCCTAGTGACTTTAAATTAGAAGAGGGACATGAGTTCACAATTCAATCTCCTTTCGGGCCTTCACCATGTAAAGTGATTGAAATTGATGAACCAAAAAAATTGGTATTCCAATGGGATACTGATGGTTGGATCGTTTCGTTTTTACTAGAAGAAATTGACGGAGAAACGGAATTTACATTAGTTCACGGTGGTTGGAAAGAAAACGGAGCAATTGTTCCTAAAGCTGGCCGACCAAACACTGAAATTCGTAAAACAATGGATTTAGGTTGGAGTGGCATTATTCAAAAACTAAAAAATCTGGTTGAAGGATAATGACTGAAAAATTGGCAAAGTATGACGTGTTTCAAGCAATAGCAGATCCAAACCGTAGAGATATCCTCTATTTATTATCATTACGAAAACAATCCATTGCTGAAATATCGTCGCATTTTGACATAACTAGAACTGCTGTGGTGAAGCATTTAAATGTTTTATCTGAAGCAGGACTTGTGCGCGGAGAAAAAAATGGGCGAGAGAAAATCTACCATTTACAACCTGAACCATTAGAAGAGTTAAAAGATTGGTTAGCATATTACGAACAGTTCTGGCACAATAATTTAAACAGATTAAAATTTATCGTTGAGAGTAATATCACAAAGTAATGAGTCCGTTTGAAAACCTATTTTGAGAAAATACTGGTGATTGTGCTTCAACATAACAATTCTTTCAAAAAGTTATTTCTAAGGGTATCCAAAGATTTTTGGGTACCCTTTTGTTTCTTTATTTACCTAATATACTTCTACATTTTGCTTACTTTTCGCTTTAAAACAGTGTTTTTATGTCAAGTCTATAAAAATTTAAATTTTCTGATAATTAAGTCAGTAAAACTGTTTTTCACTTCTGCATTAAAGACTGTATTCCCAAGGGTTAACAATGGATAAATTTAATAAAAAAGATAGGAGGTTTGCCATAAAAATTACACTAAAAGTTCATTAAATTGTCACATTTACATATTGCAAAATGGTTTTCCCTTTAAATTGGATGTAGAATCCAGATAAAATTATAAGGGAGGAGTGAGAAGCATGTTACAGATTGAAAATTTAACAAAAATATATCGAGGTGGAAAAGTTGCAGTTGATCAATTAAATCTCGAAATACAACAGGGGGAATTTATTGCATTTATCGGAACAAGTGGTAGTGGGAAAACCACCGCACTTCGAATGATTAATCGCATGGTCGAGCCTACAAGCGGAAAAATGATGTTAAATGGTAAAGATATCACTAAAATGAATGCTGTTACTTTACGAAGGAGTATCGGTTATGTAATTCAACAAATAGGTTTAATGCCACATATGACGATTCGTGATAATATTACGCTCGTTCCACATTTATTAAAATGGTCAAAAGAAAAGAAAGATGAGACGGCCCGCCGTTTAATCGAACTTGTCAATTTACCACCATCCTATTTAGACTTTTACCCATCACAACTTTCAGGTGGTCAGCAGCAAAGAATTGGTGTTTTACGAGCTCTTGCAGCGAATCAAGACATTATTTTAATGGATGAACCTTTTGGTGCTCTTGACCCGATTACCCGTGATACCCTACAAGATCTTATCAAAGACATTCAACTACGTTTAAATAAAACGATTATTTTCGTTACCCACGATATGGATGAGGCGATCAAATTAGCTGATCGAATTGCGATTATGCATGAAGGAAAACTCATTCAATTTGATACACCGGATAATATACTAGCAAATCCAGCTAATGATTTTGTTAAAGAATTTATCGGATCACATCGACTTATTCAACAAAAGCCAAATGTGAAAACCGTTGATGAAGTAATGATAAAACCAATCTCCATTACGATTGAAAAGAGTATTGATGAAGCCATTCGATTAATGGTTGAAAAGCGCGTTGACACGTTATTTGTAACAGATGGCGACAATCGACTACAAGGATATTTAGATGTAGAAGGCTTTACTGGCGCACGTAGAACGATGAAGAGTATTTCTGAAGTTTATGAGAAAGATGTATTCTACGTGAAGACAGGTTCGAAATTGCAAGATTCTGTTCGTAGAATTTTAAAGCGTAACTTAAAAAATATCCCTGTGGTTGATGAGGAGCACCGATTAGTCGGTTTAGTTACACGTGCCAATATTGTTGATATCGTCTATGACACAATTTGGGGAGATGAAGAACCTGCTGCAGCAACAAAAGAAGAGGCAGCTGGTATCGCAGTAATAGAGGAGCTGATTGCGCAATGATCGCATTTTTCATTGAAAATAGCTCTGAAATACTACTAAAAACATGGGAACACTTTTATATCTCAATGATTGCTCTTTTATTAGGTGTACTTTGTGCCGTCCCACTTGGGATTATATTATCGAAAACAAAGTGGTTATCAAAAATTGTGTTGAATATTACTAGTGTTTTACAAACCGTTCCTTCGCTTGCTTTATTAGCGCTCATGATTCCATTCTTTGGTGTAGGTAAAGTACCGGCAGTGATTGCGTTATGTATATATTCACTGCTACCAATATTAAATAATACGTTTATTGGTATGCGTTCTGTAAATGAAAATACAAAAGGTGCCGGCATTGCGATGGGGATGACGAACTTGCAATCTATTATTCTAGTAGAATTGCCTCTTGCAATACCAGTTATTATGTCAGGAATTCGTTTATCTGCTGTCTATGTCATTTCATGGGCAACATTAGCTTCTTATATTGGAGCGGGTGGATTAGGAGACTTTATATTTAACGGTCTTAACTTATATCAAACTGAGTTAATTTTAGGTGGAGCAATTATTGTTACATTACTTGCACTTTTAGCAGACTTTATTTTAGGGAAGCTAGAAAAATTTGTAACGCCAAAAGGTCTTCGTTTAGAAGGAGGGCGTACATCATGAGAAAGAAACTTTTAATTGTAATTGTTCTTGTTATGACACTACTAGTTAGTGCATGTAACTTAACAACAAGTAAAAATAGCGATGAACTAAAAATTGCGTCTGTTGTAACAACAGAAGGGCAAATTTTAGCTTATATGATGAAGTATATGATTGAACATTATTCAGACGAAAAGGTAGAGATTATCAATAACCTTGGTTCTAGTACAGTAGTTCATCAAGCAATGGTTAATGGGGATGCCAACATTTCTGCGGTTCGTTATACAGGAACTGATTTAACAGGGGCACTACAAGCAGAACCAATCAAAGACCCCGAAAAAGCATTAGCATTCGTCCAACAGGCTTTTGCTGACCGTTTCCAACAAACGTTCTTTGATTCGTACGGATTTGAAAACACATATGCGTTTATGGTGTCGAGAGAAACAGCGAATAAATATAACTTGAAAAAAGTTAGTGATTTAGCGGATGTTGCAAGTGAACTTGAAGCAGGAGTGGATACTTCTTGGATGAATCGTGAAGGGGATGGCTATAAAGCATTTGTAGAAGCATATGGATTTGACTTTGCTAGAACATATCCGATGCAAATTGGTTTAGTTTATGAAGCCGTCAATTCTAGAGAGTTAGATGTTGTGTTAGGGTATACAACAGATGGCCGTATTGCCTCATATGATTTAGTCGTGTTGGAAGACGATTTAAATTTCTTCCCTCCATATGATGCAAGTCCTTTTGCTGATACTGCTTTATTGGAAGAAAAACCAGAAGTACGTGAAGCAATTAATCGTCTTGTTGGTCAAATTTCCACAGAAACAATGCAAAAGTTGAATTTTTTAGCGGATAATAACTTAATTGAACCAGCAGTAGTCGCTGAACAATTTTTAGTTGAACATAATTACTTTTCTGGAGGTGAAAAGTAATGCAAGATATGACGCAAATGTCGACAGTTGAACAATTTTTCTTCTACATGAAAGAAAATAGTTTATATGTCTTTAGTCAATTTTTTGATCACTTTTTAATTTCAATTTACGGTGTCCTATTAGCAGCTCTTATCGGTATTCCACTGGGGATATTAATTGCTAAATATGGCAAACTATCTAAAGTAGTAATGACGATTGCAAATATTATACAAACGATACCTGCGCTAGCTTTAATGGCAATCATTATGCTCGTACTAGGGCTAGGAAAGTCTACAGTTATTGCAACGGTGTTTTTGTATTCTCTATTACCAGTAATTAAAAATACGTATGTTGGCATTAAAAACATTAATAAAAGTGTTACGGATGCTGGGCGCGGTATGGGGATGACGAAAGCTCAAGTGTTATATATGGTGGAACTTCCACTTTCACTATCGGTTATCATAACTGGTATACGTATTGCGCTAGTTGTGGCGATAGGTATTACAGCAATCGGTGCCTTTATTGGAGCAGGTGGCCTTGGTGACATCATCATTCGAGGTACGAATGCAACGGATGGAACGGCTATTATTTTAGCAGGTGCACTACCAACAGCTCTAATGGCTATTTTAGCTGACATTATACTAGGCATCATAGAGAGACGGTTAGATCCAGTTAAAAGAAATCAGAAAAAGTTAATCCAACCGATTTCTTAATCTTAAAAAGTGCTAGTCAAATTTACATTTGGCTAGCACTTTTTCTACCTAATTATTTAAATCCCATAATCCAGGGCTATGTTCATTTGGCATTTCAGGTAGGTCAGGAATTGGATGTGGTGTTGGTGGATCGACTACTTGTAATTGTCCGCCGTTTCGACTTGGAGATACACCGTTAAAGATTTCTCCCACACTAGTAGGATCCAAACGGAAGTTGAAGAATGCGTTATGGAAGCCCATATCTACATATTTACGGCATTCAGGATATTTATTAATGTCATAGTTAGGAACAGGGAATAATTTTGCCCAGTCTACACCTAGCGTCTCTAAAGCTTTAGCAAAAGCATTTTGGTGCGCATTGTCACGTACGATTAAAAAAGCTAATGTTTCCCTAAATGTTTTATTAGAGCTCATTTCATAAATTCTTGTTTTTTGAAGAACTCCAGTCGATTCGAGTACAAGGTTATCGAGTAAATCAGCCACTAAATTTCCGTGGCTATATACATAATTCCCCATCCATGGATTACCTGCTGCATCAACTGGTAACGAACTTTGTGCACCCATGATGAAGTGGTGAGGGTTTGCATGTTTAATCGCTTCATCTAGTGGGGCTTGGTCTACACCAGTACTTCCAACACCATAATCGCCTGCACCATTTAATAATTGGTTAATTGTTGTTTGGACAAGCTCTACATGGCTTATTTCTTCTAAAAAGACCCCACGAATTAAATCACGATATTGTTTTGCTTTTCCTCTAAAGTTTGCACTTTGGAATGAGAACTGCATCATTGTGCGCATTTCGCCAAAGCGACCACCCAATGCTTCTTGTAATACTTTTGCAGCTGCTGGATCGGGTTTATCTGGAACAATCATGTTGATTAAATCTTCTTTATAAAAATACATTAATACTCCTCCCTTCCCAAAAAGTATTGCTTTAAAAGTGTAAATTATTCTAGAGATTAAATGACGAAATCTACCAATGCTTAAAAATAATCAATTTGGCTAAAACTTTGTAGTAGTATTAGGGTTTGTATAACTAGTTGAGATAATTGAAGTGGCAAGTATAAGTTTAAAAATAATGGGTGATGGTGTCGAACTAAATAATGAAGTAAAGGGGAAGGGAGAGCCGATATTCTTATATATCCGCTCTTTTGTCAGATACATAACTTTATGTATCAATTTTAAACGGTAAATTACCGAATAAAGAACTGGTCCTTTTTGAAAATGAACGACACCAAATATCTACAAAAGCGCCACATAAATTACATGAGGCGATTCACTGGTTTATTCATGCTTATAAAATGGATAATCCTTTTATGATATAACGACTAAGAAGGATATTAGCCGATGATAAATTTTATTGGAATAACTAAAGATAATCGTTTAGATAAAAATACGTCAATTGATAATGCGGTGTTATCTGATTATAAATGGTTTTGGGTGGATTTTAGTGAACCTACAGAAGAGGAGATTAAACATCTTACAGATACTTTTCACTTTCATCCTTTAGCGGTGGAGGATTGTGTGCAGGAATTTCAAAGGCCAAAGCTCGATTATTATAAAAACTATACTTATTATGTAACACATATCGTACGGGAAGAAGATAAGACGATTATTAAAGATGAGCTGGATTTTTTTGTAGGTGAAAGCTGTATTGTTACGTTCCACAAAGTCCCATCCCTTGAAGTATCAAAAGTTTGGAATCATCTGTTGTCTATGGAGTCTGTAGCTGATTGTGATACCTATTATGTTTTTTATGAGATTTTAGATAAAATTGTGGACAATTATTTCCCTATTATTTATAAAATTGAAGACGAGTTAGAAAAAATGATTGAAAATACGAAGTCAATGAATCATCTAATGAATGAATTATTTGAAACCCGTAATATGTTATTAAATTTACTGCATACAATCAATCCCATGCGTGATTTACTATATCGTATGTTAAATTCCCATCATTTAAACTTAAATCGTGTGGGTGAAAGAAGGGAATACTTTTCGGATATCTATGACCATCTGTTGAAATTATCTGAGATGGTCATGACTAACCGAGAAGTTACCTCAGACATTCGAGATAGTTATTTATCATTAAACTCACATCAGACAAATAATGTCATGAAACTATTAACCATTATTACATCCATATTTGCACCACTAACGTTCATTGCTGGGATATATGGGATGAACTTTGAAAATATTCCCGAACTAGAATGGAAATATGGGTATTTTTTATCCCTTACATTGATGTTTATTATTGGAGTTGCAATGTTACTTTATTTTAGACGGCAAGGCTGGTTTAAATAATTATTTTATTTTTAGGCTAATCAAGATTAATACAACCCCACTAAACAAACAAATCATTTTTAAAAAGGAAATTTTCTCACTTATTCCTGCAATGCCAATACCAGTTGTAATAATTAAAATTGTTGGTCCAACAAGGGCGAGCATCGAGTTGATCGCAAGCGCTTTTTCTAATGATTGAAACTTATACATGAGACCAGCTGCCGTAATTTCAATGCTTCCGGAGATAATTCTTAGAATAACCATATATAAAAGTGCACTTTCTAACATAACATCCTCCTCTAGTAGTATGTATGTTGAAAGTGTATGTTTGTCCACAAGTAATATGACCAAAAAAAAGGAGGCTAAAAAAATAAGCCTCCTTTAATTATTACATTTTAGCTACAATACCGTGAAGAGTTTCTTTTAACTCTCCGTCATAATCTGCAAGTTCAACAAGGTTTGCTAAACGTTCTTTTAAGATATGACGTTCAATAACTAACTTTTCATCAAGTACGCTTACTAATAATTCGATAATTAAGCGGTCACGAATTGATAATGCTTCATCTACACGTTCTGGAGAGATTTTAGCATCTTTTTTTAATGCATTGCTAGCCATTACATTTACCCCCTAGTTTGTTTACTAAATTAATTCTATCACATTCTTCGTTTTTTATAAATAAAGCTAAGAATATGTTTTAAATATAATGATAAATCATTTAAGAATCTAGAAAAAAGTATACAAAAATAGAGGAATTAAAAGAAGTATTTAGAATATATATTATGGAAGGGAGAGTGTTATTAATGAGAGGAACAATAAACAATAAAAGACGCGAAATTTCAGAGCAAGAAGCATATCACTTTATTAAGCATGCAAAAGTAGCGCACGTAGCTACGGTTAGTGAAGATGGTTATCCATATGTGATTCCTTTTGTGTTTGTGTATGAGGAAGGCACAAAACTATATGTACATATAGGAAATTTACGTGAAAGTCATTTCTGGTCAAACGTAAAAAACAATCCTCGCGTTTGTATCGAAATAAGTGAAATGGGCGAAATCGTACCTGGAAAAAAATATGCATGTCAATCTGCACTAGGCTATACAAGTGCAGTCATTTTTGGAACGATTAAACATATAGAAGATGATGAGAAAAAAGTATGGTTTTATGATTGTCTATGGAAAAAATACGGCGATCCTAATTGGACTTTTGAAAAAGGTGGGTATCCTGCCCTTCCTAAAACAGAACTATTCGAAGTAGAAATTGAAAAAATCACAGGAAAATATAGTGATGCAATGGGGCATTAAGATTGCCTAAAAATAGCACCTTGTAAGATTTTGAACTGCTCCCAGTCAAGTAGACAGTGGAAATAATAAAAATGCTCTAAGCGGCTTGAGTCCTATATTCTAATGGACTTAAGCCGTTTAGTTTTTCTTGATAACGCTCATTGTTATAGAA
>NZ_RBZN01000070.1 GCF_003628435.1 Ureibacillus endophyticus | reverse complement strand
GTTGTGTGGTGTGGTAACCTCAACTAACATCAAAATTCAGGGGGTGGCAAGTTTTTTTGCATAAAAGACTGTAAAACCAACGATTATTAGCGATTTATATATATAAGTTTTGACAATACGAAGTTAACTAAGGGGAGGGGTAGAATTGAAATTCAAAAAGTCTGAATTTGATAAATTTTCGGAATATTGGGGAAGTTTTGTGGAAATGGATCAACTTAATCCAGAGGTACCGGAGATAATAGCTGCTTCTTGGAGGGCGAGTAAAAATAATTCAGTGAATTTTTTACAAAGCACATTAACATTAAAACCACATAAAAGATCTTTGAAACAAAAGCTATTTGTAGACATTGTTGATGAGTCTGTAAGTAAAATTGCAGAATATTTACATGGAAGTAACTCGGTAATACAGATATTTGACGAGAATGCAATTCTTTTAAATTTATATGGAGATGAAATTACAATAGATAATTTATCAAAGATAAATAATAAAATAGGAGCAAACTTAAGTAGAGAAGTAGCTGGAACAAATGCTGTAGAACTAGCAATTGAACATAAACAACCAATTTTAACGGTAGGTCCACAACATTACTCGAAAATGTTTCACGAAATATTTTGTTATGCATTTCCGTTAAAAAATAACCATGACCATAATATTTTTGGTGTGTTAGATTTAACAGGTGATTTAGATTCAATATCCCCACATGTATTTAGCTTAATTAAAGCAGCAACATTATCTATTTCGAATAAGATGGAATATTACACATTGCAGACAATAAAATTACTGAATGATAAATTTATTTTTGAGATAGATACAGAATACGATAATATTTTATTGATTCATGAGAATGGAGAAATTTTAAATCGCTATATTAATCGAACAATTGTAGATAATAATTTCAAAAAAATTGAACAAATCAATTATGTTCAAAATCTTGATATTCCTAAATTAAACTTTTATATGCTCTTGTCCGATTTAGAAGTAGAATATGTAGATTACTTGAGTAGTGGTTTGAAGGTGAAAATTTATTTAAAGCAGTTGAGAGAGAACAATCAGCTTTTAGGATGGGTTTTGAAAATAAAAAAATGTAGTTTTGAACTATTAATGAAAGAACAAGATTCACCTTTTGATAAATTAATCGGTGAGAGTTCGAGTTTGAAAAATGTCGTAAGTATGGCCAAAAAAGTCGCTAGTTCAAATGCTACATGTTTAATTTTAGGTGAAACAGGTACAGGGAAAGAATTATTTGCCCGAGCAATTCACGATAGTAGTTCAAGAGCAGGTAAACCTTTTATTACAGTAAATTGTGGTGCTATTCCAAAAGAATTAATTGCAAGTGAATTATTTGGATATGAAGAAGGAGCTTTTACAGGTGCTAAAAAAGGTGGACAACTTGGTAAGTTTGAATTGGCTGATACAGGTACTATTTTCTTAGATGAAGTAGGTGAGCTGCCATTAGAACAGCAAGTTTATTTACTACGTGCCTTACAGGAAAAAGAGATTTTTAGAGTAGGAGGCAAGCAAGCAAAAAAAATAGATGTTAGGGTAATTGCAGCAACAAACGTAGATTTAATTAGCGCAGTAGAAGAAAAAAAATTTAGAGAAGATCTTTATTTTAGATTAAATGTCGTCTCTTTAAAATTACCACCTATACGAGAACGTGGTGAATTAGATATCGAACAATTGATCCACTTCTTTGTAGATAAGTATAATAAGCAAGAAAATAAGAATATCTCCGTTTCAGCTGAGGCAATGAAACAGTTACGGAATTATCATTGGCCTGGTAATGTAAGAGAACTAGAAAATAAAATTTACAGTTTAGTAATACTTGCACAGGATAATATCATCGATTCTAATCTAGTAGCCAGTGTCTTGTCCGATAGTGAGAGACAAGTGATTGATAATTCAAAAATATTATTAAAAACAATCGATGAGTTAGAAAAACAGGAAATTATTAATGCGATGATAAAATATAATGGGAATTTAACCCAAGTAGCTAAAAAACTTAATATCTCGAGAGCTACATTATATAGAAAGTTAAAAAAATATGATTTAGAGAAAGATAATATTTTAAATAATTAAAAATTGAAAACGTTTACTTATATTAAATTGCTTCTAATTTAGTAGCCAGATGGAAATAAACCATCTTACTTAATTGGAGCATTTTTCTTTTGGAGATAAAAAGATTTCTAAGATAACAATTTCAGTGGGATTGTTAGGGGTATCTATGAAAGAGAGAAACGCGATTCTAGAACGTTCCTAACAAATTAAGATGTTTGTTTTTTATCTAAATATATAATATTACAAAAACTTCTATGTAATCAATAGTATTTTTTTGCTAATTTTCCCTAATTTATTTGTACATGAATTAAATGAAGAATTTTTTAATAACATTTGATAATTCCCTTAAATAATAAGTGTTAAAAGCTATATTTGAATGAGTGATTGAACCAATTATAAACGTAAAAGCTATTCGGTCGTCCGAATAGCTTCTTTGTGCCTCATTTTGAGACAAATCTGTTCGGGTGTCTCATGTGTAGACAAAAATTCTTCACGATCAAAACAGATTTTTTTCAAGAAAAAGCTATAAAGCTCTGTGTTAGATATCAAAGTTAGTTGGCACAAAGATTGCTTTATATTAATTAGCCTTCAAATAAAAGTCATGGTCTAAGGGAGGATGGTCCAATGGAGTTTTCTATGTTTTATTTGCCCGTAATAGCTGGACGAGAAGAAGTAGAACATATGGGACGTTTTGCAGGGCAAGATCGCAAACTTTATCAAGAACTATTAAAAGATTTATCTGAACAAGCAAAGTATATTGATAAACACGGTTTCCATGGACTTTGTTTTACTGAACATCATTTTCATGTGGAGGGTTATGAAGTATCAACGAATCCCATAATGCTTGGATTGTATTTAGGTTTACAAACAAAGAACCTTCGAATAGGTCAATTAGGTAACGTATTACCTACTCATGACCCTATCCGTTTGGCTGAAAATTTAGCAATTCTAGATCAAATGTTACAGGGAAGGGCATTTGCTGCGTTTGACAGGGGTTACCAAGAACGTTGGGTTCGAACACTGGCACAAAAAAATAATGTAGGAATTTCTAATAAGGATCCAATAGAAAATATTCGCAATAAAGAAGTGTTCGAAGATTTCTTTGACATAATCCAAAAAGCATGGAAAGGCGGTACTTTTAGCCATTATAGTCCAAACTATCATATTCCGGTGCCAGTTGACTATAGCTATAAAGATTACCAAGAGGGTTTAAATGAAGATGGCATTCTCGAAGAAGTGGGTATTGTCCCATTACCGTATCAAGAAACATTTGATTTGTGGCACCCATTCCCTTCCAGTGAATCATCTATTCGTTGGGCCGCTGCTCGTGGTGCATTACCTGTAATCATTCATACAGATTACAAAGTTATTAATAAATTATTTGACGCATACGTTGATGAGGCAAATAAACATGGTTACAACCGCAAACGTGGTGAACGCATTGCCTTAATTCGTGATGTTTTTGTATATGACACGGAAGAAGAGGCAAAGTATTGGCAAGAGAAAGGAGCTGGATTTATCTGGAAAAAATGGTTCAGTCCAGATGGGTTTGATGCATCTAATTTGCGCGAAGGAGAAACGTTGGACCAACTAACAGGTGAATATGATGAATTAGTAGACCGTGAATTTTGCATTGTTGGTACACCTGAACAAGTACTTGCAAAAATTCAAAATTTAGTAAATAAAACGGGATGCCAACATTTGGTATTGTATAACTTTACTCGTGCAATTCCTCAAGAGAAAGTAATGCGATCTCTAGAACTATTCTGTACTGAAGTAATGCCGCATTTAAAGAAAGAAGTAATTACTGTTAAATAAATTTTAATAAGAAGAAATTGAAATTTTTAGATTACAAGTTTAGTAGGAGGACATGATATGTATATTAATAATGAGTGGATTGTAACAGATAAAAAATTAAAGGTAATTAATCCTTCAACATTAGAAGTTTTTGCCCAAATTTCACAGGGAACAAAAGACCATGCTGAAAAAACGATTCAAGCAGCTGCTGATGCCTTTGATGGTTGGTCAGGCTTAACGGGATTGGAAAGATCTATTTATTTAGAAAAAGTTGCATCTAAAATTCTTGAGAAGAAAGAAATTTTAGCACAGACAATTACAAAAGAAATGGGTAAAGCAATTCGTAATGCCCGTTATGAAGTTGAAAGTACAGCTTCATTTTTTAAATGGTTTGCAGAAGAAGCTCGTAGAACATATGGAGAAGTTATCCCTTCACCAAAACAAGGAAAGAGACTGATGGAAATTAAACAACCTGTTGGTGTTGTTGCAGCCATTACACCATGGAATTTCCCACTTTCGATGGGTGCTCGAAAGTTGGCGCCAGCATTAGCAGCAGGCTGTACAGTTATTTTACGTCCTTCAAATGCTTCGCCAATGAGTGCGATTGAACTGTTTAAAATTTTTGAGGAATGCGAATTACCAAAAGGTGTTGTTAATTTATTAATTGGACCAGCTGGTGAAGTGACAGAGCCACTCCTTGAAAGTAATGAAGTTAGAAAAATTACATTTACAGGGTCTACTGAAATTGGAAAAGAATTAGCAAATAAGGCAACAAATACAATGAAACGCATATCAATGGAACTTGGTGGACATGCACCTTATATCGTATTTGAAGATGCTAATTTGAAGGCAGCGGTCGAAGGAGCGTTGACAATAAAATTTGGATGCGCGGGACAACAATGTACATCTGTAAATAGATTTTATGTGCATGAAAAGATTTATGATGAATTTGTAGAACTTTACAAAGCGGCAACTTCCAAGTTAGTGGTACAAGATGGTTTATCTGAGTCGACAGATGTTGGGCCATTGATTAACGAAAAGGCGATAGAAAAAGTGCAGGAACATATTGATGATGCATTAGTCAAAGGAGCAGTATTAGTTGCAGGAGGAAAGCGTGTAGAGCAGACCAAGGGGTATTTCTTTGAACCTACCATTATTCGAGATGTAACTGATAATATGAAAATTTCATATGAGGAAACATTTGGTCCAGTTGCGCCTATTTTTAAATTTAGTGATGAGAAGGAAGTTCTTGAACGGGCGAATAATACCCAGTATGGACTTGCAGCATATTTCTTTACACAAGATTTATCTAGAGCATATAGAGTAGCTGAAAAATTACAATTCGGTATTATTGGCATTAATGACCCATATCCCTTTGCAACAGAAGGGTCATTTGGCGGATTTAAAGAAAGTGGCGTAGGTAGAGAAGGCGGTCATGGCATTTCAGAATATCTTGAAACGAAATTTATTTCAACAAATATTTCATAATAATGGGTGATGAATGTGAATTTAATTAATCAGCAATTTTCAACGTTTTTCCCAACAGTCTTAAAGTATGGAAGAAATATTATTGAAACAAGTTTAACTGAAACCATTAAAGATATGAATATAAAAAAAGTTTTATTAGTTAGTGATAAAGGTTTAAAACAAGTGGGTGTGGTAGAGAAAATAAAAAATATTTTAGTAGAACAAGGATTAGATGTAAGCGTTTATGCAGAAGTTGAGCCTAATCCATCATTACAGGCAGTTCATGAAGCACGTGATATGTATTTACAAAACAATTGTCAACTGATTATAGGCCTTGGTGGAGGAAGTAGTATTGATGCTGCTAAAGGTGTAGCTGTAGGTGTAGTGAATCCAGGAAATCTAAATAATTATGGTCGGGGAATGCAACCTATACAAGGGCCTCTACCACCGACGATTATTATTCCGACAACTGCTGGTACAGGAAGTGAAGTAACAAATGTTGCTGTAATAACAGATGAAGAAGCTAAAAGAAAATTTGTTTTAGCTAGTCCATATGTTATACCAACGTATGCCTTTATCGATCCTACAATGACATTTACATTACCACAACCACATATTGCTGCAACAGGTATCGATGCTTTAGTTCATGCGATTGAGTCTTATGTAAATAATAAATCGCAACCAGTTAGTGATGCGTTAGCAATAGGTGCTATGAAAATGATAATCGAATATTTACCGCAATCTTATGCAGATCCGACAAACGAAGAAGCAAAGGCGCAAGTATTACTTGGCAGTACGATTGCTGGAATGGCGTTTGCAATGACAGGTACTGCGTTAGTACATTCACTTTCTCACCCAATGACGTCACATTTTCATGTTCCACATGGTTTAGCAAATGCTATTATATTACCAAAAGTAATAGAATTTAACTTAATTTCGGATTATAGAAAATATGCGGAAGTTTCTTATTTGTTTAATTCAAAATATAGAGAGCTTTCATTAAAAGAAGCAGCGAACAAACTGGTTGAAGAGTTAAAAGCCTTTACAAAATCTGTTGATATTCCTGAAGACTTTAGTTATTTAGGTGATCATATTACGCAAGAAGATCTAAATAGGTTAACTAAAGATGCACTGAATGATAAGGGGACTTATCCAAACAATAAACGTAAAGCAACTGAGCTAGAAGTTTATAAATTATATTGTTGCTTATTTCCTCAAGTAAAGAAGGTGTTAGTATGAAGGCTATAGTTAAAACTGAAAAGCAGGAGAAAAGTTTAGGCTTGTTTGATGTTGAAATACCAGGTGTAAAGGACGATGAAGTTTTAGTAAAAATTCGTAAAACAGCGATTTGTGGAACCGATTTACATGTATATGAATATTCAGCTGGTTATGAATTTATCCAAACCCCTGTTATTTTAGGCCATGAATTTAGTGGTGTGGTAGAGAAAGTGGGGAAAAACGTTACTAATTATAAAATTGGTGAACGGGTTATGGGTGAATCTAATCGTTACTGTAGAGTATGTAAAAATTGCAAAATAGGATTGACAGATATTTGCTTAAATTCAAAAATGACAGGGCTGCATTTTAATGGTGCAATGGCTGAGTATATTGCAGTTCCTGAATATACTTTACATCATCTACCTAATGAAGTTTCTTTTGAAGAAGGTGCTGTCGCACAACCTATTTCGGTCAGCTTAAATGCAGTATTCGATCATTGTCCAATTGTCCCAGGTGATCGTGTAGTGGTATTTGGTCCTGGTATTCAAGGTTTAATTGCCGCACAAGCTGCTTTATTAAAAGGTGCAGCTAAAGTGGCTATTATTGGTACTGATTTGGATGAAGAATCTCGATTACCAATAGCACGAGAAATGAATTTTTTAGCGATTAATTCTAGTAAAGAAGATGTAAAAAAACAATTAGAAATTCATTGGGGAAGTTCAGAAGTAGATGTGGTTCTAGAGGCTTCTGGTGCAATTCCTGCAGTAGAAACGGGAATAACAATTTTAAAACGAGGAGGCATCCTTACTGTTTTTGGAATTTATTCGAAACCATTAAACTTAGATCTTACAAAGTTAGTACGAGCAGAGATAACCTTGTATACAAGTTATACTTCAACATGGAAGCATTATGAACAAGCTTTAACCTTATTAGCTGAAGGGAAATTGAATATAAAACCATTTATTACCGAATATCCTTTTAGTGATGGCATACAAGCTTTTGAAGATGGGGTATCAAAGAAAGCGATTAAACCAGTACTAACCTTTTAATGAAAAACGATTATTTGGAAGAAGCGACTAAGAGACTATAAATTTTATTTAAAGGTTCTCCTTATTTATTTGGAGAACCTTTTATTTTTGATATAACATACTGTGATTTTGATTATTGTTTTAATTTTGATTATTAAAGATTCTCTTTCTATTGTAACTAGAGCATAAGTATAATCTAGCTTGTTTGTTGGTGTTGGTATTTTAAAAATTTCGGAGGTCATTTTATTATCTTCCTTTCTACTGTTTCAATTTACGATTTTTATAATTTTACTAATCCTTTAAATAGTTCAACTCCCGTTTTAATTAATTCATCACGGAAGTCATATTCATCTGTATGAATATGTGGATAATCTTCACCATTTCCGATAAAGAAAAACGCTCCTTTTGTTAACTTCGTATAATATCCAAAGTCTTCGGAACCTCGGATGGCTTCATGCAATTCTACTAATTTCATTCCATTTGCTTTTGCGACAAATCGAACTTTATCTGCATTTTCTTTATGATTTACTGTTTCTGGGAATTCATCGTTATACTCAAAACTCACCTTTAAACCATGTTCTTCTGCTTGCTCTTTTGCATAGTTTTCTAGGTTTTTTTGAAGACGGTCCAGTTCTTCTTCGTAAAGAGCACGGATTGTCATTCGAAGGTCACCTTTTGATGCAGCAATCCCAAAAGCTTTTTCTCCAACATCAATTTGTACAACTGTACATAGTATTAGCCCCTCATTTTTTTCAAAGGAAGTGAATTTAGGAATTGCCCCAAGAATATTCCCGATTGCAAAAGAAGGATTGATTCCTGTTTCTGGCTGACTTGCATGGGCTGGAATACCTTCGAAATGGATTGTCATTCCTTTTGATGCACACATGATTGTCCCATCCATAATGCCGACTGACTTATATGGTAAGCCACTCATATTATGGTAGCCATAAACTTCATCAATTTGATGTTCTCTAATGAGTTCAACACATTGAATGGCACCTTCTCCTGTTTCTTCAGCTGGCTGGAAAAGGAAAAAGATGTTTTGATCTGCTCCTTCTTGATCGATTTCTAAGGCCAATCCTGCGAGAGTTGCTGAATGTCCATCATGACCACATTTGTGAGCAGTTCCTGGAATTTTTGATCCCCATGGTAGATCAATGACTTCATCCATTGGTAATGCGTCAAAATCTGCACGGAATGCAATGTTTGGTTTGTTTACTCCTGCACGATAAATGGCGTAGAACCAATTTCTTTTATCGACAAGTTCTAGATTTGTGTTTGCTTTTAAAAACTCCATTAAATATTGTTTCGTCCAAACTTCTTCATTAGAAAGCTCAGGATGTTGATGTAATTCATGACGTAGTTTCTTTGCCAATTCATAGTTTTGAACTTTCATCTTTTTACTCCTTCCGCATGAACTATTTTTCTAGTTTTAATTCATTTTAGCTGTCTACCATCTGTGGTCTCATAGAAAAACAGACTTTATAAGAAAGGGACGCTCTAAAGAGATAGCCATAATTCAATCGTAATATAGTAGTGACTGAATATTAGTTGTTTTGGAAATAGTGTTCCTACTGGAAGTACCCGTTACAGCGGCTCTCTAAACTGGGTGGAAGGGCGTTTCTTTCTGCCATAGGTCTAGACTCTTGTATATAATGGACTTATTGATGATAATTAACGAAACAAAGCTTTATAAAGGAGCTGAATAAACATGATTTCTACAAAAGTAGAAACCATACTTTCCCAGATCAACAGTAATACAAAGCTTGGCGACTTACGAAAAATCGCAAAAGAAATTAAAAAAGATCACGAACTTGCAATGGAACTTTGGTCAACGGAAGAGCATTTACCTAGACTATTAGCAATTTTAATTATGGATAAAAAACTTCTTACATCAGATGTGCTAGATAAACTTTGTAAGGATATGTTGATACACACTTTTGTTGAACGAAATACTTTAATGGATTGGTTGATGGCGAATCAACTCACAAAAGATAAGAAGTTAATTGCATTAATGGAGTCATGGGAAAATAGTCCCTCAGCACTTCAAAGACGAACGTTTTGGTATTATCAAGGGCGTTTGAGATGGACTGGTCAAACACCGCCAGATAACACTGAAGACTTACTCGCTACAATAGAAGCTACGATGATGCAGGAAGAACCGGAAGTTCAATGGGCGATGAATTTTCTAGCGGGCTGGATAGGCGTTTATGATGAAAATTATCGTGAGCGTTGTATTAAAATAGGGGAGAGAACGGGTCTTTACAAGGATGAACATGTATCAAAAGGATGTACACCGAACTATTTACCAGAGTTCATTCGGATTGAAGTGAATAAACGACAAAATAAATAATGAATAACTAAACTGACAATTCTTATAAAAATAGTTGACATTGTAATTCGTCTTATTTATTATTAATACCAATCATTAGCGTCGCATTAAAATAATTTGACACCTTTATTAAAACTGAATTTTCTGAAATATATTCTTCGCACAAAAAAAGCCTTTATAATGGTTGGGCGGTAGTAAACCATCCAAATCCAA
>NZ_RBZN01000006.1 GCF_003628435.1 Ureibacillus endophyticus | reverse complement strand
GAAGTCCTCACATTGCCTTATCGATTCCACTTTCTTATACACGATCTCTTGGACCCAACATACTAAACTGATTCATATAAGGATGTGAAGTTAGCCGGTTTTTTTTACGGACTCTCATACGGTCCCTGGAGCTGTTCGACTTTCCTTCACTTCTACTATAAAAAAATAGTAGCACAAACCATGGCCTTGGTTTGTACTACTAATGTTAGTATGTTTTTTATTAGTTATTTTTCAATCTCTTAGCTTCTTCAATTATATTTTGAATCAATGTTTCAACGGATTGACTTTTCGCCAATGCTGCACTTTGACCAGACCACAGTGACATAAATTCTGCATTATGTTGTTCCCCTGATTTTTTGCGAATGTCTTGAGTGAGTGTATTTTGAACTGGGAAACTTGGTAAATTGTTTTGATGTGCTTGCATTTCAGAAATGAAACTGTTCTTTATTCCCCTTGCCCATTTACCAGAAAAAGCACGTGTTAAAACAGTAGTATCTCCTTCTACATTAAGAATCGCTTCTTTATGTACCTGATGTGCACCACTTTCGATGCAAGTTAAGAAAGCTGTTCCCATTTGTACCCCTTTTGCCCCTAAGCAAATCGAAGCCATAAGTCCTCTACCATCCATAATACCCCCAGCAGCAACAACAGGAACCCCTATATTATCTACAACTTGTGGAATTAGTGACATTAAACCAACTAAACTCTCTTGATCTTTATCAATAAAGTTGCCTCGATGCCCACCTGCTTCACTACCTTGCACAACAACGATATCCATACCTGCTTTTTCATTTGCAACTGCTTCTCGTAACGTAGTGGCTGTTCCCATGAGAATGATGTTATGTTTCTTTAATTCTTCTATAACATCAGCAGAAGGAATACCAAATGTAAAAGTACAGATTGGAATTCTCTCTTCAATGACTACTTGAATTTGCTCCATAAATGTTTCATATACAGAATTGAAATTAGGTACTTCTATATTTTCTTTTCGTGGTAAATCTAACTCATCACGAAAGCTGTTCATTATTTGATTACTTGATCTTATTTCATCTTCATTAACTTCAAATTCGTTAGGGACAAACAAATTAATACCAAAAGAATTTGACGTTAACTGCTTTAATTCTCTAATTTGTTCACGCATTTGAGTAGGTGTCATATATCCTGCACCAATCATCCCTAATCCTCCAGCATTTGAAACACTGGCTACTAACTTTGAAGTTGTAACTCCACCAGCCATTGGAGCTTGTATAATTGGATATTCAATATTTAATAATTTCGTTAGTACATTTGTTAGCATCGTTAAACTCCCCATGATTTTAGTTTCTTTATTATGTTCGTTACATTTAGTAGTAAGTCCTTCTTACTGCAAAAAGGGATAAAATCCAATAAAAAAACGAGTAGTACAAAGTCTACTCGCTACTTAGTTGTTTTTCGTTGTATGAATGCCCCTATCATCGTAATGATGATTAAATACGGAACAATGAACATGCCATAACCTGTTCCATACTCCGTTATGTCAGATGTAGAATGAAGAAACCATCCCCATAATCCATAGAGCAAGTAGCCTAAAATAACGGTAAGACTCCAAGCCCATTTCCTTGTTAGTAGTGGGTAAAATAAAGGTCCACCTACAAAAACAAGAAGAATGATTATTTGTGAAATACTAACGGACATACAGCACCCACTCTCTCAATATCTCAATCTCTTATTAGATTATAGATTAGTTGCATCTAGAACGATATTTATATTATTATGGTTGCTTTAATTCATTACTTGATCAATAGCTTTATTTCGAACTAATACCTTTAAAACAACATAGGCAAGTAGTGCACCTACAAATGAACTAGCTGTGAATGCTGGAATTAGCCCAAAAAGTGTCGCATCCTGACCTAAAAATAAGATGCCAATTGGATAAGTTGCCATTGCCCCTAATATTCCAGTTCCAATCACTTCTCCCAATGCCGTTAGCTCTAAATTTTTCGTTTTAGCATATAAAATACTTGCCAGTAACGCTCCTATTATACTGCCCGGATAAGCAAACAAACTACCCGTTCCTAAAAGATTACGCATTGTTGATGTTAAAATTGCTTGTAAAACTGCGTAGGCAGGACCTAACATAACAGCAGAAATAACATTTGCTAAATGTTGAATTGGAAAAGCCTTTGCAAATCCTAATGGAATGTAAATTAATGTACTTGACGCTGTTGTAATTGCTGCAATAATTGCAGTGTAAGTAAGTTTCTTCGTTTTGTTCACACTAAAACCCTCTTTCCTTTTTACTTACACTAGCGGCGCGCGTACCCCATTCCCCAATAAAAAACCCTATTTACACAAAACATGTAAATAGGGAAAATGAACAGAATGATTAAGTTGCAAATCATTGTACACTTCCCTACGTTAGTACGAACTAAATCAGGTTCAAAGGGTACTTCTCAGCCGAATGGCGCCCCTAGTGTTAAATATTCGATTGTCATTATCATACCATTCTACAAATATTTCTCAAGTATTTTGATAGGAAATCCTTTCAATTATTACTATTTAAAAATACATGAAAAGAATACCACATCTATGATAAGGTAAATTATCTAGTACTCATGAAAGGTGAAGATTCATGCTTGAAGTTAGCGATAGTAAATTATTAAAATATATAGTTCACCATGTAAGTGATACACTCATCTTAGGGGAAGAGGAATTCGCCCATCCAGAAGTATTGCTTGAAGCTGCATTCACTCAATTAGCCTTTAACAAAATTGATTTGGACCAGCAATACGAATTTTTCCACGAATCTGATATTGGTTTAAACGAAATATATACATATGTAAAATCGATTTTTGACAATGAAACTAGTTTCCTAGAACAATCAAAAAATATTGCAAAACATTTATATAGTGCTTCTCAACATCCGAATATAAAAGGCGGTGAATTGTTTGTTGGTCTTTTCGATCAATGTATCTGGAACAACAAAAGTAAAAAAGCAATTTCTATCGTCAAAATTGATGAAAAAGAAATATTTTTAGATGTGAAGAATGATCAGAACAAAATGGTGGTAAACGGCATCGATGGAATCAATGTAAAGAAGATTAATAATATGGCGGTTATTATAGATATGGGTGCAGATGAGCCCCCTGCTATCTTTATTAAAACGAAGAGAAAAGAAGATGTCGTTTACTGGCAAGAACGTTTCTTAAAAGTGAAAGTTGCCGATGAACACTATCATAAAACAAACTTAGCATTAACTGAATGTAAAAAATATATTTTAAAAGAGGCAAGCTTTACAAATACTGAGAAACTAGGTTTGTTAAACAAAACCCTTGATTATTTCAGAAATGAAGAAGAATTTCAGGTGAACGATTATATCGACACTGTATTTACCCAAGTAGATGCAGTTCAGAAAGATGTTATCATCAATACCGTAAAACCATACGAGACGATTATCTCTGATAGTGCTATTGAAAAAGCGGAAAAACAATATAAAAGAAAAATTAAACTAGATTCTCATATTGAAATACAAGTGAATGTCCGAGATATTGAGCAAGTAGATGATTTAATTGAAGTTGGTTATGACGAATCTACAAATCGAAAATATTATAAAATTTACTTCCAAGAAGAAGAATAATCTTAAAGTCCTGCATTTGCAGGGCTTTTTTTCATTCAAACTTCACAATTAACTTATATAATGCCCTTATGAATAGTTTTTCCATAATTGGTTGAACTTAATATTAAAAACGATTAGGAGATTATTGGTTATGAAAAAAATATTGTTCTTTAGCTTTATATTTTTACTCACATTTATAGGGAATGCATTTGCTCACACTGGATTAGAAACCTCCTCTCCTCAACAAGGAGAAGTCGTTGAAGAAGAGCTTAAACAAATACAACTAACTTTTGAAACAAAAATTGAACAAGGCAGTACTTTCACACTTCAAAACTCGAGTGGTGAAACGATTCCTGTTGATAACATCTCAGTTGTAGAGCGACAATTGGTTGGTGATATCCCAACCCCGTTACAAAATGGTGATTACAAAATAAATTGGAACATTATCGGTGCGGATGGTCATTTAATCGAGGGGGAAATTTCTTTTTCTGTAAATGTGCCTGAGGAAGAGACAACTGTAGAAGAAACAACTGAGGTAGAGCAAGCTGTGGAAGAAAATGAAGCAACAACCGTGATTGATGCAAACAATGAAGAACCAGAGCAAGAAAAATCTAATAATAGCATTTTGATTATTGCAGTTGTATTAATTGTCATTATTATTGGTAGTTTCTTGTTCATGAGAAGAAAAAAATAATGTATGTTTTTATTAATTATTAGTCAAGTATTCTTATACCTATGCCTTTCAATCACATTTGGTTGTTTTTTACTTTCCCTTATTCCCAAAAATTATCGACCTGATATTACTGTTCCAAAAAGGATCTTGTTATTAAGTATTATAGGAATTCCACTTTCTTCGTTTATACCAGTTTTGCAAATCATTCTTTATTTAATTCCTACTAGTGGATTTTATGAATCGTTTCAAAATGTAGTATTCACTTTTGAAATAGGAAAAGCGTGGCTGTTTGTTTTTACTTTATCTACTATTTTATTCATTTTTGTTCTTTTAATAGATTATCGTAAAGAAGCGTTATATGGATTTTTTGGCATTGTCCTTATCTGCCTTTCGATTGTCGGTGTTGGTTGGTCAAGTCATGCTAGTTCAATTGATTCAACATGGGGATTTATTAGTGACACTACTCATTTAACCGCTGTCTGTTTATGGATTGGCATTCTAATCGTGGTTAGTTGGTTTTCTAAAGATTCATCGAATTGGTTAGCCTTCTTAAAATGGTTTACGCCCGTAGCCATTCTTTGTTTTATCGTTACGGGGATTAGTGGACTTATTTTGATGAGTTTTGTCGTGGATGATTATGTAACTTCTTGGATGATTCCATATGGTCAGGCACTATTAATAAAGCATCTGTTCATTGTTCCTTTACTATTTTACGCCTTACTAAATGGTATCATTATTAGACGCGAAATGAAGAAGAATATCGATTTCGACCCACGCCCTTGGGCAAAAGTTGAAAGTATTATTATATTATTTATTTTTTCTGAAACTGCAGTACTCGGCGAACAGTCACCTCCGAAAGAGACAGCGATTAGCTCCGATACTGTATCGAAACTATTTACCATGTTCTCCAAGGTGCCAGTTCAAGAATCTTTACATCTATCAATAAACTTTAATAGTATCTTGTTTATTATTTTGGCTGTGCTTTTTTTTGCTATGACAATCTATTCTTTTATTAGAAAATCACCAGTTATTTTATCCATATTAATGAGCGTTCTACTAGTGGTTTGCTTATATTTCTCGTTTATATTAAGTGTTGCTTAATCACGATTGAATGTATTACTACTGAGCTGAGTGACCTTCATCTGGATTATGAAGGTCACTTCCTCCATTTTTCACGGAGTTTTGTCCTTCATCCGGCTTATGAAGGTCACTTCCTTCACTTTTTCACGGAGTTTTGTCCTTCATCCGGCTTATGAAGGTCACTTCCTTCATTTTTTCACGGAGTTTTGTCCTTCATCCGGCTTATGAAGGTCACTTCCACCATTTTTTCACTGGAATTTGGACTTCATCATTTCTAGGAAGGCACTTTTCAGAGCTTTTCTCTCAATAAAAAACAACTAACTCAATAATAAAAGGCAAAGTATAAGCTTCTACTTTGCCTTTTAATCATTATAACTTCACCAATATTCTTCCTCTTGCTTGTGCTTTTAGTAGAGTTGGTAAAACTTCTGGGAGTTGTTGTAGCGTTACTTCTTGTTGAACAAATTGCTCGAGATTTAACGATTTGCTTATATCTGCAATACGCTTCCAAACTTTCAAGCGGCTCTCCATATCGCAATAAACAGAATCGATTCCTAATAAATTAACGCCTCTTAAAATAAATGGGAACACTGTTGTAGGTACATTCGTTCCAGCTGTTAATCCACTCACAGCTACAGAACCACCGTATTGAATTTGACTTAGTAATGCCGCTAAAGGCTCTCCCCCAACAGGGTCTACGGCAGCCACCCATTTTTGTTTACCTAGAGCTCTTATTTTTCCATCGAAAACCTCTTCACGAGAAACAATGGAAGACGCACCTAGTTCTTTCAAATAATCCTGCTCTGATTGTTTTCCTGTACTCGCTTCGACCTCGTAACCAAGCTTAGCGAGAAGTGCGACCGCTATACTTCCTACCCCTCCAGTTGCTCCTGTTACAAGGACTTTTCCTTTATCAGGTGAGATACCATTGTCTTCTAAACGTTGTACAGAAAGAGCTGCAGTAAAACCAGCCGTTCCAAAGATCATTGCTTCTCTTAATGTAATTCCTTCAGGTAATGGAACTACCCACTTAGATGGAATTCGAGCAAATTGGCTATAGCCGCCAAAATGAGTAACCCCAATCTCATAGCTAGTTGCAATGACTTCATCCCCCTCTTTGAATCGTGGGTCTTCTGAAGAAACAACTACACCAGCTAAATCAATTCCCGGAACAAATGGATAAGTTTTCACAATGTTCCCATTCGGAATCGTAGCAAGACTATCTTTATAATTTATACCAGAATATTTAACTTGGATTAGGACTTCTCCTTCTGGTAAATCTTCAAATGTTAACTTTTGAACTTCTACAGAAAATTGTTCATCTTGTTTATTTACTATAAGTGCATCAAATGTTGACATGGTAAAGCCCCTTTCAGAACGATGATTATTAATAAATTCCACAAAGAATTGTATTATCCTTCTATGTAAACAAGGCTAGTCCGACAAACCAGATCACTGGAATAAAGAGTGCAGGTAACATATTTAATGATTTTGTTTCTTTTATCCCTAAAATCGCTAACCCCGAACTTAAGATTAAAATGCCGCCAACAATTGAAACTTCTGTCATCAGTGCATCAGTTAAAAATGGTTCAATGTATTGGGCACTTAAATAAATTGAGGTTTGCCATATAAATAACACAACTGCTGCAAAGGCGATTCCAAACCCGTATGTTGCAGCTAAAGCCATCGATGTGACCAAATCTAATGTAGCGTTTGTAAATAAATATGTATGGTTATTATTTAACGCACTTTCAACTGGACCTAAAATTGATAATGTTCCAATGCAAAAAAGTAATATCGCAGTTGATAGCCCCTTACTTAAATTCGACTTCGAAAAGCGATTAACAAGATTGTTAAACTTTGCATCAACGTCAATCACCGTACCAACTAACCCGCCAATCGCTAAGCTAACAATAAATAATACAGGATAGATACTATTGGGCATATTTTGTACAACTGCATTTACTCCAAGTGCCACTGCAGCGAAACCCATTGCAGTAAATAAAGCCGATTGATATTCATCTTTAATTCCTTTTTTTAAAATACTCCCTACAGCACTCCCAATTAGTATCGCTAAAGTATTGATAATTGTGCCGATCATAATTTCCCCTCACAGTTCTATTTATCTAACTATATATTACAGTCACACTTTACTTTATTAAAGTGTAAAAAAGGAGTTGTCTGAAAAGTCATTTTGAGACAACTCCTTTGCGACGAGAATAGTGACAACCACCGCAGGAACAATAATTCATGAGAGATATTTATCAAGAAAGAAAAGAGGTGTCCAAAAAATTATTACTTTTTTGACACCTCCATTAGTTTATCCGAAAAATAAATCAAGAATATTTGAACCTGTAGAAGATTGCTTATTATAGAACTCTGAATAGCCACAATTTTTACAGTAGACAACTACAAATTGATTATGTTGAATATCAAACATTTTAGACAACCCCGTTCCTGTCATCGCCACTTCTTTCGTTGCTGCATCTTTGCTACCGCACTTCACGCACCCTTTTTCATTCATATGAGATCCTCCCATTTAGGTTGTTAATACATATACGATTGAGTACTAAGAAGGTTTCGGGATTATTGTTTGGCGGATAAATTAAAATTTTTGGCGGAAAAAGCCCGAAAGTTGGCGGATATTTTGCCTAGTTTGGCGGAATTAATCACAACTTTGGCGGATTTCGAATCACACCTATAAAAAAACGCTTCTACCTAAGTAGAAACGCTAGCGTAGCTTTTTACCTAATATCACTAAATCACGTTTTACACCATCTAATGTTGCAACTTCAGGAAGGTGTGCCCATTTTTCGAATCCAAAGCTGTTAAATAAGCGGATACTAGGTTCATTGTGAGCAAAGATAAATCCAAGTAACGTGTCTACTTCACACTTTGGAGCTTCTTTGATTACTTTTGCCAATACCGTTTTTCCAAGACCATGCCCTCTATATTTTTCATCGAGATAAATACTAATTTCAACCGTAGCATTATAAGCGGGTCTTCCGTAGAAAGATTGAAGGCTAACCCAACCACAAATCTTTCCATCTGTCTCTACTACCCATAATGGGCGTTTAGCCGGTGAATGTTCATGGAACCATTTCAGCCGATCTTCCACTGTAACGGGTTCTGTATCTGCAGTGACCATGCGACTCGCAATCGTTGTATTATAAATCGCTACAATCGTTGGTAAATCTTCAAGGGTTGCATCTCTAAACGTAATTTCTAGGGACATACAAACACACACCTTTAGTAAATTTTATTCCATGTTATATCTTATTACATGAAATTACAACAAAGGATCCTTGTTTTCATCAAATTTAGGGAAAATAGTTGGGTGTAGAATACTAGCAATCTTCGCCAACCCTATTAATAATTTTGGAGAAGGTCTACAAAACAAATGCTCTTCTAAAATATGAAGTTCCATCTGTTCTGTGCCGCCACGCTTCACAATCACCTTAGGATTCACTTTTTCTTTCTGTACCCCTACCCACACTACACAGATTACTTCAGGATTTCGACTTTTCACGTCTTCCCAATCTGTTTTTACACTTGAAACAGGCACATCATCAAAAACATTCCGCCCACCAGCAAGGGTACTAATTTCAGTTAACCAGTTTTCAGCACCTGGCGTAAAAATCGGTTTTGCCCACCATTCCCAGTAAAGTTTTGTAGGCTCTGAAATTTGCTTAGATAAACCACGATATTTTTCAAGAAAAGCATTATACTTATCAACTAACTCCTTTGCTCTGTCAGAAGTATTTGTCGCTTCTCCAACAAATAGAAGGCTTTCACCTACTTCTTTCAACGTCTTTGGATTAGGCACTATCACATAAGGAAGTTTTCTTTTTTCCAACTCCTCAATATTTCGTTCCATTCCAGGTACTGTAAGAGACGCTAATACAATGTCAGGCTGCAACTGTTCTACCTTATCCATATCAATCTCTAAGTCTGGACCTACTCTTGGCAACGAGTTCACAACTTCTGGCCAATCTGAGTAGTTATCTACACCGACTAGATTGGATGTCAAACCTAAGTATCCAACTAACTCTGTGTTACTTGGACAAATGGATATGATTCGCATAGTACTCCTCCATCAATTTTTTAATCCGATCTAATTGAATATTTTCACGTACAACTTCAGCTAATAAATCAAAGCCTTCCTCTTTTTTCCGCGCAAAGGATGCTCGATTTTCAATTGGTTCTAACCCTTTTGTCATTCTTAGTTCATTCAACACAACTTCTCGGAAAGGATCGTTATGGAATATACCGTGAAAGTAAGTACCGATAATTTTTTTATCTAAAGTAATTATTCCTTCACTTCTATCCGTTAAGTGAATTAGATGATTCCAATCCTCTTCTAAGTAAGTTTCGCCCATATGAATTTCATACCCTTCTACAGAAATTCTCACATCTCCAAAATGAGCAATTCCTTTAGAAAGTACCGTTGTTTTATTTAGCGTCATCGTTGTTTTCATTGGAACTAAACCGAGACCATGGATTTCCTTAAGTGATGATTCTACTTCATAAGGATCTGTAATTTGATCCCCTAACATTTGATACCCACCACAAATGCCGAAAATCATTTTATCTTTCTTGTAGACTAAATCTAAAATTCTATTGGCAAGGCCCGTATTATGCAAAAACAACATGTCTTCAATTGTATTTTTACTACCAGGTAAGATAATTAAATCTGGTTCTCCAAGTTCTTCAATGTTTTTGACAAAACGAACATGACAATCTGTTTCCTCAAAAAGCGGATCAATATCTGTAAAGTTTGATATGAATGGAAGCCTTATTACTGCAATATCGATATCTTTTGTTGAATTTTGTGCAGAGGAATATTTACTTAAAACGACCGAATCTTCTGCTTCAATTAGTAAGTTATGAATATAAGGGACTACACCTAACACAGGTACTCCTGTATATTCTTCAAACCAGTCCAATCCAGGCTTAAGTAGTGATATATCGCCTCTAAATTTATTAATGATTACACCAATTACCCGTTTTTTATCTTCCGGCGCAAGTAATTGCAACGTGCCTACTAAACTTGCAAAAACGCCACCTTTCTCGATGTCTCCCACTAAAATAACAGGGGCATTTGCAATTTGAGCAACTCGCATATTGACTAGCTCTCGATCATTTAAGTTCACTTCTGCAGGGCTTCCGGCACCTTCGATAATGATTCGCTCAAAACCCTCTGCTAATCTGTTGTAAGATTCAGAAATTAACTTATAGCCTTCTTCAAAAAAATCTTGACGGTATTCGCCAGCTTTCATATTACGGTATGGCTTTCCATGAACAACAATTTGCGATTGGTATTCACCAGTTGGTTTGATTAAGATTGGATTCATATCAGTTGTTGCAACAATTCCAGCTGCCTCAGCTTGTACACCTTGAGCACGACCGATTTCTTTCCCATCCACCGTTATATAGGAATTTAAAGCCATATTTTGAGATTTAAAAGGTGCTGTTTTATAACCGTCTTGCTTAAAAATTCGGCACAATGCCGTAACAATGGCACTTTTCCCTGCATCTGAATGAGTTCCTTGAATCATTAAAGGAATGGCTCTCTCCATTTAAAATTCAATTCCTTTCACTGCAGGAATACCCTCATTATAATAGTGCTTTTCCGGTTCGATGATCGATACCAGATCTGCAATATCTTTTATCTCTTGTTTTGCATCTCTTCCTGTAATGACTAAGTGCACATGGGATGGTTTATTTTTAATGACTTCTAGTACTTCTTTAAGTGGGATACAATCATCAATAGGGAATGAATTGATTGCTAACGCATTATTTAATTCATCTAAAATGACTAAATCATATTCTCCACTCATTACGGCATCACGAGCAATTGGCCAAGCTTTTTTTAATGCTTCACGATGTTCCTCAGGTGTTTTTGTCCAAGTAAATCCTATGCCAAGTTGAACCATTTCTACTCCTAGCTTTTGTAACGCAATTTTCTCGCCATAAGTGCGCTCTGGAGATTTGATAAATTGATAGATTTTTACTTTTAAGCCTCTCCCTGTTGCACGCAAAGCTAGTCCTAAAGCAGAAGTTGTTTTTCCTTTACCATCGCCTGTATAAACTAGTGTGAGTCCCTTTTTCATGTAGTCATCTCTCCTTTACGTTCTAAACATTTATTAATCCAGTTGTCCACCATCTCCGGGCAAGATGCAAAATGAAAATGGGTATACCCCGCTACTAGATTATGTGTTAAATATCCCTCTTTTTTTACTCCTCGCATACCCTTTGTTTCGTAGGCGAATGTTGGTTCTTCTGTTGGTTGATACGTTGAATAGTGAAATTCATGTCCTTTTGCTTTTAAGTTATCTAATAGGAAGTTTGAATTTTGTCCAGTTATTTCTCTATAGCCTAGTGCTGTAAGTCTTGTTTGCATTTGCACTGCACCTGGAATAACTCCGACCATTTCAAATTTATTGTTGTCTGTCGTTTCAATGGATTCTGTTAAATACATAAAGCCACCACATTCAGCAAGGGTTGGCATACCACTCTCAATCGCTTGTTTTACCGAGTCTTTTACCTGTTCATTATTTGCAAGAGTATCTGCAAACTCTTCTGGAAATCCCCCACCAATATACAAACCATCAGCATCTTGTGGTACTTCTTCATTGGCAAGTGGTGAGAAATAAGTAATTTCAGCACCTTTTGATTTCAACATTTCTAGGTTCTCAGGATAGTAGAAATTAAAAGCTGCATCTTTTGCCACTGCTATTTTTACGATTGGCTCTTTTTGCTCATTAAATAGTGAATCATTTGCCACATTTAAGAGGTTCGCTACAGAAATTTCAAGTAATCGATCAATATCTATCGTTTCTGAAACGAGAGAACTTAATTGTTCAAAAAAGCCGTCAAGTTCGCCTCTTTCCAGCGATGGAATTAACCCAAGATGCCTTTCTGGAATTTCAATATCTAGTTCTCTTTTCAAATAGCCAATCACCGGAATTCCACATTCTTGTTCTATCGCCTTTTTAACAAGTTGATAGTGACCTTCACTTCCCACTTTATTGGCAATAACCCCAACGATGTTTGACCCTTCAGCAAATAATTGAAATCCCTTCACAATTGCTGCCGCGCTTCTAGCCATACTTGCACAATTAACCACAAGTAGGACTGGACTTTGCGTTATCATACTAATTTCAGCAGTACTACCTTCATTGGTCTCGGGATTTTTCCCATCATAAAAGCCCATAACCCCTTCAATTACTGAAATATCTGCACCCTTAGTTCCATGATGAAAAATATCTAACACTCTATCTTTCATTAACATCCAACTATCTAAATTACGAGATACTCGACCCGTTACAGCAGTATGATAGGAAGGATCGATATAATCTGGACCGCACTTAAATCCCTGAACAACTAGCCCACGCTTTTTTAAGGCAGCCATCAATCCAATTGTTAAGGTAGTCTTCCCTACACCACTTCCGGTACCTGCTATTACTATTCTTCGTTGTGTCAATGATTTCACCCCACCTCTAAACGCAACTTCATACCCGTTGCTTTAGTTATTGCACTATAGATAAATTCTCTAATTTCTTGAGCAGTTATTTTTCTTCCTTGTTGTGTTACCGCAAGGAGCTGTGTATCTAACGAATTTGAATCTAAGCATTTTACAGCATGCATCTTCCCTTCAGTTAATGCCATAAAACCATTGATAAGTTCACCGTCTGAAAAATGACCATCTAAAAAGAGCAATATTTTATATGAGCCCTTTTCCATACCTACTACTGCCATCATTTGTGAATTTTCCGTTATCATGATATTTTCTGTTGGAACGATGCAAGCTTGCTTGTCATTTGATATTCCGTGTTTCTCCGTATTATCAGTAAAATAGAAATGCTTAAACCATTGGATTCCTTCACCAAATGCTCCATTAGACATTGTTCTAAGCGGTTTTGAAAATTGTATATGTGTTACGTTTTCATTCTTTTTTATTTCATAGGAGTCTTTGAAACTTATATTCTCTATATCTTTTGAGTACTCTGGCGTCATTAACAGTTGAGGCTTAGGTACAGTTGGATGTGATTGAGCATTCACCTTCACTTGGTACACATCCTGTAATTGTTCCGCTTTCCGTAATAACTCCACATCACCCACTTCTTTAAGGGTTCCATTATGCAATAAGGCAAATCTATCTGCATAAAGTGCTGCCACATTCAAATCATGCAGTATTGAAAAGATCGTTAATCCTTTTGTTTTTTGGCGTTCTTTCAGTAAATCTAAAAGTTGAAATGTATGTTTAATATCTAAGTGATTAGTTGGTTCGTCTAAAAGTAAAACTTCTGGTTCTTGGGCTAGAGCTTTTGCTAGTAAAACTCGTTGCTTTTCACCGCCACTCAGTTTTTTAAATTGTGTTTTTCTGAAATGACTAATCTTTGTAATATCCATCATTTCTTCAATAATACGTTGGTCATCTTTTGAAAGACTTTTTAATAATCCCTTTTGGTGTGGATAACGACCAAGACTAATAATCTCCTCTACCGTATAATCAAAAGATACTTGAACTTCTTGTGTAAGAACGGCTACCTTTTTTGCTTTTTCAATTTTTGAGTATGAGGAGATTTCTTTATCGGATAATAAAACATTACCACTTTGGATTGGCAATTGCCCTGTAATCATTTTGAAAAGAGTTGTTTTTCCACTACCGTTTGGACCAAGTAGAGCAAAAAACTCACCTCTATGAATTTCTAAATTAATTCCTGTCAGTACAGGAGCATTTGAATATCCACCTACTAAGTTCTCAATTTTTATCATCCTCTTCTCCCCCTTTTTTCTCGAATTAATAAAAATGCAAAAACAGGTGCGCCAATTAAGGCAGTAACGACACCAATTGGAAGTTCTGTTGGTGCAATTATTGTCCTAGACAGTAAATCTGCTAAAATTAGAAAGCTACCACCAGTTATTAAGGATAACGGCAATACATGGCGATGATTTGGTCCAATTATAAGACGTACTAAGTGAGGAACAACAAGTCCAACAAATCCAATTGACCCAGAAACAGCTACTGCTGAGCCGGTCAATAAAGACGCACCTACTAATATAAAAGCTTTTCCTCTTTTTACATTCACACCAATATGATCGGCAGTTTCCTCCCCAAGAGCTAACGCATTTAGTTCACGATAATGATAAAATAAAATAATCGATCCAATTATCATGAATGGAATAATGAGTTGAACGTATTCCCACCCTCTCATACCGACACTTCCATATAACCAATAAATAATTTGTGTCATAACATCTCTGTCACCTAATGAAATAATGAGGGAAACAAGTGCACCAATAAAGGAGCTAACAATAATACCGGCTAAGATAATCGTTTCAATTGCCAAACTTCTACTACTTAATTGCACTAACCCAAATACAACAAGTAGAGTAGTTAAACCACTTACGATGGCAACTACTGGCAGTGTAAAACTACCTAAACCAATAATAGATACTTGGAAAAACAAAACAAGAACCGCGCCAAGTGAGGACCCGGATGAAACTCCAATGGTATAAGGATCTGCTAATGGGTTACGTAATAGCCCCTGGAAAGCTGCCCCTGCTAGTGCTAAAGAAGCACCAACACAAAAAGCAAGAACGACACGGGGCAAACGGATATTCCAAATAATCATTTCTTCATTTTTCGGAATAACTTGTAGCCAACCCATACCCAATGTTTTTTCTGAAATGATATGTAAAATTGTTGCTATTGGTACTGTCACACTACTTAAAAATAAGCCAAGAAGGCCCGTACAAAGTAGGAGCCCTCCGCTAAAAATGTATAACCAAATTGTTTTATTGTTTAAAAATTTCCGGATAGATAAGTTTTGCAAGTGTCTCGACTCCTTCAATTAAACGAGGACCAGGTCTTGTAACCGTATCGTTATCAACGTCAAATACCTCTCCGTTTTTTACAGCAGGTACTTCCGCCCATCCTTCCCGCGCAAGCACTTGTTCACTTGGATTGTCAATATAGTATCCATACGTTGTAATAATGGCATCTGGATTTAATTTAACGATTTCCTCTTCGTTTAATTTCACCCAACCTTCTTGGTCTTCGGCAACATTTGTTGCTTGAATTGACTCAAGCATTTCGTGCATAAATGTATTTTTACCTGTTGTAAAAATATCTGGAGCTGGTGAAACTTCTACCCAAACACGTTTTTTCTCTTTCACTGAAGCTATTGCCTTATCTTTGATTGCTTGGTGACGATCTTTCATGTCCGTAATAATTTCTTCTGCTTTATCACTTGTACCCGTAGCAGTACCAATCATTTTAATTTTCTCGTAAACATCATCAAATGAACTTGCACTTCCAACTACGATGACTTTAATTCCTGCATCTTCAAATTGTTGCAATACTTTTGGATGGGTATTGTAGTGATAATCTGTTACAAGCGCCATATCTGGCATTAAACTTAAAACAAGCTCTGCATTAATATCTTGTCCACCAACTTTTTGAATGTTGGCTGTTTCAGCTGGATAGTTACAATAATCTGATACACCAATAATTTTATCTCCAAGCCCTAATGCAAAGGCAATTTCTGTATTACTTGTTTGAATGGAAACAATTGATTCAGGTGCTTTTTCAATCGTTATTTCCCTATTTGCATCATCTGTTATCGTTACTGGGAACACATTTCCCGATTTCTCATTAGCTTCTTCAGTTGCGTTTGTATCCGCGTCATCTTGTGTGTTAGTATCGTCCGTACCACACCCTGCAAGTAACCCAATACTTAACAGTAGAAACGCGGTGAACAGTCCCAACTTTTTGAAAATCTCTTTCATTTCAAATTCCTCCTTCTACGTTAGAACAATAAAAAAAACGCCATCCCTCTTGGAAAGCGTTTTGTAAAAAGGCAGTTTATGTAGAAGTATATAACCAAAAATTAAGTTCGGTTACCTGCGCTTTAAACATTCCTTTCCTCGAGGAAGTTTAAACTACATAATAGGCAGGTCTCCTGACTTACGAATCAACAGTCGGTTACTCCTTCCCATGTTATAAAACACAGTGGATATTGCGTAACCTTCCTACTCGCTTACAGTGGCGGGACCGTGTTGGATTTACACCAACTTCCCTCTTAGTCTTAAATCATTCTTAATCGAATATTTAAGAAACCTATATGTATCGTATTCATTTTTGTTCTAAAGTGAAGTATAGTTGATAGCGACGTATTTGTAAATGTCAGAAAAAATTTACTTCCAAGTTATTTTTCCCTTTCCTCCAACCATTCTTTATATTCATGTTCGAGGTATTCATCCGTTTTTACAACTGTCCATTGGTCGCTTTTCTTTTGCAAATTAACTTCTATCAAGTATTCCCCACCTGCTTCATCGAAGTCTTTTTTCACATAGGAAATGCTACCATGTACTAGTATAATTACTTCTTGCTCGTTAATCCTTTTAACTTTAATTGGTTCGTAGCTTTCAATACTATAGTTAGCATCTATAACATCATCCATCGAATCAATTTCGTCTTTTTCGATATTAATTCCCGTCTTCTGATCGATATTATTTTTTAAATCCGGATATCTATCCCAAAGCAAGTTTACGTCGTGATTTAATACAGCTTGTGTTCTATAGTACATATATTCTCGAATCGACTTTACATATGTAGTGTATTCTGATGTCTCTGGTTCAACGAATTCTTCTTTTCCTAAATTTGACTTTAAATCTTCTGGAAGTGAAATAGGATCTGAACACCCACATAAGAAAACTACTAGACTGCTAACGGCTAAAAGTTTTTTCATATTCGATACCTCGCATTCCCTCTTAATATCTCTATTAATGTAACGGCCAAATTTGGTATTAGTTTCAAATATATCTTTTTTTCATTTTACTATAACATGTTTACGGAACGGTATTCTATCCACCTCCGTCTAACTGATAAAAACAAAAATGAGGAATTAAAAATGCATGCTAAATTAATACATTTAAAATCCCCCACCATCCAGGAAGTGAACCATGCGACAAAGGAAGAACAACTGGAATGGTTAATGGAACAGTATGGAGACTTAGTAATGAGACTGGCCTTTACGTATGTAAAAGAAAAACAAATTGCAGAAGATATTTCGCAAGAAGTATTTATAAGTTGTTACAAGCACCTTCAAAATTTCGAACAACGCTCCACTTATAAAACATGGATTTATCGGATTACGGTTAATAAGTGCAAAGACTATTTAAAAAGCTGGTCTTACCGAAATATTTATTATCGGGATAAACTTCAATCATTTTTTAAAGGTAGTAGTCATTCATCGGAGTCAAAATTTTTAGTAAGTGAAGAAAATGAAGAATTGTTTAAAAAAGTACTCGCACTTCCAACAAAATTAAGGGAGTCCATTATTCTTTATTACTATGAAGGTTTTTCCATCGATGAGATTGCAGAACTTTTAGCTATTAAAAGCAACACTGTGAAAACAAGACTCCACCGCGCAAGAGCTACTTTAAAAGTAACGTTAGAGGAGGAAATCATCGATGAAAAATAAATGGAACTATCCAGAGCAAAACGATCTTAAATTTGAGCAGAAGCATAAAGAATATGTATTTAAAAAAGTTGGAGAAATCCATGAAACTAGTAAAAAAAGTCACCACACGTTTGTTAAAAGAATGACCTTAGCTGCAACAATCACCTTTGCAATGGTTGCACTACTTATTGCTTCAACTTATGTTTCACCTGCAATGGCTAAGGTTGTTAGTAATATCCCTTATATTTCAGAATTTATTAATAAACAAGAACGTACCATTGCTTTAAATGATACCGTATATAATGTGATGAATAAACATAACTACCAACTACTAGATCTTCAAATTAACGGGAAGAAGATTTCCATTACGTTAATTGGCACAGATCAAGAAATTCAAGTAATTAAAAACGAAGTAGTGACAAATGTAGATACTGCCCTACAAGAAAAAAATCTCGGTCACTTTTCAATCGATGTAAAAGCTGGTGAAGTAACTCCATGGCCAGAAGATGACCCTGAAACGGTTCAAATGGAGAAAGCTAGTGAAGCTTTACACGATGAGATTATGGCACTTCTAGATGAAAATCATTTTGAACCTGCTTTCCCAATTGAAGCCCGCGTCAATAATGTACAGAATTTTATTTATGTCGCTGTCCCGAATACGGAATCTAAAGAAAGAATGGAACAATTAAAGGCGTTATTAAAAACAGCTTCTTCAAAATATGGCGATGATTTTAAAATGCGAATCACACAAATTGATATGAAGGCACGAGAACAGGAATTACGTTGGGGAGGAAATATTCACGCTATCGGTAGCGCATTAATGGAAAATAAGGATTTTAATGTGACAGGTTTTTCGTATTCCTTCCATCCTTATCCTTTGATGATAAAACTAAAAACATCAATAAAATCAACAGATCCAAATGTTAATGAACTTGTTGAAAGAATTGAAAATGAAATCACGCAATTTCTTAAAAATGATGAAAGGACGAAAGATATTCGAAACGACCCTTACGATTTAATTATTATGAGTAAGGATAAAAAGAGAATTAATTAAAAATAATCGCGGCTTACGATTGTAGGCCGCGATTTTAATTTAGAAATTTAACTCACTTCAGCAATTGTAATATCCACTCTTTTATATCTACAATACGGAGAGAATTTGGCTTAGAATCTGTTCCAGTAATAATAAGTGGTACAAGGGAATCTACTTTGTGCAATGAACCGTGAGCTCCCCCTCCTGCATGATCATAACTGTGATTTTCAATGAATTCATAATTAGGTAAAGCATCCACAATAATATAGCGCCCTTTGTGGGAATGGAGTGCCCCGTTTAGTCTTGCAAGTGCATCTGGGTAATCGTTATATTGTATTTTTCCATTTTGAACTGATAAATCTAAAATGGATGTGTCCCCTTTTATGTCCCAATTTTGATTATATTCGTCTTTTAAAGAACCATTTGCAGAAAATACCATCTCTTCTTTATGAGGTGCTGTTACGACGTTTTGTGTACCTTCCTTCCAAGAGATAAAACCAATACGTTCATCTTGCTTTAAAACATTTACAACTTCACTAAAATCAATTTGTTCATCTTTCAAATAGATATAGGCCATTCGTTCATTTACTGCAATAGCTATTTGACCATTTTTATTGTCCCGTTCCCAAAATGAATATTTGCTAAGTAGTTTATTTAAATCAATTAATGATTTATCCTTATCCTTTTTCACATAAGATTGACCACTATCTCCAACAATAATCCAAGTTACTTTCTCTATTGCCTCTTCCCAAGTCGGAAAAGAATTTAGCATTTCTTGTAATGATTCATCCAATTTTTCAATGGCTTTTAGGTTGTCAGGTCCCTTACTGTGTATGCGTGCATCTGCATCAGGAAAATAAGCTAAAGTAAAAGGTGGTAGTTGGTTCTGTTTTAATAAAAATTTGAACTCATTAACCGTAAAGTCGTTACTAACTCCCATCTTGTCCCAAGCAAATTTTTGAAAGTTATTATTTGGACTTAATTGTGATAAAACGCCAAAGGATAGAATATCTGGCCCTTTAACTTTCACATCCTTTGGCAATAGTGCCATTGTTGATATTAGTGCAGGAACATTGAGTTTATGCTCATCCCTTCCCCGATATATCACACCATTAATTGAGGCTGATTGTATCGAACGCTTTGCTAAATCTTCATAGATTGTGGTAGTTTCAGAATTCAGATGTTCATTATTCAATCGAATCACACTATCTTGAACGACATTACGAACTCCAGTATTCCAAATTTCACCAGGTCCACTCCCATAACTAACGATTCGATTTGCATCTTCGTTAAACCAAATTAGCCCTGGTATATTATGTTCATCAGCAAAAGTACCTGTTAATAATGAACTATCAATAGTTACGGACATCGTCGGATAAGAACTAACTATATTTGGAATGAATTCACCATTTTCAATTAAATATTTAAATGCTGGAGCTTTCCCCTGTGCTATCACTTTTTGAAGAGGTTTACTCATTAAAGAATCTACCGCAATAATAATAATCGGTTTTTTATCTGAGGTAATTTGGATATCAGAAATATCACGAGTCTTTGAGATGGATAAAGCCATTACAAAACCTATCAGTACAATCAACAATGCACCGATGATTAATAAAATTTTCCGCACCATTGTTTCACCTAAATTCCAATTTATTAAACAATAGTATGTATATTGAATGCTTTTATCATGTATAAAAAAGCGCCTCTACCATGTTGTAGAGCGCTTCATTACATATCTTTTAATTTTTCACGATTAAATATACCGAAATATAAAATACTAAAACCAACGACTTCTAAAAAAACAAACCCATAAATCATGATGGTCATTCCCGCAAACCCATCACCGACACTGATTCCAAATAATATACCCGCAACCCACGACAAAAGCGGTGCAATGATAATAATCGTTGCAATTCCCCAGATAAGGAACTTCCTTTTATTAGTTTTTCCACGACTTAAAAAAATTGCAGAAATAATGGCTAATACTAAAACAATAATAGCGGCTGGCATATGGTCTCCCCTTACTTTTCCCATTGAAAACAATTTAATTACTAAAGCCAATCATACAATAACTACCCCTTAATAAAAAGAATACGGATTTGACCCTCACCTACATCCAACTCTCTAAAGAATCAGGAATACATTTCCCTGTATTTTCTGAATTTTAACGCTTCGTTAAAAATACTATTTTTTTCTGCAAAATCCCTACATTTCCTTATTATTACTTTACTAATTGTGTTAATATACATAATGGTTTTCTATATCAAATGTTAATTTAAAGAAGGAGAATAAAAGACAAGTATGTTTAAAAAACTTAATCATATTAAAACCAAATTAATCCTAACATTTTCATTCTTTCTTATTATTCCAACGATAGCTGTAGGGGTTTTCGGTTACTTAAAAGCTGAAAAAGAAGTTACAAAAGCAATAACCGATAATATTGATGCAAACCTTAACTTACTAAACAGTTCTATTGATCAAACAATCAATTCTAGCATTTTTGATATTGAAACATTCTCAAAAGAAATTACTACTGCTTCCTATCAAGGTGAAAGCACTACGGAGCTACGTAAAGAACTCGCACAGTACTCAAAGTTGCATCCTGAAATTTTTAGTATCTATGTTGGAACTAGTGAAGGTGATTTTATAGAAGAACCGATTATTACTGATACTTCAGATTATGACCCAAGAATAAGAGATTGGTATAAAGAGTCCGTTGAAAATAATGGACAAATTATTATTTCAGAGCCCTATCCAGATATAACGACTGGGGATATGGTTGTAACCATTTCAAAAACTACCGCTGATGGAGAAGGTGTGGTAGGACTTGATCTTAATATTAAACATCTTCAGGATTTAATTGAAAATGTTCAAATCGGTGAAAGTGGCCACGCTTTACTTATCGATAAAAGCCAAACCTTTATTGCTCATCCAACCGAAGAAGCAGCCGCTCCAGCTGAAGAAGAATATTATAAAAAAATGTTTGAAGCAAATGAAGGTGCCTTTGACTTTGTTCAAGATAACGAAAAGAAATATATGAGTTTCCATACAAATGAATTAACAGGATGGAAAATTGGCGGAACTTTAGTTTACTCAGAAATAAAGCAAGCAGCTGCTCCTATTTTACATAACATGATAATTATCATTGTTATTGCACTTATATTAGGTGGTTGCACGATGTACTTTGTTATCAGATCGATTATTAAACCACTAAAAGTCTTAAAAGAAAAAGCTATTACTGTAAGTAAAGGTGATTTAACGGAACAAATCCAAATCAAAACTAATGATGAAATTGGTCATTTAGCAACTGCCTTCAACGAGATGCAAAATAGTTTACGAGTGCTTGTCCAACAAGTTGAGATGAGTGCTGAGGAAGTAGCAGCTTCATCTGAACAACTATCTGCGATTTCAGAGGAGACAACAGCAGCTAGTCAACAAGTAGCTTCTTCTATTCAAGAGGTTGCAAGTAATGTTGAAAAACAAGCATTCGGTGCGAAACAAAGTTCTGAACTGTTAAACGACTTTTTACACAATACAGTGGAAATTTCTAATTCTTCTTCCGTTGTAACAAAATTATCCTATAATACATTGTTACAAGCTGAAGAAGGTGAAAAAGTAGTAGAGAACAATGTTGAACAAATGAACTCTATTCATGAGTCTGTTACTGAATCCAATAAAATGATGGAATCCTTATATGAAAGTACAAAAAAAGTAAGCTCCATTTTAGCAGTCATAACTGAAATTGCAGAACAAACAAATCTACTTTCATTAAATGCTGCAATTGAGGCTGCCCGTGCTGGAGAACATGGAAAAGGATTTTCAGTTGTTGCTGATGAGGTCAGAAAACTCGCTGAACAATCACAAAAATCAGTACAAGAAATAAATACAATCGTACACACAATTCAAAACGACACAGAAAACACCGTACAAACAATGTTAAAAGTCAATAATGATGTTCAAGCTGGTGTTCAAATTTCTCAAGAGACAATCCAGAAATTTAATGAAATCATTAAAAGTACAAAAGAAATAACACCACAAATGGAGGAAATTTCAGCAACGGCAAAACAACTTGCAGAGAATATTCAAATCAATGCAACCATTGCTAGTGATGCAGCAGACATGGCACAAAAATCTGCATCCATTACGGAGGAAATTGCTGCTTCTTCAGAAGAACAATTGGCTGCAATGGAAAACGTTTCTTCCTCAGCGCAATCACTCACAACTTTAGCTGAAGCTCTAAAAAGCAATCTATCTAAATTCAAATATTAAAAAGAACTACTATGGAGGTGTCCAAAAAGTAATAATTTTTTGGACACCTCTTTTCTTTCTTGATAAATATCTCTTATGAATTATTGTTCCTGTGGTGGTTGTCACCATCCTCGTCGCAATTTATCTGTGACGAAAGCGGTAGCGTCAGTTACAAAGGAGTTGTCTCAAAATGACTTTTCAGACAACTCCTTTCCTTATGTCGATTACAGTATGATACTGCTCCCCTTTTTCATTAGCTCCATAGTTATTCTCCTGCGTACTTTTGATATTGAACATAATTATTGTCTATAATAAACATCTACTTTTGATTTTCAAAATTCAATTTATGAAATAGGTGAAATACATGAAAAAACTTCTCCATGTGGTTGCAGCAATTATTGAAAATGATCAACATGAAATCTTTTGTGCTCTAAGAGGACCAAATATGTCATTACCTAATTATTGGGAGTTCCCCGGCGGTAAAATTGAAAATGGTGAAACTCCAGAAGAAGCATTAGTTCGGGAAATTAAAGAAGAATTTAACTGTGAAATTAATGTTGGAGAAAAAGTAGAAGACACAACTTGTGAATATGAGGATATTATTGTAAGATTACAAACGTTTAAAGCAAATATAATTGGTGGAGTACCTATTGCAATGGAACACGCAGATGCAAGATGGGTGGCAAGAGATAAATTTAAGAAACTTGAATTTGCCCCTGCTGATATTCCCGCAGTAGAAAAGATATGTAAGAACTAAAAAATCACAAGTGTTAGTCTTGTTCTATCCTCTCCATCGTTTCAATATGATGTCATGGGGAATCCATTCATTTTAAGCGCAAGGACATTTCTCGACACATTCAATTATAGATGTTAAAATTTAAAGATTCGTAAAGTTAGTATATCCATTTTTTTCAATAGTAGGTGATTGAGTTTGCGCATTAAAAAGGCTATCCCCAATATGTTAACATTAGGCAACTTGTATTGTGGTTTTCTATCAATAGGTTTTGCTGCAAATAGTCATTATAAAAACGCAGCAATATTAATAATAATAGGCATGATGTTAGATAGTATGGACGGCAGATTAGCGAGGATCTTCAATGCCGATAGTACTTTAGGAAAAGAGTTAGACTCTTTAGCTGACATCGTTACATTTGGAATCGCACCATCATTTCTAATGTATTATACTTACTTTTACCAGTTAGAATTACTTGGATTAGCGATTGCTGGATTATTCCCTTTGTTTGGTGCCTTCCGATTAGCAAGATTCAATATTAGCAGTAATAAGTCATCACAACACTACTTTATCGGTGTTCCAATTACAGCCGCTGGTGGCATATTAGCATTATTGTCCTTGTTCAACCACCTGATTCCGAATATAATAACAGCAGTTATTTTTACTGCGCTTTGCTTTTTAATGGTTAGTAAACTTAAAATTCCAAGTTTAAAAGATGTTCCTTTACCTAAGTACGGTACAATTGTTACGATTTTTTTAGGATGTTTATTATTTATATTATTCAAAAATACTTATGGGAAATTTCCTTACTTAATCTATATTGCAGCACCTACGTATATTATTTATGTACTTTATCAATTTGTAAAAAACAAAAAATAAACATTCCATTGTCTACAGCTACAACTTTCCCTTAGGTTGTAGTTTATTTTTACGAAAAATTCCATTTTCTGCATAATAAGAAGGGATAATCAAAGAATGAAAATAAGAAGGAGAATTAAATATTACCTTATTCGTTTATTTCGCTTAAAATCTAGTCCACATCAAGTAGCTTTAGGCCTTACTATGGGTTTTATACCAAGTTGGATTCCACTGTTTGGTTTTGGCCCTGTACTTTCTATTGGTCTAGCAAAATTAACTAGATCAAATCCCATTTCAGCATTTGTAGGCGGTGTGATAGGTACTCCAATTTGGCCACTACTTTTTATATTAAATTACATGATTGGAGGCTTTCTATTAGATAGAAAACCTAAAGTTGATACACTTGAAGAAGTAGAGTATTCAACAGCTATTCAACATACACTTTCAGGATTTTTCAAATCTCATACGAGTGGAGTGCTATTTCTAACTGGTGCAATAATAAATATAGTACTCTCCTCAATCTTAATTTACTTCATGACATTTTTTCTATTCAAAAAATATCGGGTAACAATATTAAATAAATTAAGATGAACTATAGAATAAAAAAGCCAGCACTATATTTGAACTGCCCCGTAAAAATTAGATTTTTGTCTAACTTTTACGGGGCAGTTTATTTTAGATTACTAGTTTATGTTCATCTTACATTTTCATCCAATATCAAAGTGTTTATACTAATTCCCTGTTCAATCTTGTCAGAGAGAACTGAATTTTATAATAATGTGGTTTATCCAACCATATAAGTAATATAATAACAATGAATTGACTAAATTAAGGGGAGTGAATCTATATGATTATCGTTACAACAGAAAATATTCCAAATTACAAAGTAACTGAAGTTTTAGGTCCAGTATTTGGGCTAACAGTACGAGCTAGAGGAATTGGAAAAGATATTGTCGCTTCATTAAAGGGACTAGTTGGTGGGGAAATTAATCAATATACTGAAATGCTTGAAGATGCAAGAAAACAAGCCATCGATCGCATGGTAAAAAATGCTGCAGCAATGGGAGCAGATGCAATCGTTATGATGCGATTTGACTCTGGTGAAATCGGCCAAAACATGAGTGAAATCATCGCCTATGGAACGGCTGTTAAAATTGATAAGGCATAACAAATGAAGTGGATTATAGGATTTTACGGTGTTCAACTCGTCATTCTCATTTTATTAATTATTTTATCTTATCTAATTTATGATCGCCGCTTCAAGAAAAAACATGGGAAGCAAGTTCCTAAAGGTTTTGTACGTACAAATGAAATAACAATTGACCCAACTACAGGAAAAAAATTAGTCATTTATTTCAACCCCGAAACTGGTGAAAGATTTTACAAGGAAGACTAACAAACAATAAAAATTTGAAACAAAAGGGTGTGAAATACATTTCCATGCCCTTTTTAATATATCTCCCGTAATAAAAAAGCATTCAGAATGTCCACACATTCCGAATGCCCCATTTCCAATCCCTTGTATATACATAGAAAGGTTTTAAACTTCTAGACCTGCATTAACTGCTGAATTTGTTGAATTTGTCTCAACGGGTGTTTCATCCCCATTATCAGTACAAGCCGTTGTAAAAATAAGAAGGCAAATTAATCCCAGTACTACTTTCTTCATTCATACTCACTCTCTTCAAAAAAAGGTTTCCCTTATTTTTAGCTATTTGAGTAAAAATTATAAGTTTATTTCAAAACTAGAAATTGTCACTACTTAATCGGAATTTCAACTTTTGCGATTACCTTCATATCATCGTCAGTTGATTTAATTGAAATGAATCCTTTATTCTTTTTAACAATTTCTTTAACAATGAACAACCCTTGCCCTCTTATCTTTTTAACGTCCCTATCTTTCGTTGTATAGCCTTGTTTAAAAATAAGATCAGGTTCTATTTTCTTTATGCTTGTATTTGTTACTTGAAAAATATATTTCGTAGCCTCAGCAGTACAAATTACCTCTATTTTTCTATTACTCTCTGGAAGTTCCATTGTTGCTTCAATGGCGTTATCTATTAAGTTAGATAAGATTTTTATCAAATCAATTGACTTGATGTGGTCAAAGGCGTTTTGAGAAATACCAAAATCCATATCTATTTGATAGTTTTCCGCGGCTATTTTTTTCGTCTGTAATAAAATCGCTAATCCAGGATGGTCGATATTTAGTTTCAACTTTTCAATCATACTAACTTCTTTATTAAGGGATGTTACATATTCTAATGCTTTATCGTATGCACCAATTTGAAGTAACCCTTGAATGACTTGGATATGATTAATATAGTCATGTCGAAATGAAGAAACAGATGCAATAAGCGTGCTTAATTCTGATTGATATGTATTTTCTGCATACCCTACTTCTTTTGTAACTTCTTTTTGATACCATCTTTGTAAAAATAAAAAAGATACAATGATAATAATTATGAACAACCCGATAAATATAAAGATAACAACACGATCTTTAATAACCGCTTTCTCAATATGATGAATCGATGCTGAACTAATATCCATACCCAAATACCCTAATACATCTCCGGATTCATCTTTAATCGGTACTCCAACAGACATATATGTACCAAATTCAGGATCATGAATTTCTTTTGTTACATAGGGTTCGTTATATAAAAATGCTCGTTCTACATATTTTTTAGGTACAGTACAATTTGTTCCTATTGGAAAATGAATATTTCTAGGCATACCAACAATGAGGGTTTTCGAAACTTCAGGATTATCTATGTCCAATGTATAAACATATAGTGCAACTACTTTATCCCTAAATTCGTTCAACTCACTCCGAATTTTCCAATAGTATTGGTTTTCTTCTTGATTCTCCAGAAACTTTTTATAAGTTTCTATATCTAAATCACTTGCCAGTCCTTTAGCTACTTCTAGATTATGATTGACGACTGCATCTTCTACTGTGACTTTCATTCGGAAATTAATTGCAAGAAAACTAAGGCTTGTAAAAACAAGTATAAGAATAGTAGAAAGAATTAAGATTATTTTTCTTTTCATTAAACAAAATTTCCTTATTTTATTTATATATCTAGTAAAAACATCAATATGTATACTATTTTATAGTTTTAGTATTGTCTAGTGTTATTACTATAAATAATTTTAATGCCCTATTTATTAGCCAAGTTTTTCTGGAAGTAATTTATAATGTTGTTGATTTTATTTTAAGATGCGACTAGTTATTGTCAATAGTGCTCAAATCTCAATCATATTATTGCTTAGTTGGGACAGAATAATTAATAAAAGACTAAAGAGTTTCCTCTTTAGCCTTAAAATCAATGCTCTGTATAGCTACCAAACAGTTAGTTCCATGCAGTTCGTTCACTTACAGGTCTTTCCTGTTCGAACGAATTTCGATCGAAAGCTGCTTCAGGCCGCCGATTGTTGTCTACTTGGAATTCAGAAGCAAACTCTTCATTGTTGTTTTTGGCCTTTTGATTCTGATTATTTTTTGCACCATAAACATTTACATTGTTATTTTTATTGTTCGCTTCTTTATTTGCCATAGCTATCCTCCTCATTGATTTGAAATGAAAAATTCAGACAAGACCAAAATAGATTGTCTGCTTTTCATAAAATAGTTTGTCCCAATTAGGCGATTTTATCTCAGGAAAAGCTATGGTTTTATTTAAAATAATCTACTACATAAATTTTTAAAAATAATGATACAGGCTATCTTAAATGAATCATTATTTTCTTTCATACCTTTCGACAATTTGTTTTGCCAGATTATAAAAAGCTTGTGATTGGCTATCATACCCCCATTTTTCTTTAAAGGTACTATAATACTTTGTAAAATCTGCTGCATTTGCCATCTGATTATTTTCTTTAAAAATTGAATCAAATAAAGGTGCATCGGATTCATTTTTTAATAACTCCAAAGTGCTTTTATGAATTTTCGAATTTTCTTTATATTTTGTCACTACAATACCTAATGATTCTAATTTTATATCTAAATTTCTAGCAAACTCTTTAACTCGTTTAACAATTTGGGGAATTCCATATGTAGAGAGGATATCAGGTACGGTTGGAATGAGATAGCCGTTTGAAATTCGTAAGCCGTTTAAAGTAATGATGTCAAGGTTTGGAGGACAATCAATTAAAATATAATCATAATGATAATTTATTGGACGGATAGCTTTTTTAAGAATTTCTATTGGATTCGTTTCATGAAATGGTCCTGTCGCCATTTTTGCAATACGCTCTTGAACATCCATTAAATCCAAACTTGATGGTAGTAAATCTAAGTTTTTTATAGATGAAATATTTGAAACACTTTTTTGTATTGTTTTTTCTAAAATAAATTTTACTTCATCGGGGTCTAATGCTTCTTCAAAAATTGTAGCAATTGTATAACCGTCCTCGTTTAAATCTTTCCATTTGTTTTCACCTATTAACATTAAAGTAGCATTCGTTTGAGGATCTAAATCAATAACTAATACTTTTTTCTTAAATTCTGATGTAAGCATTTCTGCAAGGCCAACTGTTGTTGTAGTTTTTGCCACGCCACCTTTTAAGTTAATTGTAGAAATTACAATAGCCAATAGTCGCTCGCCCCTTTCCGATAACTGTTATCTACAATTTATGATAGATTTACTATTTTCATTAACAAAACTGGAAATCAATAAACGCATTTATAGACATTTCTCGGGAAATAAAATGAAATCTTTGACGAATATTCTCATTTATATTAATTCTTTGTCAAAGAAATAAAAGAAGACACTGATTGTCTCTTAATCTGTATACATTAATCCCATAATAAAAAGAATTTGGAACAAAAATCGATTTTTCAAATTTATTTAGAAATATTAGTGATGAAAATTTGCTATTTAGAAAAAGTTGATTGGAATGGAGTGTGGCTGACTCCTGCGGGAATAGCATGAGCCGAAAATCCATTTTTGCCGGCCATAGACGGCAAAAATTAGTTGAGGCCATGCCCGCGGAAAGCGTCCACACGAAATGGAAATCAACGTCCTTCATATCAAAAGACACCATTTTCACGTGAGAAAATGGTGTCTTTTCAGTTTTATCCCAGCTTCCTGCTTTTATTTTTCATCATAATCTGGAAGTTTAAATGTTTCTACTTCTTTTAATAAATCCTCTACTATATGTTCTAAGGCTTCTGCTGTCGCAGCAATTTCCTCCATAGAACTTAATTGTTGTTCTGTCGCTATAGAAACTTTCTCAATTTCACGTTTTGAGGAATTTGATATATCTTCTACAACCGTCATATCTGAAACGACTTTTTCGCTATTTTGCGCAATTTGGTGAGTGCTTTCAACAACTTGCTGTAGTTGATCTGTAATTTGTTCTATCAACATTTTAATTTCCATGAAGTTCTTTTCTGTTTGTATAAACATATCTAAACCTTTTGTAACTTCAAGGCGACTTGAATTCATTGATTCTACAGATTTCGAAGACTCTCTTTGAATTGCCGTAATAATTTCTTGTACTTGGTTGGAAGAATTATTTGTTTGTTCTGCAAGTTTACGTACCTCTTCAGCAACTACTGCAAAGCCTTTACCATGTTCTCCAGCACGTGCTGCTTCTATCGCTGCATTTAGCGCTAGTAAGTTTGTTTGTTCTGAAATCGATGTAATTACATTCACAATTTCATTAATCTTATTAGCATAATTATTTACAGTACTAATATCCGCAGATAACATATTAAAGGTTCCTTCGATTGTTTTCATTTGCTGTTGAGTAGAGGAAACAATCTCATGTCCAACGTCAATTTTAGATTCAGCCTCTTCTGCTTTCATTGTGACTGTATTCGTATTCTGATAAATTTTCTGAATATCTTCTGATACAACCTTTAAAGAGGCAAAGCTTTGATTTAGTTTATCCGTTTGATTTTCTAACCCTCTTTGAACTAACCCCATAGCAGCTGCTATTTGTTCTGACGATTTTGTACTTTCATCAATTGTTGAACTTAACTCTTCAGAAGATGATAGAATAACCTCAGACTTATTATGAATATGTGAAATAATAGAGGCTAGCATTGTCGACATTTTGTTAAATGACTTTCCAAGAATACCAATTTCATCTCTTTTTAAAACATCTACTTTCGTCCGTAAATCTCCCGCGCTCATTTCTACTGAGGCATCTGTTATTACTTTTAAAGGCTTCGTTATCGAACGGATGATAACTATTAAATAAATACTAAGTAAAATTAGTGATCCGATTACAACATAAATCGTCGAATTTAGAATTGGTTTTGTGGCATCGCTAATTTCACTTGTAAACATTGTTCCGCCAATTTTCCATCCAGTTAATGCGTTTGTTTGAACAAACATTTGTTTCTCTTTACCTTCAAATATATAGTCAAATGATGTTATATCCGGTTCTATCATTCGCTTAGCCCACTCTTCTTGGGAAACATCTAAACCTAATTCCAATGTTGGATGAGCTATGATCTGTTGGTTTGCTGTCATTAAAAACGGGTAACCTGTTTGACCAACTTTTATGGAATTAATAATTTCATATAAACTATCCATTCTTAAATTTACAGCAAATACAGCGTCTGCATTGCTAAGCGTTTTAGAAACCGTTACTACCCAATCACCTGTTGAAGCAGCTTGATGTGGATCAGAAATAACCACTTGTCCAGAATTTTCTTTAGCCTTTATATACCAATCACGGGTTGTAGGATCAAACTCAGCATTGTTCATGAGACCTAAATCCGGATATTGAATCATTTCTCCCTTAGCTGTTCCAATAAAAGTAGAAAGAATGCCTTCACTTGTTTCAAAGTAATTTTTAAATATATTTAAAGTACTATCCCAATTTTCTTTTTGTAAATCTTCTTGAGTCAGTTGGTCAGAAAAATAATCAACACTCTTAACAATTGGATCGAAATGTTTATTTATAAATCCATCAATGGTGACAACACTCTGATTGGCACTACCATGTATTTGATTTTCTAATTCTTCTTTTGAAGCAATAAATGATGTTGAAGCAATTAATAAACTTGGTAATAGTAATGCAACCAAAAAGGCAAAGCCTAATTTTCCATTAATAGATGTTTTCACAATACGTTTCTGCTTTTTTTCCATACGCAGCTACAAACCTCGAGATTTCTTAAAGTAACCTGGATTTGTAACCTTTCACCTCTCTTATAATGTAGTGGGGTGTATAAGTGCACTTGTTTTTACTAAATATTCCATTTCTTTTAATAATAGTATAATAGAATCGCACTCAAAAATGTGGTGATTTTTTTACAATTGTATGGAATTTTCTCGCTCATGCAGAAGCCCTTTAACACATTGAAAACTCGAGATTTCTTTAGGCGAAATAAAAAAACACCGTTTGTCGCAAATTCATGTGACAAATTGGTGTTTATACTAAGGTAGACTTTAAATGTATAGTTTTTTATAGGATACATCTAGTGCATTAACTTTTATTTCTAAAAAACTGGCTTAGTTTCGTTTTGAAATTAAGCCAGCCCTGTATACTATGTTACTTTTCTAATGTCACTCTTTGTAGGCGCAATGCATTTAATACAACAGATACGGAACTAAACGCCATGGCGGCACCAGCAACCCAAGGGGCAAGTAAACCAATTGCAGCAATTGGGATACCAAGTGTATTGTATGCAAAAGCCCAGAATAAGTTCTGTTTAATATTACGCATCGTTTTCCGACTCATTAAAATCGCATCTGCAATACTATTTAAGTCGCCTCTAATTAATGTAATATCAGCAGCTTCCATTGCAACATCTGTACCTGTACCGATTGCCATACCGATATCTGCTGTAGCTAATGCAGGCGCATCATTAATTCCGTCACCGACCATTGCTACCTTTTTGCCCTGTTGTTGTAGTTTCTTTACTTCTTCGGCTTTACCCTCTGGAAGCACTTCCGCTATAACTGCATCTACTCCTACCTCTTTACCAATTGCTTGAGCTGCACGTTCATTATCACCTGTCATCATGATGACTTTAATACCCATTTTTTGCAGTCTTTGTACCGCTTCTCGGGAAGTATCTTTTATCGTATCTGCCACTGCTACTAAACCTGCATATTGTCCATTAATTCCTGCTAGCATTGCCGTTTTTCCATCACGTTCTAATTTCTCCATCAGTGAAAGAACATGTTGTATATCAATTCCATATTGAGCCATTAATTTCCTTGTTCCAATGACTACACCCTGACCTGAAATTGTTGATTGCACACCGAAACCAGGAATCGCTTCGAAATATTGAATACTTCCCAGTTCTATCCCTTTTTCTTGAATACCTTGAACGATAGCTTGAGCTAATGGATGTTCAGATTGTTTCTCCGCTGCACCAATTAAAGATAAGAAATTTTCTTCATTTTGACCATTTGCTACATAGACATCCGTTAATACCGGTTTACCATGTGTCACGGTACCTGTTTTATCTACTACTACTGTATCAATATTTTGTGTTTGTTCTAAATGTTCGCCGCCTTTAAACAGAATACCAAATTCTGCAGCCCGGCCAGATCCTGCCATAATAGAAGTAGGTGTCGCTAAACCAAGAGCACATGGGCAAGCAATAACTAATACAGCGATTAATACTTCAAGAGCTGAAGTGAATTCACCAGGGTTAACCCAAATAATCCAAACTAAGAAAGTTAGAATAGCAATCCCTACTACGATAGGTACAAAAATACCTGAAATTTGGTCTGCCATTCGTTGAATTGGTGCCTTTGATCCTTGTGCATCTTCTACAACTTTTATTATTTGAGCTAGCGCTGTGTCACGACCAACCTTTGTCGCTTTCATTTTAATAAAACCGTTTTTGTTAATTGTAGACCCATATAAAGTGTCGCCAATTTCTTTATCTACAGGTAGACTTTCACCCGTTAACATCGATTCATTAACGGCAGTTATTCCTTCTATTACTTCTCCATCAACTGGAATTTTTTCACCTGGTTTTACTAGAATCATGTCACCAATTACTACTTCTTCTAGTGGAACTTCTTTTTCCACACCAGCTCGAACAACAATGGCAGTTTTCGCTTGAAGACCCATTAATTTTTTAATTGCTTCAGATGAACGTCCCTTTGCTTTTGCTTCGAATAATTTCCCTAAAAGAATAAGCGTAATTAAAACCGCACTTGTTTCAAAATAAAGATGTGGTGCATGATGTGTTCCTACAGTGATGATTGTTTGATAAACACTATAAAAATACGCTGCGGATGTACCCATCACGACCAGTACATCCATGTTCGCACTGCCATTACGAAGTGCTTTATATGCTCCTACATAAAATTGTTTCCCAATAATAAATTGCACTGGTGTTGCTAAAAACAGTTGTATCCATGGATTCATTAGGAAATCTGGTACATATAGAAACGATGTAAAAGCAAAGTGACCTACCATAGTCCAAAGTAACGGCAATGATAAAATAGCTGAAATAATGAACTTACGTTGTTGTTCTTTAATGTGCTTTTCACGGTAATCTACTTGTTCTTTATTTTCTTGCTTTTGGTGTGCACCGTAACCAAGTTTTTCTACTCTTGCAATTAGATCAGCAATTGTTATTTCAGAAGGATTAAATTCAATTGTTGCTTTTTCAAGGGCTAAATTAACGCTTGCACTAGCAACACCATTCGTTTTATTTAATACTTTTTCTATCCGCGTTGCACAGGCTGCACAAGTCATTCCTGTAATTTCAAACTCAGCTTTTTGCTTAACTACACCATAGCCTATTGCTTCGATTTTCTTTTCAAAGTCAATTTCACTTAGCTTTGAAGGATCGTATTGAATAGTTGATTTTTCGAGAGCTAAGTTAACAGTAGCCTTTTCAACACCATCCATTTTATTTAATACTTTTTCAATTCGTGTCGCACAGGCTGCACAGGTCATCCCTGTAATTTGAATACTAGTTTCTTTTACATTACTAGCTTCAGTACCCATTTTCTCCCCCTCCCCCTATATACCTGTACAGGGTATAATTTTATGAAAATGAGAGAGTGCTACAAGAGCACTCTTATTTTACGTCATAACCTTGTTCTTCAATTGTTTCTTTAATTTTCTCAATCGATACTTGAGATTCATTAAACGAAACATCTACTTGAGCAGTACTTAAATTTACTTTTACTTCGTTTACACCTTCTAATTTACCAACACTACCTTCTACAGCATTTACACAATGCCCACAAGACATACCTTGAACGTTTAATGTTACAGTTTGCATATTTTTTCTCTCCTTTAAATAAGTTTTATATACACTACTGGGGTATATAGAATATAAAAAATTATTTCTTCATTAACTTTTGAATCGTGACGATTAATTCATCAATTACTTCATTATCACCATTTGAAAGGCGATCTACGACACATCCCTTAACATGCCCTTCTAAAAGGATTTTAGCTACACTATTTAAAGCGGATTGTGTGGCAGAAAGTTGAGTAATGACATCATCGCAGTAAACGTCTCTCTCTATCATACCTTTAATACCTCGAATTTGACCTTCGATACGGTTTAAACGCGTTGTTAAATCCTTCTTTACACGTTCTGGATGATGACTTTTCCTGCAAGTGTCACTTTCAGTATGGCACTCTACTTCTTTCGATAGGTCTTCCATCAGTATAACCACCTCACTGAAATACAATTTACCATACCTATATAGGGTATGTAAAGTGAAACAAAAAAAGTTATTTTTTTCGTATTTCCACTAATTTTGATTAACTAATTAGTAATGCAAATCCAATACATTTATTAATGAACATCCTTATAGCTTTTATACCCGTAATTATTGTCTCTCTTATAATATAAAAAAACCTATTCACTCGTTTTTGAATGAATAGGCAACGTTTTATAAGAAAAATCCACCTATCAAAAGACCTCCCATTATTACAAAGGCAGGATGAATTTTCATCTTCTCTAGGGCAATAAATGAGCATACAATTAATAGAATCGTTGCAATTAACCCTATTGCGTTATATGAAGTGTTGAAAAAATCTAAAGTCATATCCGCTAAAAGAATTGCAATTGCTGGTAATACGAAACTAGATAATCTTTTTACACGCTGAGAATTTCGATAACGATATAAAATATTTAATAAAATTAACATGGCAATTAATGATGGCCCTACTTGAGCAAACAATCCAATAATCGCACCTGGTATACCAGCTACTTCATACCCAATGTAACCCGCCAATTTTGTTGTAATTGGTCCGGGAAGTGCATTCCCAAGCGCAAGTACTTCACTGAACTCACTTGTTGTCATCCAGCCATATTTTTCAACAACTTCGTGCTCAATTAATGGAATGGAGGAAGGTCCTCCTCCATAACCAAGAATACCCGTATAAAAGAAAGCTAAAAAAACTTGAAGATAAATCATTTTTCTTCACCTTCCTCTTTCTTTTTAATCGGAAGGGCTAATGCAAATAATAATAATAAACCGATGATTACACCTGGATGTAGTTTTAATAAAAATATTCCTACAAACGAACATACAAGAATAAGGGTACCAACCTTCCAACCGAGGGACTTTTTTGATTTTTTTAAGAAATCCCATGTTAAAACACCCAGCATAACAGCTACAATAGGTACTACACCTTTTGTCATGCCTTTAACAAAATCGAAATCCTTAAACTCTTTTAAAGTTACTAATAGAATTATCATTAAAAGGACAGTCGGAACCACCGTCGCTACTAGTGCTGTCACCAATCCTAACCAACCACCAACACGATATCCAATATATCCTGCCATTTTTGTAGCTATTGGTCCCGGCAAGGTATTTCCTATTGATAACACATCAGAAAATTCTTCATCGGTCATCATTTTAAATGTGTCTACTACTTCTTTTTGAACAAGAGGGATTGTAGAGGGACCCCCTCCAAATCCAAGAATTCCCGATCGGAAAAACGCAATAAAAATATCTTTTTGTTTTGTAATTGTGTCTTTTTCCGAGAACGGAATTGTTTCTTTTTTAGTAACCAATTGCCATCCCATCTCCTCTTGGGTCTGCTCCACCATATTTCACATTTGTTTGTTCATCAATGAAAATTGCACCAGCATGCCCCATAATGTCTGTAAACTCCTCTAGCACTTCTAGTTCATGCCCCATTTTCTTCAATTCATTGCAAACTTCTTGAGGGATACGGCTTTCTACTTTCAAACTATTTGATGCTGCTCCCCAAGTACGCCCATAAAGCCACCTTGGAGCTTCAATTGCCTCTTGCACATTCATTCCATAATCTACAATTCTCGTAACTAATGCAGCTTGTGTTTGTGGTTGCCCTTCCCCACCCATGGTTCCATAAACAAGTGTAGGTTTATCATTTTTCAATAACATCGCAGGGTTTAATGTATGGAATGTTCTTTTACAAGGAGCTAATGCATTTACATGATTTTCATCTAGTGAGAAATAGCTACCCCTGTTTTGTAGTACAATTCCCGTATCTTTTGGGATAAAACCTGAACCAAATTCATGATAAATACTTTGAATCATTGAAACAGCATTGCCGTATTCATCTACAATGCCAAACCATACTGTATCTCCCTTTGCATCAAGGAGTTGTAACTCATTAGCACGTTCACTATTTCTAATTTTTTCCGCTAATTTCAGCCCATGTTGTGGACTCAATAAATCATCAACTGGTATATTTACAAATTCAGGATCTGACAAATACTGATCACGGTCCTTAAAAGCATGTTTAATCGCTTCTACGAGTACATGATAATACGTAGATGAACCCTCTTCAATGTCTCTCAGCTCAATATGATTTAATATATTTAATATGGACAATGACGCCATGCCTTGCGTGTTTGGAGGCATATTATAAGCTTTATATTGTCGATAGTTCACTGAAATCGGATTAACCCAATCGCTTGTATGTCGCTTAAAATCATCAACAGTGAGAATACCACCATACTTTTGTAAATCAGAAACAATTCGTTCTGTTAATTCACTATTGTAAAAGTAGTCTGGTCCATTTTGAGCAACCAGTTCCAGTGTGCGGGCAAGATCCTCTTGTTTCATTATTTCTCCAGCTTGATAAGACTTTCCATTTTTTAAGAAAACTTTTTTAAATTCTTCAAATCTCCCGAGTGCTCGAAATTCCTTATCCCTTTCATCGAGATTTACATCTGTCCAATAGGCTTGACTTGGAGTTACAGGGAATCCCTCTTTTGCATAAGTAATTGCAGACTCTAACAAACTTCCCCAAGATAAGGTGCCATCCATTTCACTCTTTCCGTACTCAAATGCTTGCCCCCATCCAGCAATAGCACCTGGTACCGTGTTTGCAGCCAACGCTCCTCTTGATGGAATTATCGATAACCCTTGATTTTTGTAAAATTTGATTGTCGCCTTCTCTCCCGATCGTCCACTTGAATTAAGTGCTTTTAATTGTTTTGTTTTTGCATTATAAATTAACCAGAAATTATCTCCCCCAATACCATTCATATGAGGGTACACTACTCCAATTGTTGATGCTGCTGCAATTGCAGCTTCAATCGCATTTCCTCCCCTTTGAAGAATAGACATTGACGCTTGTGATGCTAAATAATGTGGAGTTGTGACCATCCCTTTTGTTGACATGGTTGTTGCTCTATATTGTTTCCCCATGAATTATCCCCCTTTGTCCCACCAAAAATATGTAAATATTCTATCAATTTATATGATAGACTAATTTTCATTTAAATGAAGGGGTCCTAAGTCTGAAAAAATTAAAGAGGTACCTTTTAGATACCTCAAAGTAAATTATCCTATTTGAATTTCTTTCAACTTGTCATTTAATTTTTTATAAACTACTTTCATTTCTGGTTCAGTACTTGCTTCAATAGCATCATTTAGTCCAAACCAGCCAATATCACTATTTTCATCAGCTTTAATTTGTATCGATTGATTTTCACTTGCTTGTAATAGGTAAGTAACATTTAAATGAACATGAGTTGATACGTGTTTTCCCTTTTTCTCATGAGCAGGTACACCTAAAATCTCTATAGAGTAGATGTCTTCCATGACAGGATTTATATTAGATAGTCCTGTTTCTTCTTTTGCTTCTTTCAATGCAACATGAAGTAAATCCGAATCCCCATCTGCATGTCCACCAACCCAAGACCAAGATTGATAAATATTATGATATACCATTAACACTTTTGAAAAATCCTCATTAACAAGCCAAGCTGATGCAGTAAAGTGTGCAAATTCATTTTCACGAGTTAATAGATTATCAAATGTATCCATATATCTTAATAGCATTTCTTGATCTTTTGTTTCTTGTGCGTTAAATGGTTTATATTGTTTAATTTGTTGTCTAATATTCATTTTGTAACTCCTATGATGTTAATTGATTTATTATTGTCGTTACCCTTTTATGCTGTGGTTTTGTTAAGTACGGTTCTCGTTCTTGTAGTATAGCAAGAAATTCTGCCTTGTTGAGTTCTGTTACCGCTATCAACGTACTCTCAGCATGTTGTGGGATTTCCTTTGTTCGGCAAGTTTTTAAGTGCTCCATTAAAAATGGAAAGATTTTTTCGTTGTTTTCATTATTTACTGAAGCTAACTTAGCAAGAGTTAGAATGCCTTTATCAACAGTAATAACGGAACCATTTTTTATAGCCAGTTTTATCGAATGAAGGTGTTCCATTAAAATCTCTGGCACTTCTTTTGCAATTGTTGCTAATACTTGCATCGAGCCCCAAACTAATCGATTGTTCGAGCTTTTTAATAGTGTAATAAAGGTTAGAGCATATTCACTAATTAGTTCGGGTTTTAATTTGCCGATTTCATAAGCTACTTTGATACAATCTTGTTTTATCTTTTTATCCTTGCTCGATAGATTTTGAATAATTTCATGGATTCCAACGATATTGTTTTCACTTACAAGTTCTTGCGCTAATTCAATATTCGGTTCTTCATCTCTTCTATCTAATTGTGAGGCTAATCTGTTCAATATTGTCATATTATTCCCCTTTGTTTGACATTACTCTCCCTAACGATCCATTTTCACCAGAATATACCTTTTCGATTTCTGTCATGCTTTTAATTAATTTAATATCATCAAATAGTATTCTTTCATCATCTTCTAAATTTGAGACTACAATATCTTGGAAAGTTAGAGAAGGATAACTATTTAAAAGCTGAATCAATTCAAATATTTTGTCTTTATCCAAATTATCGCCTTTTAAATACAACCGATACCCTTCACTACATTCGCCATTTTCATAGAACACATCAAAGTTCTCTTCAATTTTTTCGGATTCCTTATAACGATTTAATAAGTTAATAAACTCCATTAATGGTTGTATTGTTTCCTCTTTAAAGGTGGAAATTGTTGAATTATAGTTTGCTTCAATATTGAGACCACTACTTTTCCTAAATACTACATTAGAGATATTTAATTTTGGTACTTCCTTGCCATATTTCTTTAAGAAGTTTTCACCTAATAAAAAAGCTTTCTCCTGGATTATATAGTTATCACCCACAATTTCTGTATCCAACATTCCCATAAGGTCTACTGTAAATTCTACTTTGGGATCATCCGTGCGTTGTACTTGGTATATTCTGTCTCCCATATTTCCTTCATTAAGGGATTCTCGATAAGTAATGTCCACTTCAAAACCATATGTCTCTTTTATATAATCCTGTACTTTACGATCCACTTCCTCTTCTGAATCACATCCCGCTAGAAACAGAACAATAAGCAGAACCATTATGAATACCTTAGCCTTCATATTCATCTCCTCTACCCAGTTATCTTGAAAATTCTACCATATCACAGGAGTTCAGAGCACTAAATTTTCGAAATATGTTTTTCGATATTTATCGCAAAATTAAACATTTCTCGGGAAATATTTCTATATTTTTTATTTATATATCGAATTTTGTAAGGTATTGATAAAAAACGCTTATCATTTTAAATAGTTCTACTAATATTTGATAATATAGAAATTATAATTGTTTTGGAGAGTTTGAAATAAAGCTAATCCAACTATTAAAAATATTAATGGTATAAAGTTAGTTGAAATAAAAAAAGGAGGCATAATCGTGGATTTTCTAACCGTTTTATCTTTTTTAGGTGCGGCAATCGTCCTTACCATAATGCCGGGGCCAGATAATTTATTCACTTTAGCACAAAGTATTGCTAAAGGAAAAAGTGCTGGTATTTATACTACATTAGGCCTTTGCACAGGATTATTAGGTCATATTACAGCTGCAACAATCGGAATTTCAGCCATCATTTATCAATCAGCTTTTGCTTTTACTATCGTAAAATATGCAGGAGCGGCTTACTTGTTATATTTAGCATATAAGTCCTTTAAAGAAAAAAGTTCAAGTTTTAATATTAACAGTGATGACACTTTAGACCACAAATCTTTATACAAAAAAGGGGTTATAATGAACCTACTAAACCCAAAAGTTTCTTTATTTTTCTTGGCTTTCTTCCCACAGTTTATTAACTATGAAAGTGGAAGTGTATCCTTGCAAATGCTTATCTACGGAGTTTTATTTTTAATTCAAACTTTGGTGATTTTCACAGTCATCAGTATTTTTGCAGGGCAAGTTGGAAACTATTTACGAAAAAATACTTCATTATCTAAAAAGATTAATATTATTCAAGGAAGTCTATTTACATTAATCGGGTTAAAAATTGCTTTCAGTCAAAAATAATATAAAGCACATAAGCGATATAAAATAAGCACTCGTGATTCCATGAGTGCTTTAACTTTTTTCAGCGTTTCTTATGCTTGAACTTTTCCAAATACAGCTATTACTTCTTCTTCAAGTTGCTGGATTAATTTATACTTTCCTTTATGCGGTAAAACAGCTTTCACAATACTACTGTAATACCATTGTTGTTGTTCTTTTCCTCGATTAAATCTAGACCACACAACATCCCCTTGACTTACAAGCTCCTCACGAATAGTTCGTAAATTATGTAATTTATCTGCTATGATAATTTGAATTTCTTCTAAAGAAGCATTTTTTAAGGAATCAATTGTTTGTTGTTTCCGCTCTTCCCATGGGAGACTTTTATCATGTTCAGATGCTGCTAGAACAAGTTTTGCAATCTTTTCACCAAACTCTTGCACAAGTTGTTCATAGGTAGCGTCTGTATCCTCAATGGTGTCATGTAAAATTCCAGCAGCGATTACATCATTTGAACAGTTCAGCTGTTGTAAAAGCATCCCTACTGCAAATGGATGTGTAATGTATGGAATACTTGTCGATTTTCTCATTTGTCCATCATGAGCTTTTGCCGCAAAATTAATAGCCTTTTCAATGATCGTCATTAAAACTCTCCCACTTTCTTATTGTTAGCGTCATTGTCGGTTAATCTATAACTAAGTATAACCACCCTATTTAATGTAAGCACAAAAAATAGTCAGTTAATAACCAAAAAGCTTATCTCACTTTTACATGAGAATAAGCTTTTCTTCTAAATTAATCTTCTTTCTTAAACAACTTACCTGGCCAGAATGCATAGCGACCTAATACAACCGTAATAGCTGGAACAAGTAATGGACGAACAATAAATGTATCAATTAATACACCTAATGCAGTAATAACACCAAACTGAACAAGCAATTGAATTGGTAATGTAGCTAATACTGCAAATGTACCTGCTAAAATTAACCCTGCAGAGGTAATTACAGAACCAGTTTGTGTTACCCCATTTTTCACTGCCTCTTTTATACTTTGTGTTTTTCGATTATTCCACACTTCTGAGATCATAAAGATATTGTAATCTTCCCCAAGTGCTATTAAGAACACGAATGAATACAAAGGAAGTGCACTTGCAATGGATTCTGCTCCAAAGAAGTTCGTTAATACTAACCATCCTAATCCTAATGCTGCAAAGAATGAGATTAAAACAGTTCCTACTAAGTAAATAGTTGCTGCTATAGAACGTAAGTAAACCAGTAATAAAAGTGCAATAATAACTACCATTACAGGTTGAATAATCGATTCATCTCGTTCTTGTACAGTCTTTTTGTCAACTTGTGAGCTTGTTTCTCCACCAATCCAGTAACTTTCGTCAGCATTTTCAACACCAGCATCTGTAAGCATTGTTTTCATATCTTCTTTTAATGTAGGAATTAAATCCATCGCTTCGTTTGAATATGGGTTAACATTTAAATCAGCTTCATAATACTGAATGTTTGAGTCTTTTTCACTTGTTACAGGTTCATTAACTAAATCAATGTATGAAAGCGACTCTATTTGACTAGTTAAATTAATCTCTTCACCCTTTGTATCTACAAGAATTTTCACTGGTGCCAATTCACCTGGAGTGAAGTTTTCTGCAATAATATCAAACCCTTCACGCGAAGGCATATCCTCAGGGAAAGAAGATAATAAATCATAATTATATTTAATTTGCGTTGATGTTGGAGCTAATCCGCCAAGAACCACCAACGTCACAATAATAACTAACCATGGTTTATTCGTTACAAATGTGCCGATTTTAGACATGATTGGATGCTTTGGTTTTGGTTCTTTAAATGGTTTATTTTTCTTTTCTGCTCTCTTACGTTCCATTTCTTCCGTACGAGGAACAAACGGGAAGAATGCTGCACGACCCATAAGAGCTAAAATTGCTGGTAAAACCGTTAAAGCTGCAATTCCCATGATAAAGATAGCAAAACTAAATGGTACAGCAAAACGTTCAAATGCTCCGAAGTCTGCTAAGCCTAATGTTGCTAATCCAATGAATACAGTTAAAGCACTCATTAAAATCGCTCCACCTGACTCTTTCATTGCAAGGCTAAGCGCTAAATATTTATTCTCTACTTCTAATAATTTATCTCGATATCTTGTAATTAAAAATAAACAATAGTCCGTTCCAGCACCAAATAATAATACGGTCATAATCGATGCTGCTTGTGCATCTTTATTAATCCATCCATTTTCAGCGAACCAGCCTAATAATGGACTAATTGCACCATAAGCGATACCAACTACAATGATTGGTGTGATAGCTAATATAGGTGAACGGTAAATGACAATTAATAAGACTAAAATTAAAATAACCGTTGCAATTAAAAGTTTAACGTCTGCTTGCATAAACAGGTCTGTTGCATCTACTGAAATCCCTGCTGGACCTGAGAAGCGTGCATGTAAAACATCATCTTCTAAATTCGTATCATATGGATTTTCACCAATTGCCTCTTCAGTAATTTCTTTAATCTTTGCAAAGTTTTCTTTTACAACTTCTGCATCTAACGTTTCTTCGAAGAATACTGGCGTTACAATTGATGAGCCATTTTCAGAAACGCTGGCAAATAGAGCTTCCGGTGGGAGATCCCCAAATGGCGGAAGAGTGGTTTGCCCTTCTAATGGATTATTTGCTAACTCTTTATAGAGTTTCTGAATTCCTTGTATGTCCTCAATCCCTAACCCGGCCTCTTTATACCATACAATCAGCAAAGGTAACCCTGAATCTGATGGAAATTGTTCTTCTATAAAAGCATTTGCTTGTTCACTCATTACATCTTCAGGTAAATCACTACCACTATAGTTATCAACACTGTTGATTTGTGGGAATGACATTGATAATATTCCAACTATTAAAATCCACACTATTAGGGTTACCCATCGAGAATATTTATTCCCAACTAAATTTCCCAACTTCTCCATTAGGTGTTTTGACAATGTTTTATCCCTTCTTTCTCTTTTGTGAAAATAAAAAAACGCAAAGATATAAAAACATCCTTGCGTTTAATTTTATACCGATTCTCAATTCATTTCCTTGAATTAAGCTTTTAGAAAAGGTTTGCTAAATTATTAAGTATAGGATAAAGAATTAGCGAGTAACTTTTTAGACTATCTATGTTATTACAAAGATAGTCCTAATCAATAATGTTATATAAAAGATAATGTTCTAGGGTGATTTACTCTATCTCTTTTTCTTCTTCTTCATTAAATTGTCCAAAAATCGTCACAATTTCTTTCGCTTTCTTACGTTCTACCGCTTTTGGAAGCTCGTCAAAATAGCCTAATTGAAGCATAGAAATAATTCGCTCACCAGGTTTTGCACCAATTGCATTACGGAAAACAGGAGAATCTAAATAATCCGGAGTTTTCCAACATGAACCAATTCCATAATCCCATGCAAGAAGTTGGATGTTTTGAATAAATGTACTTGCTGCTGCAAAATCCTCTAGTCTTTGTTTTTGACGTACATCTTCCGGTACAATAACAAAAACAAATGCCCCAACTGTCGTAAATTTTTGCATTTGTTTATCTAACGCTTCATCACTAAGCTCTTTCCATTTTGGGATTGTTATATCACGTAATACCTTATATAATTGGAAAATTTCTTTACCACACGCTACTACTAATCTCCAAGGTTCTCTGTTTTGATGGTTCGGTGCCCATACCGCATCATCAATAATACGCATTAAATCATCTCGGTCTACTGGTTGGCCATTAAATTTTTTAATAGAACGTCTTCCTATAATTGCTTCTCTTACAGTTAACGATTGTTCGTGCATTGTTGTGTCTCTCCTTATAAAAAATCTAGACTCATTGTATTGGTTATATTCAATTTAACCTTAACACAAATATTTTTGATTTTAAATATTGCTTATCATTTCAGTTGAACACATCATCTATTTTAAAAAAGTAGTATTTCGTATTTGGGGTATAAGCATATGAATTAGTATAGTCGTAATGCCGATCTGCACTATTAACAGTATGAGCATGAATATAGGGAACTCCATTTACAATGCTCGTTACAATTGTACTATGATCAATGCGCCCGTCTCCTTGAAAATCATAAAAAATAACGTCCCCTATTTCTAACTCTGAAGCAGATTGTACACGTTTTGCAGTAAGCCCCGTCTTTGCAGTCTCTAAATACCAACGCAAACTATTCGATACTGTCCAGCTGTAACTCCAAGTTTCATTGGAATAATATCCACCTACATTTCGACCGCTTTTCCATCCATCTGTAATCCACCAGCCTCGAGCTCGATTGGGATATCCAGACATTGGGGCTCCCCCTGCACGCAAACATTGTGAAATAAAGTTCGTGCAATCATCTGAAAATGAAGGATAATTCGGATTTCTTCCATTCCACCACGTACGAGCATACTGAACAGCCGCGGCACGATTATAATAGATTGTAATGTTTAGACCTCCTTTATTTATCCTATGAAGTATCTGTTAATCAACATGTCAACTTTATTACAAATAAGCAATTGCACTAATTTTTTGATACAATGAATTTAATGAATATTCGGGTATCTAAATATAAGACAATTATTACAAATACCCATTAAACGATATATTTGTCAGTGCACTATCATATTTTACTTTCAAATAGATGAGGAATTTAAAATAGATAGAATGAGAGTGAGAGGATGTTGGCTTTGACACAGCACGCTGAAAAAGAAATTGTGGACTTTACAATGCTATGTGACAAAAAGGGAAACTTAAATCCTGAGGCAATTGGTTATGCTCGAAAACCAATTATTGATTGTAATTTAAGTGGACACTTCTTAAGAAAGAAAAAATGGAATTACTGGTGTGTATATGGTGAGGAAATTTTATTTTCAGTTACTGTCTGTCATTTTGATTATGCTGCTCTTTGCTCCATCTATTTTTTAGAATACGAATCACAAAGATTTTATGAAAAAACCGTTACGATTCCACTTGGGATTGGTAGTAAATTAAAAATGCCTACGAAAGTATTAGAGCCTTTACGTTTTTCAAATAATGAAGTTAAATTAGACATCACCCATTATCAAAATCAAACATTCTTAAACATATCTTCTAATAACTTCGATAACGAAACACTACAAACGGAGCTAATTATTCAGCATCCAAAAGATGACGATACGTTAAATGTTGTTATTCCGTGGAATCGTCAAACTTTCCAATTTACTGCAAAGCACCATACATTGCCAACAAGTGGTTTTGTAAGAATTGGAAATCGAATATTTAATTTTAACGTTGAAGACTGTTTTACAGTTTTAGATTTCGGACGTGGTGTTTGGCCAAGAGAAGTTACTTGGAACTGGGGCATGGCTTCCCAACGAAATCGTGATAAACGGATTGGTTTAAATTTTGGAGGAAAGTGGACAGATGGAACAGGAATGACAGAAAATGCGGTATTCGTAAATGGGCACATGACCAAAATCCACGAAGATGTGATTTTCTCATATGATCGATCTAATCTAATGAAACCTTGGTATGTTACTACGAAATTCACTGATCAAGTGGTATTAACGTTTCACCCATTCTTTGAACGAGTTTCAGAAACCAATGCAAAACTGGTCAAATCAGAAATACATCAGATGGTCGGTTATTATAGCGGTCAAGTTAAACTAGATAATGGGGAAACCCTCTTTATTCAACAAATGCTAGGGTGTATAGAAGAACATATTGCAAAGTGGTAATCCGGGCTTATCTTCATGCCCGGATTTTTAAATGCTTTTTAGGATTCGTAGGAATACTCGTTATTTTAATAATAGGATGAATACAATTTTGATGCGTAAAAATCGTACTTATTTAGAGTTCTTTCCTTTGGTTTCTCTGCTTCATAAAATTCAGCATTTTCTCAGGTTCATCTGTAAAAATAGCATCTACACCAATATTCAATAGTATTTCTGCATGTTCAATTTCATTTACCGTATATACACGAACAATTGAATTCTGTTGAATTGCTTCTAAAACCGATTTGCGAACTGCTGTTGGTAAAGCGACATGGAGTGCCTTTGCAGGAATTTCTTTTTGGTAATTTACTACGTTTAATATCATATTGGCAAACAAAGCTGCGTTCTCAACATTAGGGTCAATGTGAGCGATACGTCTCACCGCTTCATGATCAAATGATGAAATAATTACTTGATCCTCCATACCATATGCTTCTACTTCTCGTAATACTTTTTCTTCTAACCCTGCATACACAAAAATATCCGATTTTAATTCAATGTTTACCATGATCTTCGTTTTACAGAATAGCTCTAACACTTCAGATAAAGTCGGGATTTTCTCGCCTGAAAATTCCTCACCAAACCAAGAACCAAAATCGTATCTTCGTAGTTCCTCTAAAGTAAGATCTTTCACAAACCCACTACCATTGGAAGTGCGATTAATGGTTTCATCATGGATGACAACTATTTGGTTATCCTTTGTTAAATGTACATCCAATTCCACACCAAATATCGGTAATTTTGCAGCTGCCTGAAAAGCTGCCATCGTATTTTCAGGATATTTTCCGGAATACCCACGGTGGGCAAAAATTTTCATTCATACCTTCCTCACATAAAATTATATAAATATCCGATCTAATTCCCTTTCAATTAACGCACGAATTCTATCTCTACCAATGGTTATAAAGCCCATTAAAAGATGTAATGCTATCCCATCAATTAATGCATGCAGATGGATAATCTCCTCTTCTAGATTAATATCCACTTTTAATAAACCTGCATCATTCAACTTGTTCATAATTAAATTTATTCCTTGATGAACTGAGTCTTCCTTTAACTCCTTTTTTCTTAATTTATAGGAGATATACTCTAACCACACTTGCATTTCAACAACTCGATCTTCTGGTGGAATGAGTTCCATTAACATGTTCAATGTGACTTCTTTTGGTGGTAACTGCTGCTTCGCGTGTTCCATAATTCTTTCCGTTGCTTGCTCTTCAACTAGTTGCATGGCAAACTCAAGCAACTCTTCTTGTGTATTGAAGTAATGTCGAACAGCTCCAAGTGAAAGATTCGCCTCCTTTGCAATTGAACGAACAGACGCCCCACCAAGTCCATCTCTGGCTATAACATTCCACGTTGCTTTTGCGATTAACGCTTTTCTTTCTTCATGATTCACTATTTTTGGCATGACTCTATTATAACTCAATTTTTAAATAATACACTTGTATTATTTAAAATGACGTGCTATTATTTTAATACAAACGTATTAAAAAAACTAAAGGAGTTTTTACATGATAAAATGGATTATTGCTGCTGAAGTTGCCTTTTGGATTGTGATTATTGCAGGACTCTTTTCAAGATATGTGTTGAAGTGGAATAAAGTAAGCATTCTATTTTTCCTCTTAACGCCATTAATTGACCTTGGATTAGTAGCTTTGACGGTAATTGATTTACGGAATGGTGCTACAGCCACTACCGCGCACGGACTTTCGGTCATTTATATTGGGGTATCCATTGCATATGGCAAAACAATGATTGCTTGGGCAGATGAGAAGTTCCAATCATGGTTCTTAAAAAAACCGTCTAGTAAAAAGACATTAACAGGCATGGCAAAAGCAATTCACGAGTTAAAAATGTGGGCAAGACACGTTACTGCCTTTTCAATTGGAAGTTTGCTATTTTGGGGAATTATTACTTTTGTAGGCTCACAAGCAACCGAAGCTTTAAATGGTATATGGAGAGTATGGGGTTTAGTGTTATTAATTGATGCGATTATCTGTCTATCGTACTTTATCTTTCCCAAAAAAGTGACATCGTAATGAAAGGTAGCTATCACCAAAATGTAAGTGATAGCTATCTTTTTTCATGCGAATGCGAATAAGGCTCATTATATCAACTAGTCTTTGCTACCGCATTTGAACCATTGATATGTCAGATTGTATAGAAACTTGCATCGTTTGAAATCTTGGAGGCATCTTTGGTTCTTCAATAACAAGCGTAGAATAATATGCTTCCGTAATGGTAATAAAATAGACTAAAAATAATATTTTTTTCAGTCAATGATACAAAATAAACTCTTTCTCCTTCTTGTAAATAAATTTAACGTTTTTTCCATAATTGCATTTATTTTGTATACGAATAAGTTTCCTAAAAGTTTCAATATAGAAAGGAGATGTTTTGAAGTAAGTTGATTTCTTCTGCGGTGGTCACATAAAAATGCCATCCTCGTCGCAATTTATCTACGATGAAAGTGCTAATGGCAATCGCAAAGGTACCGTCTCAAATAATTTTCAGACGGCACCTTTACTCTTTAACCCTCATTAACCGCATACTATTTAGTGATACAATTAATGTGGCACCAATGTCGGCAAATATGGCAATCCATAAAGTTAGCCATCCTGGTACGACTAGCAATAAGGCTAGTAGCTTGATTCCTAATGAGAAAGTAATATTGGATTTAATAATCCTTAAGGCTTTACGACTTAATTTGATAGTAAATGGTAGTTTACTTAAATCATCAGCCATTAAGGCAACATCTGCTGTTTCCAATGCTGTATCCGTACCTGCTCCACCCATCGCAATCCCTACTGTTGAAGCTGCTAAAGCTGGAGCATCATTTACTCCATCTCCTACCATTACGACCTTTCCATACTCACTTCTTAACAATTTTATATAATTTAATTTATCTTCTGGCATTAGTTCGGCTTTTATTTCAGAAATCCCTATAGCTCTACTAATTGCTTTGGCTGTAGCTGTATTATCCCCAGTTAACATCACTGTTTTCTTAATGCCTAGCTCGTGTAAAGAATTTATTACGTTACGACTTGATTCACGCACTTCATCAGCAACGGCAATAATTGCCAACACTTTTTGCTTATTCCCAAAAAGCATTACAGTTTTCCCTTGATTCTGAAGGGTATCAATTCGTTGACTAATTTCACTTTCCACTAAAGTTATTTCGTTAAAAAGATGTAGACTTCCAACATAGTACGTAATTCCATCTATGGATCCTTTAACACCCTTGCCAGTGATGGAAGTATAATCTTCAACGTTAATATCTAAATAAGAAGTTTGCTTATCTTCGGCATTTTTTATGATCGCACTGGCAAGAGGATGACCTGAACGATATTCAAGTGCAGCAATGAATGATAAAATTTGTTCTTCATTTTCTCCATTTAACACCTCGAATTCCGTTACAACTGGAATTCCTTTCGTGATTGTACCTGTTTTATCGAAGGCAATCGCTCTTACATTCCCCATTTCCTCTAAATAAACGCCACCTTTAATAAGCACACCTTTTTTCGCAGCATTACCTATGGCAGATACAATTGAAATGGGGGTTGAGATAACTAAAGCACATGGGCAACCAACCACTAGAACGGATAAACCTTGATAAATCCACTCTCCCCAATCGCCTGCATATACAAGGGGTGGCACTATTGCTACCAATGCAGCAATGACCATAATGATGGGAGTATAATATTTTGCAAATTTATCAACAAACGCTTGAGATGGTGCTCGTTCGGCTTGTGCTTCTTCTACAAGTTCAATAATTTTCGAAATAGTAGTGTCTTCAACTAACTTCGTAATTCGTACTTCTAGTAAGCCTTCTTCATTTAACGTTCCAGCAAATACTTCATCGTTTACTGTTTTAACCACAGGTACAGATTCCCCTGTTATCGCGGCTTGGTTAACGATGGAGTTTCCATTAGTCACGATGCCATCCATTGCAATTTTCTGACCTGGTTTCACAATCATAATATCTCCAATTGCAACATCTTCAACGGGAACTAGCATTTCTTGGCCGTGACGTCTAACGAGTGCTTCTTTTGGTGCAATATCCATTAATGACCGGATGGATTGCCGCGCTTGATCCATTGAGTAGCGCTCCAATGCCTCACTTATTGCGAAGAGAATAACGACAACTGCCCCTTCAGCCCATTCACCGATTATGGCTGCACCAATTATCGCCACAGTCATTAATGTTTTCATATCAAAATCAAGCTGGATTAAATTTTTTAGACCAACTTTAAAAAGAGAATAGCCACCAATGACTATTGCAGATAAAAATAATAATATTGTGATTACGTTCTTTTCACCATTTAAATAAGAAGAAAGATAACCTAGTACAATAAGTAGAGCAGAAAAAATGAGAACTTGATGTTTTTTATAGAACGGAACCTTCTCTGTTTTCGGCTCAATTACTGCTGTAGGTTTATCTAGCATAACTTTAAGGCCTTCAAAGGCTCCTGCTTTTTCTAGCTCTTGGATGGTTGTTTCGCCTATAACACTAATTTTCGATGCGCCAAAATTTACTTTTGCATCTTGTACGCCTGGTAATTGTTTTACGTTACGTTCGAATTTCCCTGCACAATTTGCACAGGAAAAACCTTCTACTCGATAAACTTTTTGTTTTTTCGGCCTATCAGGATATACCTTTAAATTCTCAAATGCCCCTACCTTTTCAAGTTCTTCAACCGTGGTATGACCAACAACACTTATTTTTGAGGCACCAAAATTCACCTTTGCATCTTGTACCCCAGCAAGCTCTTTTACTTTTCGTTCAAACTTCCCAGCACAGTTCGCACAGGAAAAACCTTCAACTCGATACACCGTTTTATTTTGTTCATTTGCCTCATTCATCTTTTGCCACCTCCTTTTGATGAGCAAAAGCGACTTCTATCAGTTGTTTAACGTGATCATCATCTAATGAGTAATAAACTAATTTTCCCACTTTACGATATTTCGCTAACCCTAAATTTCGCAATAACCTGAGATGATGAGATGCAGTGGCAATTGAAGTTCCAACTATATTTGCGACATCACAAACACAAAGTTCATCTTCAATCGTTAACGCATAGGCAATTTTCACTCTTGTTTCATCGGATAATACCTTGAATACTTTGGACACTTCCACGGGTTGTTCTTCATCTAATTTATTTTGAATTTTTAAGACCTTTTCTTCATCTACACATGTCACTTCACAAAAATCTTTTTCTTTGGGCAAACCAGCCACCTCTTATTCAAACATATATTTGAATATAGTATATGTATGATACAACTTTATAGTCAATCGAAGTATTTACAAAAAAATAAGAAGCTAATTACTTGAAGTAATTAGCTTCCATATAGAATTTTAATTTGGTTTTAAATTTTGAAATTGATTCATAATTACATCTAATTCTTGACTACATTTTATTGTCTCTGGGTGTAGAAGTCCTTTATTTCTGCCTATTTCGATCATTCGTTTACGTAAATTGTATATTTCATTTTCTAAATCTATTGTGGAATAAATTAAACTTTCCAAGAAACCTACCCCCAGATAATTATCTTTAATTAAAGTATTTTTAATATATTATTAATTGATTACATTATGTTTCAAAATATTAAAAAAGTATATCAGCTAGGGCTCCTATTCTACTAGGAGTACATTCCTATAATGCCATTTAATTGTAAAAAATATACAACAAAATGTAATGAAACTTCACTTTTTATAGGGATTTTAGTAAGATTAATATCTAAATTTTAAGTAAATATAGATTGGGGGTTTTAATGTGTCTAAAAAACAACAGGAATCTTTCCAACATCCAGAATTTGAGAAGGAAGTAGATCGATTAAATTACACAAAACAATATATGGAGCAAATTCTGGAAGCTTCACAACGAGACTTGAAAGCAGTTCAAGAAAAAATTAAAGAATCCATGGCTAATCTTGAATATATTGATTCCAGTGATAGCTATATTAACATTTTAACAAATTCTCGTTTTTTCGAAATGGCTCTTAATCAAAAAGATAGCCTAGAGGCTGTTAAAAAGAAACCCTATTTTGCACGGATTCACTTTCAAAGAACTGGAGAAGCTGAAGAACTTTTATACATCGGGAAGACATCATTATTTCACAACGAGACACTTGAACCCATTATTGTAGATTGGCGTTCTCCTGTTGCTAACGTTTATTATGATGGCCGACTTGGAGAAATTACATATCCTGTTCGAGATGAGGTTTTTACCGGACATCTTTATTCAAAACGCCAATATAAAATTGAAGATGGAGAACTACTTAGCTTCCAAGATATAGACTTAACAACAAATGACGAGCTTTTACAAGATGCTCTTTCTGGAAAAGCCGACGTTCGATTAACCGAAATCGTTGCAACTATCCAAAAGGAGCAAAATGAAATCATTCGAGCCCACCTTCGTCAACCTATACTCGTTCAAGGTGCCGCGGGAAGTGGAAAAACAACCATTGCTCTTCACCGCATATCTTATTTTTTATATACAATGGGTGAACATTTTAACCCTGAGCAACTTATGATATTAGCGCCTAACAAATTGTTTATTGAATATATCGGGAATGTTTTACCTGAACTTGGTGTTGAACATATTTGTCAAACGACCTACGAAGAATATGTTCAAAAGGCAATTGGCATTAAATTAAAACTACAAAACCCTAACGAGCAACTTGAAACTATTGTTGAAGACGGAATTGATACACTCCCTGCCTTTAATATTCCCAAAATAAAAGGTACCCTATTTTACCGAGATATTTTAGATCGCTACTTAACTATGCACGAACAGCAACTTGCTATTCTTTTCGATGAAGATGTCTCCATCGAAAAATATAAAATTATAAGAGGTAGCCATTTAAAAAAGCTGTTTTTAATTGAATTTTCTTATATGCCTATTGAAAAACGTCTAGAGCGAATCAAGAAAGTGATACAAGCAGAAGTAAAAAGAAAATCGAAGTCAGTCATTGATACTTTAAATAAACGTTATGAAGACATGATAGGAAAAGCACTTAGCGGACTTCGGGACCCTGACAAACGAAGAGAAATGGTTACCAAGTTTATTGATAAACGGGACGAACGCTTACCAAAGATTAAAGCGGAAGCTAAAACCACCGCTTCAGCCTATATGCGACGATTTGAGAAAGTAAAAACTAAACTATTTTATCGTAAATTTTTGACTGATCGCATTCTTTTAAGTGAATTAGCACCTGAATGGACAATGGAAGAACAAGAAAAGTTTCTTCAATATCACAAAAAAGAACGATGGGCAATTGAAGATTTAGCAGCCCTATATTACTTACATGCGAAAATTAAAGGAATTCCCGAGCAGTGGAAAATGCGAGTTGTTTTCATTGATGAAGTCCAAGATTATAGTTTATTCCAATTAGCAGCATTAAAAGCTGGTTTAGAAACCGATATGTTTACTATGGTAGGAGATTTAGCTCAAGGGATTCATAGTTATCGTTCGGTTACCGAGTGGGATTCCGTATTAAATCTATTCCCCCGTGCAAACTATTTCACATTGCAAAAAAGTTACCGTACAACGATTGAAATAATGGAAGTTGCAAACAAAATTTTATCTAAAATGGATGAAGACCTTCCGTTAGTTGAACCTGTTGTACGTCATGGAAACATCCCTACTTTTGTAGAAAGTGAAAAATTTAGCGCAGGAATAATTGAAGAAATTTATGAAAAGTTACTTCAAAGAGGACATCGCTCTATTGCACTTATTTGTAAGACATCTAAAGAAGCTTTATTGTATTCAAAGATACTGAATAAATCCGGCATTGAAGCAGCCGTTTTAAAAGAGGATTCTGTTCTTGGAAAAACTCAATTGCTAATCGTTCCAAGTTACTTAGCAAAAGGTCTTGAATTTGATGCGGTTATTATTGTTGCCTTTGATACACCTTATTTTGATACACCAATTGATCGGAAATTGTTGTATGTGAGCTTAACTAGAGCAATGCATGAATTGTATTTAGTAGGACCTAATATGGAGTCCTTTTTGTTAGATGAAATCAAAAAATAGCTATCCTATGCAACAGATATTAGCACAGGACAGCTATTGACTAGGAGGAACCTTTACAAAGGAACGTTTCTTCAAAACTTTGTTCCAAAACACCTTTTTAAAATAATGAAATACGGATTTTCTTGGTCTTTTTTCAACTACTGTAGGTTGTGGCAACGCAGGCATTCTCATTGGATATCACTCCTTTATCTTAATATATAAAATATGAGATAAATTATGTGTCTTCTACACAAAATTTTTTAAAGGCTGTGCAGAAATTTCCTTTCTGTACAGCCCTTTATCTCTTATTTTAATGAAAAAACTGCATATTCTTTATACTTAGGGGATTTATCTAAGTGTGTTTCATATAGCACAACTTCATTCACTTCAAATGAAACTTCCTTACCATCTTCAGAAAGTATTGGGATAAGAGAATTTATATCAAAAGGCTGTTCTCCCTCCCATTTTCTGGCCAATGTAATGTGGGGGCGGAAAGGTTTTTTATCCAATTGAAAACCGACCTCAATACACTGTTGATACACTTGTTTTTGTAAATTATTTAAAATTTGCGATTCATTTACACCAGCCCAAAAAATACGTGGACTTTTCGGTGATCCAAATGTACCTATATTACTTAATGTTAAAGAAAATGGCCCTATATCAGAAATTGCAGAAGACACGGATTGAATCGATTTTATTTTCATTTCTTCCTCAGCAAAACCTAAAAACGCTAATGTGATATGATAATCCGCTTCGTGTACCCAACGCTTAAATGGGAATTTCTCTCTATTTTGCTCAATCCAATTATGTAAAAATGATTTCACATCGTTTGGAAGCTTTACTGCAAAAAAGTAATGATGTTTATCTGCCATTGTTTCACCCCTGTTAAACTTTCTCATTAATATACTTTCCGAACAAAAGTAAACTATCCATCAATTAGTTTTAACCCAATAGCCGAGATTAAAATGATTGAGATAAAAAGAACTCTTTTCAAGTCTTTTGATTCACCATATAAAAACATTCCAACAATGGTACCTCCTACAACCCCAATGCCCGTCCAAATTGCATAAGCTGTCCCCATTGCAATGGTATTCATTGAATATTGAAGAAGAAACAGACTCATACAAAAAGCGAGTATAAATAATACAAGAGGTTTCCAGTTTTTATCTTTACTCAACTGATTCATCATTGCAACACCGAAAGTTTCAAATAGTCCCGCCAAAATCAACGCCATCCATGCCATTAGTTTTCAACCCCTTTTTGCTCGTCTTGATCTGTCACCAGCTTTAGACCAATTACTCCTACTAGTAAAAGTAGAATAAGTAGAATTTTAGCTAATTTAAAAGGTTCGCCAAAGAATAGAATTTCTGATATTACTGCTCCAGCAGTACCTAACCCAACAAAAACTGCATATACCGTCCCTGCTGGTAAAGTTTGGGCAGCTGTTATTAACAAATAGTTCGAAACGATAATCGCGATAATTGTACCCGTCCATGACCAAAAGTCATTCGAATGAGCTAGTCCAATAACCCAAAAGACTTCAAAAACGGCTGCTACAAGTACCTTTATCCAATGTACATTCATTAAATTTACCTCCAATCAAAATAAAAAAGCCTAAAGAGATTACTAATAATAGTATCTCCCAGGCTTTTATCCTTCCGTGTCACAAAACATTTGTGGTTTTCTCTCGGACCAGACCATCTCTATGCGGAACCCTAGAAAACTTTAAATAATATACAATTGAAATTATTATTTCACATCTTTAATTGAAATTCAATATTAGCATAGTAGACTAGTGTGATTTTGTTCCAAATATTCCTTTGGTCCTTTATGATAGAATGAGGAATTACCGTTAGGAGGGGTTGAAATGGAGAATGATCATAAAGATAAGCAAGATCCAATTAGTGAAGAAGAGCTTATCGAATTAGTCCTAGAAGCCCAAAAAGAAGCGCTTGAAAAAGCAAGACAACAAAGATTATCCGGTGTCCAACCTACAAAAAAGAAACCGCCATTTGTCCGTGTGATTGCTTGGGTTATGGCTTTGATGCTAATGGTTAGTACTTTTGCAGTTATTTTTGAGATTTACTCAATTCCTGCAATTGAATTTTTAAAAACATCTGCATCACTTTCATCAAAAGAAGAAATAAAGAACTATAAAAAATCAGTAGTTGAAGTGAAAACGAATAGTGGAAAAGGAACAGGTTTTTCAATTTCAGAGGATGGATATATCGTTACAAATGAACATGTCATTGATGATGCACTTACAATCACCGTAACATTTCCAGATGATGGTCTATATAAAGGCGAGGTTATTGAAAGTTACCCCGATATCGATTTAGCAATATTAAAAGTTGAAGGTACAAACCTCCCCTACCTTTCGTTAGCAGATACATATGAACTTATTAAAAATGAAGCCATTTATTTTATTGGTAACCCATTATACTTCTCTGGCATTGCCAATAAAGGTGAAGTCATTGATTACATTTTACTTAATGATTGGAATGAACAAGTCATTATGTTAGATGCGCCTGTCTATCGTGGTAACAGCGGTAGTCCGGTTATTAATAATGAAGGTCAGGTAATCGGTATTATCTTTGCGACCACAAAGACAGACGATTATGGCCGTGTCGGCTTATTTATACCTATTGATTTGTTGCAACAACGTCTTAATTTATTAAAATAATGTAGTTTATCAGCTTAATAATCACCTACATTTCACCACCCCTTATTGATGAAACATTCAATAAGGGTTTTTTTGTATACTTAGTTGACGATTGTACTTTTGTACAAAAGCAATCACCCTTTTGATAGGTTATGTTTTATTGAAATAAGTTATTGATTCAGAGATTTTTCATAGAGCGTGTATCTATAATTAATAAATAAACAATTAAAGGAGATTTTTATGTAAACTATGTTGACGATATTACTTTTTAGTAATAATAAACCCTTTAATAAGGATATCCTTTATCATCTGGATATCAGATACTTTATTAATAAAGTTATTAGATTTACTAATTTTATTGTGTAAACAGCTTTTAAATTTAACAATTTAGGGTTAATAACACTCTTTTTAGTCAACTTAATTGACATGAAAACTTTCTTTATATAATTATCGCAAATTATTGCTAATTTGCATCAATTTTCAAGTATAATAATTAATTTTTATCAATATTTTTGTTATCTCTATAATCTTTCATATATAAAACTTGTTGGTTATTATTTTTGTCAACCACATTGACATTTTCATATTTTCAAATAACACAAAAAGATCCTGCTACCTCACAGGACCCTAAAATGAAGCTATCTTTTAATCATCATAACGATTGTCCACATAATAATCGAATACTGGAGAGTTTCTAATACCGATCCGTCATACAAAAGAATAAAAGATGCAATATAAATCAAAACAAATATAAACAAAGCTTGTGCTAGTTTCAATATTTCTACCACCTTGTCCCATTGCAGCATTTCATCTAAAAATCCACTATCATCACATCATATTAATTCATCTGCTCTATTATGAGACTCTATTTCTAGCTCATTATTTCATAAATTTACACATCATAGATAACTCTGTTATAATAAGCGCACCTGCAAGATACAAATACCGACAAGTCCAGATATAAATTTACATCGTTTATTTGTTTAGAATACTTTAATCATCAACTTAGTTTACAAAAAAACAGGTAGCCTATATTGTAATTAAAGCGTTTGTATGTTTTTTTGAAAAATATCTTGAATTCATTTATTCTACTCTTATTGGTGACAAACATTTACTTACACTGACAAACTTATTTTTCAAGAATATCAAGTTAGTCAACTTAGTTTACAAAAAACTTTTCTAATCTCTCTATATTCTCAACTGTTGAACAAGATATTGAAAAAAATCACAAATCATTATTACTTTTCGCCATTTATCTTAAAAAATCAACATTTCTATGTCAGTAACAATAACATTTTCGTCAATTAAGTTGACTGAAAAACAATTAATATTATTTGATATTAAGGGAACAATCTCTCTATTTTTAATTTATGTATTTTGAAAAAAGATTTTAAACTATAGTTTTTATTCAATAACAAAATTCGAGGAACTTCACTGCAACAATATAACGAAAATGTCATCTAGGTTGACAAAAATTTATAAGGTGCTATTTACTTTATCAATATCTCATTCTTCTAATGAAAATTACTGGATATATCATTTATTATATCCCGTGATAAATGCACATTACTTATTTCGACATTCATCCGATCATCGTTCTTCACTATATAACCTCTAACTTTTCCATTTTAACTTCTTATATCTACGGTTTAACGTCTGAAAATAATTCGATAATCCAAATAATTTGACTGAAACCTTCTAAACAAAAAAAGAAGGTGCAACATGAGCTGCCCTTCAACTTTTTTTGCAATATTAAATGATATAACTAATAAATAATCCAATAGATAATACAAAACTAAATAAAGTATTTGTGATTGCTGTAGACTTCATTGCCACACGCATATATTGTGGTTCTTTTTCACCTTTTTTAAATCCATTCACTGCAGATATAGGCTTTTTAATTGTTAATAGTACGATAAGTGCCCATGGACTAATACTTCCTATTAATACAAGAACAATAATCCATAAATAAGCAACAATAAACGAAAATGCTAAAACACTCACTGCTTTTTCTCTACCTAAAAGGATTGCAAGGGTTTTACGTCCACCTTTTGTGTCTTCCTCGATATCACGTATGTTGTTTGCCATATTAATAGCACCAACTAGAATCCCAACAGGAATCGAAATTAACACTGCTGTCGTCGATAACGTGTTTGTTTGAATAAAATAGGAGATTAATACAAAGCCTGTCCCCATTAAAGCTCCTGCAAAAAGTTCTCCAAATGGTGTATAAGCAATTGGAATTGGTCCACCTGTATAAAGATAACCTACCGCCATTCCAAATAACCCAATTACCACTAACAACCAACTACTATTCATACAAATGTAGACACCGATAATCATTGCTATTAAATAGAGAAGCAATGCAACCGTAAGTACATTTTTAGGTTTTAAACCATGACGAACGATTCCACCACCAATTCCAACTGAATCGGCAGTATCTAATCCTCGTTTAAAATCATAGTACTCGTTAAACAAATTCGTTGCGATTTGCAATGCTAGACAAGCAAGCATCATTGCAATAAATAACAACCAATCTATTTTGGCTTCAAATAGAGCAATAACAGTTCCTAAAATAACAGGTGCAAAGGTTGCCGTTAATGTATGTGGTCGAGTCATTTTCCACATTAATTTTACTGGACTCAAGTTTTCCTGTTCCATGAATCTATTCAACATCCTTATCTTTAAGTTCACATCTTTACATTATAACAAAAACCATTATTTGCTCAATGAGTAACTTTTGGATTCAGAAAATACCTTAACGAAAATTAAAGACCCAGACCAAAATTGATCTGGGACTTCATAATTTTAACTTAACCATTATATACAAAATAATCTACTTGCATAGACTTAATAAACCCTGCTCTTTCATAAACAGCAAGTGCTCTTTCATTTTCAATTTCTACTTCAAGCATGATTAAATTTTCACCATTTCTCAAAGCAAAGTCTTTTACCCAATTAAGAAGTGCTGTTGCAACACCTTGCCCTTGAAAATCCGGATGAACTGCAAGTGCTGTAATCCATTGGACATCGCCTTCTTTTACAGACGTAACAGTTCCAGCAATTTTATCATCCAATAAAGCAATCCACAAAATTCTACCTTCTGTTGTCGTATTGTAAGAAATCAGTTCTAGTGACTCTTCCATTAAATCACCAAAAGCTTCACCGTAGATTTCAATTAAACGTTCTTTATCAGTTGCTTCAAAGTAAGGTCGAATATATATACGGTCGTTCTCATCGAAAATTTGAGGCTTTGCTTCAAAAGTTGCTTCTGAAAAGCTATAAGTATAGCCGTATTTTTCAACAAATTTTCTTCTATATTTATCATTTTGAATGACTAATGAAAGCTCTCCTTCAGCACCACGTTGATGTAGTCCATCACCTAACACTTTAAGTAAAGCTTCATCAATCCCAATTTCTCTATACATTGGAGCAACTAGAATTGACCACTCATATGTATTCAACCCCATTTGATCCACTGCACTTGATACTCCGACTAACTCGTCCTTATCATCATCATATGCAAGAACAAAAAATCCTCTGACATTTGTATTTTGAGAAATAGGTAAATTTAATAAAACACTATAATTATATTGATCTATTTTACAAGCATCATCACACAAAGCTTTTATTTCTTTGTATGTTTCCGAATCTATTGGAAAGGATGCTGTGATAATTGAAAAGTTCATGTATTACTCTCGCTCCTAAAGCCTATTTTAATATCTTCTAATTTTAGAGGAACACTATCAAGGTAGCAAGGTCAAATCACTAATTACATGTTATTCCCTTATCATAAAATACCAGTTTGTTTTAGCATATTAGCGTAAATTCCATTCCTATTTTGTAATAATTGTTGTTGAGTACCAGATTCAACAATTTGCCCTTCTTTCATTACTAAAACAATGTCCGCATGACGAATCGTATTTAATCGGTGGGCAATGATAAAACTTGTTCTGCCTTTCATTAATACTTCCAACGCCTCTTGTATCTTAATTTCTGTCAAAGTATCGATACTACTTGTCGCCTCATCAAGTAATAATATTTTAGGGTCCGCTACAAGTGCCCGCGCAATTGAAAGTAATTGCTTTTGCCCTTGTGAAATTCCACTACCATCTGCTGTTAAAATGGTGTTATAGCCATTTGGTAGTTTCATAATAAAATCATGGGCATTTGCCTTTTTTGCAGCTTCTTCAATTTCTTCATTTGTAGCAGTTAGCTTACCGTATCGGATATTGTCATAGACACTTGCTTCAAATAAGAAAGAATCTTGCAAAACAAAGGCCATCTGATTGCGCAATGTAGAACGTTTTAAATCCTTTACATTAATTCCATCAAATAAAACCTCTCCACTTTCAACATCGTAAAACCGTGCGATCAATTGCATAATGGTTGTTTTCCCAGCACCTGTTGCCCCTACTAGCGCTACGGTTTGTCCTGGATAAACATGAAAACTAACATTTTTTAAGGTCTGTGTTTCTTCAGCTAATTCATATTTAAAATGTACATTTCGAAATTCCACTTCACCAAGAAGTTGATGAGTGTCAGCTACTTTACCAATATCATCTTCTTTGTCCTCATCCATAATTGAAAATACTCTTTCTACACCAGCAATAGCAGACAATACCGTATTCACTTGGTTAGCTAGATCATTTAATGGTCGAGTAAATTGTCGAGCATATTCAGTAAAAATCACAATCGTTCCAATTGAAACATATCCATTAAATGCTAAAATTCCCCCAATACCTGCCACAATAGCAAAGCTCATATTATTCAATAAGTTCATCACTTTTGGAATATATCCCGAATAAGTAAGCGCCCAGAAACCAGTTCTTTTTAGTTGCTCACTTTTTTCCCGAAATTCTTGCTTAACTCTTTCTTCTTGGGAAAATGCTTTAACAATTCGTTGCCCCGAAATGGTTTCTTCTATCATTCCGTTTAATGCACCCAAAGCAGCTTGTTGCTCTTTGAATAGTTTCCCTGTTCTCTTTGTAATCCAACGTGTAGCAATAAACATTAACGGAATAATTAACATTGTTAACAAAGTTAATATAGGACTTAAATACAGCATGACCACAAACGTACCAGTTAGAGTCAAAATACTAGAAAACACTTGAATAAAGGACGTATTCAATGTTGAACTAACCGTTTCGATATCATTCGTTGCTCGACTCATTAATTCTCCGTGTTGACGTTTATCGAAAAACGAAACAGGTAATCTCAGCAATTGATGAAAAACCCCTGTACGCATTCGATAAATTGTCTGTTGGGCAATACCTATCATCCAATAATTTTGGAAAAACAATGCTAATGCTAATAACAGGTAGATGAAAATTAGCATAATAATCATTGTTGATAAACCATCAAAGTTAAATTTTAGTACGTAGTCATCAATAATATGACCAATTAATAATGGGCCAAGCAATGACATGGTAGAACTAATAATGACAAGACATAACACAACAATAAGTAAAGCGCGTTGTTCATCTACTATTCTCCAAATATTTAGTAGGGTTCTTTTCCAATCACTTGCACGGGGGCCCTTCTTCTTTTTCCCAGATTTCTTTAAGTCTTCTTTCGATAATAATGGTTCATATCCAAAGGGCTTTTGGAAAAAGTTCATTACGATTCACCTACCTGTTCTGCTTGAGATTTTGCTATTTGTCTATATTCTTCACTCATTTGCATTAATTTCTCATGGGTTCCAAAGGCGATAACTTGTCCTTCATTGAGCAATAAAATTTTATCTGCTTCTTTTGCAGTACGCACCTTTTGAGTAACCACAAACATCGTAGCCTGTTCGTCCCTTATATCCTCCCAAAAAGCAGCCTCCGTTTTTATATCTAATGCACTCGTACTATCATCCAATATTAAAATTGGTGGCTTGCGAATTAGTGCCCGGGCTATGGATAATCTTTGTTTTTGTCCTCCCGAAAGATTAACGCCTTTTTGTCCAACCCGAGTTTCGTATTTATTCGGAAGATTTTCTAGTGTGTTATGAATTTGCGCCTTAGTCGTTGCATTTATGATTTCATTTAGTTCTGCATCTTGTTTACCCCAACGAACATTCTCAGATATGGAACCTGTAAAGAGCATCGACTGTTGAGGTACATAACCAAACATAGCTCTCAATCTTTCTAAAGGCCATTCTTTTATGTCTCGACCATTAATGAATATGGTTCCTGATGTGACATCATAGAAACGTGGCAGTAAATCTAATAATGTAGACTTTCCTGACCCTGTTGCTCCCATAATGGCGAGTTTTTCCCCTTCCATTACAGTAAAGGATACATTATTTAATATTTGCCGATCTGAATTTGGATAGTTAAACGAAACTTTGTCAAATTGTATTGACCCTACTTTATGTTCCACCAAGTTGTTTACTTCAAAGGATTTAGTTTCCGTTCCATGTTCTACAATTAATATTTCCTCCATTCGCTCTGCAGAAGCTTTCGCACGAGAAAACGCATTAATAATGAAGGCAAACATTGAAAATGAACCAGTCATACGTAAAGCGTAGTTAACAACTGCAACTAACTCCCCAACTTGAGCATGGCCATTTTTAACATCAATTGCCCCAAACCAAATGGCAATAAGAAGACTTCCATTCATAACAAAAAGTAGCACAGGCATAATGATTTCCATAATTCGTAAAGCTTTTACTGTATCCGTTTTTAAGTGGCCTGCAACTTGTTCGAATCGATTACCTTCATAACTTAAACGCATATAAGCTTTTACTAACCGAATGCCTTGTAAATTTTCCTGTAAAACACGATTAACTTTATCCAATCTTCTTTGAACTTGCGCAAAAGAACGTACGCCTTTTTTCACAATGAAGAATAAAAATAAAAAAGATATTGGTGCACCAATCATTAAAAATAATGCCATTTTTGAATTTACGAAAAACACCATAATTAAGCTTCCGATTACCATAAGTGGTACACGCATCATAATCCGTAAACTCATAAAAAAGACGGTTTGTACTTGTTGTACATCACTTGTTAATCTCGTAATTAATCCTGATGTAGGAAACTTCAAATAAGTTGCCATTGTAAAGGATTGTATTTTACTAAAAAGTGCATTTCTTAAATCAAAAGCAAAACTTTGTGCTGCATGGGCGCTGAAATACGAATTAATAACACCACTTGTAAAGGCTAAAAATGCTAAGCCAAGTAAGGTTAAGCCCCAGATAGCAATGCTATTCATATCGTTCGCCACGATACCGTCATCAATAATTTTCCCAATGATTAGCGGCTGTACAAGCTCTACTGCTAACTCCATTAACATTAAACATAGCGCTATAATTGCTGGTACTTTATACGGTTTTATAAATGAAAATACTGTTCTCACTATCTCACTCCCAATAGATAAACACGCATTATAAACCAACTATACACCTTTTAATATAGAAAACGTGTAGTGAATTGATAGTTATCTTCGTTTACACTTTGTTCATATTTAAAAACTAAATTGTAATTTTCTGCCTATACCCATACAACTAATCGTTTTATTCCATTGAAAACATAGATAGAAATGATAACTTTAAGCAAGAATATATTACATTTATTTTTTCTGATTATAACACCGTATGTAACTATCTTTTATCGTTAAGAATCAAAGCTTTAATACGATACATATATACTTAAAATTTCCAATTTCCTCTTTCGAACAAATAGTTCTATAGACCCTATAATCACAATATAAGACTTACTAATAATATCCTCCTCCATCCTATACCCAATTCACCCCCCATTCTAAAATCGTATTTTAAAATGACATTTATTTAACAATTTAGGAACACTCTCAGTACTTTAGTACCTCATTCAATTATTATCAAAATCTTAATAATAGATAGATAATGACTATTCGCTACAATAACTTTATAATAATAGTATGAATATACGATTTTTAAGGAGAAGGTTAGTTATGAGCCGTGAAAATACATCTTATAAAATTAGTAAAGAAATAGTAACATTTGCTCCCTTCCCGACTTTTGTACTAAATACACAAGGAATAGTAACTGTTTCAAACGATCTATGCACTAAATATTTCGGTTATTCTAATAATGAATTCGCAAAAGATTATCTGAACAATAGTTTATTATCATCCTTACCTGAAGAATCATGGAATCGAATATTACTTGGAAAAGAACAACTTCGTTTTGAACAAGTTCAATTGGTAACAAGTGACGATACATTTATGATGGCTACGTTAATTACAACACCATGTGAATTAGAAAATGAATCCTCTATTTTAGTCACATGCTTACTAGATGAAATGATGACTCGTGCAGATGATACATCACAGGAGTTAATAGATTTAAAAAATGGCCTTCTTTCAACTTTTATGGTAGTCAACTTGGATGCAGAAGGATTTATTACACATGGTAACCAAGCCTTTTTAAAAACAAGTCATTGGACACCTAAACGCATAATAGGAAAAACGTTTTGGCAACTCTTTCCCGAGACAGCTGAAAGTGCTGAAATCGTTGAAACTATTTGGCAGACAATAAATTCAGGAGAAATATGGGAAGGCGAAGTCGAAAAGATTACAAAGGATGGTCTATTGTATTGGGTCCATTTAACAGCAATCCCCACTTATTCTCATATAGAGCAAAATTACCGTTACATTTTAATCGAAAAAGATATAACAAATGAAAAGAAATTAACATTACAGTTGGAAAAAATCGCATATATTGATACAGAAACAGGACTTATGAATGTTCACCGTCTTGAAAATATCGTGACGGATATGATTGAAGAAGGTCGTCATTTCTTATTTGTTTATCTGAGTATCGATAAATTTTATACATTGCGAGAACTCCATAGTAATCAATTAGATCATAATTTAATTGTTGAGTTTACAAAACGTATGAAAATTTATTTCCAAGACAGTTTAATGGCTCGCATTAATGAAAATGACTTTGTAGTGATTACTCCTTTAGGCGAATGGTTTATTCAAGGGTTCTTAACATACCTAAAGCAAAACCCTATTTATATTGGAAATATGGCAGTCCCTATTTCTATTAGTGGCGGTATTACTCATTCACCACAAGATCAATCGAACTTTGCCCAATTAATGAAAGCATCCCTTGCAACAATAGCAAACGTCCGTGAAGCCGGTGGAGACAGTATACTTTCACTATCAAGCGAAACACATAAAGCTTTAAATCGTCGTTCTGTAATTGAGAAACGATTATTACTTGCACTTGATCAGAAAAATCTTAAAGTACTTTACCAACCACAAGTGGATCTTCAAACTGGAGATATTATCGCTGTAGAAGCCCTTGTTCGTTGGGAAGATGAAGAAGTTGGCGTAGTATCTCCAGATGAATTAATCCCGATTGCAGAGGAGTCAGGTTTAATTAATAATATTGGTTCCTTTGTAATTGAAGAAGCTTGTAAGCAAGCTGCTAAATGGAAAAATGAGGGGTTAAATTTAAAGGTAAGTATTAACCTATCTGTTCGCGAATTCCGTGATAAAAACATGGCAAAGTCAATATTAAACACTTTGGAGAAAACAGGTTGTCCTGCAAATTTAATTCAAATTGAAATTACTGAAAAGTTTGCATTAGAAGCTGAGGCTGAAACATCCATCATTAATCAAATGCGTAAACTTGAAAATGCAGGAATTGTATTTGTACTAGACGATTTTGGAACTGGTTATGCCTCATTCCGTTATATGCAGCTCTTACCAATAAGTATTTTAAAAATTGACCAAGCCTTTATTGGTTCCTTGTTACAATCTGAGAAGACACAACGATTAATTAACGGGATGGTTCAGTTTGGTAAATCTATGAACTTAATTGTTTTAGCAGAAGGCGTTGAAACAATTGAACAAAGAAATTTACTAGAACAATATGGTTGCGATGCGATACAAGGCTTCCTAATTAGTAAACCTATTACTGAATTAGAAGTAAGCAATCTTGTAGCTACGGTTTAAAAATATACTTTGCTAGGGCTCAATATGCGCTAAACCTTACTCCATTATTAAAGGGACATCTCAATTATAGATGTCCCCCTTTTTCTCTTCGTTTAGCCCTTGCGTAAGTTTGCATTGACGTTTTCCCTTTATTAAACATACGCATTACTAATTGAATAATTACCTCAGCAAAAACGAGTCCCATTGCAATTGCGCCTGAAATCATAAAAGCACGCATACCATTTTGAATACCTAGGTTATAGTCTAGTTCTACTATATTTCGCATAGTATTATAAGCGATACCCCCTGGAACGAGAGGTATAATTCCTGATACGTTAAAAATTATCATAGGCATTTTAAATCGACGAGCAAAAACCTGAGCAACAATTGCAACAATAAATGCTCCTATAAAAGATGATTGCACTTCTGTTGTTACCCCATAGTCCATTAGAACGTAGTATACTATCCACCCTATTGACCCTACTAATCCACAATAAGGAATCGCCTTTGTAGGTGCGTTGAAAATCACACCAAAACATGCTGTGAAAATAAAACTAAATAATAATTGTAGAAAGATTTCCATTGCAACGTCTCCTTAAAATGCTACCACAATCGCAATACCCGAACCGATTGCAAATGCAGTCAGAAATGCCTCAGTACCTTTTGCAATACCCGCTGTAAAATGGCCAGCCATCAAGTCTCGTACTGCGTTTGTAATTAATACCCCTGGAACAAGTGGCATTACACTACCGACAATGATTTTATCCATTTCACTTCCTAAATCAAAATGAACAGCTAATGAGGCGATGAATCCTACTACGAGGGAGGCAAAGAATTCTGAGAAAAACTTAACTTTTGTCATATCCTGAATAATTATTACTACAAAGTATCCTACCCCACCCGCGACAAAAGCTGCAGGTATATCTGACCACAATCCATTAAATAAAACCATAAAACAACTACTTGCAATCGCCGCGGCTAAAATTTGAAGATGGACGGGTAAAAAATAATTTGTTTTTTGTATCTTTCGCAACTCGTCATATGCTTCTTCTAATGTTATTATTTTACTTGAGAGCTTACGAGAAACACTATTCACTTTGGCTATTTTGTGTAAATCAGTAATTCTAGTCGAAATGGAAGTTATTTTCGTAATCTGCCTTCTTCCCAGCGATAGGATAATTCCTGTTGGTGTTACATAACTTTGTGCATCCTCGATTGATTGGGAGCGTGCCATTCGGAGCATTGTATCTTCTACTCGATATGTTTCCGCACCGCTTTCCATCATAATTTTGCCCGCTAGCAAAAACGTATCGAGAGCCATTTCATAATTCTGTTCTTTAGTTTCCATTGCGTGTGTTAATCTCCTTTTTTCTCCATGCTCATATTATCGAACAGAAACGTAAATCTCATTACATACTTTTCTCAATTTTAATTAAGTGTAGGAATTCTGACAACAATAAAACAAAAGGAGTGTAGTTTCGTTGAATAACGATCGTCAAAAAAAGCATCGTTCGTGGGTAGATTATGTATTGGTTAGCTCAATCTTCACACTCACGGTTTTAATTGGAATATTTATTTTTACAAACGGAGATTCAAAGTTTCAGAGTTCCATTTCTGCCAAGACAAAAGGTGAAATCGTTAATGATACACAAAAGTTATTATCAGAAACTAAATCTGAATTTGAAGATATTCAAATTGTGACAGAGACTTCTGAAGATCCTACAATGCCTTATACTCTTTACTATCCAAAAACGAAATTCGAACAAGTAAATAAAGAGATTTCACAATACATAACTAAATCAAAGGAAAATTATTTTAATGCCGTTCGACTTTATAAAAATGCTCATCCGGATAAAGATGTCGTAGGTAAATATCAGTTATTTTTAGACATTCACGAACATAATAACAGCTACTATTCTATTGTTTTTAAAAATAAATTAACAGTCGATCAAGCTAACTATGACATTTCATATCAAACTTATATTTTCAATAACCATTCAGGTGAGCTTGTTAGCACTTATCAATTATTCAATCAGAAAACTGAGAATTTAGAAGTTTTTTCAAAGTACGTGAAAAATCAACTTACTAAAAACTTAGGCAAGAACGTTTATACAGATAAACTGGATAGTAGTACTGCTCCTTATTGGAAAAACTATAAACGTTTAGCTATTATTAATGACCGTTTGGTTGTTTACTATAATAGTGGAGAAATTGCTGATCCTTCAGCCGGCACTCCAACGGTTATCGTTCCTATGTCTTATTTAAATCCAATATTGGCAGATTCCTTTAGAACAAGTGCGATAAGTAAAGAAACTATCATACCTGTTAAACCAACTGGAACAGGTAAACGTGTTGCTTTAACATTTGATGATGGTCCACATGAGAAAGTTACAAGACAAATCTTAAAAACATTGAACAAGTACGATGCAAAAGCTACGTTCTTTATGGTAGGGCGTCGTGTTCCAAACAATACAAAACTAGTAAAAGATATCTATAATAGTGGTCATGAAATTGGCAATCATACATGGAATCATCCAAAACTGACTAGCCTGACTTCAAAACAAGTAATGTCACAACTTGATTCAACGGACGATGCCATTTATAAAGCAATAGGTCAATATCCAACGGTTTTCCGTCCTCCATATGGGGCTAAAAACAAACGAGTAACCGATTTAATCGATGTCCCTGTTGTCATGTGGACAATTGATACGTTGGATTGGAAACACCGAAATGCCAATAAATTACTTCCAATGGTGAAGAACAACTTACACAACAACGCAATCATTTTAATGCATGATATTCATCAATCTACAGCAGATGGATTAGATAGTGTGTTAGCCTACTTACAAAAAGAAGGATATGAATGTGTAACAGTTAGTGAAATTCTTGCTAGCCAGAAGTAAGCTAAAAAGCCGAATTGCAAGTGTTAATCTTGCAATTCGGCTTCTTTTTATTTTATCTTTACATTCCCCAGTTTCTTAAAGCTCTTCAAATCATAACTGTTTACTTCTTTTGGAGAGATTGTGTATAAAGCTCCCTCTATATAAAGTAAGCGTGTAATCATTGAATTGTAGTCTTCATATTGCTCATCTTTTTGTGCATTTTTAATGAGATTTCCTTTTAATTGAATCCCTTTTTCTGCTGTAATCTCATAGATTAGTGCCCCTGTTCCTTTATAAGCAACTTCATACTCACCTTTTGCTTCATAAAGTGTTACAGGGAATCCGTAATAATTTAAGTTAGCATTTCTAAATAATGCTTTGTGGTTATATTGGATATCTGAATACGTACCACGACCGCCAATTACAACGCTATCTTGCTCTTTTGGATTGGAGAAGTCACTTACATCAAATAATGACACTTTCATTCCAGGAGTTGTTACGATTGGTTTCTTTGAAAAACTATCAACTCTCGACTCCGTTTCATAGCCAAATCCTATTAAATGATTTTCATCTAATGGATGTAGATAATTACTGAAGCCAGGGATTTTTAGCTCCCCTAACACTTTAGGGTTTTCTGGATTTTCTAAATCAATAACAAATAGTGGATCAATTTGCTTAAAGGTAACGATATACGCTTTCTCGCCCATGAAACGGACAGAATAGATTTTCTCTCCTTTTGCTAAATCCTTTACTTCTCCAACTTTCTTCAACTGGTCGTTAAATATGAACAAATGATTTTTAGAAGTTTGTTCACCTGCCCCCCAACTATTACCTTCAGTTACTGCAACTCGGAAATAGCCATTATGTTCATCCATTGAAAATTGATTAAGGATACTTCCATTAATTGTTGTTGTAGCTGCTAACTTCACATCCATCCCATTAATATCAAATTTATAGATGTCTGTGTCAGTAGCCATTGGAAGTATCATCATATCTGTTGCTATCATTTTTGAAGATTTGAAAGTTGTTGCTGGTAAATAATTGAATGCTGTTAAGTACAACGCTTCTTTCGACATATAAAGGGTTGAACTTCCCCCTAAAAATCCTTTTGTTTTCACTTCACTTTTTTCGAAATTCTTTACATCTATTGCAGATATAATCGTATAACTTGGTTCCATTGAGCCTGGTAAAATGGATAACTGTTTTATATCCATTGGTTGAACGGATTCACTTTCCGCACTATCGTATACGTACGGTCGTAGTTCAACATCCTCTTTCTCCGTAATAATCCAATAATCAGGTGTTTTATTTGTAACGATATACAAAATGCCATCAGTCAAACGAACCCCATTCATGTATCCATCTTGGGCTACTTCCCTTACTAATTTTGGATTACTTGCATCTTTCACATTATAAAATGCCGCTTTTGTCATGCTAATTCCTGAAATATAATCCTCTTTTTTCATTTCGAGATATTGATCAATAATAACGATTAATGTATCTTCTTTAATCATTAATTGGGTAGGATAACTGTTCTTCTCTAATGAAATTTTATTAACTACTTTTAATGATTTTGGATTATTAGCATCCGTAATAACAATTTCGTTTTCAATGATTGAATAAATATATCGGCCGTCTGTTACAACAATGTCTCCTTCTTCGATATCTTCAACTTGATTATTCGTTGTGGAGTGGGACGTGCCTCCACTTCCTCTATCTGCAGCTACATTAGCGCTTTCTTCAGCTATTGTCATTTCAGTTTTTTCTAAATTTCGTTTTTCCCGAGATAAGGCTACTTTAAAGAAATTTTCAAGATCTTTCATTGATTGAATTTGTTCTATTTCTTCAATTACTGTAAACTCAATTTTCTGCTTTTTTGCCTTTGTTTTTGACTCCTCAAATGCATTTTTCTCTACAAGCAAGACATATTTTCCTGGTTTTGTATTAGCAATTGAAATCGATTTTCTATTTTCATGTAATAATATTGTGGCTTCTACTCGATGACCTTGATTATCTTCTAAATACACATCCCCCTTATTCACACTGTCTTGTTTTAGTGATTCTGAAAAATGAACGATGTATGGTTGATTAACAAGAACTGTGGATGCCGCATTTACTTCTATCTTCTTTCCAAATAACATTAGAGAACTTGCTACTAAAATAACGATCAGTAGAAAAATTACCCCTGCATAATGCCTGCCATTCATAATTCTTCGCTCCTTTTAACCTTCTTTAATGGATTAGACTTGGCAATCATTATTTCGTTTCAATTTTTCAAAAAATTTTTCTACATTCTTATAATATAAAAAACGTGGAGAACCCCCTATTCTCCACGTTTATCATTTCTCCCTTATTCGAATGGCCATTTAGGTAACATTTTCGATAATGGTTTATCTTGACGTTTACCCAATACATAATCTGCCTGCATGATTGTGTGAATTTCACGAGTACCTTCATATATGACAGGTGCTTTTGAATTTCTTAAATAGCGCGCAACAGGATATTCATCTGAGTAACCATAAGCACCATGGATTTGTACAGCATCATCTGCTGCCTTGTTTGCAAAATCACATGCTTGCCATTTGGCTAACGATGTTTCGCGTGTATTTCGAACCCCTTTGTTTTTTAATTCTCCCACGCGATAAACAAGTAGCCTACTCATATGATAGCCTGCTTCCATTTTAGCTAGCATTTGTCCTACAAGCTGATGATCCCCAATCGCTTTCCCAAATGTTTTGCGTTCTTTACAATACTTCACACTTGCTTCAAGACATGCTTGAATTAAGCCTACTGCACCAGCAGCCACAGTAAATCGACCATTATCTAAAGCAGACATGGCAATTTTGAAGCCTTCTCCCTCTTCCCCAAGACGGTTTTCCACTGGTATTTTCACATCATCGAAAAATAATTCACCTGTATTTCCTGCACGGATACCGTACTTTCCTTTTATCGCCTTAGACGAGAAACCAGGCATTGTTCTTTCAACGATAAAAGCAGTTATTCCATGGTGCTTTTTCGACTTATCCGTATAAGCAAAGACAATAAAGTGATCTGCTACATCACATAAAGAGATCCACGTTTTCTGTCCATTTAAAATATAGACATCACCTTCACGTTTTGCATAGGAATCAATAGCTGCCACATCAGAACCTGCCCCTGGTTCAGTTAACCCAAAGGCACCAATTTTCTCACCGCGCGCTTGTGGTATTAAATATTTCTGCTTTTGAGCCTCTGTTCCCCATTGCAATAATGTCATAGAGTTTAACCCAGTATGCACAGAAACTGCAGTTCGAAAAGCAGTATCCCCGCGTTCAAGCTCTTCACAGACTATAGCTAAACTATTATAGTCCATACCTGCTCCACCGTACTTTTCGGGAATACAAACCCCCATTAAGCCTAATGATGCTAATCGTTTCCAAATGGTAGGATCAAACCCACCTTCAGCATCCCACTTTGCAATATGAGGCATTATTTCTGCATCAACAAATTGACGAACTGTTTTTCGCAAAAGCTGTTGTTCTTCTGAGAAATCAAAGTTCATATGCATCACCTTACCATTTCACAATTGATGAACGGTGAGATGTTTCTTTTATTACGACATTACGATTTGCCATTTTATCTATATATTCTTTTCCTGGTACAACTGTTTCTGGAGGGAAGACTCCTCTTTCCGTAATCGTACCACTTCCAAGCATGACTGCTACTGCTGCAATTGTACACGCTGTTGCACGTGCCATCGCTGTCATTGAAGATGTATCTTCTCGTTTTATATTCATTTCATATTCATAAGTGACTTGCTCACCAGATTTTTCACCTGAAACAATTACTCGAAGTAAAACAGCATCTTGTTTATTGCCTAAGTATAATTTTTTCTTTAATGCTTCTCGTACGACATCTCGTACTTTTACTTCATTACCATCAACTTCAACTTTATTTTCTTTATCAAAGAAACCTAAATCAGCAAGCAGTTTAAACTTTTCAGCATGCCCTTTATAGCGAATTGTTTTATATTCTAACGTTTTTACATTAGGGAATGTTTTGTAGAGAGTAGAAATTCCACCAGACGTGTAAAACGCCTCCAACACTCCAAACTCATTGAAGTAAATTGGCTCAACACCAGAAAGTGAATTAACTTCTTTTAATTTTCCATCCTGAATTACCTTTGATGGTTCAGTATAATGGTCAAACACACCTTCTAATGAGAATACTCGAGTATAGTTAAGCGGTGGTTCTGGTTTTGTAGGAATACCACCAACATAAAGCTTGATCGACTCAACTGAATCTAATTTTGAAGCACCATATCCTGCAAGTATATTAACCATCCCTGGTGCTACTCCTAGGTCAGGAATGATCGTAATACCTTTTTCCTTTGCGGCTTCATGCAATGTTAGAACTTCTTCTGTTACGTCTCCAATATGGCCTCCTAAATCGACAGAATGAACGCCTATTTCAATTGCTGCCTTTGCAACCTTTTTATTAAATTCATAGAAAAGAGCATTTACTGTTACGTCCCCTCTTGCCATAACATTTTTTAATTCCTCATCATTATTAGCATCAAGTTTAACCACTTCTACTTTTTGTGTATTTAAGGAATCAACAAATGCTTGTGCCGTATCAGTATCTAAATCTGCTAGATAGATTTTTTCTACTTTGTCGCTAGCCGTTAAGTCACGTGCTACCTCTTTCCCCATTAAACCAGCACCTAAAACTACAACTTTCATCACACACATCCCCTTTTATGTTTAGTTTTCTGTATCGATTTGTGCTCTTTGCAACCTACCACTATAATCGACGTAAATGCTTTTCCACTCTGTATATACATCTAGAGCAGCTTGACCTGAATCTCGATGGCCATTGCCTGTACCTTTTGTCCCCCCAAAAGGTAAATGGATTTCAGCTCCTGTTGTTCCTGCATTTACATAAACGATACCCGTATCTAAATCTCTTTGGGCTTTAAATATTTTATTAACATCTTGTGAGAAGATAGAACTTGATAAGCCGAATTTGACACTGTTGTTTACTTCAATTGCCTCCTCTAAACTAGCAACTTCAATAATACTCACAACTGGTCCAAAAATTTCTTCTTGTGCAATGATCATTTCATTTTTTACATTTGTAAAAATGGTAGGTTCAAAATAATACCCTTTATCAAAAGGTGGTGACGTTAAAGCTTTCCCACCAGCTAGTAAAGTAGCACCTTCTTTTTTACCAATCTGTACATAATGATTAATTTTCTCTAATGCTGCTTTATTAATTACCGGCCCCACCTTTACCGTAGGGTCAAGACCATCACCAATTGTTAAACTACTTAAAGCTGAAACAAGCATTTCTTCTAATTCATTTTTCACGTCTTTGTGAACAATAACGCGACTACATGCTGTACAGCGTTGTCCAGCTGTACCGAAAGCACTCCAAATTATTCCTTCCACAGCAAGATTTAAATCTGCATCATCCATAACGATAACCGCATTTTTACCGCCCATTTCAAGGGAAACTTTTTTCAAATGCTTACCACCTAGTTCAGCAACCTTGCTTCCCGTAGCGTTTGACCCCGTAAATGATATTACCTTTATATCTGGATGCTCTACCATTGCAGATCCAACATTAGGCCCAGTTCCAAACACAATATTGGCTACCCCATCAGGTAATCCTACTTCTTCAAATATTTTAGCCATCTCATAAGCCATTAAAGGAGTTTCTATAGAAGGTTTCCATACAACTGTGTTGCCAGCGACAATTGCAGGGAACGATTTCCAAGTTGCAATAGCAATTGGGAAATTCCAAGGCGTAATTAAACCAACTACCCCAATTGGTGCTCTAACACTCATTGCGAATTTATCTGCTAGTTCAGAAGGTGTTGTTTCCCCAAACAACCTTCTTCCTTCACCAGCCATATAAAATGCCATATCGATACCTTCTTGAACTTCTCCTCGAGCTTCCTCAATGACCTTACCCATTTCTTTTGTTAAAATTTGAGCAAGATGTTCTTTCTTTTCTTTTAATTTAAAGCCAATTTCATATAGAAATTCCGCTCGCTTTGGTGCAGGAACGAGAGCCCACTTTTTTTGTGCCTTTTTTGCTGCTTCTACCGCTTTGTCCACCTCATGTTTTGTTGAAAGTGGCACTGTTGCAAGATGCTCACCATTTGCCGGATTGATAACTGGAATATATTGAAGGCCATCAATCTCTATCCATTTACCGTCGATATAATTTTTTAGTTGCATAACACCCTCCTCATCCCAATCGAAATTGCGATAATATTGTATTAATATTCGACATTTTCTATTTAAATCCCTTTTTTTCTAAAAATTATTATTCTATAAAGATTATATGAATATGAATCTTTTTTTAGAGGTAAATCGTAATTTGAAATGGTATATATATATTAGTAACTTTAGGAGGTTATACCATAATGAACAATCATGAAATTGATTACAAATTGTATGGAGATGACATGCAATTTGTAGAGGTAGAGTTAGATCCAGGAGAAACAGTCATTGCTGAAGCTGGAAGTTTAATGATGATGGACGATTCAATTCGAATGGAAACAATTTTTGGGGATGGATCAAAAGGACATGGTAGCGGTCTAATGGGTAAACTAATGGGTGCTGGAAAACGTTTAATTACCGGCGAAAGTTTATTCATGACGACTTTCACTAATGAAGGTTCAGGAAAAAAGCATGTTTACTTCGCTTCCCCATATCCAGGAAGTATCATTCCTATGGATTTAAGCCAATATGGCGGGAAAATTATCTGTCAAAAGGATGCATTTTTAGCTGCTGCTAAAGGTGTTTCTGTTGGGGTAGAGTTCCAACGCAAAGTTGGTGTTGGTTTCTTCGGTGGAGAAGGTTTCATTATGCAAAAACTTGAAGGTGACGGTATGGCCTTCGTTCATGCTGGTGGTGCGATTCACCGTGTAGATTTACAACCAGGGCAAAAATTACTTGTAGATACTGGATGTTTAGTTGCGATGACTCAAGATGTAGATTATGATATTGAAACTGTTGGTGGCATTAAAACTGCTCTATTCGGTGGAGAAGGTATTTTCCTTGCTTCATTAAGAGGCCCAGGTACTGTTTGGATTCAATCATTACCATTTAGCCGTTTAGCAAGTCGCGTATTTGCTGCTGCTCCTGTGAAACAAGGCGGAGGCGGTAAAAATGCTGGAGAAGGCGGCATTGGTGGTTTATTTAATCTGTTTAACGACTAACAAAAAAGTGGAAGACCTAAGTCAATTAGGTCTCCCATTTTTTTTGTTTAGAAAGCAACGATCGTTTCTTTTAATTTAGATGCAGCTTCTTCAAGTTGTTCGGTTGTATTTCCAATTCGTTCAACGATTTGTGATAACTCCTCAACCTGTTGACCAACACTTTCAAAATCTGAAATCGTTGTTACAACTGTGGATGATATTTTCTCAAAGGATTCAAGGGATTTTTCGTTTTGCTCCATTCCATTTTGAACTAACTCTTGAATATGATGAATGGATTGAGTAACTTCAGAAGTTACTTCACTAGACATCCCGATTAAAGTTGCAATCTTTTCAACTGATTGTTTTGTTTGGTCTGCAAGTTTCCGAACTTCATTTGCAACTACTGCGAAACCTTTTCCGTGTTCCCCTGCTCTTGCTGCTTCGATTGCTGAGTTAAGCGCTAACAAATTAGTTTGGCCCGCAATGTCTTTAACAATTTCAACAACAGCTTGAATCTCTGAAGAAGATCGATTTAAGTCTTGTACCATTTTAGTCATTTGAATGGTTCTATCATTGATTTCTTTCGTTTGATCACTTAAATATTGAAGTTGTTTATAGCCCTCACTAGAAGCTTGTCTAGTATCCTGGGCATCTTGAATACTATTTTGCAATAATTCATTCACACTTTTCGTATTAGTAAACAGTTCTGATACTGCGTCATTAGTAGCAAATGATTGTTCTTCTAAGGTTACTGAAATGTTCCCGATAATTTCTTTCACTTCATTTCTAACCTTTTCTTGTTCCTTAACAGAAACACTTTGTGCAACACGGTCATATTCATCTAATACGATTTGTTGTTCTAGATTACACACTTTCCTTATAGCTTGGAATATTTTTTTCTGCTCTACTTCTAGCAAATTTAAGTCAGAAACAATTTCTTGCACTTTTCCTTCTAGTTTTTGGAATGAAGCTAAATACCATTTTGTTGTTAATCCAATTAGAACATGTTTATTTGCTACTCTTCTTCTAACTTCAATATAGTTTTCATCAATTCGGCCTGCAAACATTTCAATAAGATGATGTCTTAAAGTATGGCTTAGTCTTTCTGATGTACTATATTTCTCAATCATCTGTTTAAACTCTGGTACATTTCCTATTGTTCCGTAAAAAGCATCTACTACCTCTTTTACTCTTGGATCAATAAAAGGCTTAACCGCACGAATTGTTTGTAAGTCCTCTTCAGTTAAACCAATTATATCCAATTGCAACTGAAGTTTAGGATCCTCTACAAATATACCTACATTTGAAAATCTTTCATTTAAAATTGAGTTTCGACTTTCCTTTTTTTTAATAGCAAACAAATTACTCACTCCCAATTTTAGGGTTAAAGACTCTAGAAAATATAATTATTTTAGTAGAATTTTAATATATACGAACTTTTAACCTATTTACAATATATGCAATATCTATCATTTATTCAAGTTATTTATGAAATTAGACTTAAATATTGACGTATTATTGAACACATTAAATGATATTAGGTATATTGTCACTATTAAAAAGGAATAATTGGTAATATTGCGTAATTTTATTAAAACGGGAATTTTAAAAGGACTATGCAGATTGCCTTCTGCATAGCCCTTACGATTAATTATTAGATTAATATTCAAGAGTATCACTCCTGAAATTATTATTCTATTAGCAATTAAATTATACAACAATAGTGAATTTTACAGATATAATACAACAATTAAGATAGCCGCCAAAATAATTCGATATATTGCAAATGGTACTAATTTAACTCGAGAGATTAATTTTAAGAAGAACTTAATCGCTATTAATGCAAATACAAATGCACTAATAAAACCAACTACATAGAAAGAAATGTGATCTGCATTAATTTGATCCCAATTTTTTAGAAGTGATATACCACTTGCACCAGCCATTATTGGAACTGCCATAATAAATGTGAAATCAGCTGCCGTTTTATGGTCCAATCCTAATAATACCCCACCAGAAATCGTTGCACCAGAACGGGAAAACCCTGGCCACAGCGATAAACATTGGATTAATCCCACTTTAAACGCTTTCCCGTAAGATAGGTCATCTAATGATTTAATGGCTGGTCGTTTTGGAGCAAATTTGTCCGCAAAGATCATCAGGAAAGCCCCTATAATTAAACCAATGATCACAGTCTTAGTAGAGAATAAATTTTCATCAATAAAATCCTCAAACAAAACACCAAAAATACCTGCTGGAATAATCCCAATAATAACATGTCCTAAATTAAATTTACGAGAAGTTGTTTGTCCTTCTATTTTGTATAGTCCAACAAGGCTTAGCATTCGCTTCCACATAACAACTACTACCGCTAATATTGAACCAAGTTGAACAACAATTTTAAATGTATTCGCTGATCCTGAACCTAAAAATTCTTGTGTTTTTAACCATAGATCATCGACAATAATCATATGCCCTGTAGATGAAACAGGAGCAAACTCTGTCATCCCTTCTACAAATCCAAGGATGATAGCTTTTATTAAATCAAATAATTCCATAAATATCTCCTTATTATTTTCTATAAGTTCACAATTACATTACATGATGCAAGGTTGATTGTCTATCAGGCATTAATCATTTTTTTAATTGCCCTCTCCTGAAAAATTAATATCAACAATCCATAACTCCGAACGACTGCCAATTCTCATTGGTGGACCCCAAAATCCAAAACCTGAAGAAACTAAAGTATGCATATTTCCCTTTTTCATATAGCCATAATCCAGTTCAAAAATTCTATCAGTAATCAAGTTATTAGGCCAAAGTTGTCCAAGATGCGTATGACCGGATAAATGAAAATCTACTCCTGCTTCTTGAGGAAGCTCTAAATCATAGGGTGTATGGTTCATGACAATCCATGGATATTCTTCGTCAGTTGGTTTAAGAGAAGCAATTGGTTTTCGTTCTTTGTTCGTTGCATCTTCTTGTCCTGTTAAATATAAACGGTCGCCAACTAAAATGGTTTCATCCATTAATATTTGTACATTTGCACCCTTCATTTCTTCAATAAATAACGGAATTTTTCCACCATAATATTCGTGGTTTCCTAACACCCCATAAACACCATATGTTGCATGTAACTGTTTCATCACTTCATCCATGCCCTCTTCGACAAACCAAATCGGATCATCATCTACTATATCGCCGACAAGTAATATAGCGTCTGGTTTTGCTTTATTTGCTAGATCAACAAATCTTTGTAGATGCCCTTTATTCGATAAAATACCTAAATGAAAATCAGATGCCATGACTAAACGTAATGGCTCTCCACTCTTATCGATAGATATTTCTAAATGTCGTGTAACAGGCGAGTAAGCATTATATGTACCAACACCAAATAAAATAACGAGTAAACCAACAACAATTGAACCCATAATCTTTACATTTTTTAGTGGTGTTATGAAGATAATGATGTTTACAATCACACAAAGTATAAGGCCATATTCAAAAAAGAACATCCAATAGTTCCCCACAATAGCTAATGGAGATAGCCAACTTACTTGGGCGAAAAACGGACTAAATGCTATTATAAAAAAGACAACCCAAAATACTACCGGCCATCTAAATGGACGAAAAGATCCTATCCACTTTTTTAAATTCCAACCTAAATATGCACTTATAGCACCATATATTAATACAGCAATGATTATACCCGCAAGACGCCCCATAAATTTCCTCCTAAGACGTAATCTTTACAAAGTATATCATGGTAATTGACGATGTTCATTGAAGGTGGCATCTGAAAATTTATTTTGAGACGCCACCATGTGATGAGGATGGTTCAACCACTGATATTAGCACTAATAAGTATTGGAAAAGGCTGTGCAGAAATCTACATTTCTGCACAGCCCTATACACTTACTAACTCACAGGTACTGTAATCGTTACTTTAAATAAATCACCATCTACATCAATTTTTAATCTGCCATTGTGCATATCAACTATTGATTGTGCGATAGCTAACCCTAAACCTGAGCCATCTGTATGTCTTGAAGTATCTGCTCGTTTGAATCGTTCAGTTAATTCCTCTACATTTTCACCCAGCTCATATTTCGCAATATTTTTTACCGTAAACTCTGCATCCATACCCTTTTGAGTTAACGTCATATAAACTCTAGTACCCTCTAAAGAATATTTCAATGCATTGACTACTAAGTTATCCAGCACTCTCCACCATTTTTGGCCATCCACATTTGCATAAAGTGGTACATCTGGCTTTGTTATGCGAAGATCTAAATTTGCATCTCGGAAAGCTTCTTCATGTTCTCCAACTGCTTGTTGCATTAGTTGGGTTAAATCAATACGTTGTTTATTGAGTTCTATATTTCCACTTGCCATTTTTGACACTTCAAACAAATCTTCAATTAATGTTTTTAATCGCGCCGATTTTTTATCAAGTACATCAATGTACTTATTACGCTCTTCTTCAGATAAATTAGGATTTTTTAGCAAATCTGTATACGTAATAATTGACGTTAATGGTGTACGTAAATCATGACTTACATTTGTTATAAGTTCTGTTTTTAATCGTTCACTTTTAGCTTGTTCTGTTAAGGATTTTCTTACTCCTTCACGTAAATGGTTCAAGTTTTCTGCGTGGTTTGCTAATGGTGATTTCCCTTTTACTTTAATTGGAGTCGTTAATCTGCCCTCTGCCATGTCCTTCGTTTGTTTCATTATCAAGTTTAGGTATCCCATACGACGAAGGAAGATTATCAGAGCAGGTAATCCTATAAAGAATAGTAGAACAACATATACAAGTAGTAATCCACCATCCAACATTGATCCAGCAAAGCCTATTCCTGATAAAAATGTAATTACCATTATTATGACAGATTGTATACCAATTGAACGATTTAAAAATAAATCTTGTATTCCATCTGCTAATCTATATAAAAACGCTTGTTTAAATTCTTGTTTAAATTTTTGTGCATTGCTTAAGCATTCCTTAATCCATACTACTCCTAATACAACAATCGTAATTGAAATAAAAAGTAGTATAAAATTAAATAGTACATCTACTACATAATTGGTTAAATTATAGTAGTAAGTAACATTACTGATAAGATTACTCATCGAATCTATCAATGCATAAGCAAATAAAGCTGAAGTCAATACGATGACAATTCGAACATCAATCGGTACTCGTAAAAACCACTCTTTTAATCTTGATGAGAAATTAAAGTTTTTAAAAGAAGGTTTTGCAATAGTAAACAAAGCTATTATTGTTAAAATTCCAGTAGCCCAAATGGAATAAAAAATAATTTTAGCCACTGTAAATGACTTATACTCTGTACCAAATTGAGTTGCATTTAACATACTTTTAGGAATACTAATACTCCCTTCAAATTGAACTGTCTCGTAATTAAACTCCATTTGATTAATTAATGTAACACTATCATAGTTTCCATCAGAACCAACATAAAAATAATTATTTACTGTAAAATACGGTTTTTGATTACCATATTTTTCGGAAAAAATTGTTACATTAGAATTTCCTGAATCAAAGTGTTCACCAGTATCTACATTGACCAAATTATAAGAGAAATAACCATAGTTATTTAAAAATTCCTTCGCTGCTAACTTCTCTTCTTTTGCAAACTTTTCAATGAGTTGTTCCTTTTGTTTTCTTATTTTTTCTTCCACATGTTTATCATCGGAGAAATTCTCTTTTATATCTTCTATCTTAGCATCACGTTCTGCTATTAATATTTCTTTTAATTGTGCGTCCCCAGATTCATCCGCTTGTAAAATTCGATCACTATATTGCTCGCGAATATTTGCTACTTGTTCGGATAATGTACCGTAATAGTTACGATGAAAGTCAATTTCTTCTTGTGTAACTGTAATCGATTCTTTTGCTTTTTTCTCATCAAACGGTTGCAACACATAACGTCCAAGCTGTTGTTTAAAGTCTTCCTTCGTCATTTCAAAATTAGAGGATTCGAAATAGTTGCTGCCTATATATTTATGTGCATTGAGAATAAAGAGCACGCTAGAAAAAACTACCCACGTAATTAGAAAAAGAGAGAGGAGTGATTTAGCATTTAACTTCATTTATATTTTCCTCCTCAAAATAGTTTTATTAATAATTGCATTGCATTATCATAATGTGAACTTAAAAACTTCCATGTGGCAAATCCGATATACCCCATCCCAATAATGCTCGCTATTAGGCAAGTAATGGTAATGTAAGTCTCAATTTTATTTTTCAATTTTATATCCAATGCCCCACACAACCTTTAAAAACCTTGGATTTTTAGGATCAGCTTCGATTTTTTCACGGATTTTTCGGATATGCACTGCCACTACATTTTCTGCGTTATAAGCTTCTTCATTCCATACCAATTCATAAATCTCGTTAATTGAATATACTCGTCCAGCATTTTTTAATAAAAGCTCTGTTATTTTGTATTCAATGGGTGTTAGTTTTACAAGTTCCCCATCTAAGCGGACTTCTTTTGCATCCACATCAAGGGATAGCCCATTCACTTCAACTTTTGATTTGGATTGTCCATCATACGTTCCTAACTGGACATATCGTCGTAATTGCGATTTAACACGTGCTAGTAATTCTAACGGGTGGAAAGGTTTTGTAACATAATCATCTGCCCCAACCGACAACCCGTGGATTTTATCAGAATCCTCTGCCTTAGCGCTTAACATAATAATAGGAATATTTTTTTCTTCTCGTATTTTAAATGTTGCCGTAATTCCGTCCATATTTGGCATCATTATGTCTAATATGATTAAATGAACTTCATTTTCCTTTAACAACTGTAATGCCCTAAGTCCATCAGCAGCTTTTAAAACATTATATCCTTCATTTTTTAAATAGATCTCTATGCCATCTCGAATGTCTTGATCATCATCTGTCACAAGTACCGTTAATTTTTTCTCCACTGACCTCACCTCATCCCTTTTTCTTATGTTTCCATCATAGTTTTTGAATCTTAATAACTGGTTATTATAATTCTGAAGAAATTCTTAAGATTGTATGTAACATTTAATAAGTTTAATAAGGACATGCTAAGTTTGCATGTCCTTATCCTATCAACTTGAGGGTTCAATTTCCTCATTTATAGCGTTATGTGCTTTTCTACTACCTAATGTTAAAACAATAATCCCACCTAATAACATCGCTACGCCTACCCATGATGTAGGACTTAAATATTCCCCGACTAGAAAGACTCCGAGAAGTGCAGCTGTTAATGGTTCAGCTAAGGATAATGTAACTGCAGATGAAGAGCTAATTTTCTCTAAACCACCTAAAAATAATATATAAGCTACACTAGTTGCTGCTAAACCCATAAATACGATTGGAAATAGGTTTTGCTTATCCATCGCCCAAGACACTCCATCACCAGAAAAAGGTAATAACATAATAGAGCAAATAGAGAAAGTCATTGCTACTGCTGGTAATGTTTCTTCATTTTCCGTTAACTGCTTACTACAATTCGTATAAAGCGCAAACATAAACCCTGCACATAAAGCGAGAAGAACGCCTATCGGATGCACTGTAGCTTCCCCACGGTTAACAAAGAGCAATATACAACCAACGATAGCGAGAATAGTTGCAATTCCCCAAACTCTATTTGGTTTGCTCTTCCAAATAGCCCACTCAATGATTCCCGAGAATACTGGAGAGCTTCCAATTGTAACAACTGTACCAACAGCGACTCCAGTAAATCGTACAGATGTAAAAAATAAAGATTGGAATAAAGCAATAGTTAATGCAGCGAGAATTGTCCATTTCCACGACCATTTGCGAAAATTAATTTTACGCATGAACAATGCTGCTATCAGGAGTACCCCTCCCCCAATAAGTGAACGTACCCCCGCTACGGCAATCGGTGATATCCCTTCTTTCAGGAACGTTTGTGTTGTACCTACCGTTCCCCAGAGAATCGCAGCAAGTAACACAAATATATATGGCAATAAATTCAAACGAGAACATCCCCTTAAATTCATAGTTTACTCTATATTGCAATACTACCATTTTTTAGAGGTATATCAAAATAGGTTACGTAGAATGTTATAATAGAGAAAATCAACGGAAATGAGTTTGATAGGAGAGCTTAAACATGTACAAAACTGTAGCTGAAACTGCAAAAGATATTTCAATGCCGGAAGATCAAGTACTCCGCTATATTTATGCTGGACGAATTAAAGCGGTTTACGATGGTGAGCAGTATTTGATCAATAGCTCGCAATTTGATACTTATCATGAGCAATTGGCACGCATAAAGGAAGAGATCGAAATTTGGCGAAACACTCCAATCCCAGAAGACATTGATGTAAAAGATGAGGATTAAAATTCCGCTCATATTCAGCTAAAGCGTATATAAAAAACCATCCTGAGGCGTCAAGTTGATAAACCGAACGCAACAAGATGGTTTTTTTATATTGTCACGACAAAGCCCGCACGTTTGCCGATAATTTCTGCATAATCTTCTACCATTACACTTGCAGTAGGGTACATACCTGCACCTGGTCCTACTAAAGTTAAAGTCCCGATATAATTTGTCTCCATTGTCACTGCATTAAACACATCATCAATTGGGTACAATGGATGTTCTTTATCCACTACCATTGGTCCAACTTTCGCAATGATTTTCCCATCCGATAGACGTTCAACTTCTGCTACGTGACGATAACGTAATCCTTGTTCTGTCGCTTCTTTTACTTGTTCAGAAGTAATTCCATCTATACCAACGACTTCAACATCAGCCCAATCTGGTTGTTCTCCAAAAGCTAAGGCTGATAAAATCATTAATTTTTTGAACGCGTCTTGCCCTGATACATCATTATATGGGTCAGCTTCTGCATAACCTAAGTTTTGTGCTTCACGAAGCGCTTCATCAAAAGACCAGCCTTCTGCACGCATTTTTGTTAAAATATAATTTGACGTACCATTTAAGATACCTTGAATTCTAGTAACATCGTTAACTAGTAAAATGTTTTTCATTGTTTTTATAACAGGAACACCGCCAGCAGTTGTTGCCTCATAACCAACGAATACACCATTTTGCTTTGCTAACTCTTGCAACTCTAACCCGCGCTTTGCAAACATCACTTTATTTGCTGTAACTACATGACACTTATGTTCTACAGCCTTTTTTAAATAAGAATAGGCAGGTTCTTCATTTACGATTGCTTCAAATACTACTTGAATTCCTTTGACTGATAGAACATCATCTATACTATCTGTTAGCAAGTGTGCTGTACCAGGTACACGTTCTCTCGTTGTATCACGAACTAAAATCTTTGCTACTTCTAATTCAATACCTAGTTTATCTCGAAGCTCCTCTCTTTTTTCATTTAATATATGATATATCCCTTGCCCTACTGTGCCAAAACCTAAGATGGCCGCCTTTATTGTTGCCATTCCTATACTCGCCTCCATCTTTACTATACGTCCTTCTATTTCATATGCTCGTTAGATAAACCTATTTTACAAATATAAAAACAAATAATTCGAAAAATTTAACTTAAGAGAATTTTATCTTATATTCAGACGGAACTCAAGGAAATTCTTCTCATGATGGACAATTGTTTTTTTAAGAAGGTCAGAAAAATTCCAATTTACTTTTAATGCATAATATATTTATTCATTAAACTTTACATTAAATAATGTTCTTATAATGCCCAATTACAACCACTATTTAAGAAAATAAAAAACTGCCTAAAATGCACATTCAGGCAGTAAAAGAGATGTTATAAAGGGAAATGTTTAATTAAGATACTTTTCTAATAAGGCTCGCTTTATACTTATTTATTATTTCTTTCATAATATTTTCTTCTTCCATCGTAAAACGTGGTACACCATATGTTCTGTAAACTAACTGGAACTGACCGAATTCTAGCTCCCAATCCTTCGCAGGTTCATCAATATGACTCTTTCCATACTCTTCGTATGCATCTTTCACTTCTTTCACAATATACCCATTTTGAGCGAAAGAATGTACTTGTTCAGAAAATGCGTTATGACCATATATTTTATTCCACACCGTCGCAACATCCGCTAATAGATGTTGTAAAGCATCAGCATTAATAAAAATATGTTGTTCGTTTAATTCAAAAATAAAATAAGCTGCGATATTTTGTGCACTATAGATATTTCCCATTTTACAACACTCCTTCATCTCTCTAGGGGTGTAGCAGTTGTTGGGGGACAACCGCTACAGTTTTCTAATTTCATATATATTCAAAAGCTAGGGGATGCTTTGAACGCGATTTTCAATTATTTACCTATATTATAAGACCGATAACCTTAATTGTCAATAAAACAAATGAATTTACTAGGTTTTAAAATAAAAAGTAAGTAGCCTAATGAACGGCCTTTAGTTTGGTTGGCGAAAACCAGCCTATTCACGAAATGATGTGAATCAGACAAGCTTCACCAAGCGAACTAAATTACTTTTTATGCATTTGTTTGAGTAACACCTTCAACAGCTACAGCTAAAGCTTGTTCTAAATCAGCAATGATATCTTCAACGGCTTCTAAACCAATTGATAAGCGAATGAGCTCTTCAGATACACCTGCAATTTTTAATTCTTCAGCAGATAATTGTTGGTGAGTTGTTGAAGCTGGATGAATGATTAATGATTTTGCATCTCCAACGTTTGCTACGTGAGAGAATAATTGAACATTATCAATCACTTTGCTTCCTGCTTCTCGTCCACCTTTAATGCCAAATGTAAGCATAGAACCGAAGCCATTTTTTAAGTACTTTTTCGCTAATGCATGCGATGGGAAGTTTTCTTTCCCTGGATAGTTTACATATTCCACAGATGGGTGGTTTTCTAAAAACTCTACAACTTTCTCTGCATTCTCACCGTGTCTTGTATAACGCAAATGAAGCGTCTCTAAACCTTGTAAGAAGTTAAATGCAGCATCTGCACTTAATGTTGGTCCAAAGTCACGTAGTAATTGAACACGCAATTTTGTAGCAAATGCAGCTGCAGCAGTGTCAATTCCATAACGTAAACCATGATAAGACTCGTCCGGCTCTGTAAATCCTGGGAAGCGACCTTGTGTCCAATCGAACTTACCAGCATCAACGACAATGCCACCGATCGTTGTTCCATGTCCACCAATCCATTTTGTTGCAGAGTGAACGACAACATCTGCACCAAATTCGATTGGGTTTGATCCGTATGGGGATGGGAATGTATTATCGATAATTAGCGGAAGTCCATGCGCATGAGCAATTTCCGCAACTCTTTCAATATCTAAAACATTTAAACTTGGATTACCAATTGTTTCAGCATAGATTGCTTTTGTATTTTCAGTAATTGCCGCTTCAAAGTTTTCTGGGTTTGATTCATCAACAAATATTGTTGTAATTCCGTAGCGTGGCAGTGTATTTGCAAACAGGTTATATGTTCCACCGTATAATGAACCAGCAGCTACAATTTCATCCCCTGCCCCTGCAATGTTTAAAATGGAGAACGCTATGGCAGCCATCCCTGAAGATACAGCTACTGCTGCAGTTCCACCTTCTAATTTGGCAACACGTTGCTCAAAAACATCGACTGTTGGGTTCATAATTCGGGAATAGATATTACCTGGTGTTTCTAATGCGAACAGTTGACGAGCATGCTCTGTATTTTGAAACGCATAAGCAGTCGTGCGATAAATTGGTACAGCAATTGCACCTGTTACTGGATCTGGTTTTTGTCCACCGTGCAATAGAATTGTTTCTGGACGTTGTTGTGACATGTAATCTTCCTCCTAGTTTTTATTCGATGGATGATCGCATTTAATAAGGAGGACTTTATTTAGGGAAAAACAAAAAGCCCTCTTATATAAGAAGAGGGCTGCTAGTTGCATTTTTCCTCCCCTTATCTGTCAGATCAATCAAAATCTGTAGGAATTAGCACCTTAGTAAACACTTTATGTATTCACTGGTTGCCGGGCATCATAGGGCCTATTCCCTCCGCCACTCTGGATAAAGGTATTTGATTCATGTTCCATCGTTGTACTTACTATAAAGCATAGTAATCAACTCTGTCAACTATTAATTTTAAATTTTTTGAAACTTCTTTCATTTCATCAGAGTATAATAGAAATAACATCTATTGGAAAGGAGTTTTTCAGAATGCTAGTTACTTTGTTTTCCGTTCTTATAGTTGGTTATTTAATCGGATGCATTCATGGTTCTAACTTCGCTAAATTATTATCCGGTGTAAATTTGAAAGAAGTTGGTCATGGAAATGCCGGAGCATCAAATGCAGTATTATCTCTCGGATGGAAATATGGTGTACTTGTTGGAATAATTGATATTGGTAAAGGGATCGTCGCAATCATTCTTGGTCAATTTTTACTTTTAAATTATACTACCTTTACCACAGAGCAAATTTCAATACTTCTTTATTCCATCGGAGCCGCTGTTATTTTAGGACATAATTTCCCCGTCCATATGAATTTCCGCGGTGGAAAAGGTACTGCATCTTTAATCGGCATATTCATTACACTTAACTGGCAGATGGGGTTAATTGCAGTATTGCTTCTTATTGTCATTTCCCTTATATCAAATTATTTAATTATCGGTGTATTTGCCCTTTATTTGATATTTGCTATAACTGCTATCATACAAGAACCAACAATCTGGCCATTTTTCATAACATTATCTTTATTTGTTATAGCAATCATCTTACATGTTGAAAATCTAAACCGAATGCGTTTAGGAACAGAACCAAAAATTACGTCTGCTTTTAACAAAAAACGATAAATTAACAAAAATGCCGTAAATTTAACTTCAAATTAACTTTACGGCTTTTCACCTCTCCTTCCTCCTCGGTAAAACACATTTTGAAATTACCCTCAATCCCCTATTTTGTATTACATTTCAAAATAGTCTAATATAGCTTTATAGGGAATATTTCTCTAATTTATTCTATTTACTACATTACATACAAAGGGGAGTTTTAGTATGTCAGTTAAAGAGGTATTACGTAGTCATTCATCTGTTCGAAAATACACTGGAGAACAAATTCCAAAAGAAACGGTTATTGATCTAATCGAAACTGCACAAATGGCAGCAAGTTCCCATTTTGTTCAAGCCTATAGTGTTATTTGGGTAACTGATGAAGAAAAGAAACAAAAACTAGGTGAACTATCTAAGAATGAATTTCAGTTTAAAACAGCAGGTGCTTCATTTTTATTTTGTGTAGACTTTAAACGTCTTCAAATGGCGGGGCAAAAACATGGAGTTGAGATTGTAGCAGACAGTGCTGAAAATGTACTTGTTGGGGTTGCAGATGTATCAATTTTTGCTCAAAACTTCGTAATCGCTGCAGAAGCAGAAGGTTATGGTATTTGTTATATCGGGGGTGCACGTAACAACCCTGCTGAAATTAGTGAATTATTCGATTTACCAGATTACGTTTTCCCACTCTTTGCTATGACAATTGGAAAACCTACAAAACGCAACGAAACAAAACCAAGATTACCTGTCGGAGCAATCCTTCATGAAAATAGTTACAATACAGAAAAATACAATGAACTGTTAGATGAATACGATTCCATTATGGAGAACTACTATGCAAGTCGCAGTTCAAACCAAAAGATGTCTAATTGGACAAAACAGATGGCGGATTATTTAATTGAGCAAAAACGTCCTTACATGAAAGAGTTTTTAGCATCAAAAGGATTTAATTGGAAATAAATAAGAATTTATAGGGAGAACTTACCTGTTTATATAGTTAAATGGTAGGTTCTCTTTTACATAAATACGGTAATATAGTAATCTAATAATTCCCCGATAACTTTGATAAACTACTAGTATTATTTGTAAGTTTAAAGGGGTGTTATAGATGTATCAAAATAGACAGGTCGCATTGTCTTTAGAGAGACAACAGAATAAAAAAATACGACATTATTATCGTGTTTTAGCAGACATTAATTTAGAACTTGCAAAACTTCACAAAAATATAGAATTGAAAATTAATAAAGAAGCCTATAAACACATTACTGAATTTGTAAATCAATATATTTCTTATACAACGGTTTGGAATATTAAATTTATCTACAATTTGGAAAGCCCTGAAGTGGCATTGATGCAAATTTTCCATTTAGAATATATTTTTAAACACGAACCAGAAAGTCGCTTTGTACATGAGCGACAGATATTACAAAAGAAAAAGAATCTGTTTGATAAATTAAAACCTTACACAAAAGAACATGTCCAGCTAAGAAAACAACGATTGATAGATTATCTCAATGAAAAAGAGAAAAACCTGACAAGATAATGCCCGGTTTTTCTCTTTTTTTAGTTAGATACAACACCTTCGATTTCCATCTCTTTTACAGGGAGGAATAATTCTTTCGTATTGTAGTATATTACTACAACCTTGTCACCTTCTTGTAAATAAATTGAAAGTGGTGTATTTTGAGAACTTACTATAAAGTTTTGCCCCGTGTTCAATAAGAACGAAACAACTGTATAATCCCCTACACGTTCTTTATAAACACGTACAACTTCACCTGAAATTGTAGCTTCTTCAGCACTTGAAGTTCCATCTACAGATCCCCCACCTCTTCTTAGCGCTGTCTTATACTGTTTCAACGCTTCGTTCGGTGTTACACCATATGCGGAAATTTCAGGATTTGCAGCTGATACAATAAAGTAGTTTTGTAAAAAACCGTTTGAGTCTAATACTGGTGCTAGCCAACTTGCTTCGCCATAGAAGTTATAAAGAATCGGCATTTCACCTTGCCATTCCTTTTCAATAAACTTTTTCTCAATAATATCTAAAGCACCTTGAGAATCCATATATGATTCTTCCAAGTTACCTGTATAATACGTTGCTTCACCTGTTCTTGCATGAGTTAAAGAATAGCCAAGCATTGAATCTACGCCCTCTTTTGGACTCGTGAAATCAGTGAAGTAGTACATTTCCCCATTCTCATTAAAGATAGGACTAACATTTGCTTCTGTTCCTTCATCTGAAGGTAACTTCACGTCCTTTTTACCAAACATACTATTCCAGAAGCCATGAACATATTTACCAAAATAGCTATTTTGTAAACTTACCGCTTCTGGTGAAACCGCACCATCAATAAACTCTGGTACTTCATCTATTGTTAAATTCTCTGAATCACCAGTTGCCGCATCCACCATAACGATTCCCTTCACATCAAAACCATTTCGAGCAGAAATGAAATTACCATAAGAGCGGATATAGTACGGTTTTCCATCGTCATCGATTTCAAGCTGTGGTTCTCCGTAGAAAATTAACGTTGGGTTTTGCAAACGAATATGTCGCTCTAAATTTTTATTTAAAAATGCTGAAGGTACATAAGTCATTTCATATTGAACAAACTTTGGATTGTCTGTTGAATCAGTAGCGCTCATTGTAAAATAGCCTGGTGTTGTTTTTCCTGTGAACCATTTAAAGAATCCGGAAAACTCAACTGGTGCAATATAAACAAATTCACCATTTACCTTTTGTATTTGTAAATTACCAAGTTCATAGTAACTAGTATTTGGGACTTGCCCAAATGCTTTTTTCATTTTATTTTCTGCAAAACGTGGTGGTACACTTGCTGGAGTTTTTGTTTCATCAAATGGTTCAATTTCAACCTTTTCCTCCATTTTTGCAGATTCATACTTATCATTCGCATTCCAAACCGAAGCGGATAGCATATAGCCAAGGACGATCAAACTTAATAAAAAGATTAAACCTTTAAATGTTTTTTCTATACCTGATGAGATGATTGCTCCTAAGAGAGCGACGATTGGTAATGCATACGCAAAAATCGTCCAATGCAGATCAATTTTAGTAATGTAAATAATTGCAACAATTAATATAAAACTTGCTATTAGAACGAAAATAAATGAATTCGCCAGTTGTTTGCTGCTAATTTCCCCTTTTTGCACCTTTTTCGAGAGCGGAACAAGAAGAAGTGTCGTGACAAACGCAGCTATTACTGCTGTTAATAACAATTGAGTCACTTAAACCACCCTTTCTTTTAATTAACTGATTTACGTAATTAGGAGCTAATTAGTTTCATATAAAATTAAATAATTTATAATGTTAAAGTGTTCATACATCTTTACAAATTATTCCGTTATCCGAAGTAAAAATGTTACAATAAATGTAACAACCATTTAAGGAGGACATTCCATGAAAGAGAAAGTAATTGAACGGTTAATTCGATATGCAAAAATTGATACAACATCTGATCCGGAAAGTTCCACAACTCCATCAACTAAAAAGCAATTTGATTTATTAAATGTTTTAAAAGATGAACTTGCGGAAATTGGTCTAACAGAAATTACACTTGATGAAAATGGTTATTTGTTTGCAACATTACCTGCAAATACAGATAAAGAAGTGCCGACAATAGGTTTTTTAGCTCATGTAGATACATCTCCCGACTTTTCTGGTACAAATGTAAATCCTCAACGTATCGATAATTATGATGGTGGGGATATCCAATTAAATGATAACTTAATCATGTCACCAAATTACTTCCCTAATTTAAAGAACTATGTTGGTCAAACACTTATTACAACAGATGGTACTACGCTTTTAGGAGCAGATGATAAAGCTGGAATTGCTGAAATCATGACAGCAATGGAATACTTAGTTCAACACCCTGAAATCAAACACGGAAAGATCCGAGTTGCATTTACACCTGATGAAGAAATTGGTCGTGGTCCCCATAAATTTGATGTGAAAGCATTTGGAGCAGATTTTGCCTACACAATGGATGGTGGTCCACTTGGCGAACTTCAATATGAAAGTTTTAATGCTGCAGCTGCAAAGGTTACTATTCGAGGAACAAGTGTACACCCAGGATCAGCAAAAAATAAAATGGTCAATGCCATCACTTTAGCAGTTAAATTCCAAAACGGTATGCCATCAGATGCTGTTCCGGAAAAGACTGAAGGTTATCAAGGTTTTATTCATTTAATGAACTTTAATGGTCGAATTGAAGAAGCTCAACTTTCATACATTATTCGTGATCACGATCGAGAAAAATTCGAAGCAAAAAAGGCTCATTTCTTTGAATTAGAAAAGTTTATGAAAGAAAGATTTGGTGAAGATTCAATCACAGTAGAAATTGAAGATCAATATTACAACATGCGTGAAAAAATTGAGCCAGTAAAAGAAATTGTAGATATTGCACATAAAGCAATGGAGAATTTAGGTATTACACCGATTGTTGAACCAGTTCGTGGTGGTACTGACGGTTCTCAATTATCATTTATGGGCTTACCAACACCAAATATTTTTGCTGGTGGAGAAAACATGCATGGCAAATTTGAATTTGTCTCAGGTGAAACGATGGAAAAAGCAACGAAAGTTATTTTAGAAATTGTTCAATTATTCGAAGCACAAGGAAAATAATTAGTTATGTGAAGTAAGTATATAGCTTACTTCGCTATTTTTTAATTATAAAATTCAGAACCCTTAGAATTTTTTATTATCTTACAGTATACTTAGGTTTATTTAAGAAAGGTATTCCTGCTATTACATTTAGGAAGTAGGTTGATAGATTGAAAGAGATTACTATAGGTATTTTAGCTTCAATATTTTTTGCGGTTACCTTTATTTTAAATCGATCAATGGAATTGGAGGGCGGGAGTTGGCTTTGGAGTTCATCTCTACGGTATTTCTTTATGCTTCCCTTTTTATTCGTGATTGTCTTATCTCGAAAAGGGTTAAAACCATTATCACATGAAATGAAAGGTCAACCAATTAAATGGTTGCTTTGGAGTTTTGTAGGTTTTGTACTATTTTACGCTCCCCTCACCTATGCAGCTGCTTTCGGACCAGGTTGGCTTGTATCAGGTACTTGGCAATTAACAATCGTAGCGGGCGTTTTATTAGCACCACTTTTCACATCAATGATTAATGGTAAAAAAGTGCGTCAAAAGATACCTGTTACTTCTCTATTAATTTCAAGTGTTATTTTAATAGGAATATTATTCATTCAAATTCCACAAGCTAAATCCGTATCTCCTAGTATTTTACTTTTAGGAATTTTGCCGGTATTAGTTGCAGCTTTCGCTTATCCTTTGGGGAATAGAAAAATGATGGAATTATGTGGTGGTCGACTTGATACGTTTCAACGAGTTTTAGGTATGACCATTGCCTCCTTACCAAGTTGGATTGTACTAGGCGTTATAGCATTGTTTACTGTTGGCCTCCCTACTCCTAGCCAAATATTGCAATCTCTTATAATCGGAGTTAGTTCGGGCGTAATTGCAACCGTATTATTCTTTATTGCAACAGATCGTTCCAGAGGCGATCAAGGTAAACTGGCAGCGGTAGAAGCAACACAATCGACACAAGTGCTGTTTGTAATTATTGGCGAAATGTTAATACTAGGCGCCCCCCTCCCAAATGCAATTGCATTAACAGGTATAGGTATTATTATTGTTGGAATGATTCTCCACAGTTACCACACAATGCTAGTAGCGAAAAAATCCAATATAAAAGAAAAACAGGCCGAGCTTCAAGGATGAGCTTGGCCTTTTCATTTAAGTAAACGTTTTATTAGGGGGGGAACGTTGCCTTATGTTATGTTTAGAGATAAACCTTTTCAAATCTTTTGTTTATTTCTTTCTATATGGTAATGATAATCATTTTCATTTATAAAGTCAACTGTTTTTAGCACATTTTATTAGGAATTCTTTAAAGATCTTCTATATTGATATTGCTTAATTTGGAAAAACAGAAAACATCCTATGCAAAATCCCAAAATTGCAATAAATGATGCAAGAGCAACCATTACTGTAAATACATAACCTAAAACATTCCATCCAATTAAAAAACTCAATAATCCAAAAGCTAAACAAGCTATTGCAATGCAAGCATTAAATTTTTGTTGTGTTACATCTTCAGGAACATAGCTCTTTCCTTCTTTGATTAAAAACAATCGTGCAAACTTCATTACTGGATTATAGTTAAACAATACACCCATCAAATTTGCGATAAGTGGAATAATAAGAATCCAAACTTCTCCTGTTAACCAAGTGAGAATAACTGATAAAAATATTGTCCATTGGTTCATTCTAACAAGTGGACGTGGTATAGATAGTATTTGCGACACCTAAATCCCCACCTTTCCAATTTGTTTTATTTATTTTATTATATTTCCCACTATTTGTATAGTAAAAAATTCATCGATTTATTAAAAAATGATATAGTAATGGTAAGGAAGGTGAAGGAAATGCCAGCGTTAACGTACGATCAAATAAGAATTTTGAATTCATATAGCGTTTTTACAGAAGATACTGAACGAACACTATTCACATTAGAAAATTTACATAAAGACTTTTTTATTAAAGACTTCAGAAATTTAATGATGGGCATTACACAGGCGACAACAGAAGCAGCTGCTATTTCTCATTTTGGCCGCCGTTATGGAATGTTTGTAGCGATGCAATTCTATATGTTAGCAGTTTATGATGAAATCTGGGACGGCAAATTAGATGATGTGCGTTTTAGTCTTATTAACGAATACGGGAATAATACACTTGGAACTTTTATTACGCCAAAGGATTTTCGTTATGTGGAGGATAAAGAAAGAAGTTCGGTAATTAAAAAACTATTAATTCAATGCCATTTAGTTTTTCAACAGCTACGAAAAGCAACTTCTGTGTCCCCATTAACTTTATGGGAAAATGTCTTTGGTTACATGTTATGGAATTACCATGAACTATTAGAAAATCCTTTATTAGCAGACCGCGCATTTGAAGATATCGAAATACTTGAAGATGAAGAAACTTGGGAGTTGTTTTCTAGCAAGTCCTTGTTTTATCAATATACAGGTGGAAAGAATCCTTCAAGTTTAGTCAATCAACCATTACGAAAAAGTTGTTGTTTTTCAAAGGATATACCAGGACTAACTGCTTGTGAGTTTTGTCCGATGAAGTAAAAATAAAAGGGATATTGCAGAGTTTATGATTCTGCATATCCCTTTTCAATAACTTATGCAAATGAATTCTAAAAAGTATTATCTCTATGGTGGTTTTAACAATACTCGTTACAGAAATTGTGCTCCTGCGGTGGTTGACACCATCCTCGTCGCAATTTATCTGGACGAAAGCGAAGCGACAGTCACAAAGGGTGCGTCTCAAAAATAAATTTTCAGACGCACCCTCACCACCAATACATTGGATATTTCCTTTTTGGATGTAAGTTATTAATAATAAGAGCGAAAATAACAATGATTATTGTCCCAAGTAAAACTGGGTGAAAAATAAAATCCCAGCCATAGTCCCCCATCATTATGATTATCGTATTCCCACATGCTGGTGGATGAAATGTTCTCGCTAATAGCATGAAAAAGATGGTCAAACATAGAGCAAGGCTGATTAAAATTGGTGACGATCCAAATTGAGTAGATATTGTTAAACTAATAATTGATGCAATGAGATAACTTCCTATAACATTCCGAGGTTGTCCAACAGGTGCATTCCACGCCGCAATGACAAGCATTATACTTGCCCCAAAAGATGCGATAAACCAAATTGAATTTGTATATTCAGTTAAAACGAAGACTGGCAATACACAGCAAAATGCCCCTACCGCAGCAATCATAGCATCTGAAACAGAGGTACGACTATTGCTTTTTGAATATCCAGTCATTTTACTAATTAGCGTTTTAAGATAATGTTCGTTTACTGTTGTTTTATTCTCCAATGTATTCACTTTCCTAGTTATTAATTTTTATAAATTCTATCATTTTAATATGGAATATGGTAGAACTATTTTAGGAATTCTTTAAAAATTGCAACAAAAGGAGAAAAAATAATAAGAAGCTACCAATAGATAGCTTCTTATTAATTACTATTTAATTTTTTGATATTCTACTACCCAATCATCCGCAAGTTGTTTCATTCGAACACCGACAAATCCTTCACTCAATAATCTTTGCTGTGCTTCTACATCGCCCATTGAGATAGTCACAACTTCATCTTCATAATGAGGTTCTCCTCGTAAATCAAGAGCAAAAACGTAACGTAATTTTCCACCATAAATATACTTTAGCGCTACAATGTAGAATCCTTGAGAGAACTTGTCCTTTAAACTTGGAATATTGTATGGCATCACTGTTGTTGCTACGTAATCGAAGGAATCTGTATCAATTTGCTTCATAATAACAGAAGCTAATGTTTTTTGTAGACCAAACCCTCGATAATTCGGATTAACACTTGAGATTTCTTGGTATAAAACTCGTTTTAATTCTGACTCTTTTTCTAGCCCAATATCATATCCTAAATGTTCATCATCTATCGGAGGAATAAGAAGCGCACGAAAGCCGATTAATTTAGCATCAGCATAAGCACCAATCATAATTCCATTGCCCTCTAAAATAAATTCAAATTCTTCTTCTGAAAGTGGTTGTAGTATGTCTTTGTCTGTAAGAGCTTCACATACTAAATCTTGTAACTCCAACACTTCAGGTAAATGGCTTTTATTTAAAACAGCTACATAATATGGCTTGTCTCCTAATAATCCTTCATGAATAGTCTTCATAATTCTCACCTACTCCACTATCTCTGAATTTTGGGTAAGCTCTGCAAGAATTGTTTCATCTATGCTAAGACCTAAACCAGGTTTTTCGTTTAATTGAATATAAGGAATGATGTAACTTTCTTTTAAATCCCCAATATCTTTCGTAAATTTCACAGGACCTGTTAATTCAACACTCTTAATAATTTTTTTAGAAAAGGCTACATGGAATCCTGCCGCTGAACCGATTGAAGATTCCACCATTGAACCAATTTGACATTCAATACCGGCCATTTCCGCCATATGCGCTAACTTCATAGCAGGATAAATTCCGCCACATTTCATAAGCTTGATATTGATTTTATCAGCCGCGCGTTTTGCAATAATTTGACGTAGATCATACATATCACGGATGCCTTCATCAATCATTTGTGGTACAGATGTTTTAGACTTTATCTCTACCATTGCATCGATATCATCTTGCACTACTGGCTGTTCTAACCAATCTAAATCAAGAGATTCTAGTTTGCGTAATGCTTGAAGTGTGTTTGCACTGTTGATCCAACCTTGGTTTACGTCTACGCGAATTGCAATGTCATCACCAACACGATCGCGAACAGCTTGAATACGCTTCACGTCACCTGCAACATCTAGACCAACCTTCATTTTAAATGAACGGTATCCTTCTTTTATTTTTTCTTCAGCTTCATCAGCCATTTTCTCCGGTTCATCTATACTTAGTACATGTGTAACCGGGAATTTTTCATGATACCGTCCACCAAGTAATTGATAAACTGGTACACCTAACTTTTTCCCTGCGATATCATAACATGCAATATCGATTGCAGCTTTTGCTGCAGGTGCTCTGTGTACCGTTTTATCCATAAGTTCATGGATTTTTTCAAATTCCATTGGGTTTTGTCCAACAATTGCTGGTGCCAATGTATTTTTTAACATGGCATAGGTAGATTCCGGTGTTTCTCCAGTAATATGTTCGTCTGGGACTGATTCGCCCCATCCTACAACACCACACTCTGTAGTTAGTTTTACGATTATTGATCGAATATGTGGGTAAGTCGCATAGCTTATAATAAATGGCTTAATTAATGGCAAGTTAACTTCAAAGATTTCAACTTGTTTAATTTTCATAATTCGATAACATCCTTTTCTAGTCTCACACTGAGGTATTTTTTATTATCCTTTTGCTGCATTCTTTAATGTTGTTGTTAATACTTTTGCACCTGTAATTAACGCTTCTTTGTTAAACGTCATTTTAGGATGATGAAGACCTGGCGCTAAATCAGCACCAATACCAATCATTGCTGCTTTTAATTCCGGTTTTAAAACTGTATAGAAATGGAAATCGTCACTACCAGTAGTAGAAATTGGTTTTGCTAAGTGTTCAATTCCTAAAGTCTCGATAATGGATGCTTCTACAATATGCGCAGCTTCTTCTGAAACTTCGGCACCCGGAGTTCTATCTATCCAATCCCATTGAATTTGTGTTCCGAACATATTCATTATAGCCTTGAAGCCTTCTTCAATTCTCTTTTGTAATTCATCCAATGTCGCATTTTTCTGTGCGCGAACGTCCATAGAAAATGTTGCATTACCCGGGATTATATTCGTACTTCCACCGTCTGCAACCACTTTCGTTAATTTAGCACTATATACTTCAAATGGGTTGATATAAATATTTTTAAGCATTTGCTGAATTGCAACAATGACATCAATTGCATTTTTACCTTGATGTGGTCTTGCGCCATGGGCATCCACTCCATGAATTGTACCATTTAAAAATAATGCGGCACCATGGTGAATTGCTGGAGTAACTTTTCCAAATGGAAGCTCTTCGATTGGTCTTAAATGAATTCCGAATAAATGCGAAACACCATCAGCAACACCGTGTTTCACCATTTCTATTGCTCCCCCACCTGTTTCCTCAGCAGGTTGGAAAATAAAGCGAATACGTTTTTTTAGTGGTAAATCTTTTAATTGAAGTAATGCACCTAAAACCATTGAAATATTTGCATCATGGCCACAGGAATGGTTCGCCTTCATGATACCATCTACATCCTGCCATAGAGCATCGATATCAGCTCTTACTGCTATTATTTCCTCTCCTTCACCGATTTCTGCAACAAGTCCAGTAACATCAGAAAAGAGTTTATATGAAACTTTTAATTCATCTAATATAGAAGCGATTTTTTTAGTCGTCTCAAATTCTTTCCAGCTAACTTCTGGATTTTCATGAAAATAGTCAAACCAACCATAGATGACTTCTTCATAAGTTTTTATTTGGCTCATATAAGTGCACCTCAAATTTTTATTTCTTTCTCTATTATACATAACAATGATAGAAATATTAACAGCTTCCGCCTATCAAGCTTAAATTATAGAAGGAGGAATACTAGTGATTTATTTTGCCATTCTTTTTTACTAATCTTTTGCTTTTTCCCAAAAGGATAAAAGACTAATCATAACGATTAGCCTTTCGTCAAATTTTTATAAATGCTCATACCACTCTTTAGCTGCCTGCACTTCGCCCATTGTTAACTGGTGTCCATGATTGTCCCAATACATTACAACCGATGCATTCGCTTCTTCTAGTAACGCCTGTAATTCAACAGATTCTTGTTGCGGGCAAATAGGATCATTTGTACCTGCTGCAATAAATACATGAGTTCCGGCTAAATTCGGTAATTGTATCCCTCTTCTTGGTACCATCGGATGATGTAAGATAGCACCTTTTATTGCAGTCTCATAATGGAATAGTAAACTTGCTGCAATATTAGCCCCGTTTGAGTAACCAATCGCCATGATATTTTGCCGATTGAATTCGTACTTGATTGCAGCTTCATCTAAGAATGTATTCAGTTCATTTGTTCGGAAAATTAAGTCTTCCTCGTCAAATATCCCTTCAGCAAGTCTTTTGAAGAAACGAGGCATTCCATTTTCTAATACATTTCCTCTCACACTTAACACTGGAGCAGTTGGGTCTATTATTTCTGCCAACTGTAATAAACTATGTTCATTGCCACCAGTTCCATGTAAAAGTAAAAGTACTGGTTTATTTTGATCTGTTCCCTGCTTAAAAATATGTTGCATTTGATTTCATCCTCACTTTTTTTATTAATCTAAATGGCGAACTTCGATTGGGATTAATGATTCTCTTAACCTTTCACGTAAATGCTCATATTGTGCAGGTAACTTTAATTCACTTCCCATTGTTTCAGGCGTTTCATCATGTGCAAAGCCTGGTGAGTCTGTGGCAATTTCAAATAATATTTCTCCAGATTCACGGAAATAGATCGAGTTAAAGTAATTCCGATCCTTTACTTCTGTTACATGTTGACCTAAATCCATTGCGTATTGTTGCCATTCAATATGATCTTGATTATCGTTTGCTCGCCAAGCAATATGATGAACTGTTCCAACGCCAATCCTACCACGAACACCCGTTGTCATCTTTAAATCAATAATATTCCCTATGTCTGCTGTTGCTCTAAAACGTTTATAGTCACCTTCTTGACCAACTACCTCTAAACCCATTAGCTCTACTAAAGTCTCTGCTGTTTCTTCAGGACGACATGAATAAAGTATTGCACCGCCAAAACCTTTAATAGCAACTTCCTTTGTCACTCCTCCGAATGTCCAACCATTGTCTTCACCATTTACACGTTCAACAAGTTCTAAGTGTAATCCATGTGGGTCATCAAATTGTAAAAAGGTTTCACCAAATCGAACTGTTTCGGAATAGCTGATATTAAATTTTGTTAAACGTTCTTTCCAAAAATCCATCGCGCCAACGGGAACTACATATGTTGTAACTCCCACTTGCCCATCGCCAATTCTTCCTTGATAAGCATTTGGCCAAGGGAAGAAGGTGATGATAGTACCTGGTTTTCCATTTTCTTCTCCGAAATAAAGGTGATAAGTGCCTGGGTCATCGAAATTAACCGTTTGTTTAACTAGTCGTAATCCAAGAACTCCTGCATAAAAATCAATATTTTCTTGAGGATGTCCTACAATAGCAGTAATGTGATGTATCCCCGTTGTATGTTTTTTCATTTTCATTTCCCCTCACGTTTATTCTATTGGTCCTAACTTCGCTTCAATTTCAGCTCGCTTTGGTTCTAAAAAAGGTGGCAAATCTAATTTTTTACCAAGCTCTTCAATTGGTGTATCAACTGTAAATCCTGGACCATCTGTAGCCAATTCAAAAATAATGCCGTTTTTTTCTTTAAAGTATAAACTTTCAAAATAGTAGCGATCAGTCAGGTTCATAATTTTATAGCCAAAGTCTTTAATTCTCTTTTCCCAAAATCGTAATTGTTCTTTATCTTCCACACGCAATGCTAAATGATGTACACTTCCTCGACCAGGTCTTTCTTTTGGTCCATCTTGTTGAACGATAACAATTCCCCCAAATACTTGCCCTTTAACGGATTGAAGAATTGCTTGGTGACTAGATTTTGAAACAAGTGTGTAATCAAAAATATTCTGTAACATACTTGATAGATTCTCTAAAGATTGAACCGTGATTTCTACATTTCCCATACCTAATATTCGATGCTCGGATGGTACATTCGAATGGTTCCATTCAGTCCAATGCTGTGGGATTGGTTTACCATTATGATTTAATAAAACTAACCTTAAGCCGTCTGGATCTTCAAAATGTAATGCCTCCATCTCTGCATATGTTGTAATTTCCCCATGTTTAACACCTAGTTGCGTAAAACGTTTTTTCCAGTAGACAAGGCTTTCATAGGAAGATACTAATAAACCAATTTGAGTAATGGCGTTTGTACCACGGTGCGTTCTTCCGACAAGTGGCATTTCAAAGAAAGTTAAGCCTGTTCCTGGACTTCCTATTAAATCTCCATAAAACAGGTGATACATGGAGGGATCGTCTTGATTTACAGAGACTTTTACTCTTCGCAATCCAAGTATAGTTTGATAGAATTCATTGTTTACTTTAATGTTTTTCGTAATCATTGAAATATGATGATGTCCAGCGATATTTACCATTTTTCGCACCTCAATTTCTTCCTTCATAACGACTCAGCACATCTTTCAACTTCTTTAAATGATTTGCTCAATCTTTATGTAAGAGGCAACATGTGCATTTACGATTGCACATGTTGCTAAGTATTTATTAACGTATTGTCTTTAAAGCCGTAGCCCAAGGAATTAATTGATCCAACATTTGATTTACTGAATCTGCTTGCACATCTTTCGGTTTGAAGTCTGTACCGTTTTCAAAGTCTGTGAATAGTGATAATGCAGGGTGAACACGAACGTCAGCAACTAATAATTCACCTAAAATTCCACGTAGATGTTCTGCTGCACGTGCCCCACCAACTGATCCGTAAGATACAATACCTGCCGCTTTGTTATTCCATTCTTCACGTAAAAAGTCTAAAGCGTTTTTAAGAGCACCAGTAATAGAGTGGTTGTATTCTTGAACGATAAAGATGAATCCATCTTGTTTTGCAACCGCTTCTGACCAAGCAGCAACACCTGAAGTATCTCCACCTGGTTCACCTAAGAATGGTAGTTTATAATCAGCAATATCAATAATTGTATAGTTTGCGTCTCCGCGTTTTTCAGCAAGTTCTTTTACCCATGCACCTACTTGAGGGCTTACACGTCCTTCACGAGTTGATCCTAAAATAATTCCGATATTTAAATTTGTCATTGTTTGTTCCTCCTTATGGTCATTACCAAATAGTTTATCTAAAAATCCCATTTCTATTATTCACCTCCTTAAAAATACTCTTTTTCGAAATGTTTAGTGCTACGAACTGTATCAATTGGGCGCACTAGCTTTTCAATTTGGTCACGTTTCTCTTCAAAAAATGGAGGAAGGGACAACTTTTCTCCAAGAGTTTCGTATGGTTCATCGCCCATAAATCCAGGTCCATCTGTAGCTAACTCAAAAAGGATAGAAGGAGCAACATTTGTGTATAGCGAGCCAAAATAGTAACGCTCAACATAACCTGAGTTTGGTAATTTAAAGTTGTGTAGACGTTGTTTCCAAGCTTCTAAGTCTTCACGATTATCTACTCTGAATGCAGTATGATGGACAGAACCATAACCTTGACTTGCTTGAGGAAGAACTGTATTATACTCAACAATTACTTGAGCACCATTTCCACCTTCACCCATTTCGAATAGATGAAATGCATTTTCTTGTGCAACTTCACGCATCACGAACACTTTCTCGAGTACTTCTTTAAAATAATCAAAATATGATGTTCGCACATGAATTGGTCCAAGTCCGGTAATCGCGAATTCTAATGGAATTGGTCCCTTTTTCCATGGTGTGCCAGATTCTACTCCCTTGTTTGCTTCATCTGAAATAAGTTGATAAGCTTGATCGTCAAAATCTACAAACCGTAAAATCTTTTTCCCAAACTGTTGTTGGATTCCTTGATGTTTTACTTCATATTTATCAAATCGCTTAACCCAATACTCTAACGCTTCATCATTTGGTACACGAAAGGATGTTTTTGATATCTCATTCGTTCCATGAACACCTTTTGGAATGCCTGGAAAATCAAAAAACGTCATATCTGTACCCGGGCTCCCCACATCATCGGTGAAATATAAATGGTATGTTTTAATATCATCCTGATTTATAGTTTTCTTCACTAAACGTAAACCTAATACATATGTGAAAAATTCATATATCTTTTCAGCACTGCTAGTAATGGCTGTAACATGATGAATACCTTTTAATTCTTTCATTTTATTCTCCTCCATTTTTATCTCGAATTCGAGATATATATTTAAAAAAATTTATCCGAAATTAAAATTATTTTTTTGGCGAATACCTTCAAAAAAAACATTCACTTGAATTCAGTTATCTTGAATTCGAAATAAATTTAACATATTTTTATCATGTTTGTCAATAGATAAAAAAAACGACAAACTCCATTATGGGTTTTGTCGTTATAAGTTATTATAAACTTGAAAAAAAGCCTTGAGGATATTCTTCAATATCGACTAATTGTTCCTTAGTTTCAAATTCTAACTCCACACGACTATCTTGCTCTTGTTCTTCATCCAGTAAATACGTTTCAAACTTGGATAATAGTAAACTCGTCATAATAAACACCCCTTAGTTAGAATTTTCTGATATTTTATATCTTACCCATTTTAATTAGTGAAAACAATACAAATTTGTTATATATGCAAAAAAAGTATTAAACATATCTCAATAATCGAATAGTTTCTGGCAATAATATTTTTATGCATAAAAAAAGCTTGCACGATAAGTACAAGCTAAAAAATTTATTTTGCAGTTGCATCTAACTTTGTTTCTCTCTGGCCATTTTCACCTTTATGTTTCGTTAAAAATTGAACGATAAACATAATTCCGAAGACGATTAATCCTGTAATATCAGATAGTGACTCTGGATAAATCATTGCTAAACCAGCTGCAAGTAAAACTAAACGTTCAAACCATAACAACTTCCTATACCAGTATCCAATTACGGCTGAACCGATTGCTATCATACCCATAATTGCTGTAACCACGACCCAAAGTATTTGTAAGATGGTTACATCAATCATCAACAGAGCTGGAGAAAAGACAATCATATATGGAATAATAAAAGCAGCTATCGCTAACTTAGCAGAGTTAACTCCCGTTTTAATTGGATCTCCACCTGATATTCCAGATGCTGCAAACGCCGCAAGGGCAACTGGTGGTGTGATATCTGCAATGATACCAAAATAGAAAACAAAGAAATGTGCTGATAATAATACTGTAATTGGAATTAATTCCTGAGATACGATATCCGGAGCTAATAATGTAATAATTGCTGGAGCTGCTATTGTCGATGTAATAACATAGTTAGCTGTCGTTGGTGCACCCATACCAAGTATCAATGAAGCAATCATTACAAAAACTAACGTTAATAAAATATTGCCGCCTGCTAAATCTACTAAACTATTAGCTAAACTTAAACCTAGACCTGTTTTCACAACTACGCCTACGATAATACCTGCACAGGCTGTTGCTGCTGCTACCGCTAATGCAGTTCGTGCACCATCAACTAGCGCTTCAATAACATCTTTAAACCCAAGGCGTGTATCTTTATTAATTGCCCCTACGATAATACAAGAAACAATTCCATAAAGAGCAGCGTGCATTACAGGTACCCCAACTAGCATTAACACGATAATTAATACAATAGGGAATAATAAATAAATCTTTTTAAACACTTCTCTACGATTTGGTAATTCCTCATCAGTCAGTCCACGTAAACCTAATCGCTTTGCTTCAAAGTGTGTCATAATCCAAATACCTGTAAAATATAAGAGTGCTGGAATTGCTGCTGCTTTTGCAATATCCCAATAGGTAATACCGCGCCCAATAAATTCGACCATTAAGAATGCTGCGGCCCCCATTATCGGTGGCATTAATTGTCCGCCTGTTGATGCGGCTGCTTCTACTGCCCCTGCAAATTCTTTCTTATAACCTAATTTTTTCATCATAGGTATTGTATATGAACCAGATGTAACAACGTTTGCAACAGAGCTTCCGGATATAGTACCTTGTAAAGCTGAAGAGAAAATGGCAACTTTCGCTGGACCACCAACAAGCTTTCCAGCAACTGCAACAGCTAAATCGTTAAAGTATTGTCCCACACCCGTCTTCACTAAAAAGGCACCAAATAATAAAAACACAAATATATATGTGGCAGATACACTAATTGGTGTTCCTAAAATACCATCTGTTGTGTAAAACATTAAATTAACAATATTTTCTATCGATTGACCACGATGGGCTAAAAAATCTGGGAAATATGGACCGTAAAATGCATAGATTAAGAAGAATGAAGCTATTATCATTATTGGTAAGCCAACTGCACGTCTAGCGGCTTCTAAAACTAATAAGACTGCAATTAAACCTACATAAAAGTCCATATCAGAAATTGTACCTAAACTTTTTACTAAACGATCGTAGTTTATCGTCCAATATGACCCTACTACGACGGATAATACAGCCAAAATATAATCATAGAAGGCTACTTTTGTTTTTGGTCCCCTTTTACGAGCTGGGAATAATAAAAATATCGCAGTTAAAGCAAATCCTAAGTGAATCGTTCGCTGGATTGGCGCCGTATATTGCCCGAAGATTGCTGTATACAATTGAAACAATGAAAAACATAGTAGAAGTATAAAGATAGCCCAATGTACTACACCTTTTAACTGCCGAGTATTCGATTCGGTGTCGTATTTTTCTAAGAGTGCTTGTTGTTGTTCAGCAGATAATGTTTCAAATTGCTCTTCTTTCGTCTGTTCATTATGCTTTACCATCTCCCATTACAGCTCCTTTCCATTTTTCAAATAACGAAACTTTTTCGACTTGGAACAAGTACGATTTACCCTTTTCCAAATGTTTTTTTAAATTATATGATTGTTGATTGTAAATAAACGATAAATCCATATCGATATTTCCTATATATATTGTAAAATCTGATAAAACCTTATCCTCATAAGACAATATGTATCTCCCATTTTCATACGTAAGCCTTTCTCCTTCTTCAGCGTATGCAGGCATTCCTATCGATACGTCTTCATATTCCATTGACACAAGCTTTAGATCCTTTGTCTTCGTAATCTCATAGGTTTCTAAAACATCTGTCCTATGAATTGAATGGGTGTACCTAATTTGAAATTCGTTTTCATTTGAGATGTTTATATAAACCTTTTCTGGTTGGTTTGTTCTTGTTTCCGTAAATGAAAAGACTAAATCTATTGGTAAAAAAAAGAAGCATGTAGCTACAATACCAAACGAAATGACCATCACTATTCGTTTCATGTAACCACCTCTATTGTTAGTAAAAAAATAGGGCTTGCAATTACAAGCCCCATTTTAATAACAGATTAATTATTGCTCATCAAAATATTTTTGTGCACCTGGATGAACATCAATTCCAATTCCATCTAAAGCAGTCTCCGCTTTAATAAATGCACCTTTTGCATGGCTGATTGAACCTGCGTTATCATAAATCGCTTTTGTAATTCCATAAGCAACATCTTCTGGTAAATCAGCTTTCACAGCAAGCATAGCTAGTACAGAAACAGTTGGCACATCAGTTTCTAACCCATAAGTACCAGCAGGAACTGTATCCGTTGCATAATAAGGATATTTTGAAATTAAACTTTCTGCCTTATCAGCTGCTACTGGAACGATTACAACGTCTGTAGTTGCACTTAATGCTTCTACAGCTGCCGTTGGATAACCAGCAGTAATAAACGCAGCATCAATTTGGCCAGTTTGTAATCCATCTGTAGATTCACCGAAATCTAAATTTTGAGCTTGAATATCATCCATCGTTAATCCATGTACTTCTAATAATTGTTCAGCATTTGCATATGTTCCTGAACCAGGAGCACCTACCGATACTTTTTTACCTTTTAAATCTTCAAAAGAAGTAATTCCAGATTTTTCAGTTGTTACAAGCTGAACTGTTTCTGGATATAAACCACCGATTGCCACTAAGTCTTCTACAGCCGCGCCTTCAAACATCAGTTGACCATTTTTCGCATAATAAGCAATATCTGTTTGAACAAAGGCAATTTCAGCATCGCCATCTTTTAAAGCGTTTACGTTTGCAGCAGAAGCTTGTGATACTTCAGCAGTTGTTTTAATTCCAGTTTCATCAGTTATTAAGTCAGCAAATGTACCTCCCAAAGCATAATAAGTACCTTGAGTACCACCTGTTACTAAACTTAAAAATTTAATATCAGATTTAGTTTCCTCTGAAGACTCTTCCGTTGTCCCCTCTGTTGTAGTGTTATCAGTAGTACTTTCTGTATCTTTCGTCTCTTCCCCACCACATGCTACTAAAACTAGTAAAAGTAGACTCAAGATTGCGAAAAATAAAAACTTATTCTTCTTCAAAAAAACCCCTCCTCTGACATATTTGTAACATACAGTATAAATTTAACTATTATTCTAATGGAAAGTCAAATATTTTAATATTCTACTAATTTAATAATAGCTTAAAAACAAATAAATACCCTCTTTAAAGCAATATTTTCAATAATTATCAGAATATTAAGTAGTGCAATAATTTTAAGTGATCTTATTCTCACCCATATTTTGAATAACCAGATGCACTGACTTTTAAAGAGTATTTGCAACTCCAAAATAAAAAAACTGTAAGAAAAGGTTCGTTCTTCCCTTTTCCTACAGCTTAATAATTAATTTTTAAGTGTAATGACTCCACAAGCAATGCGATCTCCCGAATTCCCTGATGGATCTGTAACATAATCATCCGGATGTTGATGAATTACAATTGCACTACCATCTTCATCAATAATTGAATTTTCTTTCCCAGGTTTAAGAGTTATATCTTTGGCTACTAATTCTACTTGAACATTTCCATCTTCTTCAGGTGTAATATTCGGTAAATCTCCTAGATGTGGGCCAGCAGGATTGTCAGTGCCGTGCTTTTTACCTGTTGGATTAAAATGGGCACCAGCTGACTCGAATGTAGGTTTTTCACATTTACCTACTTCATGTATATGAAACCCATGTCCCCCCTCTGAAAGTCCTTTCACACCTAGAGATATTTGTACACCATCATCCCGTTCAGTCATTTCCATATGACCAATTTCATTTCCTTTTGTATCAATAATAGTTGCTGTTGCTTGCAAAGCTTCTGGTGCAGCTACTGAAATTTTTTCTTCATCATTATTAAAACCAAAAAGATTACATCCACTTAGAATTACTGCTAATCCACTTAATAATATAAATTTTTTCCACATAATTTATTAACCCTCCTCGTTGTGAGTATTACCAAGGGGGTATAAAAATATTCTTGTAATGTTTTTATTTCCCATTCACCAAATATAAAGATTACCGATAAAAGATAAAAGGAGGGAAACAAATGGATATTAGCTCTATAATGTCTGCTCAAGTAGCACAGCTTCAACATACTGTACAATTATCTATTATGGATAAAGCATTGAATATGGGTGCAGCCAGTGCTGTCGAAATGCTCAATCAATTACCACAACAACAAGCTTCTGCAGCAAACCATCCGTACAAAGGAACAGTAATTGACGTATCAGTATAAAAATATCTACGGATTAATTTTACCCATCCAAAAATACATTTTAGTCGGGTAGACATAAAAAAGCGCTAAAAATTAGCGCTTTCTAAAATGAATCATTAACAAATGCCTTTTCATTTTCTTGATATTTTAATAAACTATGTAAAATACAATTTTTACCATAAATTTGGTTTTGCCACCATCAGCCACAATACGATTAATAAAATTACAATATATAACCATGTTGATTTCCTTAGATTAGCTATAAAATTTGCTTTATTAAAATCAGTGGTGCCAAAGGTTTTTAAAGTTGGTTTAAAGGCTCTGGCTAAATAAAAAACAGAACTCATCATCCCAATAATTGTTAATACAATCCATGATGTTGTCCAAGTCCAACCGCTTAAAATAATTAGAAATATCCCAGAAACTACTAATACATGTCCGAAATGTTTAATTACATTAATCGCATATTGAAATGCTTGAACAAAACCACTTAAATCAGCTTCTTCAGTCACTTCCATTTTCTTTAGCATAGGTATTAATGCAAATAGCGGTCCAATCGATCCAATAGCACTTAATATATGTAAATATAAGAAAATAGTATGTAACACTGTTCTACACATCCAATCAACTCTAATGTCTATAGTATATCATCACGGCAATTGCTATTTTTTGATAAAAACATGACAATTGCACGTAATAATCCAACTTTTAGAGCATAATATATAAATTAAACAATTATTACTTATGTAAACTTTGTTAATTTCTAGTTAGATATTTGTAAAATCAAACACACTAGAAATAATACCTTATATTATTCAAATTAGAAGCATACATAGTTGTGCTAATACTAATAATCGGAGGTGGTCATTATAGGTATCCATAAATTTTTCACAAGCTTAAATGATTTAGAGCGAATTTTCCGTGCACCTGGTCGCTTTAAGTTTGAAGAACATAATGTTGCTGCACACTCATGGAAGGTATCTCAATATGCCATGTTTTTTGGGACATTAGAAGAAATGAACGGTGCAAAAGTAAACTGGAAATCATTATATGAAAAAACAATTAATCATGATTTTGCAGAAGTCTTTATTGGAGACATTAAAACTCCCGTTAAACATGCGAGTATTGAATTAAAACAAATGCTTGCCCATGTAGAGGAAAAAATGATGGAAAATTTCATTAAAGAAGAAATCCCTACTGAATTTCAGGAAATTTTCTCTATGCGAATGAAAGAAGGAAAAGATAATACCCTAGAAGGTCGTCTTCTTGAGTTTTCTGATAAACTCGATCAATTTTATGAGTCCTTTGCAGAATTAAAGCGAGGAAATACGGATAAAGAGTTTGTCATTATGTATCAACAAGCATTAAAAAATCTTTTGAAAATGCCGCTACCAGTGAGTGTGCGTTATTTTAGAAACGAAATTTTAAGTGATGTTATTAAGGAAGATACTCAAATTAATGTTGCAGCTTTAACACATGAAATTTTAAATAAATTAAATAAAAAATAAAGCTTTTCCTATGATGGAAGGCTTTTTTATTTTTCACTTTCTTAGGATATATTTTTTATATTCTAACTTATTAAAAATTTGACTTTTTTATCGTTACATACTTACTTGCACAAATAAATACAATCGTATAATATAACATTAAAGCTGCGTTGTTCGTAAAAATATTAAGTTTTAACCTTTGAACTGTAAAAGGGAGTTTTAATCGAATAAGGAATGGCGAGCGTCACACTGCGGTGCATGACGATATACAGGAATTATTCTGCGAACACCCACTTTGAGGAGTGGTGGTTTAAAACTTTCTATTAATAACTACGGCAAGGCGGCTTTGCCATACATACTGTATAGCAAGGCTTCTTTTATTAACACCTTAATCATTCATTATGATAAGGTGTTTTTTATTTATGAAAAGACATTCTTAAAGTAAACATATTGTTCTTTATGACAGTGCAAATAATCTTCGCTTCACACATGGACACACTAATTCTCTTATTCGTTCTAATTTGCTATGTGTACCTCTACTTACTTGTTATATAGGTTACTCCCCTATCTCCTAATGCTACACTTTATAACTCTATTTATATTCTTTCAATCTAAGCTTCTCATCATCAAGCTGAAATATTCTGCATACCTAGCATAATATAAATTTCATATTTCTCGGTCTGGTCTCTACTTCTGAGGCTCAAAACGACTTTCATTAAATACAAAAAGACGTATAGCAAATGCTATACGTCTTCATATGACCCGTACGGGATTCGAACCCGTGTTACCGCCGTGAAAGGGCGGTGTCTTAACCACTTGACCAACGGGCCGTGGCTCCGAAGGTAGGACTCGAACCTACGACCAACCGGTTAACAGCCGGTTGCTCTACCACTGAGCTACTTCGGAATATTATGGTGGGCCTAAATGGACTTGAACCATCGACCTCACGCTTATCAGGCGTGCGCTCTAACCAGCTGAGCTATAGGCCCATAATGGAGCGGGTGATGAGAATCGAACTCACGACATCAGCTTGGAAGGCTGAGGTTTTACCATTAAACTACACCCGCATAAAATGGTGGGTCGAGACGGAATCGAACCGCCGACACTTTGAGCTTCAGTCAAATGCTCTACCAACTGAGCTATCGACCCACTTTATGGCGGTCCCGACCGGGATCGAACCGGCGATCTCCTGCGTGACAGGCAGGCATGTTAACCGCTACACCACGGGACCTTAAGTAAATGGCGGAGGAAGAGGGATTCGAACCCCCGCGCGGTTTAACCCGCCTGTCGGTTTTCAAGACCGATCCCTTCAGCCGGACTTGGGTATTCCTCCACTTTACTAAATGGCGGCAGAGGGGATCGAACCCCCGACCTTACGGGTATGAACCGTACGCTCTAGCCAGCTGAGCTACGCCGCCATATTTTTATTTGATTTTATTGGTGGAGCCTAGCGGGATCGAACCGCTGACCTCCTGCGTGCAAGGCAGGCGCTCTCCCAGCTGAGCTAAGGCCCCAATTAAAATGGTCGAGAAGACAGGATTCGAACCTGCGACCCCTTGGTCCCAAACCAAGTGCTCTACCAAGCTGAGCTACTTCTCGTATATATGGCGCGCCCGGCAGGAGTCGAACCCACAACCTTCTGATCCGTAGTCAGACGCTCTATCCAATTGAGCTACGGGCGCATATAAATGGTGCCGAGGACCGGAATCGAACCGGTACGGTAGTCACCTACCGCAGGATTTTAAGTCCTGTGCGTCTGCCAGTTCCGCCACCCCGGCACATTTGGAGCGGAAGACGGGGTTCGAACCCGCGACCCCCACCTTGGCAAGGTGGTGTTCTACCACTGAACTACTTCCGCATGTGCATTGATTTTCTGGCAAGTTTTTAATAAAACTGGTGAGCCATGAAGGACTTGAACCTTCGACCCTCTGATTAAAAGTCAGATGCTCTACCACTGAGCTAATGGCTCTCTATAAGATGGTGGAGGGGGACGGATTCGAACCGCCGAACCCGAAGGAGCGGATTTACAGTCCGCCGCGTTTAGCCACTTCGCTACCCCTCCAGAAAGGATGCCGGCGATAGGAGTCGAACCCACGACCTACTGATTACAAGTCAGTTGCTCTACCAACTGAGCTACACCGGCATATATGGTGGAGGATGACGGGCTCGAACCGCCGACCCCCTGCTTGTAAGGCAGGTGCTCTCCCAGCTGAGCTAATCCTCCATTTTTGAAACAAGCGAAGCGACGTCCTACTCTCACAGGGGGAAGCCCCCAACTACCATCGGCGCTAAAGAGCTTAACTTCCGTGTTCGGTATGGGAACGGGTGTGACCTCTTTGCCATCATCACTTCACTTGTACATGGATGTACTGGCTTCGCCGTTGAAACATGGATGTTGCGCTCTTAGGCGAAGTTCCTATTTCATTGTTGAGAGCTTGTACTCTCAAAACTGGATAAAGACATTGACTAACGACCATTCAAGTTAGTGGTTAAGTCCTCGATCGATTAGTATTCGTCAGCTCCATGTGTCGCCACACTTCCACCTCGAACCTATCTACCTC
>NZ_RBZN01000069.1 GCF_003628435.1 Ureibacillus endophyticus | reverse complement strand
GTTTTTTTTACGGACTCTCATACGTCCCTGGAGCTGTTCGACTTTCCTTCACTTCTACTATAAAAAAATAGTAGCACAAACCATGGCCTTGGTTTGTACTACTAATGTTAGTATGTTTTTTGTTATTATTCCAATAATTGGTTCCTTTTCCCCCAATCAAAACATAAAATAAGATGTTTCTGCTTTTTAAATTTATTATGGATGGTGAATAATGAAACGTTTTTTTATTAGCGGAGCCATTTCCTTTTTTCTTTTGACAGGTTGTACCGTTGAAAATAGTAAAAAAGTAGATCTGGTACCCCCTTCCCCATCAATCGAAATTGTCCAAAACAAATCGACTACTCAAACTGAACAAGATAAAGTGCGAACAAATACGGAAGAAGCAATGGAATTTATACAAAAAGCATTCGAAAAAGCTTCCAATCTTGAGACTGTTTCCTTTTCGTCTTTCGTTTATAAAACAGCTTATTTAAATAATTTACTTGAACCAGAATTGAGTTCCTTTTATGAATACAATGATACGTATGAAGGCATGATGCAACGCTCTCCTAAATACGTGACTCTGACGACAACCATCAATCAAACATCCGGATCCCTTGTAAATGGTGAAATTGGTGAGTATGATGATAGCACAAGTATCTACTCAACAAGTACGGAATATTTTGATCCTGAATTAGGATGGTATTCTGTATCCGGTGATTATAGTTACGGTGGTGTTCCTGTGATGGAAGAAGAGCCTTATATTAGTCGTAATGATTTAGATAAGAGTTTTAAAACATTAGAACACATTGATGCTTTTTTGGAGTTATTTATATCTTACCCTGAGCAACTTTCCCTATATAAAGAGACAGTTGGGGATATTGGAGGGGGATTTGAGCTCGACAACTGGATAGTCGAACTACAGTTAACGCAAGAGCAATATCGTGAGCATTTAAATATGCTCGATATGAACCTTTTTACGGGTAGCTATTTTGAGAGTGAATCAAACGAACTTTATTTCGTTGAAACAGAAGATCTTCGAGACTTGTATTTAGCGCTAACTTTTGATACAGCATACAATCTCGTCCAGTTGACGGTTTTCCATACTTATAATGGCTTAGAGGATTATGTAGAGCCAGAAATGCGGAGAAATGATTATTTTATTAATCGTTATTTCGTCTATTTCTCTGATTACAATGTACCGTATGCGCAGAAAATTCCTGAAGAAGTTATTTTGAATGCGGATTATCAGAGATAAAAAGAGGCGACTGAATATTAGACGCCTCTTTTTTCAACCTCTTGTAAGAAATCGACCATGATCTCCGTGAATTCTTCTGGTTTATCGTAATGAATATCATGTCCTGGTGTGTCTACATCAATTTTTTGCCCATTTTCTAATAACTGTACAACACGCTCCGCATCTTCATCAGATAATGCCGCCATTAATAAATCCCCATCATAGCTTGTATTGGCTTTGATAAATACCGTAGGACTTTCAATTTTTGATAACACTTCTGCTTGGTTATAGTCTTCAAACCAAGAATTATCATAAAAGGTTTCGCCAAATTTGCGGTCATATGGATATGTGGCAGATTCAAAAATTCGATTAATTTGTGGAGGCAAATACTTGATGTGAACAGGTTCAGTTGGATGTTTTTCATGATAGGCTACTGCTTCTTTTGAAAACCTGTTCCAAAGAAAATCGCCAAACATATTTCGCCAATAACTTCTTTCAAGACTATACTTGAAGTAATCCTTCTCTTTATTTTGATTTTTAAAGTCTTCATATAATTGGAAGCCATAAACCCATACATAGGTGTTTTCTCTTCTACCAGGTTCAGTTGAAAAGAAAGGTGAATCTTCAATTACTGTCCCAAGCACATGATCTGGTGAGTGTGCGGCCATCCATGCAGCAATCATCCCCCCTGACGAATGACCAGAAACAACCACTTTTTCACCGATAACCTTATCAATAAATTCAATAAAATCTACTGCCATGGCTTTCGCTGTATATTTCTCAGGATTCCAATCCGATTCGCCATGACCGTGGCAATCAACGGCGAATACATGGTAATGCTTCGATAATTCTGGTAAGACTTTAGCATAATCTTCCCATGTCATCCCTTGGCCATGGATTAGAAGTAAGGGTGTTTTCTCATTGTCTGGACCTTCCCCATAATTTATGATTGTCCCATCTTTTAGTTCAACTTGTTTTTCAACAAAACCAGCACGAGCCATCTCTTTAAGGGGTTTCTCGATATACGTAATATTGTTATAGAAATACCCGCCAACGAGGAATGCGAGTAATGCGAATAATCCAAGAAAAATCATTTTCATTCTTTTCTTCAAAATCTAAATTCCTTCCTTTATTTCTTAGCAATAACAACTTTCATACTTTTCAAATCCTATTATATTTATTAAAACATGATTCCCCTTTTATTCCACCAACTAAACCATACATTTGTTGTTAGGTTTTGCTTACATTTTAATTGTAAATTGATTTAGGTTCATAAAAAAACTACTATGCCAAATTTGCATAGTAGTACATTTCTATTTAATTGAGCGAATTAGTGAATTTTCAATTTTACTTAATCTATCCTCAAATTGTTGCCTTTTATCAATAGGAAGTTCTTTAACAAAATATGAAATATGTACGAGTTCAGTTTTTGGAGTAACGTATCTACGCCACTCTAATTGTGATGTCTTTCTTAAATAAATTATGGTTAGTTTATCAATATGCTTTTCATATTTATCTATTGTTTGAGAATGAAAAACAGTATGTTCACTAATTTTTGCATCTCCCCAATGCTTCTCTGAAAACACAAAATCAGGCTTGCAGTTTCTTTTACCTGAATCATATTGTATATAGTTAATATTTAACTCTGTTAATAATTCTCCTACTAATTGCTCAAACTCTATTCCTAATTTGGATAATTTTAAAACAAGATATTTTGAAGGTTCGTAATCTAAATATTTTTTTAGCTTAGACCTTCTTTTCATGTATTTAGTTACGGATTTTTCATAATGAATAATAAAATCAAATAAATGTGTATGACATCTTAGTATATCTTCATCGGAAATTTTCCCCTTATCCAAAATCAATGCATCAATTAATTCATCACATACTTGGAAATTTAAGCCTACATTTTCAAATATCTTTTGTATTATATAATGACGCCCATTCAGTTCCAACCATTTATCCCCAAAATGACTTGAATTATGTTCTCCTATTACCACAGAAGATAATTGGACAACTTGCAATAGATTTAATTGATTAACATCACTTAAACTAAGATTCAAATTATTTATATTAATATCCTTATAAGGATTTTTACCATTAGACTTTGCTATTTTTGAAACCTTCCTTCCTAATTAAAATAATAATTCCCTATGTTTCATCTGTGTGATTTTATCATAATTTTATATATGTATTTTGTGGAAAAAGCAGGAATCACCTTTAGATTCCTGCTCTATATTCCATTTAAAAATTTATATTTATCTTGCACATAAGTTCTTTTTCTAGCATTAATCTCTTTATAAAATAAACATATCAACACTTTTTTATAATTCGTATTTATACGCTTTGACAATCACGCCATCATTCATCGGCTCAAGGTCTTTTTCAGGTACACGAACAAAACCCATGTTTTCATATAAAGAAGCAGCTTTTGTCATGAATGTTGCGGTATGAAGACCAATTTCCGTATTGCCTTCTTCTTTTGCTACCTTTAACGAATGTTCCATTAATGCTCGAGCAATTCCCTTTTTTCGAGCTGAAGGTTCAACTGCAAGCATCCGAATTTCCGGATACGATTGAACACTATCACTCCAATCATAGGCTTTCACTTCGCCTGGAAACAACACAACCGTGCCGACAATTTCGTTCTCATCTTCTGCAACGTAAATTTTTGAGTTGCTATTAATATCATTTTCAGAAAGTAATGTATTTTTTAAAACACTCCAATGCTCTTTTGAAACAAAAACTTCATAATCACTGTAACTGTTTAATCGGATCTTTCTTACAATATCAATTTCTTCTATATTCATTTCTCTTATATTCAACGATAACATCCCCTAAAAGTTTTTATCCCCCTATTATACATGATTTTACTCTATTGTATTTTCCTTAAGAAAACACGAAAAAAGAGTGAAGAAGCTTCAACTTCGCCACCCTACTATTCTTGTAAATTAATTTGTTTCTTTCAACTGTTTCACAACCCGATAATGCCCCTGCCCAGGAACAAACCCAAATGATCTATTAATATGCTGCATTGGTTCGTTAGTTTCCTCTGAATCTGTCGTTATAGTATTAGCCCCTTCTGCTAGTGCGGCTTTAATTGCTAATAGTTTTAATGCCTTTGCAATGCCTTTGTGACGATATTTAGCTTTTACACCTGTATAGTTTGTATAAAGTACTCCTTCTACATCGGTTTTTAATAGCTGTGTAAATCCTGCAAACTCATCTCCGTCCACAGCAATATAAATCCAATCATATCGATATATATTTTCCGGTAAAAACTCCTTCTTCCACTCAACGAAAGGTTCGACACTTCCGTATTGTCCCGGGTTATCTTTTGAAGTTTCAACAAACAAGTCATAAAGCTTTTTCACGGCTTCGTCATTATGTAATTCCGCTAACGTCGTAAACTTAATTTCATCATCTATAACTTGTTCATATTTTGCAGCATCAAATTGAGCGAGATTTAATTCCAATTCAAATACATGGGCATCAAGTTTTAAGCCTCTTTTTTCCACAAATGTAAGTGACCCATCAATCCAATCCATTACCATTGATGTCATGACTGACGCTTGTTGTTTCTTTGCCCACTCTTCTATATAAGCTAGAATCATTTCGCCAATACCTTGGGAACGGAAATCTGGATGCACGCAAAATGTACTCCCTACCGTACCAGGGTCTGTCCAAGGTGCACGAAAACATGCTCCGTACCCAACAATTTGCCCATCAGCTGTTTCTACTACAACTCTTGTTCTTCCGTAACCAACTAATAATCCGTTATCATCCAGCTTTAGATTTGATTGCACTGGAATATGGGAGTCCTCTTCCTTCAATGCTTCCACAGTTGTTGAGCCAGGTTCAATTAGGTTAAATAGTTCAGCCAGTCGACAATAATCTTCAGGTACTTTTATATCTCTTAAATTAGCTTTTTCACTAGAATGATTAATAGACACAATATTCCCCCAATTTATCAGATAGTTTTATCTTACAATAATTTACTTAAGATGCAATTCATAGCACGAATCAAATTAGTAATTTTAGCTAATTTATCTTAGTAATTACAAAACACCCTTTCATTTTTATGATATTTTTATAATTTTATTGATATAATTATCTCTTGAAATATAAATTGAAAGGAATCTTTTTATGAAAAAATTAATGAAAGTTTCGGCTGCAATGATGATTTTCCTTCTTCCAATGAGTATGGGCAATGTGCAAGCAGCTGTAGCAGACAATACAAGCCCAGTTTTTCTCTCAATTGAAAGCGATAAAACGATTTTAGCACCTGGTGAAAAAATCACATTTTCTGTTGGAATCGAGGATGAATCTGAAATTGATTATGCAAATGTAAATGTAAAGCCAATCCATCGTTCAATTTCAGGATCAGGTGTCAGATTAAACTATGATCCTGCAACGAAAAAATACGTTGGTTCTTATACAGTACCTACGACTGCTTTTAACGAACAATGGTATGTTTCTTCTGTATCTGCTCAAGATGTACATGGTAATTACATGTATATAAGCGATAATGGTTACTATTTTGACGACTGGAAATCTCCTATCTCGTTCACAATCTTTGATGGCAACGATACAGTCGGTCCAACTTTTGTGAAAAATGGTTCATTAACATTAAACGTAACTGGCCCTTTTAATTTTACACAAAATCTAGAAATCTATGATGATGTTGATACTGAAGTTGAAAAATCAGTGAAAGTTACACACAATATCCCTGAAAAAACAATGGGTACATTCACTGTGAATTATGAAGCAACTGATTTTAGTGGCAACCGTTCTACCTTTAGCCAAGACGTAACTATAAAAGATACAGAATCACCGAAGTTGAACAATGTACAAAATCGTACAATATTTGCAGGTGATCCTTTTAATGCTTATGAAGGAATTCAAGCAACGGACAACTTCGATGGTGAAGTAACGAAAGACATTAGATATACAGGTTATGTAGATACAAAAAAAGCCGGCGACTATTCGATAACGTATCGAGTGTCCGACAAAGCAGGCAATACAGTAAATCAAAGTGCTACAATTACAGTTGTGGCAAAGTAGAACGTAACCATTACAGGTACTGATAATAAACTGTTACTACTAAATAGCACATTTGATCCGTTAGCAGGTGTAAAAGTAACAGACAACAAGTCAAATCAAGATTTAACAGATTATCTTACCGTTGAAAGCTCTGTTAAAACAGATGTTTCAGGTCGTTATTCGGTGAAGTATACCTTTGAAAAAGAAGGTTATGAGCCAGTTACAGCATATCGTCAAATTACGGTTGCCCCATATTCTAGCCCTCGTATCGAAGGCTTGAAGGATATGACGTTATTTGAAGGTGAAGCTTTGACATTGCCTCCAAACGTCAAAGCCTATAATGTAATGGGATTGGAAATCGATGGCGTTCAAATGAATACTGACCGTCCAGTTAAAGAAGCTGGGGATTATACTGTAACTTACTCTGTGACAGATCACTATGGCTATTCCTACGAGGAAACAAAAAAATTAACGGTTCTTCCAAAAGTTGCTTCATTTATTGATGTACCGGTAACGCACCCGTATTTTAAAGAAATTCAGACGATGAAAGAAAAGAAAATCATTAATGGTTTCCCTGGTAACATATTTAACCCAACAGCTGCGATTTCACGTCAGCATGTCGCATCACTGATTTATCGTAGTGGCGTTTCATTAATACCAATTCGTGAAAAAGTAGAGTTTGCCGATGTACCGGAATCACATCCATACTACACAGAAATTATGGCACTGTATCAGGCAGGTATTATCGATGGGGCAAATGGGATGTTCAATCCAAAAAACTCATTAACAAGAGCACAATTAGCGAAAATTTTAGTAAATGCTTATAAACTAGAGCTTCAACCTGAGAATTTAAAACCGTTTTCAGATACTGAAAACCACTGGGCAAAAGATTTTATCAATATCTTATCGTCAAATGGTATTACAACGGGCTCAAATGGACGTTTTAATCCAAACGATCAAGTAAGCCGTATGCATTACGCTACATTTATGTATCGTACGATTGAATAACGATAGAAAACCCGCGCATTATTATCGATGCGCGGTTTTTTTATGTATTACCAATACCTAGTACTTAAATAATCAAGCAAATTATCATAGTTCCTACTTGAAAGAGGTGCAAGGAACTTTTGCGGAGAGATAATAACATACTTACTCTGATCATTGAGACAGCTTCTCCATGTTTCTTCCATACCCATTTTGCTACAAGTATATTTTTTATTTAAAAGCTGTCTATTTTCAGACGGAATTACATGGATGTGAATATAATCATCAGCTTTAATCGTTTCAATAGCTTTGTGCCCAATCATCTGTTCAGTCCAAAGCGTTTGTCTCATTAATTGATAAAAGGGCTCAAAATAATAAACATCATGGAACTCAGTTTTTAATTGGGATGATTGATTTATTAATTCTGTATATCGTGCTTTACGAGTTGTTCCACTATCACCTAAAGACTTATTTTCATTACCGTATGATTCTACATACTTCCATTCAATCGGGATGAGTAGTTTTCGACCATCTTTATGTACGCCATAAATTAATGCATCTATGGATGTGCAATTACTTCCCCTTCTTAATTTGCCTTCATTTAAATGATCATTATCACTCACCGCTTCAAATTGAATGTATGCAGGACTATATTTATCTGAAAAAATTTCTAAAACATCTGTAATATCTGGACAAATATTTCTTATAAGTGATAAAACTGTTTCTTTATCTTCTCGTATAGGGAATAAATGATTAAGACAGGCAATTTGAGATGAAAGGGTGTGGTTCGTTAACTTGCCATTCCACCAACTAATTTGATTGTTTTCAAAATAGTTAAGAGCTGCCTTTCTTGATGGAGGAAATAAATTATTCTGACTATCTTGTAAAATAAAGGGATGGGAATTTCCCACATATATCCCATTCCCTAAATCTCCATTAAAAATATTACTATTTTTTATTAGCGATTCAACTCGAAGATATTGTTCTTGTTTGTAATTCACTGTATTCACCTCTTTATTTTACAAATTATACCATATAGGTGATTTCTAACATATAAAAACACCCTCTATTCAATAGAAGGTGCTAGATAATCTTATGCAGCTTTCACTCTAGACTTCACTAATCCAATCACTGCCGGAATTAGAGAAAGCACAATAATGGCTAAAATAACTGTTGAGAAGTGTTCACTAATAAATGGAATATTCCCGAAGAAGTATCCGCAAAAGACTCCAATTAATACCCATAGTAAACCGCCAACAATGTTATATGTAAGGAACTGTGCGTAACGCATTTTACTTGCCCCTGCAATAAACGGAATAAATGTCCGAATGAATGGCATGAACCTTGCGAAGATTATTGTTTTGCCGCCATGACGGTCAAAGAATTCTTGCGCTTTTTGCATACGGTCTTTGTTGATCATTTTTCCTAAAAAGCTATTTTCAGGAATAGACTTACCAATTTTATAGCCAATATGATAATTGACTGTATCCCCTACAACGGCTGCGACAAAGAAAATAATGAGGCAAAGCCATAAATTTAATCCGCCCATTGCCGCTAACGCACCACTAGCAAACAATAAAGAATCCCCTGGCAGGAATGGCATAATAACTAAACCAGTTTCCACAAATACGATTAAAAAGACGATTGCATAAACCCATTCATGATATTGAGCCACAATGTCTCTTAAATGAACATCAATATGCATAATAAAATCAAATAACCATGTTATATAATCCACAATACTCCACTCACATTTCTATTTTTCTCTCATCCATCATACTGTAATATCTAATTGTTGTCTTGTATAGAATCAAAAATAACCAAATGAGGGGTAGTATTAAGTTTTTTTTAATCTAAGTTACTCCCAATAATTTTCCATTAAAATGGTAGACCAATTTGGTTGCTTAACTTTTTCTTTTGGTAAAAATTCATTCATTACAGGTTTGATATCAATGATTGGCGTACCATCAATTGCATCTAATCCTTCTACAAGGAGTTGTCTGTTTTTTACTTCAATTAGTTTTACAATGGTCACACCAAGTTTATTTGGTCTATTTTTTCCACGCTGAGCGAATATCCCAACCAGTGGGAAATCAGGATTGTTTCTAGGATGTCTTGCTTCATATTGAATTTTATTATCTTCTACTTTATTGAAATAAAAAATAATTTCTAAATGTGAAAACTCTTCTATCCCTTTTAGTGAAGATTCATCGATATTTTCAGCTAATTCAATTGTGGAAATAATAGATCCCCAATGATCATCCAAAATCTCTTTTCTATTATTCTTTACGAAAGCAACAGGTTCAATAAAGTATGTCATAATTTCCTCCTAGAATAGTTACTTAATTGCTATATAAATTTCAATCTCCCCATTAGGTGAATATTTTTCAAAATCATACGTGTATGCCCTATCTAATAAACCCGCTTCTTCTTTTTCCCATATCTTGCTCCAGGTATTAATGACACCCATTTCATCACTAGTATCCACTTTAAAAATTTCGTATTTCTCGTTATTTGGTATTTCAATAAAAGATTCGCCATAACTTTCTTCAATGCCAACACTTAAAGAATAATCCCCTTTATAGTTATTCTCATAGTCGTAATAAACCCCAAAGATGCTATTTTGATGGTGTTCTAGTTTACGATAGGCATCTTCCCACATCGTTTTGATTTTCACCATTATTTCTTCATCATTAAAATTATTCGTTCTAATGCTGTTGAGCAAAAATAGTTTCATTAATTACTCCCCCATGACCCAAACGTATTGTCAAAACTTATATATATAAATCGCTAATAATCGTTGGTTTTATAGTCTTTTACGCAAAAAAACTTGCCACCCCCTGGATTTTGGTGTTAGTTGAGGTTACCACACACAAAAC
>NZ_RBZN01000068.1 GCF_003628435.1 Ureibacillus endophyticus | reverse complement strand
CGCGTTCTGCCATCCATTCCTTCTTCGCTACGCTTCAGAAGAAATGGATGGCAGAATAGTATATCAAATATCCAAGTTTTCTTGTCCTCTCATTTCTTACCCCAACAATTGACAAAGGACCGTTTTTTCATTAAATGAATTGAGCGCTCATTTTTAGGATCCACAGTCGCATCTATTATATCTAACCCCATACTGGAAAAACCAAATGAGATTACTTCCTTCATTGCTTCTGTCATAAATCCTTTTCCCCAATACGCTTTATGTAAATCAAACCCAACCTCTGCTATAAATTCATCAGCTTTACGTAAATAGTGAAAACCAATTGTTCCTATAAATTGGCTACTCTCTTTTTCAAATAAGCCCCATCTACAGCCAGAATCATCAATATGAAATTGAATGATTTCTTCTGCTTCCTCTAAAGTTTTACATGGTTCGATATCCATAAACTTAGTGATTTCACTATCTGAGAAAAGGGAAAATACTTCTTCTACATGATCAAGGGTTAATAATTGAAGTTGGATTCTAGGGGTTTCTAATTGAGGATACATAATATTTTTATTGTACATATTTTTATTCACCTTTCCACTATGCTGAAAACCATAAAATTCCTTACCTTTTATTTTAATGGTAGAAGGTGGTGATGTGAACATGAAATGTAATTTCTTAATGTAATGAAACGTTACATGGTGTATCTATTCATAGAGTCATTCCTTAATAATCTAATTAAACTATTAGTTCAATCGAATAATTATATAAGGTGATAAAAGTTCGTCAAAAAGCTGTCAAAATAGTTAAAATGCCTGATATTACAGGGTTTCAGACGTCTTTTTGTTCGTAATATTGGAAAAATAATGTATTTCTCGTATATTGACATGTAATTAATTTAAGGTACAATAAATGTAAATAAAAACATGTTACATTTTCTAACATCCAATAATAATATAAAGTGACATGTACTTAAAGAGTGAAGGGAGAAGGATTTTATGGAAGCAGTGCAAGTCTTAATGGATAACCTGTGGGTGGCAATTGGTGCCATATTAGTGTTCTTCATGATTGGTGGATTCATTTTACTTGAAGCAGGTTCAACAAGAATGAAAAATGCTGGTCACATCGCTGGTAAAACAATCTTTACAGCGGGTATCGGTACTTTAGTTTTCTGGGCAGTAGGATATGGATTCATATATGGTGAAGGTAACGCATTTATCGGTTTATCAAATTTCTTCTATGGTGACGCATCAGCTGCAGATGGAGGACTTACTCCAGCAGTAGACTTTTCATTCCAAGTAATGTTTGCAATTGTATCGTTAACAATCGCATTTGGTGGTTTTGCGGAACGTGCAAAATTATCTAGTTATGTAATATTCGCAGTAATCTTCTCGGCAGTTATTTATCCAGTAGTTGCACACTGGATTTGGGGTGGTGGCTGGTTAGCTGAACACGGAAAACAAGACTTCGCTGGTTCAACAGTAGTTCACTTAACAGGTGCCATGGCAGCTCTAGCAGCAACAATGATTCTTAAACCTCGTATCGGAAAATATAACAGAGATGGTTCTTCAAATGTTTTAGCAGGGCACAACCAAGTATATACAACTTTAGGTGTATTAATTCTTTGGGTAGGTTGGTTTGGATTTAACGGAGCAAGTACTTTCGGTGTTGCAGATGGATTCTTAGGATATGTTATCTTAAATACACAGTTAGCAGCAGCAGCTGGTGCAGTTGCAGCAATGTTCACTGCATGGGCAGTTACTGGTAAAGCAGACGTACCTACAACATTAAATGGTGCATTAGCAGGTTTAGTTGCAATTACAGCTTCATGTGGTTTCGTAGCTCCTTGGGCAGCAGTTATTATCGGTCTAATCGGCGGTATCATGGTAGTATTCAGTATGAAATTATTCGATAAAATGAAAATTGATGATCCAATCGCTGCATTATCTGTACATGGTACTGTAGGGGTTTGGGGTACACTTTCAAATGGATTATTTGCTTTACCTGAATTATCATCAGGTGCGGATTGGGGTCTACCAGGTTTATTATACGGCGGAGGCTTAGAGCAATTAGGTGTTCAAACGTTAGGTGTAGTTGCAAGTGGTGTCTATGCATTTGTTGTATCCTTCGTTGTATTAAAAATTATGGATAAACTGATGGGTGGCCTTCGTGTTACTGAAGAAGAGGAAATCATGGGCTTAGATATTAGTGAACATGGTAGCTACGGTTATCCAGAACAAATGGCATTAGAAGAAGCAAAATTATCAACAGCAGCAACGAAAGAAAAGTTTTCATAATTAAACATTGAAATATAAAAGCCTCTTACAAGGATAAGAGGCTTTTATTTTAATAGAAAATATTTCATAATAGTTTCTAATCTTTTCTGTTATCGTGTGGGAATGTATCGTTCTCAATTCGATTTGCCAGCTCCCTAATTTAAAAAGGAAGTGTTCGTATGCGAGATTATGAATCTATAAAAGTATGGAAGGATAGAAACATTGTTCATGTTTTAAAAGATACTACCGCTCTTAATCAATTTCATGATGAGGTTATGTTAAAAGTTTTGGAAGTGGCGAAGCAAAATTTAATGGAGTCGCCACCTTGTGATTTTGCTTGGTTTATTACAGGGAGCGGGGGACGCTTTGAACAAGGCGCTATCAGTGATCAAGATCATGGGCTTGTCTATGAGTATTCAACTAGTGAAAACGACGAATATTTTAAAGCGCTTGGTGAGGAAGTTTCATTTGGTTTAGATGCTGTAGGTTACCCGTTCTGTACGGGGAAAATTATGAGCTCCAATTCAATTTGGCGAAAAAGTTTAGAAAATTGGGAGCAACAACTAATAAATTGGATGGAAATTGGTTCTTGGGAAGTAATCCGCTATCTTCAAATTTTTTATGATGCCAGGGTATTAGCGGGAAATGTAGAGTTAATACACAAATTAAAGAGCACTATTTACAATTATCAACTTCAACATCCAGAGCTTTTACGTAGATTAGTGGAAAATATTAAACATGTAAAAAATGTGATAACTCCAATGGGACGGCTTATTGTCGAGCAACATGGTATATATCAAGGGTGTATAAATATTAAATATGCTGCATTTTTACCTTATGTAAACTCAATACGACTTCTGTCAATTGAAGAAGGAATTTACGAAACTTCTACTATAGAAAGAATTCGAAAATTACAAGCAAAACCAGAATACCAAGAGCTACTTCATAATAGTGAAATTCATTTTGAAAAATTATTAAACTATCGATTATCTATCGAAAACATTCAAGATTATGACAACACGCATTACTTAAATATAAAGCAGTTATCAAAAGACGAACGAAAAGAGCTAAAAAGTATTATTAAGAGTGGAAAACGTTTACACGATCATGTTATAGAAATGACACTAGAAAAAAAGGGTGTTTAGCATATGGCTTTTGAACCTTTTATGCAGTTGTTAAGAAGTGTACAGAAAAGACGAATTGGTGTAGGTGGGAGCGTCCAAAATTCTCAACAAATGGCCTACTTACGTCATTTACAAAAAGAAATAAATAAAGAGAATGCTATGTTAGTTCCCTTGCAAGAATTAAATGTTGTAGTGTTTGATATTGAAACAACGGGTTTTATTCCAGAAAAAGATTCGATTCTTTCTATTGGTGCAATCAAAATGAAAGGGTCAAGGATTATTGAGGAGGAACAGTTTTATTCTCTTATTTATTTTGATCAAACCATTCCAAAAGATATAGTAGAATTAACTGGGATTACAGATGACTTAGTACGTTCTGCTCCTAATATTGGTGATGTAATGATTAAGTTTTTTGAATTTACACAAGATGCAACACTTGTTGCACATCACGCATCCCATGAACGAAATTTCATGCAGTATTTTTCTAATAAAGTTTTTAAGACACCTTTAAAACATAGAATTGTTGATACATCATTTCTTTATAGAATTATCGAATCCAATTTTCAAAATATCTCATTAGAGAGCCTTTGTGAACATAATAAAATACCTATCATTGACCGTCATAATGCGTTAGCAGATGCAAAAATGACCGCGAAAATATGGAGCATTTATATCAATAAAGCAATTGAAATTGGTTGTGAAACGTTGGAAGATGTATACACACATTTCGCAAAACTCAAATACTGAAACTTAAAGGCTATGCAACTCAAGATTGCAGAGCCTTTTTGCATAATTATAAATTGTATTGAATAGTCAGAATTGTTTATGTACCCGGTACACCATTTTTGATTTCATCATCTACTTAAGCTATTATTATGTTACGAAGAATTAAAGTTTAGTAAAAAAGTAGGAATATAAGTGAATTGACATCAATCACTTATCAAATTATACTTGGTTACAAAAAGTAACTAATTTCGTAAAATATTATAGTCATAATTAAAACTAGATGGGTGATGATGGTATGGGGAATCTTTCGAAAACAAAAGAGATTTTAAAAAACAAAATGGACATTGTTCCATTTAATGATAAAGAAAATATTTGTATAGTTGGCCCAGTGAATTTACCAATTAAACAAGGTGAGTTCCAAACAACTTTTCAATGGTATACATGGTTAAATATTGATAAACAATATGCTACAAAAGAATTAATTTTAGATGCGATTGTAAATTTAGATTTAGCTTCTAAACAACAGTCTTCTGTTTTGATATATGGAGATTTTGAAAATCGTGATGATGCCATCATTCGCATGCATAGCATTTGCCATACTGGTGATATTTTTGGTAGTCAGCGTTGTGATTGTGGCTATCAGCTTCATGAATCAATGAAAATGATTGCAGACCATGGTTGTGGGGCAATCTTTTATTTAGCTAATCACGAAGGCCGTGGAATCGGGTTATTTTCAAAATCATTAGCGTACTTACTACAAGAGGAAGGTTTCGACACGGTTGAGGCAAATCACGCGTTAGGCTTTGAAGATGATACACGTAATTATGAGGAAGCCATTACTGTATTAGAAGCTTTACGTTCAAAACCGGTAACGTTAATTACTAATAATCCGAAAAAACTTAAAGCATTAAAAGAACATGGATTACTTGCTCACGATCATATTCCTTTATGGGGTGGAGTGACGGATACAAACCGCCATTACCTTGAAACAAAGGTGAAGAAATCTGGACATATTCCAGAACAGCAATTAATCGTCTAAGGAGTCGTAATGGTATGAAGACAGATACAGACTATATGCAGTTAGCACTAGATTTAGCTGCTTCAGCAAAGGGAAATACAAACCCGAATCCTGTTGTTGGGGCAGTTCTTGTAAAAAATGGGGTAATCGTTGGGACAGGCCTACATAGAAAAGCGGGTGAACCCCATGCAGAAGTACACGCATTCAATATGGCGGGACATCATGCAGAAGGCGCAACTTTATATGTCACATTAGAACCATGCTCTCACTATGGTAAAACACCACCATGTGCCAATTTAGTGAAGGAATCTAAAGTTAGTCGAGTGGTAGTTGCAACGATGGACCCAAATCCTTCTGTTGCTGGACGAGGAATCCAAATTATAAGAGATGCTGGGATAGAAGTAGAGGTTGGCTTGCTCGAAAAAGAAGCTAGAAAATTAAATGAACGTTTCATCCATAATATGTTGACGAATCGTCCCTTTGTTACATCGAAGTTTGCCATGACATTAGATGGAAAAATCGCAACGCATACTGGACACTCAAAATGGATTACAAGCGATGAGGCTAGACTTAAGGTACATGAATTACGTAATGAAGTGGATGGAATTTTAGTTGGTATTGGTACAGTTCTTGCAGACAATCCAGCACTTACGACACGACTCCCAAATCAACAGGGGAAAAACCCTACACGTATCATTTTAGATAGCGAACTAAAAATTCCTTTAACTGCTCAAGTAACTGACACATCGGTAGCACCGACGATCGTTGTATGTGGAAAAAATGCTGACCCTGCAAAAATTACGCAACTAAAAGAAAAAGGAATTCAGATTGTACAAGTTTCAAATCAAGATGGCCTAAACTTAGAGGAAATGCTTGATGAATTATATAAACTAGGAATTACAGATCTATTAGTAGAAGGTGGAGCAGAAATCAATGCTTCATTTTTAAAGGCAAAATTAATAAATAAATTCCTTGTTTATATTGCTCCAAAATTAATCGGTGGTCGAAATTCTAAATCCCCAATTACGGGACTAGATGTGGATACAATGGATGAAGCGCTCGATCTTGAATTTGAGAAAATTGAACAAATCGGAGTGGACTTACTCGTTACCGCTTATCCAAAGTCAGGTGAATAAAATGGAAATGAACTCAGATATTTGTATAGTCGGGGCCGGACCAGGCGGAGCATTGCTTGCTTATTTATTAGCGAAACAAGGTATGGAAGTCGTTTTACTTGAACGACATAAAGAAGTATTTAAAGAATTCCGAGGAGAACATTTAAATGAAGAAGGGGAAGCAATTTTAAAAAAGCATAACCTTTTTACGAAAATTGAAGAACTCGGGATGCTAAAAATGGAAACGTTAGAGTACTGGGAAAATGGAAAACTGTTTAAAACGATTTATCCTGATCTAGCGGTAGGGCACTTTGGCATCCATGTTCCACAAGCACACCTGTTAACAGTACTCATAAATGAAGCAAAAAAATATCCGAACTTCACGTTAATGACTGGAACAACTGTTAAGGATTTATTAAAAAATGAGTTAGGCAGTTATACAGGTGTTAAAGCTGTTCAAGATGGGAAAGAAATTATCATTCATTCTTTATTAACAATTGGTGCGGATGGCCGCTACTCTACAGTTCGTAAAAAAGCGGGAATAGATGTAGAAGTTCGTAAGCATGGGTATGACTTGCTATGGGCTAAAATTCCTGCACCACCAAATTGGGAACCATCTATTAAGATGGCTTTAATTGATGAAATGCAGCTTTCTCTATTTACCCAAGCAAAAGGGTTTATTCAAATCGGTTGGAATATTCGAGAAGGTTCTTACCCTGAATTGCGAAAACAACCTTTCACACCTTTTATTGAAAAATTAATTAAAGCATTCCCACAACTTAAACAAACTGTAAACGAACATATCAAATCTTGGAACGATTTTGTGTTGTTAGATGTGCATAGTAATTTTTCAGAGGAGTGGGGAAAAGAGGGACTAGCATTAATTGGTGATGCAGTCCATACAATGACGCCAACAGGAGCTTTTGGATTAAATAGTGCCCTTAAAGATGCAGACACATTAGCAACTTTATTAGCACACCATCGTATAACAGATTTAGATATATTAAATTGCGCAACACAACGTAAAAAAGAAGTAGAAAAATTACAAAAGATTCAAATTGAAAAAGAGCAAACTTTTGCTACTCAATTTGTTCTTTATTCATAAAGGGAGTAGAAAAGTGAGATTTGGTTTTGATATAGATGATACATTAATTAATTTACGTGAACATGCCTTTCATATATACAATAAAAAATTAAATCAAAATGTCAGCTTAGAAATTTTCCGAGAGCTTAAAACGCTTGAAATTCATGAAGCCTTTGGGTTAGATAAAGAACAAGGGAGTCAAATGTGGAATAGCTTACTTGAAGAGGTATACTTTACTGATTGTCCTGCCTTTGAAGGAGCAATTGAATTTGTAAATAAACTTGTTCAAGATGGTCATGAAGTCTTTTATATTACTTCTCGACCAGCAAAATATTGTCCGAACACAAGAGACTGGGTTGTTCAAAAAGGGTTCCCAGTGATTAATTCACATTTTTACTGTGGAATGCAGGACCATGAAAAAATAAAAATTATTAAAGAGCTTCAATTAGATTATTATTTTGACGATAAGCCTGCTGTTCTTGAAACTTTAAGTGATGTACCGACAAAAGTGTTTGTAAAGGATCAATCCTACAATCAACACGTAAATATCCCAAGAGTAAAGAGTTGGGTAGATTTTAAGTTTTAAGATAGATGTGGACATCTGAAAAAACATTTTTGAGTTGCCCACTTGCGAAGAAGATGTTGACAACTTATTGTGATTTCCACAGGAGTATTAATATTTTAGAAAGGGCTGTGCAGAAAGTCTTTCTACACAGCCCTACTACTAAACTCTCTTTTTTTGAGGGACAAAATAAAGAGTGTCGTACTAGTTTTCTATTTTATATCTGTTCATGAATACCTTGGAGGCAGCTTACTATTTCCCCGTAATAACCCCATAGAGTGTCTATCAGTAGTCATTTCAACATTAAAATAACCAAGTAACCCAGTAATATAGGAGTATTAATGTGAATATCACTGTTGGAGGAATGACAACAATTGTGACTTTAATATATTGCCACCAACTAAATTTTATTTTGCCTTCCCTTAAAATATGCATCCACATTAAAGTTGCAAGGGTTCCTATTGGGAGTAGTAGGGAACCGATGTCACTTCCGATTACGTTGGCTAAGTAGGCTACTTTTAATGAAAGTGGGTCTAGACCTAAATTGGTTAGTGTAATGGTTCCGACCATCAATGCTGGGTGATTATTAAATAGATTGGATAAAACAGAAAGGACAATGCCCATTAATACACTTGTATTTAATAGACTTCCTTGAACAATAGGACTCATTGTTGCAATGAGCCAGTCTGTTAATCCAATATTTGTTAACCCATAGATTATGACATACATACTAAAAGCAAATACGATAATATACCATGGGATTTTTTTTAGCATATCTACAGGGGGAATTTTTAAACTTACCCATCTCCAGCCAAGTAAGACTAGAGAGCCTAAAACTGCCATTACAGAGATTGGGATGGAGAAGAATGACGCAATGAAAAGACTTCCGCGAACGACAACAACAAATAGAAGGACATTTCGCATAAATTTATCGCGGTCCTTCTTTGTTTTTTGGAATGAACCTTGTTTAATTGGATGGTAGGAAGGGAGCGTCATTCCTGTTACTTGTGAAGGTACGTGTTTTGGTAAAGCTTTTTTAAAATATAGGTAGAGGAGTCCAACAAGTAGTAAAAGTCCTATCGTAGCTGGTACAAACATCATAGCTGTTTGTGAATATAAACTCATATCTACAATTTTTAGTGAAATTAAATTGACAATATTACTTACCCCAATAGGAGCGCTCGATGCTGTTGCTATTAACCCCCCTGATAGTAAGTATGGTATTTTTTGTTGGTTTTTTAGCCCCATATTATTTAATAGCATAATTAGTATCGGTGTTGTAATTAATATACTTCCGTCGTTGTTAAAGAAAAGCGTCATCAGGAAGCACAAGAAATTGACATACCAAAATAATCGAATGCCTGATCCTTTTGCTTTCTCTGCCAGCTTCTCTGCAACCCAATTAAAGAATCCAAAGCTTTCTAACACAATTGCCATTACAATCGTTGCGATAATGGTAATTGCAGCATCACTAATTGTTTTTGTAATATAGAGTAAATCTGGGAAAGTCACAGTTCCACAAATAATGATAATAAAAGCACCAATTGTTGCAGGAATTGCTTCATTAATATTTCGAGGTCTCCAAAGGATAAATCCTAAGGTCACAAGAAATGTAATGATAGTAATAATCGCTAATGGTTGCATAAAATCTCCCATTTCTGTTATAACATATAAAGTTGTTTGTTGGATTTCTTGGCAGTGTCCCTCCAAAAAGATTTTAGTGATGCTGTAACCATATAAATATGTAAAAAGTTCTAAAACCTTTAGTTTTTAACCTAAAGAGATACAAGTTTTACAGCGTTCAGTGCAATAAAAAAGATCCCGCTACATGCGAGATCATAAATGGAGAAGGGGATATTTCATTTAAGCAACTTTCTTAAACACATTAATAATAAACAGTATGATAGAAAGTGCAAATGCTAGACCGCCACCAGTAACACAAAGCTCAAATAGCCACATCGGAATACTATTTAATATAGGGACAAATAACATCCCAACCAAAAGAATGGGTAGCCCAATATTGTGTAAATAATACTGCCACATTGCTAGTTTTGTTCTTGCAGCATCTTTATAAATAGAATAAATAACTCCTATAAGACCTGTGGATTGCCAACCGACTACAAGAATATGTGCGTGCAATGTTTTCCATTGAAGTTGAATGGTATAATGCATGAATAAGCCATATGCAATGCCAATAATTAAATAAATGACAGCAAACTTAATCCATTTTGCACCCATTTAATACAACTCCTTTCTTACGATTAGTCAAGTATATTTAAGTTATTTCTTTTATTTTAATGAATTAGTTTTAGAAGGGAGGGGTACCCCTCCCTTCTAAAACTAATTTTTTCATGCCGAAAAAAC
>NZ_RBZN01000067.1 GCF_003628435.1 Ureibacillus endophyticus | reverse complement strand
CAAGTGTCGTAACTATTACTGGTGATTCGTACCGTCTTAAGCAACACCTCGAACCAGTAAACGAGTAATTTTGTACACCCTTAAACAAGCATAAATGTACATATTAACGTTGACATTTATAGCTCCATCATAAGATGATTTTTGAAATCCTTCGAACAGGCTATAGGGGAGATAGTTTTGTGCGATTTATGAAATTTCATAGATAAGTTTCTAGAAAAAAATGCAGAAATTTAGAAAATAATAGCTTTTTTCCAAGAAATTTTTATTGGAAATATTTACAAAGGTGAGTATATATTTTAGAATATTCAGTAAATGGAGGTGTGTTTATAGAATAGATCAAACTAGTTGCTCATTGGAGTTTCGTGTCTTATGTGAATGAATAGTATAAGAATTTTATTTTTGAAAGGGGAATGAAATTGAAAAAAACAATGCAAAAAATTTTGATGTTGAATGAAACACTATGCCTTGTTCCTCATTATGAAGGTAAGATCTCTTCTATTATTTATACAAAGGACGAGTCCTTCAAATTTGAGGAAAAAGTTGAAACGATAATTAATTCGTACTGCTTACAATTTGCCTCTAATTTACAAGGGAGAATACAAGCTTCACGTGAACGATTTAGCTTTATCAAAAACCCCCCAATCGTCATTTCCGAACTCAATACAATTGTAGCCATGCAATTACCTGTACTGCACTATCCTGAAAGCATGTGGATTCTTGATTTAAGTTTCAATGTTGAAAAAACAAATAAGCAAAGTGTAATCGAATTCCATAACGGTTTGAATTTTAAAATACCTTTATCCAAAAATGCGGTCATGGATAGGAAAAGAAACGCTTACCAATTGGTAGTTGAATGCTTAAATATCCAAAAGAAACAGAAATAGTGTATTACATAATGAAAACGCTTTCGTAAATCATTTTATATAATGTAAAATCTTGTTGAGTTTTTCCTTTTATATCTATTAAATGGTAAAAGATAGATATAGTATAAATCTACCTGTTATAATAATCCTAAAATATTCATAGGAAGAAGGTGCCTATTTTGAGGACTATTGTAAAAATATTGCTCAGCTTTCTGATTGTATTTTCGCTCGGGTTTTCAGTAGCGATAGAAACGACAGATGCAGCTGAGCAGCAATGGGTTGAAATCTCTAGTAAAACGACAACAGATTTAAAGAAACCTTGGACAATCACATTTTCAAAAGAGGTCGATAAAAATACCGTTAATCTATCAAACATCTATGTAATAGATTCAAAGGGTTTAACTTTAGACATTAATAAGCCTGTTGTGAGTGGAAAACAAATTGTCATTTCACCAAAACAATCCTACATAGCTGGGGAAACGTATACATTATATATAAAAAATATTAAGTCGACTTCAGGTTTAACGTTAAAAGATACAAAATTCACATTTAATGTATTGCAAACAAACAACCCACCAAAAGTAGTAAAGGAAATCCCGAATCAAACCACAACTGTTGGCCAAAGCATTTCGATTAATTTAAGTGATTACTTTGTAGATGAAGACCAGGATGATACATTAGCATTTTTAGCTACAAAAGGGAAAATCACTGGGGCTAATTGGATTTATGAAGCTGCTGAAAAGGGTGTCGAGTCTGTTTCGATAACTGCAAAGGATAAAGCAGGTAAGGCGATAAAAAGTACATTTACGATTACAGTTAAAGCAACACCAAATACATTATATAGTACAATTTATAATGCCTTAGTGAATGTACAGCCAGAAGCGGATGTTAGCCAATTTACAACGGATAGTGATTTAGCAATCGATACTTTAAATCAAATATTAGGTGATCATCCAGAAATATTTTATTTCCAAGATGAAGGAAGTTTGTTCTGGAGTAATGGTAAATTTGAATTTAAATATCGTTATCCAAAATCAGAAATTCTTTCGATGAATAATCAGCTTGAACAAGTAGCAAACAAAATTATTTCTCAAAATATTTCACCTGGTATGAGTGACTTTGAGAAAGTAAAGGCGATTCATGATTATGTAGTGTTAAATACTGCATATGATTCTGAAAACTATTTGAGAGATTCTATTCCAGAATCATCTTATCATATTGATGGTGTGCTTTTAAAAGGGATAGCTGTTTGTGATGGTTATTCTAAAACAATGGTTTATTTATTGAATAAAATAGGGATTCCGGTCCTTTACGTTTCAGGTAGTGCAGGAGGGGACTTGCATTCGTGGAATAAAGTTCAAATCGATGGCATTTGGTATAGCTTAGATGCCACTTGGGACGATCCAACGCCAAATAAAGAAGGTTATGTTCGATACAAATACTTTTTAATTCCTGATAGTTTATTAGATGATGACCATAATTGGGATGATTCAGAATTCCCGGATGCGACAGATTCAAGATACTTATTTATGACGGATATGTGGGATTTTGATTTGTATGAGGATCAATACTTCTACAGCAGTGATGCAGATGATATTAATATTTATAAAATAAATAAAGATGGCACAGGTAAACAAAAGATTTCCAATGAACGTGCGAATGAATTAGTTGTATACAATGGTTGGATCTACTTTAGTAACTACTCACGAAGCGGTTACCTTTATAAAATGAAAATAGATGGAACTCAATTAACACAAATAAATGATTTTATTATATCGAACCTCGAAAGAAATGGATCGACTCTAACGTATACAAACAAGCAAGGTCAGAAATTTACTTATGAGATGAATTAAATAGGAAAGGAGGCAACCCATTTGGAGCGAGTTGTCTCCTTTTTGTTTAATGCTTATAAATTAAATACCCCTTCGAAATAGGATCATAGAATAATATCTCTGTTTTCGATGCAGCAATTGGCAATAAACTTTCATCTGTTTCTAACACTTCATTCGTTTTTAAATCGTATATTTGCGTTGCTTTTACTTTTGTATGCGAGTTATCCGTGTTCCAAGCAATTACGATGTTCCCCATAAATACAATATCTTGGTTCACCGAATCTCCCTCTGGAACAATTGAATAATCAAAGGTTTCTTTTGTTGCGATATTGTAGATGTAAACAGAGCGATCTGTGGATAAGTTTGAGTTATTGTACCAATACGCAATGTATTTTCCGTTTGTTTTCACGAATTCCCCATCAAATGGCAATCGAATTTTGTTTTTTAAATTTTTCGCGCTAACATAATAAACCGCTTCATTTAACTCCATCAAACTTGTGCTTGGCACTGTGTAGGTAATAATATCACCTGATATATGCGCGGAGCCAACTGAAGCCTCCAGTTTCGTCTTCTTTTTTGACTTGTTGTCGTAATACCATAGTTCATGTCCTTTAATTACGTTATCCACCGTATAAATGAGCCCAGTAGAAGAAGCCCCCTGTAACGTAATTTGGCTTTTGTTAAATACAAGCTCACTCAAAGTACCCTTAGCAATGTCAAATTTCATAATTCGATAGTTTTGCTCACTTATTCCTGCAGTTTCGTAAGTTGAAAATACTATGCTTTGATCGACGAGTTTTATATCTTTCACTTTTGTATATTTGGACATCTTTGATAGTTTCAAACTAGACTGCTTATTCGATTTACGATTTAAATAGACGATTTCTACATTCGGTGCTTTTGTTCCAACAATATACGATTCATTTAACTCATAAGGGACAAATTTTACATTCAAATCTGCGAGAGTACCAGATTCCTGTGCAGCTGATGCAAAAGTTGGAATTACGAGAAGTGACAAGAGCATAATAAAGGACATTAAAATTTTCGTGAGTTTCTTATTCATTCGATTCTCCTAAATGATTTCCTGAAGTACTATATGTACCCGGTACACAAACAATTCTGACAATTGTATACAATTTAATGTGAACGAACTCGTTTTTTTACATTTATGTAACATTATCGTGCTTATTGTTACTTTTTTATCATTTCTATTATTTTCCTATATAAAATGATAGATTTATATTATAAACTTATTTTTGGTTAGAATTCACTTTAACTATAAAAATCTACCGAAAAGGGGATAATTTATTAATGAATAATAAAAATTTGAACAAGTATTTTAAAGCAGGAGTTGCTGCTGCAGTTGTAGTTTCTAGTGGGGTTGTTGCGGCACCAATCGTATCACACGCTGAGGAAACTCAGGCTACTATTTCATTTACAGATTTAACAACAAAAAACCAATATTATAATGACATAATGAACTTGGCTCAACGTGGAATTATTAAAGGATTCCCAGATAACACATTTGGTACATATAAAGAAATTACACGTGGACAAGCAGCAAAAATTCTTGCCAAAGTCTTAGAACTAGATACAGAGAATGTAACAGATCCAGGGTTCGTTGACGTTAAAAAAGATAATGAATACTATGGTGCAATTGCTGCTCTACATAATGCTGGAATTATTAATGGTTATTCAACAGACAACACATTCCGTATGGGTGAATTAATTACGCGTAACCATATGGCAAAAATGCTAGCAATCGGTTTTGGTTTTGAGGCAAAAAGCACGGCACCATTCACAGATATGCATGATTACTATAAAGATTTTATTTCAGCATTATACGAAAATGGCGTGACAACTGGTAGAACGTCTACAACTTTTGATGGCTTATCCCATGTAACACGTGGTCAGATGGCAGCTTTTGCTGTGCGTGCAGAAAAAATTAAAAAAGAAGTAACTTTTACTGTAACTGATATTGAAGCAACGAAAATTGTTACGTCAGAAGGCGAATTTAAGACATCTCTGCCTATCTTTAACGAACAAAACGCTGAAGCTTTAGAAGGTGCAGAAGTAAAAGCTGTTATCTCAAAAGGTGAAGTAAAATCTATTAAAACATTAACTTTAAATAATTCAGGTTCAGAGGAAAATCCTATTGTCCTAGATGGTAAAAACTCAGTAATTGATGGTTCTTTAACAGTAAATGCAGACTTTACTTCTCTAAAAAATATAACTGTTAACCAAGATGTCATTTTAACAAGTGCTGTATCTAATAGCTTTGATGCAAATGGTTTAGACATTAAAGGTGAATTAGTGATTTCTGAGGGTGCTCAAGCACAATTAGCTTCTTTAAATATGGTTGCTAGCTCTGCGAATGGTCCCAAAATTAACTTAACAAACTCAGCAGTTAAAGCAATCAATGCAAAACGAGACAATGTTGTTATCACATCAAACAGCAAATTAACAGAAGTAAAAGTAGCAGCTAACGTAAAATCTATTGAAATGAATGCAAATGTTGGCACAATATCAGTAAGTGGATCTGAAGCACTTCAAATTATAGGTTCAGCATCTATTGATAATGTAAATGTACAACAAGCTACACAACTGGCTTTAGATGTAACAGGATCAGTAAAACAACTTGAAATAGTGAATGCTAATGCAAAAGTGTCTCTTGGAGAGAATGCAAAAGTTGAAAAATTAGTTGTTCCAACAGATTCAAATATTTCTACTATTATTAATGACTATGAAACAGTAAAAGGAAACATTGAGCAAGTTATTGATAATTCAGGTACTGTTATTGAGTCTCCTGGAAATGATGGAGGTAATACTGGAACACCGGGTAATGGTGGTACTCCAGGAAACGGTGGAGGAAATAACTCCGGTGAACAAGATGCAATTAAACCGGAATTAGTAAGTATTAGCCCGGTATCTGGTACTGATGTAGAGCTTGCACATGACGAGACATTTAAACTAGTAGTCAAAGCAAAAGATGAAAACTTACGTGAATTAGAAGTGGATCATAACTTAGCACTACCAGAGTTCAGCGTATATGCAAGTGAGGAAAACCCATATGGAACAGATGAATTAAAAGCAGCATTTGAAGCTCAAGGGGTTAAAGTAACATATAAGGCTGAAACACAAACATGGACAATTGACTTTGGTGCAGTGGTAACAGATGCAATTGCTAAAAAAGGAACTGTGAAATTCTTCTTAGTAATAAGAGACGAAGCTGGCAATCAGTTTGGAAATATGGATCCGACAACAGCAGAAAACACATTTATCTATAACGTAACAAAAGCTCCAAAAATCTCTATTAGTGGACTTCCTACTGAAGCGGTTACAACTGAAGGGAAAATTACTGAGGATGCAAACGGACGTATTACTGAATTTAATACAGATAATAGAACACCAATCATGGTGTCCCTTAAAAAAGGTAGCTTGGACTATGCAAAAGTACGAGTGGTTGTTGAAGGTCTAAATGAAGGTATACAACTAATAGCTCAAGATACAACAGGGGCATGGTACAATATTGTTAAAACTGGTTGGGGTCCTGTACAAGGTTTCCCATTAATAGATGCAGAAACACCAGTATACGTAGTAGTAAATCAAGCTGGCTTATATGAAGGCGCAATCAAATTAATTAATGTTGAAAATGGAAGTGTAATTACATCTACTAATACGCAAATACAAGCGGAAGACCCAGTTTCTACAACATTAAATTTGGATCAAGATTTTATTATCGAAAACGGTGTAGCTAAGTTCAACTAAATAGCTGTACCCGGTACAAAAACAATTCTGACAATTGTATACAATTTAACCGAGTTCAATCTTTGAGAGATTGAACTCGGTTTTTTATGTTTTGAGTGTAAGTTCGATTTCATCTTCTTTATTTGTTTCGCAATATTCGAAGTAATGTTCTTTGGTTTGGAGATACGGATAAATAAAACAATCATAAAGTGGCTTAGTATCGAAGAATGGATATGGGCAAGGTTGATTGTGTTTATAAAATGCATAGCTGCTATAGCGATAATGTTCAAGTTTATGAACAATTGGGGTTGTTGTATTAATAGGGTTTCGATGAATATATCTACTAACCCTAATCATTGAGTTAGGAGTTGTGATTAATTCCGAATAGTATCTTTTCTCATATAGATGGCCAGTATAATGATATTTCTTTCTAAAATAATCTCCATAACGATGATTAATAATTCTCATCACTTTACCTAGCGGAACTTCTGGTGATTGTAGTAATAAGTGATAATGATTAGACATTAAACAATAAGATGTGATGATAAAAGGATATTTCTCGTAGGTATAGGAAAGCACACGAAAGAATTCTATAAAGTCTCGATCACAAAGAAAAATATTTTGGCGATTATTACCTCGGGAAACAACATGATTAAATACATCAGGATGCCATATCCTTTTCTTCCTTGGCATAACTTAAACTCCTTCCTTATTAAACTTTGAAAATCTGTAGAAAAATTAATGCAATAGCTTAATATAAAAATATTCTTCTAATCATTTTGTGTCTATCTCTGTATATTTTCCAAATAGTATCAAATTGCAAATTTAATGTACGAATCACACCTAAAATAAAAAAATAGTATAATAATCTGCCTCAAAAAAATATTTTGAATATATTTTTGGTGAATTGTACATAGTTTTCAGAATTGTTTGTGTACCGGGTACATTATTAAAGCAAAGTATAAATTCCAATGAATTTCTTATACTGAAAACGATACTTTTAAAAAGGAAGGGATACCTTTGGAAGAGACAAAATTTGCAGAACTAAATCAAGAACAACTCAAGGAAATAAAACAACTAGAGGATAAATTAGAAGTAACTTTAATAGCTTATGACAATGCTGTATTAGAGAATCAAAATAGCTTTGGTAATACATTAGAATAAACATTTCTCGGCTTTTATACAACATATAAAAAGGCGTGGGAGCTCCCACGCCTAAACAAATTGTATAAAGTTTTCAGAATTGTTTGTGTACCGGGTACACTAATTTCTAATTCTTTTCAGAACCAGCTGCCACTTGATACCCAGATACATCTTCATCAAGTAAGAAGGATGTGCCGCGTTTTTTGTGTGCAGAGATGAAGAAGACTGCTACAAGAGCGATTGTAGCAACTGAACCACCAATATAGGATGCATTTAGCGGTATTCCGAATCCCATTGTTGGTTCAAATAAGATATATACAATAACCATATACGTCATAAAGATTGCAGGAACGGTAGCAATCCAGTGATTTTTCTTAGCTAGGAATAAATACATCGCTCCAACCCATAATGCAATGACCGCAGTTACTTGGTTTGCCCAAGAGAAATATTGCCATAAGATTTGGAAATCAATTTTTGTTAATGCATAAGACATAATGAAGAGTGGAATTGCAATCCACAAACGGCTTAGTAACTTAGCTTGGCCAAATTTAAAGTACTCAGCAATAATCATACGTGCTGCGCGGAATGCAGTATCTCCAGAAGTAATTGGTAAAACTATAACTCCTAAAATGGCAATTGTTCCGCCAATTGAACCCATCATTAACAATGATACTTCGCTAACAACCGCTGCAGGACCACCGGCAGCTAGTAATTCGTTTAAACCACCATATCCATCAAATAGACTCATAGCAGCAGCAGCCCAAATCATGGCGATAATCCCTTCAGCAATCATCATACCGTAGAAAATTTTACGACCTTGTTTTTCATTTTGAGTCGTACGAGAAATAATTGGTGTTTGCGTTGCATGGAAACCAGATAATGCACCACAAGTAATAGTAAAGAATAATAATGGGAAAATCGGTAATTCTTTTGGATGCATATTCGTGAACGTTAATTCAGGAATTGGTGCTCCTGTAAAAATTAAACCTAAACCGATTCCAAGAGCAGAAATTACTAAAACTGCACCGAAATAAGGATAAAGTCGACCGATAATTTTATCTACAGGTAAAAGTGTAGCTAAAATATAATATAAGAAAATTACACCAACAATGATAGTTAATGTAGATGCATCACCTTCTAGTAAATTATTAATTAACATCGCAGGTGATGATACGAAAACTGTTCCAACTAATAACAATAATAAAAGAGCAAAAACATTTACTACATGTTTCATGAATTTCCCTAAAAACTTCGAAACAAGTTCCGGAACATGAGCGCCTTTGTTTCGGATTGAAATCATCCCAGTTAAATAATCATGTACTGCCCCAGCGAAAATACATCCAACTACAATCCAAATGAATGCAACTGGGCCATATAATGCTCCTGCAATTGGACCGAATACTGGACCAGTACCAGCAATATTTAATAATTGGATTAGTGAGTTTTTCGGAGTGGACATCGGAATATAATCAACTCCATCCGCATTCACGTACGCTGGAGTTGGTCGATCTGGCTTTTCACCAAATACCTTTTCAACATATTTGCCGTAAGTAAAATAACCGACAATTAATAAAGCAATACAGACTAGAAAGGTAACCATTCTGTTAGCCTCCAATACTATTTAAATTTTCACAATATTTACTATAATAATGATGTTATCACATTATGTTATAGAACAGCAATAACTTTTATATAACAGTTAAGTAATCTTTTAAGTCTTGTCTAATTAATATGAAACTTCCTTATATAATAGAAGAAAATCATTAAGAGAGTGTCCATCTTTGTGATTTTAAAATATCCGAAAAGCATAAACTTAAAGTGAAAGTGGGAAATTCTCCTTATCAAATGTGAGGGAGTATGAGGCACGATAATTCGTGGTACAGAGGTTTTTTAGCAATACTGCTCCAATTCAATACTATTATAATAGAAGAAAATGCTGAAAATACATGCGTTAGTTGAAATTGTAGTAAGTTTTCAGAATTGTTTGTGTACCGGGTACACAAACAATTCTGAAACATTTAATTTAAGCCAAGAATGGTTTCTTCATCATGATAAGTCCGTAAATCATAAAGAACAGGCCACCTGTGATGAAAGTAAGAACGACAAATAGGATGGCTTTTCCTGAATCAGCAGTCCATCGATAAAGTATACGGTACATGTAGTAAATTGCAATGATCATCATTGCAATGGATGCTAAGAACCCGATGATTGGAATGATCGACACAATGGCGAGTACGAAATAAATAATGGTAAATTTAATTGCATCCTTTTTGATTTCTTCCAATGTTGTTTTAGTCGAACCTAATGCAAATAATACATATACATTTAAAAGCGGAATCCATGACCAAAAGGCAATGTCCTGTAATCCATTAGTTTGTGCTGTTTTATAATAAATAATTGCAGTTAAGATATAAGCTAAAATTGCAAAGAGTATGATAAATATCCCGAATGTAACAAGTAGTCCCCCAAGAAACAAATCTAACTCAGCTGGATAACTGTCGTATGAAGACATCTTTTCAACACCTCCCTATAAATTTTCATCCTATGATGAATTTCGATAGTAGTATATGTTTCCATAATCCGATTTATATGTTCCTGATGTTTTAAATTTTTTAAAGTAAAAAGTCTGAATATTTCGGATGAAGGGTGCATAAGTGACAAAAAATTACAATTTAATCTATTTTTTTATGAAATAGTACAAAATCAAATCGTTGTTCTTTTATTAAAGAAGTGATAGACTAAAATTGTAAAAGAATATTTCCTCTATAACTATATTTTTACAGTAGTGCAAGGAAAATAGGTTGGTAGCCCAATAACAAGAGCACAAGTTATCACACTTGTGCTCTTGTTATTTTTGGTTAAATGAAAACCCCCTGCTATGCAGGGGGTTCTAAAAAGCTTTTAGCTATGGACAAAAAAAATACTCCAATCGTACAATAATATATGGTCTGGTCAACCAATTATGTACGAAAGGAGATCCATATGGATAATAAAAGTTTAGCACATACAACAT